>JAZQXP010000041.1:0-2196 GCA_045632925.1 Eubacteriales bacterium | reverse complement strand
AGAGCATCAAGTGAAACGCTTCCTCGGTGACAAGCCACTCACATCCCTCACCACAGCGGATATTCAAAAATTCTACAGTAAGATAAAAAAGGAAGGTCGAGTGAAGCCCCATCCTTTGCACGGATATGAGCTGTCGGACAGCATGGTCAGACGAATCCACCTCATGCTCCACGAAGCCTTGGAGATGGCAGTCAAGGAACGGCTTATCGTCCGCAATCCAACAAAAGGTACTACTATCCCGAAGAAAACCTATACCGAGAAGCAGGTGCTTGACGATACGCAGCTTGACAGATTTATGGAAATCATCAAGCATGAGCCGTATTGGCATGACTTCTTCTACGTGGAGATCATGACGGGACTTCGCCGAGGTGAGATATGCGGTATTAAGTGGAGTGATATCAACTTCGATGACGGAACGCTGTGCATCAGGCGATCCGTAGGCAGAAGCCGAGGAAACGGCATCACCGTCGGCGAAACCAAAACAGGTGCAGGTGTGAGAAAAATCATCATGCCTCCGAGCGTGCAGTCGCTCCTTGAAAGAAAACGGACGGAAGCAATAAACGAATGGGTGTTCCCACACTATATGAACCCCAATGAGCCTCTGCATCCCGACTCAGCGTATAAGAAGTTGAAAACGCTCCTAAAGCATGCCGAGCTACCGCTGATACGCTTCCACGACCTACGGCACACCTTCGCAACCCATGCGATGAAGGGCGGTGTCGATGCCAAGACATTATCGGGGCTGCTCGGTCACACCGATGCGAGCTTCACGCACGACTCCTATACCCACGTAACAAGCGACATGCAAAAGTACGCCTCCGACGTGGTAGGCAGAATGATGCAAAATTTTATGAGAAAGGAATAATACTATGGCAAAACAAAAACGCAAAAACGGCGAAGGCACAGTACGCCTTCGCAAGGACGGTCGGTGGGAAGGCAGAGTCGTCATAGGCTATGACGATAAAGGCAAACCCAAGACCAAAAGCGTACTTGCTCACACCAAGAGCGAGTGCGTCGAAAAGCTTGAAAGGCTGAAGGAAGAATGCGGAAGAACCGCAGAAAAGCTGAAGCCGGACATGCCCTTCGGAGAATGGATAGACTTCTGGTATAAATACTTCTCAAGCCCCAAGCTCCGACCGACAACGCAGGCAACCTATGAGAACCGCATATACGGTCACATCATCCCAAGCGTAGGTAAAATACCACTCTCCAAGCTTACGCAGGACGACCTACAGCAATTCTACGCAAAGCTCAAACGCACAGGCAGAAAAGTCAACGTGGAGCTGAAAGGCACAGGCGTATCCGACCGAATGGTACGCTCCTGCCACGCACTCTGCAGATCGTCGCTTGAAAAGGCGGTTGAGGAAGGACTCATAACGAGAAACCCCTCAATCGGTTGTAAGCTACCGCCAAAGAAGAACGGAGAGATGAAGGTGCTAACGCAAAACGAGATCGTAAGGCTGTTAAATCAAGCCTATGACGAGGGCTACTACGAGATGTTCCTACTCGAGCTGACCACGGGAATGCGCCGTGGCGAGATACTCGGACTTAAATGGCGAGATCTGAACCTCGAAACAGGCGAGCTGAATATCAAACGGCAGCTTACGACCAAGGGCATCTCCGTACCGAAAACCAAAAGCTCGATCAGAACCATCCTCCTTCCGCCCGATATGCTCGATCTACTGCGAGAGATGAAAAAGACGGCAAAATACGATTGGATCTTCCCATCCCCCGTGAAAGAGGGAGAGCCGAGAAATCCCACGGCGATCACCAAACGCTTCCGCATCATGCTTGAAAGAGCGCATTGCAAGCACGTTCGCTTCCACGACCTACGGCACACCTTCGCAACGATGGCACTTGAAAACGGCATGGATGTGAAAACGCTCTCCGCCATGATAGGACATGTAAGCTCGGAAACCACGCTGAACATATACAGCCACGTGACCGACACCATGAGAGCGCAAGCGGCGGTGAAAATCGACCGGGAAATCGGCGGTACAGACGCTCCGATGCCCGAAGCGAAGGATGAGCCAAGGCAACCGCAAACGAGCGAAATTGAGGAAAATTTCGAGCCGTGGAAGCCAAAGGTACGCAAGAGTGGCACAGGATGCGTGTATCAGATCAACGATCACCTGTGGGAAGGAAGCTACTTCCCAAGACTCCCCGACGGCAACCGAAAGAAATTCAACGTATACG
>JAZQXP010000040.1:0-1194 GCA_045632925.1 Eubacteriales bacterium | reverse complement strand
GTTTTGTGTGTAAAGCGTGAGGCCGCGGTCGCGTGGACCGGTAAGGATCCTGTCGGCGTTGCAGGGCGTGTTAAACTTCGCGATTTATTCATCCCCAAGAGAAAAACTTCTCTTTCGCTTGATTTTTACGGTCCGCAGATAGTGTGGGTGGAGGGTTCCAATGGCGTTTGACGGAGCCCAGTTTTTAAGAAATCCCATCCGCTTTGACAGGATGGATACGATGATGCCGGGCGTCATCGATACTCCAAGCCCGGCGAAAACTGCCGAAAGCGGGCGTCTCGGCGGCGCGACAGTCGTTGTGCAGAATGATGCCGCGTCTGAATTGATGGATTCGATGGAAGAGCTTTCGATGCAGTTTGAAGAAAAAGCGGCGAAGAAGATTTCTGACCGAAAGCTCGGCGAAACGCGTCATCGCTCTTTGTACGCCGATGCTGTCGAAAAGTGGATGAAAACCATGCCCGATATGCCCGATAAAAAGGAGATGGACAATCTTCTTAAATTATTGAGGCAGAATCGAGAGAACGGCAATCTGCCGTCTTTCGAGAACTTTTCGGGGATATTAGAGAAGCTTTCATCCGATCCTTCGCATCAATTCGCGATGCTGGACATTCTTTCGGCGGCGCTCGATTCGGACGAAGGCGATATTAAATCTCTCATCGATTCGACGCGCGAGTCGCTGATGAAGGAAAAGGGCGGTGAAGTGCGCGCCGGTATAAATCTCGCCAATGAGGTTAATGCGCGCTCCACGACTCCAGAGGAGATGAGCAGCCTTAGAGATCTTTACCGCAGTGAGATTCTCGGCTTTAAGTCTCCTCAAGATTGTTTCCGTTCGATTCTCGCCTCTCGCGGCGCAGGGGCGATGGATGCCGCTACCGATTTTCTTATTAAGGGATGCGGGGCGGATCTCGCGAGCGCTTCGCCTTCGCGCGACGCTGTTGAGTTAAGGCGCATTCTGCAAGATCTCCAGTGTGTTCAGGTTTTGAAGACGGTTCTTGGAATGATGGACTCCTTGGGGATGAGAATGACGCGTGAATTCGGCGTTAAGATGCTTCTTGATTCTTCGGCGATGACGTCACGGATTGTCGATTTTACAGAAAAGCCCTGCTGCACCTCTCGTGAAATAAGTTCGTTCGTTTCGGATTGCGCGGTTATGAAGCTTTTAGCGCAGATGGATTTTACGCGCGAGATCATGTC
>JAZQXP010000039.1:0-1577 GCA_045632925.1 Eubacteriales bacterium | reverse complement strand
GGTATCAAGCAACTTCTTCTGTTGACGGAACAGCCCGACCTTCTGCCAACGCTCCTTGGTCATAAGACTCGAGTGCCCCGTGCGGATCTCACCGAGCAGCGACACTTCGATGCCCTCGGTCTTGCGCTGATAGACAAAGCCGAGTTTTTCCTGCACGCGACGGCTTTTCTCGTTGCCGTCGTAATAGCCGCACCAAATGCGGTTCATTCCGAGATCTTCAAACGCATAGCGGAGCATCTCACGGGAGGCTTCGGGAATGAGTCCCTGCCCCCAGAACTGCTTGCCGATCCAATAGCCGAGCTCGTATTCATCGTCATCCTCGGCAAGGTCGTTGCGGTGAAAGCCGATACTGCCGATGGGCTTGCCGTTCTCTTTCAGACACACGGCAAAGGTATCGGGCGCGGACAGCACCGTGCGAATGATCTCCCGGCTGTGCTCCACATTGGTGTGAGGCGGCCATCCGGCAGGTGGGCCTACCTCGGGGGCGCTTGCGTATGTATATAAATCCTCCGCGTCATCCTCACGCCATGGGCGAAGAATAAGACGACTTGTTTCCAAATGATCAATCATTTTCATTCCTCGCTTTTTGCCACTCATCGCGCGTGATCCTATACACAAACAGTGCTTCCTCGCCATCCTCATACGCCTTGAACCTCGTCATACCGTTTGCAGCAGCAGTGGCATAGGAGGCAACGTTTTCTTGATTCATATACGAATATACGCTATCATACTCTGTGTTTTTGAAAAACCAATCCTTGACGGCGGCACATGCCTCCTTGGCATAGCCTTGACGCCAATATTTTTTGTGAACGTGATAACCGATTTCGGGAAGAATTTCACCGTCGATGTTTTGCATAGAGATGCCGCAATCACCGATAAATGTACCAGTCTCCTTTAATTCCAGCGCCCAAAGTCCGAAGCCATACTGCCGATAGCTGTCAATACACCAGTTGATCCAACGACGAACTCCATTTTCATCATAGGGCTTAGGATAATATTTCATTGTTTCCGCATCCGAGAGAATTTCGTACAAGGCATCAAAATCGCCCGACGTATATTCTCTGATAATGAGACGCTCTGTTTCAAGTATCATGTTTTTTCTCCGAATATGTAAAATATACCTCGTGAATCGCCGCGACCGTTGCGACGGTGCACACGATCGGCAAGGTGTACGTCAGGTCACCAAAGCCTAAAGTCATAGGTAAAAAGAACAGCAACAGCCCCGTTATCTTATTCAGAAGCGTATGAGGGGATATGAGTTCCTTCGTGCGAACAAATCCCCAAGCCGCGTTTCCAAGCTTGATCATAGCGATAACGCCGAACCATATCCACAGCCATGCGGGGATAGGAAGATGCGGCAGGAACTTGATCAGAGCCACGGTCATAAACACGAAATCCGACACCGTATCAAGCCTTGCTCCGAATTCACTTGCACCGTTTGTCCTTCTTGCCACAGTGCCGTCTATCATATCGCTGAGTCCGCAAAGCAGATAGATCACACAAAACCACGCCGATGTCAGCGGTATCAATAGGAGAGGCAGACTCAATACAATGCGCGAGCCCGTGATGATGTTTGC
>JAZQXP010000038.1:0-1127 GCA_045632925.1 Eubacteriales bacterium | reverse complement strand
GAGCCTACGATGGACGGTACGGCATCGATGACCTACTATCTCTCGACGCTCAGCGCACTCGGCAAGGACGTAAAAAAAAAGTAGATAAATTCGATGGTGCACAGCTCGATCGCTTTGGAGCTGTGCGCCGTATGAATCCCGAGGAGAAGCGCATTTACCTCTGTTTCACAGGCGATTACAACTTCGAGGGCGTACCTACGGTATTGGCAACTCTCGCTAAGCACAACATCGAGAGTTCGTGGTTCGTAACGGGTAACTGCGTGCGCGTAAATCGCGAGGCTGTGCAGGCAATTATCGACGCGGGACACTACGTTGCTCCCCACTCGGACAAGCATTTGCTCTATGCTGATTGGGATGATGCTCACACGCCGCTCGTAACTCCCGAGGAGGTGCGCGTGGATCTCGACGCCAATATGGCCGAGCTGGCAGGTATGGGTATCGATGTCGAGAAGATTCGCGCCTATATGCCGCCTTACGAGCACTATTCGTCAGAGTCGAATGCGGTAGCAGTGCAGATGGGTTTGGTGCCCATCAATCTGACCGAGGATTCGTACACCAATGCCGACTACACCACTCCGGGGATGAAGGGTTATCGTTCGTCGAAGGCTATCTTGAAGGATTTCTGGGCAAAGGAGGAGCGCGAAGGACTGAACGGCGCGATCATCCTGATCCACCCGGGCACTAACGAGGAGCGTACCGACAAGCTCTATAACCAACTCGACAAGATGATCCGCAAGCTCAAAAAATTGGGCTACTCGTTCGGATCGTTCAAGGAGGAGTAAACGATTGGGATTCACATTTTAGAAAAAAGCCGCGCTCTGAAACGAGCGCGGCTTTTTTCAATTCAAAATTCAAAATTCACGATTCACAATTATTTATTTTGATTGCAGCGGGCAAGTTCGGGGACTGCGAGAGCATTCAGGCGCACTAAGATTTAGTTTTGTACAAGGCTATTTAGCAAAACACGCCCTTCGGCATGAATTATTTTAGCTTATTGCGCAAAAAATTACCGTTCTTCGTGATTTTTGCGTAAATTTGCCGCGCGAAAACAATTAAAAACCATATACAAAGATGATTATCGAAGAGTTTATTTCGGGCGTAGTGAGCCGCAGCGTCGGCGCACTCTA
>JAZQXP010000037.1:0-3410 GCA_045632925.1 Eubacteriales bacterium | reverse complement strand
GCAAGTGCGAACATAGCTGTTTATCTGTTTTTTGTGAACTTTGACATATCGTTTTTTAGAAAAAAGGTTTGTCAGCAATCTGACGCGCGCCCGATCAGGGAAGTCGGATCGTAGCCATGTCGTTCTGTGAGCCAAGGAGTTGTTCCTGAGTATTGTCTTCCTAAGACCGCTTGGCCTCCGACTTGCAAGTGCGAACATAGCTGTTTATCTGTTTTTTGTGAACTTTGACATATCGTTTTTTAGAAAAAAGGTTTGTCAGCAATCTGACGCGCGCCCGATCAGGGCGCGCGGGGGTGATAGAGCGCAATCCTTCCCTACATTCGGGAAGGATTGACTCTATCCAAAATTCAGAAGCGGAGCTTCAGAATTTTGAAGCACAGTAGCAAAAGCTGAAGCTTTTGCATTGAAATGGGGCTCTGCCCCAAACCCCGCAAACTTTGAAAAGTTTGATCAAACTTTCCCACTTTTTTTGATAAAATGAAAATTTCCTCGCATTTCTGCGAGGAAATTAACCTTCATTTTGCCGCAGGCAAATCATCATTCGGTGAAGCCGACTATCATTCCGCGTAGCGGATCATCGTTCGCGGCAACGCCGCGATAATTAATCAAGTGCATCTTCAATCGCCGCTTTGAGCGTCTCATAATCCACCGATCCGTCAAATCTTGCGGTGATGATTCCGTCCGCGTCGAGCACGACCGTCATCGGCCAGGTATCGCCTCCGCCGAGCGAGTAGAAGTAGGAGTCTGTCTCGTCGCCCTGACCGAAGAGCATCTTCGAGTCTGCGTAATTCTCAAGAACGTAGTCCGAGGCGGTGTTTGCCGCGTAGCTCGAGTGGATCGCGATGAAGACGGCTTCGCCCTCATATTCGCTTGCGAGCTCGTCAAAGTGCGGAAGCTCTGCAACGCAGGGACCGCACCAGGTGCCCCAGAAGTTGATAACGCGGACACGGCTGTTCGTCGTGGTCACGCTGAAGCCGAAGGTCTGATCCGAATTGTAGAGCGGTATCTCCTCGGAGGGACACATCTGTCCGACCTCGGCGCCCGTAACTGCCTCGGGAGCCTTGTCGATGAGGTTGTAGTAGACGAGCGAAGCGAGAAGAAGGACTGCGAGGACGGCGGCGACGATGCGCTTGCCGATCCTATTTTTCTTCGCGGTCTTTTCGTCCACGGTGCCGTCGGGTGCGCCGGGATCGATCAGGAAACGCGGGCCTCGGCGGTAGATCGCAGAGGTCGGGCACTCGGAGATACAGTCGCCGCATTGAATACATTCTGTGTCGCCGACCTTTGAAATATCCATTTTACAGACCGAAAGGCAGCGTCCGCATTCGATGCATTTGGCATTGTCAACAGAAACTCCGATGAAGGAGATCTTGTTGAATAGACCGTAGATGAGTCCGAGCGGACAGAAGAAACGGCAGAAAAAGCGGTAGATGAAGACCGCGCCCGTGATGAATACGACAAGGAGGAAGAATTTCCAAGTGAAGAGCGGGCCGAGCATCGAGAACATATTCTCGTTGTTTTCGTTGGAGAGGAGTCCGACCGCGCCCTCGAGCGTTCCCGCGGGGCATATGTATTTGCAGAATGCGGGGAGTACGAACTCGCGGAAGGAGTAGATGAGGGGCAGCGCGAAGACGAAAACGGCAAGGATGACGTATTTCAGCTTCGAAAGTATCTTGGTCAGACGATTTTTCTTGATTTTTGGGGTTTTGATCTTATAAATAAGGTCTTGAATGAATCCAAAGGGGCAAAGGAATCCGCAGATCCAACGGCCGAAGAGGAGCGCGTAGAGCAGGATGATGCCGACCATATAATATGGGATCGACTTGTTTGCCGCGGTCAGCGCGTTTTGCAGCGAGCCGAGGGGGCAAGCCGCGGATGCTGCGGGGCAGGAATAGCAGTTGATGCCGGGTGCGCAGATGCCCTTGAGCGGACCCTGATAAATGCGTCCGTTGCCGAATCCCTTGAGATTCGCGTTGAAGAGAAGGGCGGCGTAGAGCTGGATGAGGCGACGCTTCGTCGGCTTGTGCGAGGCGAACCATTCTTTGATCTTCATAATTCTACCTCCTTAACCGAGACCGATGCACTCGGTGCAAATGCGGATCGCTTTTTGCAGAACGTCGTAAAATCCGTCCTGAGTCAGCCCGATGATAATGAGAACGCACGCTACTCCGAGGAGAATAAGACGCGCGATCTTTATCTTGTTATCGTTATTTTTCGGAGCTTTTTCTTCGGATTTTTTGCTTGAAGAAATAGCAACTTTTGTCCATTCGATTTCACGCTCGGCACTCTTGCTCTCGAGTATGGAAAGGACAAAAAGGAGAACGCCCGAGATGATCGCGCCGATCGCGAGCATGGTTACGACTCGGAGAAGCGCGGGGGTCAGATTGCCGACTGTGAAGGAATCATAGTCGCAAAGGGTGATGATCGCGGGGATGAACGCGACAGCGCAGAGGATGGCACAGACAGCGCGATAGATCCTGCGGAGAGTGCGCTGACGGTCGATGCCGTCGTGGAGAACGCCTTCGGGAAGCTTTTTTTGCATGATACGGAGGCGAATAAATGGATCCTTCAGCGCTTTTGCCTTGGATTTGGGGGCGGAGAGAACAATGTTGAGTATGATTCCCGCAAAAACGGCGGAAATTGCGACCCAAAGCGGAATTGCGATCTTGTCGTATTCCGCGCCGATGCTTTCGGGGGTGTAGGGCGAATCACCCGAGGTGTAGATCGTGTGCGCGGAAATTATCAGACAGACCGCCGCCGCTATCAGCGCGGCGGAGATCAGGCATCCGCACACGGTATGTATAAGCCGAAGCTTTTTCTCATCCATTTGAAAAACTCCTTCCGGAAACGATAACATAATAATTCATTATATTATACCATATATCGCGCGAAAAGTCAAATTATTATTTTGTGTAGCTATTTCGGCTGCACTGCATAGCAATAATTGTCTTTATACGGATGGCGAAAATCGTGCGCCTTCAATAGGGACCCACCCCCTCGCTCTGAACATATTTGCCTACGGCAAAAGCCGGATCTGTCTCGGCGGCTGAACACCGCCGTTTTCCTTTGGAAAACCGACAGATCCGCGCGGGGCGGGGGATGCCTTGTTTCCGCTCAAATTATGTTTTTGGACATAGTCTTCGGCTATAGCCGAAGGGAGCCGAACCCATAAGCTCTGCGGCGATAAATTTTCGCGTCTTTTGGCGTGATATATCTCGCAAGGTTAATACCTTGCTTCGCTACATCCCACCAAAATCCATCAAAAATTTATTCGCCGCTGAGTGCGAAGCAGTTTTCATCGAGCAAATATTCGGATAGACAAAGAAAAAATTCGATGCAAGATATTAATCTTACGAGGATTTTTTCTGCAGTATATGCGGATATTTGCCGATGAAAACCTTATGTGTTCG
>JAZQXP010000036.1:0-46250 GCA_045632925.1 Eubacteriales bacterium | reverse complement strand
TATAGCCGAAGAGAGCCGAACACATAAGGTTTTCATCGGCAAATATCCGCATATACTGCAGAAAAAATCCTCGTAAGATTAATATCTTGCATCGAATTTTTTCTTTGTCTATCCGAATATTTGCTCGATGAAAACTGCTTCGCACTCTCCGGCGAATAAATTTTTGATGGATTTTGGTGGGATGTAGCGAAGCAAGGTATTAACCTTGCGAGATATATCACGCCGAAAGACGCGAAAATTTATCGCCGCAGAGCTTATGTGTTCGGCTCTCTTCGGCTATATCATCATGCTCTGCATGCATCCTACGGCTTGATGCCATACAACACTTCGTGTTGATTCCATACGCGACTTCATCGCAATTCCATACTTCGCTACGCGATGATTTATTACGTAGCTTTTTGCGTTGCAAAAAGCTTATTTATTTTGTCTTCTTCTTTCGTTTTAACAATACCGCCACTCCCACTCCAACCGCTGCAACCGCAGCACCGATCGCTATCGGTAAGACGTAAGAGGGCTTTTTGTCATCGCCCTGAGCCGAGGGTTCGGTTTCCTCTGCGGGTTCGGATTCGGGGAGCTCCTCGGCGGTGGATTCGACAGTTGTGACCTCGGCTTCCGTGGTCTCGGGTGTTGTGACTTCGGGCTCGGGAAATTCGGGCTTGCCCATATCCGCAATGCTGTCGCTTGCGTCACAGACTGCGGTATAGATGAGCAGCTCGCTTGAGCGGTAGATGCGGACGATCGCGGGGAGCTTCAAGGGATCTATCTCGCCCTCGTATTTCAGATAGAGATATCCGCTCTTGCCTCCGCGGAGAAGTCCGTTTTCCTTGAAGGTGACGTTCGATCCGCTCGAGGATACGGTTGCGTCGGTATCGGGATCGATGCCTTCTCCGATGGCGGCTTCGGTGAATTTGATTCCGTTTTTGCCGTCGATGCGAACCTTGGTGTAATTTCCCGTACCCGTGTTTTCAAGCTTGACGGTGATTATCTTGTTTACGGTATCGCAGGTCGCCTTTGCGTACTCAAAGGTTCCCGAGCGGAAGAACATAGCTCCGAGAACCCCGCTTCCGTATTTCGAGTCCTGCATAAGCTTTCGGATATTCTCCATTTCAGCCATAATTTTCGAGCTTGTCACGTTCTCAAAGACCTGAATGCCCACAACGACACGGTTGCCCTTGTCGATCGCGCCCTTTGCGACCTCTGTAACCCAGGTCTCGCCCTTTCCGTATGAGCCGGAATAAGCCATGGGGCAGATATAGTCGAAGAGCTCTGACATATCGGAATAATTCTGACCGTAATGCATATCAGCGGTGTAGCTGTCGTATGCGCCGTCGGGCATCGTAGCCGCGCTGAAGATCAAATTCGGATTGACCGATTTTGCCTGTTCTATCACGTATTTTGCAAAGTTTTTGACGTTGTTTCTGCGGTACTGCGCGATGATGACGGCATCGGGGTCGTTGTTTCTGTACGCGCTGAAAATATAATTCGAGTTTGCGGTCCTGCCGTTGTAGCCCCAGGTGGTCTCAACAAGCTCCTTGACGCGATCGATATTTGCACCCATTGCGGCAAGATTCTCGAAATCCTTCTCGCTCCAGCCGTTGGCGTTGTGATTGTAGCGGATGTAGTCAAAGTGCAGACCGTCGATCTCGTAAGCCGCAAGCTCACGGGCGACGTTTCCGACGTACGTAAGGTAACCTTCGTCATAGGGATTTATCGTGATATTGTCGCGTCCGCGGATATATTGCCACATTCCCGCGTCGTCGTGGCTTGCCTTGTAGGTCTCGTCGCGGACACCGCATATCCAGGCGTGAACGCGTATGCCTCTCTTATGCGCGGCGTCTATCGTTTCCTGCAGAACGTCGCGGTCGGTTCGGGTGAGAATATCCTTATACTGAGTTCTGAGGTAGCCGAGCTTTCCGCCGGTGCCTTTGACCAGCAGATATACGTCGGTGATGCCCTCGGCGGCGCATCTCGACATCAGTATCTCGGCACCGTCGGGACCGAGGTCGGCTACGGTGCTTCCCCAGATCCATTTGCCGAGGATCGCCGTGCTTTCGGTGCTTTTTTCGGCGGATGAGGGGATGGATGAAAAAATCGGAAGGAGCATTATCGGGCAGAGCAGAGTTGAAAAGATCTTTTTGAACATAAAACGTTCCTCCTTTATATTGTTTAAAGTAATTATAACCTTTTTATAATGTTTTGTCAAGTATTAAGGAAAGAGGATGATTAAAAGTTCAAGAAAAGTCTTGAAAAATTGCTGAAAATATGGTATCATATATAATGTAAAAATATGAATTTGTGAAAGGCAAAACAATGAAAACGATCAAAAGAATCATCACCTTGATTATGGCTCTTACAGTTATGGCTTCGATGGCTGTGATAGCCGCAGAGGCAAGCCCCGGAAACCCCGAGTTTATGCTTGCTCTCGGCGACTCTATCACAACGGGCTACGGCCTCGAGAATTACGTTGAGGGAGACACCCCCTACCTTTGCGATTCCTACGCAAATATGGTAGCGAATGCACTCTCTCTCAAGGGCGGAGAGTCCTACATCAATAAGGCTGTCAACGGCGCGACGAGCAGCGATCTTCTGACCCTCCTTCCCGAGATCGAGAATTATCTCGGCTATTCCGATTTCATCGTTGTGACCATCGGCGGAAACGATCTGCTTCAGGCGATCCCGCTTGTTGCATCCTCGCTTTCGGGCAAGAACATTACAAGCCTTGAGGGCGCGATTAACGTGCTTACCGCGGCAACACCCGATCAGTTTGCGGCTCTTGCAAACAACAGCGATTTCCAGGCCAAGATCGGCGTGGTCCTCGGCAGATACGCGAAGAATCTTGCTTCCATCGGCGAGATCATCAAGAAGAACGCTCCCGATGCGCACGTTCTTTTCCTCAAGCAGTACAATCCGATGAAGAACGTTCTCGGATTCGGCGATTTCGGCAATTTTGCGGACACTATGATCGCAAGCATCAACACCGCGATGGAGACCGTCTGCGCTACCTACGGCTTTGATATCGCCGACGCGCCCTCGGTCATCAACGTAAACGCCGCAGGTCTTACCAATATGCTCAATTACGATATCCATCCCAATGCGGCGGGTCACGTCGAGCTTGCAAAGCTTGTGGCATCACATCTCGGAATCAGCCTTGATCCCTCCGCCAACACCGCTCCCGTGACCGATCCCGTTACAGAACCCGAGACCGAGCCCGTGACCGATCCTGTTACTGAGCCCGTGACCGATGCTGAGGTCGATACGGGTAATTGCGAGGGCGACGGTCCCACCGAGGAAGAGCCTCAGCTTGAGCCTGCGGGATGCTTCTCGACAGTCTCCTCGGCAGCGATCATTCTTGCCTCTGTCTGCGCTCTCTTCGTGCTTAAAAAGAAAAACGACTGATCCCGGGGGGAGTATAATGGTAGCAACAGGCTGTGCTTCGGCAATTATTTGCGCACCCGCGGTTATTATCGTGTATGCGGTCGCGCTTCTCATACTTAAAAAGAAAAACAATTAATCAAGATATAGGAGAAAAACAATGTCTATTCTTTACGGAAATGCTGTTGTAGGTCAGTCCGGCGGTCCTACAGCGGCTATCAATGCAACACTTGCCGGTGTTATCAGAGGCTATCTTGACAAGGATTCCCACGGCGGCGCGATCGGTACCCTTTACGGTATGCGCAACGGCGTTGAGGGACTTCTGCGCGAGGATCTTGTAGACCTCGGCGCGATCTTCGCGAAGGACGAGGACATCACCCGCCTCGAGCACACTCCCGCGGCTGCTCTCGGCTCCTGCCGTAAGAAGCTCCCGAAGAAAGGCGAAGAGGGCGGAGAAGAGGTCTATGCACGCCTGCTCGAGATCTTCAAGAAGTACAACATCCGTTATTTCTTCTATATCGGCGGCAACGATTCCATGGATACCGTTGCAAAGCTTTCCGAATACACCAAGGGTCACGAGTACGAGATGCGCATCATCGGCGTACCGAAGACCATCGATAACGACCTTGTCGGCACAGACCATACTCCCGGCTTCCCCTCCGCGGCAAAGTACATTGCCGTAACAATGCAGGAGATCATCCGCGACTGCGCGGTCTACACCACCAAGGCTGTCACCATCGTTGAGATCATGGGACGCGACTCGGGCTGGCTGACCACCTCCGCCGCTATCGGCAGAGTAGTCAACGGCGTTGCTCCCGATTACGTATATCTTCCCGAACGTACCTTCAGCATGGAGCAGTTCTTCTCCGACGTCCGCGCGGCACTTGAGAAGCACCCGAACGTAGTTATCGCGGTTTCCGAGGGCGTTCGTTTTGCTGACGGCAGATACGTCTGCGAGGGTATCGGCGTTGAGTCGACCGACGCGTTCGGTCACAAGCAACTTTCGGGCACGGGTAAGGCACTCGAGCTTGCAGTCAAGGCAGAGATCGGATGCAAGGTCCGTTCTATCGAGCTCAACCTCCCCCAGAGATGCGCGGCTCATATCGCGTCGGCTCAGGACCTCAAAGAATCTGTTTCGGTAGGTAAGGCAGCAGTAAAGGCAGCTGCAGAGGGACTTTCCCGCGAGATGATGCTCATCCTCCGCGGCGAGGGTGAGGAATATTCCTACACCATCGGTCACTCCGACGTTTCCGAGATCGCAAACAAGATCAAGGTCGTTGACGATAAGTTCATAAGCGAGGCAGGCAACGACGTCACCGACGAATGCTGCCGCTACCTCCTTCCCCTTATCGCGGGCGAGGCAAGCCCCAAGTTCATTCAGGGCATTCCCGATTACGTGATCATCTGAGGTGAATTGATATGAAAGTGCTTTTTATTGCTAACAGCTTTGGCGAGGATACCACTCGCTACCTCCACGGTATCGCACGTGCCGACGGCAAGAACTGGAAGGTAGTCAATCTTTATATCGGCGGTTGCTCGCT
This sequence comes from Eubacteriales bacterium, assembly GCA_045632925.1. Taxonomy (GTDB): domain Bacteria; phylum Bacillota; class Clostridia; order Oscillospirales; family CAG-272; genus CAG-390. The sequence goes on along the minus strand of JAZQXP010000036.1, from coordinate 41,337 downwards.
CTACCGCCATTACCGCAATATGCTTTCGGGCGAGGCGGCTTACGAGCTGCAGGTCAACGGTCACAAGAGCGGTATTATGGTATCGCTCACACAGGCTCTTCTTTCGGACGAATGGGACGTAGTTGCAACACAGCAGTGCAGTCCTCAAAGCGGAGATGAAGCAAGCTATGAGCCCTTTGCAACCGCGCTTGCCGAGTTCGTACGCATCCACGCGCCCAAGGCAAAGTTCTACGTTCATCAGACCTGGACCTTCGAGACCGATGCTCCCCGCTTTAAGCTCACTTCCTTCACCAATCCCGAAGATATGATCGAGGCAATAAAGCATTGCTACGTTCAGATGGCAAAGAATACCCGCGCTTGGGGAATCATTCCGAACGGCGAGGTTATGTATAAGCTTTGGCAGGAACGCGCAAACTATGGTCTTGAGGCGGTTCACCGCGACGGCTTCCACGCGCATAAGGGTATTGGCAGATATCTGCTCGCGCTCAACGTATACGCTACCCTCTCGGGCAGAGATATCAGCGAGAATTCCTTCTGCGATTTCGATGAAGAGGTCACTCCCGAGGCAGCAGCGGCGGCTCGCGCTATCGTAACCGAGATCAGCGCAAAGTACCGCGAGCTCAATAAGGAATACGCAAAAGAGGCACTTTAATGGATAATAAGAAGAAAATTGCCGTTATCACCGGCGCATCGTCGGGTATGGGACGTGAATTCGCCCTCCGCATCGACGGCGAAGAAAAGTTTGACGAGGTATGGCTGATCGCGCGCCGCGCGGAGAAGCTCGAGGAGATTGCACGAGTCTGCAAGAACCCCGCGAGAGCTATCCCGATGGATCTCTCGAAGCCCGAGTCCTGGGCTGAGTATAAGTCGATGCTCGAGAGCGAGAATGCGGACGTCCGCGTACTCGTGAACGCCGCGGGATTCGGTCATTTCGGCGGATTTCTTGATATGGAGCTGGAAAAACAGCTCGCGATGATCGACCTTAACGATAAGGCGCTCGTGGCTATGACCTATCATACCCTCGCGCATATGTCCGACGGCGGCAAGATCTATCAGCTCGGATCGCTCTCCTCCTTCCAGCCCGTACCCTTTATCAATGTGTACGGCTCGTCGAAGGCATTCGTGCTCTCCTTCTCGCGCGCAACAAACCGTGAGCTCAAGAGTGCGGGACGCAAGATCCGTATGATGGCGGTTTGCCCCGGCTGGGTGCTCACCGAGTTCTTCGATACCGCCGTGCATGACGACACCATCAGCTACTACAACAGATATTATACCGCCGAGCAGGTCATCACCCGCGCTCTGCGCGATATGAAGAAGGGCCGTGACGTATCGATCTGCGGCTTCCCCGTACGCGCGCAGGTGCTTGGGGTAAAGCTATTGCCGCATAAGACGGTGATGAACGTCTGGTGCAAGCAGCAGAAGAAGTAATAAAATACGGAGATGCCATCGGCATCTCCGTGTTTTTAATGAATGATGAAAAATGAAGAATGAATAATTTCGGTAGCTTTTTTCGCGTTGTTCAAAAAGCATTTAAATTAATTAATTTTAGAGCTTGCGAGAAAATTTTCCTCAATTATTCATTATTCATCATTCATTTTTCATTATTCATTACTTCATCTGATGTATAGGGAATATAATTGAATTATTTTGCCATACTAAATAAAAAAGAGGAGAAAAATAATGATTAAAAATAAACCGATAATAGAAAAGGTGAGCGGGCGGGAGGTTATCGACTCGCGCGGAAATCCGACGGTCGAGGCGACGGTGATCCTCAGCGATGGAAGTGTCGGCAAGGCAAGCGTGCCATCGGGAGCATCGACGGGTATCTACGAGGCGCACGAGAAGAGAGACGGTGACAAGGGACGCTTTGGCGGTAAAGGCGTCATAGAGGCGGTTGAGGGCATCAGAAACGAGATCTCAGAGGCTCTCGCGGGTGTCAGCGCGGCAAAGCAATTTGAGGTCGACAGGATCCTCTGCGAGCTCGACGGAACGCCCGAAAAGAAGCGGCTCGGTGCGAACGCGATCCTTGCCGTCTCGCTTGCGGCTATGCGTGCCGCTGCGGCATCATATTCGATGTGCCCGTGGCAGTATCTCGGCGGTGGGCGCGCGACTCGCCTGCCCGTTCCGATGTTCAACATCTTAAACGGCGGCGCGCACGCGTCGAATAACGTGGATATTCAGGAATTTATGATAATGCCCGTCGGCGCGGATAGCTTTACGCAGGCTATGCAGATCGGATGCGAGATCTATCACACGCTTGGTAAGATCCTTAAGAAGTCGGGGCTTTCGACAGCCGTCGGCGACGAGGGAGGTTATGCGCCGAATCTTGACAGCGACACCGCCGCGCTTGATCTCATCTGTCAGGCGATCACCGATGCGGGATACGATCTCGACCGCGTGAAGATCGCGCTCGACGTGGCGGCAAGCGAGTGGTATTCCGAGTCCGAGTCGCTTTACCGTTGCCCGAAGAGCGGCAAGAGCTACGACACCGAGGAGCTGATCGCGCTTTGGGAGTCGCTTTCGGCGCGGTATCCGATATTCTCGATCGAGGACGGACTCGATCAGCGCGATTTTGTGGGGTGGAGTAAGATGACCGAGCGGCTCGGATCGAGGATCATGCTCGTCGGCGACGATTTCTTCGTCACGAACACGCAGCGAGTTGAGCGAGGCATCAGAGAGGGCGCGGCAAACGCCGTGCTCGTCAAGCCGAATCAGATCGGAACGCTCTCCGAGACGGTCCGCGTCTGCGAAATGGCGGCGGCATCGGGGTATAATACGATAATGTCGCACCGCTCGGGCGAGACCGAGGACTCGACACTTGCCGATCTCGCCGTTGCACTCGGATCGCCCTTTATCAAATCGGGCGCACCCTGCCGCAGCGAGCGGCTTGCGAAATACAACCGACTGCTCGCGATCGAAGCCTCGCTCGGAAACGCCGCGAGATACGGTAGCGCGAGGGTCAAACGCGAGCCCAAGGGAGCGGTGAAAGTATAGTGCTGAGTTCAGAGTGCAGAATGCAGAGTTAAGGTAAATTTCCTCGCGTTGCTCGGAAATTATAAATTAAATCCGAAGATTTCAAACGAAGTCTTCGGATTTTTCTATTTCTTATAGCGAAATCTTAACCTTTTCGCCGTCGGCGGAAATGACGTCGACGAGGGTCCATTTTCTGCCTTGGATACGGCGTTGGCGGTGGATCTCCTTGACGAGGGGCATAAGCTGAGAATACTTCAACTTCGGGATGCCGTAATCGCGTTTGCTTTTATTAATGTAAGAAACACCGATTGCAACTGTAAGGCGATTTAGGAGAAGCCTTGTCGGGAACCAGAGGAAGATCCGTTTGCCCTCGTCGGTGGTTATATCTATCTTCATTCGACGAAGATCCTAACGTTGTCGCCGTCGGCACTTTCAACCTCGACAAGATTGCCGATCGCACCGTTTTCGACGAGTGCGAATATCTGCGCAAAGTCAATATTTTTCAGAGCATCGCTGCCGTTTATCTGCGGCATAGCAATTCCCGTTTCGATGGCAACCTTAACGAGCGCCATCGGGAGATTTACTCTTACTCGGTCGCCGTCGGCACTGTCAACGACGATTCGAAGCATCAGCTTGTTTATATCCTTGCGCTGCTCCTCGGGCAGTATCGAGACGAGGGGCTCATCCTTCTTGCCCTGAACGAGCTCGTCGATGCTGACCTCGAGTATGCGCGAAAGCTCGGGCAGAAGCGCGATATCGGGGCAGGAGAGGTCGTTCTCCCATTTACTTACGGCTTGGGGCGAAACGCCGAGCATTTCCGCGAGCTCGTCTTGCTTGAGATTTTTCTTTTTACGGTATTCCGAAATTCTTTTTCCGATTGTGTCCATTTGGGGGACTCCTTTCTTTTTTTCTGCCCTAATTATAGCATTCGCGGGGCAGAAAATGAAGACACCAAAGGTTGTTTAGACTTAAAATCGAACAACCGTAAGTGGTTTTTTACTCAACTTACGGTTGCTTTGGGCGACTTGATTAAAAAGTAATGTTTTTCAATACAGGAGCACAAATTAAATTATAACCTGTAGGGACCGACGTCCTCGGCGGTCCGACCCCAATAATAATATTGCTGTGCACTAAGCCAAGAGGATAAAATTTCAGTTTCTAAATTTCACCAAATATACAATTTAATGCCCACGGACCTGCCGAGCCACGCAAGCACCGTCGGTCCCTACAGGCTCGTAATATAAATCAGCGGTATATTGAAATTAGGGTTCGCGTCTTTCTGTCCACTGTCCACTAACCACTGTCCACTTATTTTTCCGGATCAAGATAACTCCAATACGCCGCAAGATAATTGATTCCCGACCAGAGCGTGAAGACGGTCATCAGCGCGCAAAGGACGATGGTTGCGGGGGGATAGGTGTCGAGAAAATCGGGTAGGTCGACTCCGCTCTTTTCGATGGTGTTATAGATCACGGGCTCGAGGAGAAGCACGATAATCGAGGACATCTGCGTGACCGTCTTGACCTTGCCAAGCCAGTTTGCCGCGATGACGACACCAGAGGACGAGCTTACGACAAGTCTGATCGAGGTCACCGCAAACTCGCGGAAGATGACGACGAGTACTGCCCAGAAGAGCCAGCTCTTGAGGTGCTCGTAGCGGTAGAGGATGGCAAGAAAGCTTCCGAGGACGAGAAATTTATCGGCGAGAGGGTCCATAAACTTGCCGAAATCGGTGATGAGATTGTATTTTCTCGCAATCTTGCCGTCGATAGCATCGGTGATCGACGCAAAAGCGAAGATTACGAGCGCGATGATCGCGGTCAGATCGGGATCGAGCCAAGCCTCGGGGATGAGGATGGCGGCGATGCATACGGGCACGAGGCACATACGCATTACCGTCAGCTTATTCGGAAGATTCATCTTTGATTTTGCCATTTTGCGCCTCACTTTTCGGGGATGAGCAGAGCTACGCCGCAGAGGTCGTAGTCGAGGGTGTCCTCGATCTTTACGTTGACGTAGCTGCCGGGAGCGACACGGCGGCGTGCGCGGAAGTAGATCTTGCCGTCGATCTCGGGAGCGTCGGCGTCGGAGCGTCCGAAGTGCATCTCGGAAACGTGGTCAAAGTCCTCAACGAGAACGCGGATGGTCTTGCCGATCATCTCCTCGTTCTTCTTTTCCATTATCGAATACTGAGTCTGCATAACGATATCGGCGCGGTCGAGCTTTACCTGCTCGTCGATCTGATCCTCAAATTCAGCCGCGGGCGTGCCCTCCTCGGGGGAGTAGGGGAATGCGCCGAGGCGGTCGAATTCGGCTTCCTTGATGAACTCGCAGAGAGCCTCGAAGTCCTCCTCGGTCTCGCCGGGGAATCCGACGATTACGGTCGAACGGAGAACGATGCCCGGAATTCTTTCGCGGAGCTTTTTGACTGCCGAGCGGACGGCTTCCTCGCCGCCATGGCGGTTCATTCGGCGGAGGATCTTGCCGACAACGTGCTGGATCGGGATGTCGATGTATTTGATGATTCGATCGTTCTGCGCGATAACGTCGCAGAGCTCGTCCGTGATCTTGTCGGGATAGCAATAGAGAAGACGGTAGCGGACGGTCTTCGTCGCCTTAAGAAGCTCCTCGAGAAGCTTTGCGAGCGAATATTCGCCGTAGAGGTCGAGACCGTAGCGTGTGGTGTCCTGCGCGACGACAATGATCTCCTTTGCGCCGAGCTCTTCAAGTCCGACGGCTTCCTTGACTACTTCATCCATCGGACGGCTGCGGAACTTGCCGCGTATATCGGGAATCGCGCAGTAGGTGCAACGGTTGTCACAGCCCTCCGCAATCTTGAGGTAGGTCCAATGCGCGGGCGTGGTCAGAACGCGGTCGCCGCCGAGCTCGACTTCATTTTTGTCGAGGAAGGAGGAATATCCGCGACCCTTTTCCTCAACGTACTTAACAGCCTCAACGATCTTGTGGATCGAGCCGACGCCGAGAACAGCATCAACCTCGGGAAATTCCTCGAGGACCGCCTCGCGGTAACGCTCGGTCATACATCCCGTGACGATGATACCCTTGAGCGACTTATTTTCCTTGAACCAGGCAATATCAAGGATATTGTCGATGGCTTCCTTTTTTGCCGCCTCGATGAAGGCGCAGGTGTTGATGACGATGATATCAGCCTCGGTCTCGTCGGGCGTGATCTCGTAGCCCGCGTCGAGAAGGTGATGAAGCATAACCTCGGTGTCAAGCTGATTTTTCGGACAGCCGAGTGAAACAAATCCTATTTTCATAAATTAACGAACCCAAGCTTTCTGCGGACCTTCGAGAGTGTCTTACGCGCATAGTAAGAAGCCTCGTCCGCGCCCTTTTTCATTACTTCCTCAAGATATGCCTTGTCTGCGAGAATACGCTTGTATTCCTCCTGAACGGGAATGAGCTTGTCACAGCAAACCTGACCGACAGCGGTCTTGAAGTCGCCGTAACCCTTGCCGTCAAACTCGCGCTCTGCTTCCTCGATGGTCTTGCCCGAGAAGCAGGAATAGATGGTAAGAAGGTTGGATACGCCCGGCTTTTTTTCTGGATCAAAGATGATCGAGCTATCCGAGTCTGTAACGGCTCTCTTGAACTTGCGCATAATTGCGTCGGGAGTATCAAGGATGCGGACAACTGCGTTTTCATTTTCGTCCGATTTGCTCATCTTCTGTGTCGGCTCGGCAAGCGACATGATCTTTGCACCCGATTTTGCGATGATGGGCTCGGGCATTGTGAAGGTGTCGGGGTAGAGCTGATTGAAGCGGTCAACGATGTTGCGGGCGAGCTCAAGATGCTGCTTCTGATCCGCGCCGATCGGTACAACGTTGGTCTGATAAAGAAGAATATCAGCCGCCATAAGAACGGGATAGGTGAAAAGTCCCGCGTTGACGTTGTCCGCGTGCTTCTGGCTCTTGTCCTTGAACTGTGTCATACGCGAAAGCTCGCCGAACATGGTGAAGCAGTTGAGCATCCAAGCCATTTCGGTGTGCGCGGGCACGTGGGACTGAACGTAGAGAGTGTTCTTTTCGGGATCAAGACCGCAAGCGATGTAGAGCGCAATAGTCTCGTAGGTGCGGCGGCGAAGCTCGGCGGGTACCTGACGTACCGTGATCGCGTGCTGGTCGACGACGCAGTAGAAGCATTTATACTGCTCGGAGTAGATGGGGAAGTTCTTGATCGCTCCGAGGTAGTTACCGATGGTAAGGTTTCCGCTCGGCTGAACGCCGGAGTAGGAAACGGGTCTGTTGTCAATCATTTTTTGTTACCTCTTTTATTTGATTTCTGAGAGCATCTCTCTTGCGACCTCGCCGAGGATCACGCAGCCGCGTTCGATCTGCTCGTCGGAGGGGGTGGAGTAGTTGAATCTGACGGAATTGGACGTGCCGTTCTCGTCGGGGCAGAAAGCGGTGCCGGGGACGATGGCAAGCTTGTTTTTGAGGCATCGTGCGACGAATTCGGTCATATCGATGCCGTCGGGGAGCGTGCACCAGACGAAGAGTCCGCCCTCGGGGCGTGTGAACTTGAAGGATTTGGGAAGATTCTCGTCAAGTCCCTTCATCATTATCGCGCACTTGCGGCGGTAGATCGCGCGGATCATCTCGATGTGACCGTCAAGGTCGCGCTCGGTGACGAAGCGGTGGCAGAGCATCTGGAAGAGCTGATTGGTGTGAACGTCCTCGACCTGCTTTGCGACGACGAGCTTTTGCATAAGCTTTTCGGGTCCGACGATGAAGCCTACGCGCATACCTGCGGAGAGGACCTTTGAGAAGGACGAGCAGTAGAGAACGAGACCTTCGGTGTCCATACTCTTGATGGTAGGGATCTCCTCGCCCGCAAAGCGGAGCTCGCCGTAGGGGTTGTCCTCGAGGATGACGAGGCTGTATTTTACCGCGATCTCGTAGATCTTCTTACGGACCTCGAGGGAGGTCGTGATTCCCGCGGGGTTGTGGAAGGTGGGGATGAGATAGAGCATCTTGATGCGGTTCTCGCCCGCACGGTCTGCGGCGAGGGTCGATTCGAGAATGTCGGTGTCGATGCCGTCGTCGCGGAGCGGGATGCCCTTGGTGATCGCGCCGTTCGAGCGAAATGCGTTGAGCGCGCCGATGAAGGAGGGATCCTCGCAGAGGACGATGTCGCCCTCGTTGCAGAGGACCTTGCACGAAAGCTCGATTCCCTGGTTGCCGCCGCTGACGATGAGGGTGGTGTCGTTGTATTTGTCGCCCTTTTCTACCGAGCATCCGATCGAGAATTTCTCGGCGAGACGCTTATTTACAGCCTCTCGCAGAGGGGGATAGCCCTCGGTCTGACCGTACTGCAGAGCCTTGACGGGCTCGTTTGCGAAGATGTCAGCGGTGATCTCGGCGAGAGCTTCAACGGGGAAGGACTCTGCCGCGGGGTTGCCCGCCGCGAAAGCGATGATCGAAGGGTCGGAGAGGGATTTGAATATTTCTCTGATAGCCGACGGCTTGAGCGCCGCGAGCTTGTTTGAAATGCGGTATTCCATGGTATTACTCCTGAATATAAATATACATAATATATGATACTACAAAATTGGGGAAAAGTCAAGAGTTTTTTGGTGATTAGTATTTAGTACTCCACCAGCTTGAAAGTTTCCGCCCTCTTTTTTAAAAAGGTGCCGAATTCTTAAGGCGGAGCCTTAATTCGACCTCCGCAGAGGTCGAAATACCCTTTGCGCTTCAAACGGGCGGCGTCCCGCCGACCGTTTGGAAGGAGTAAAAGCTCCGCTTGTCGGAGGTTTTTGCTCCTTCACTCTGCGCGCTCCGCAGAGCGCGCACGATATGCCTTCGGCGCGATATGTTGGCACACGATATGTCGGCTTTCGCCGACGCGATATGTTCCGCCTTGCGGAACGTAAAGGAAAAAATCCGCCGGGCGGATTTTACATCATTATTATTATATTTCGCTCCGGATTTCATTCCGGCGGCAAAATTTCGCGCCCTTCAATAGGGACCCACCCCCTCGCTCCCTTCTCGCTGCGGCTCGGTCACGCCGCGGGTCTGACGGTCCCCCGGACCGTCATTCAATACCGCGGCGCCGCTTCGCTACCCGTGAACCGGGGCGGGGAACCTCGTTTCTGCTCAAATTTTGTTTTCGGATAGAGATTTCGCCGATATCCTATAATTTTGAATCTGCAAATATGGACCCATCCCCCACCCCCTTCCCGTCAACCGGGAAGGGGAGCTTTTGAGTGCGAACATATTTTTCTAAAAATATTGACACAATCAAAATAATATGATACAATTATTGCGTATATAAAAATCCCGGAGGTCAAAAAATGATCAGACATATAGTAATGTGGAAATTCCTTCCCGAGGCGGGTGGAAAGACTAAAGATGAAAATCTTGAGGACGTAAAGGCGCGTCTTATGGCTCTTTACGAGAGCGGAAAGATCGAGGGCTTGCGCCGTATGGAGATCGGGCGCGACGTTTCGGGCACCGATATGTCCTACGATATGGTGCTTCTGACCGAATTCGATTCGCTCGAGGCACTTCACAACTACAAGGTCCACCCCGATCACGTTGTCATTTCGAATTTTGTAAAGACGGTCCGCTCTGCACGCGCCGTGGTCGATCACGAAATTTAAGGAGAATTAGGATGAGCTACGCAGACAGAGTTTATATTGAAAATTGCCGCGATATTCTTGAAAACGGCTTTTACGACACCGATCTTGACGTCCGTCCTCGTTGGGATGACGGCACCCCCGCGCACACCGTAAAGAAATTCTGCATCACCAACCGATATGATCTGCGCGAGGAGTTTCCCATTATGACCCTCCGCAAGACGGGTGTTAAGAACTGCATTGACGAGATCCTTTGGATCTGGCAGAAGAAGTCGAACAAGATCTCGGAGCTTGGCTCTCACATTTGGGACGCTTGGGCGGGCGAGGACGGCACGATCGGCAAGGCTTACGGCTATCAGCTCGGCGTAAAGCACAAGTACCGCGAGGGCGAGTTCGACCAGGTGGACCGCGTGCTTTACGATCTCAAGCACAATCCTGCGTCTCGCAGAATTATGACCAATATTTACAATCACGCCGATCTCAATGAAATGAATCTTTACCCTTGTGCTTACTCGATGACTTTTAACGTCACCGGCAGGTACCTCAACGGCATTCTCAATCAGCGTTCGCAGGATATGCTGACCGCGAACAACTGGAACGTTGTTCAGTACGCGACTCTGCTTTGTATGTTCGCGCAGGTTTCGGGACTCATCCCCGGTGAGTTCGTCCACGTTATCGCGGACGCTCATATCTACGACCGCCACATCCCTCTCGTAAAGGAGATGCTTGAGCGCGAGCAGTTTGATGCACCCAAATTCAGCCTCAATCCCGAGATCACGAATTTCTACGATTTCAAGGTCGAGGACGTGATTTTTGAAAATTATCAGGCAAATCCTACGGGATTCAAGATCCCCGTTGCGGTTTAAGGAGCAAAAATGAATCTTATCGTAGCCGCAGACAAGAATTGGGCGATCGGCAAGGGCGGAGACCTTGTCTACTCGATCCCCGAGGATATGAAATACTTCCGCCGTATGACGCAGGGCAAGACCGTTGTTATGGGTAGAAAGACACTTGAGTCCTTCCCCGGCGGCAAGCCTTTGCCGAAGAGAGTGAACGTTGTTCTTTCCTCGAACCGTGACTACGCGCCCGAGGGCACCGTGTCCGTTCACGATTACGCGGAGCTTTTCTCCGAGATCGCAAAATACCCCGAGAATGACGTTATGCTCATCGGAGGCGGACGCCTTTATACCGATCTTGCAAAATACTGCCGCCGCGCGTATATTACCCTTATCGACGCCGAAACCGAGGGCGTTGACACATTCATTCCCAATTTCGATAACCTTGACGGCTGGACCCTCGAAGAGGTTTCCGAGCCGCTCGAAACGGGAGGTTATACCATCAGATTTGCCACGTACTTCAACGAAAACCCCGAGGTTTACGGCAAATGAACAAAAGCTTCCCGTAACCTTCGGGGAGCTTTTGTCTTAAAGGAGTCATTATGAAAAAATATATCTCTGTTATAGCCTTTATATTGCTTTTTTCTATGCTTCTTCCGTCCTGCACGGGAAACACAGATCCACCGGAAATTTCAACACAAGCTTCCGATACTACGCAGATGACGGAAGTCATCGAAACCACATTGGAGCCCGAAACGACCGCAGCGCCCGAGCCCGAGGTTGAAAAAATATATCTGATCGATCCCTATATCGATATCGAATTTACTGCAGACGGCGGTATTACGGATGCCAAGGGACACGTTGATTGCTCCGTTGAGGATGCAAGCAAGGGAAGCGTGGTCAATGAAAATATCGTCATTGGCGGTAAAGAATACGAGGCTCCGCATCTTTACGTTAAGGAAAAGGGCGGGGTCGGCAGACTTACCTACAATTCGATTAAATCAAAGAACGATCTCTACAAGCTTCTTGAGGGCGGTTTTACGCTTGAGACTCTCGTTATGAACAGCAACGCTTTCAGCTCCTCTTCGGGTGAGCAGGGCGTTTCGATGTCCTGTCAAAGCGGTGGTTACAGCTTCACCATCTATAAGGGGAAGTACTCCTTCGGCGTTTATACCGGCGGCGCGTACAGCACTCCCGCGGAGAAGACTGCGCCCAACCGCAAGGAAATGACACACCTGATGGGAGTTTACGATCCGAGCAAGAAGACAGCTACTCTGTACGTCAACGGCGAATTTGAAGCAGAGCTCCCCGCAGAGGGTATCTTCGGTCTTGCTACGGGAAATGCGTGGACAACCATAATCCTTGGCGGAGATACAACCGCGGATTGTGCCACCTCGACATATGCTACAAACACACGTATTGCGGATTACAAGCTATATTCCGCGGCGATGAACGATATGCAGGTCAAGACCGCGTATGAACAGATGCTCGCAAAATTTACGGGCGCGGAGTACGACTACGAGGTAGCGTACGTTGATCAAAAGGAGATTTTGGGTGACAAGCTCTTTTCCACGGTCGTGCAAAGCTACGCTTCGGTTTACGAGCCGAAAACGGCTATGGTCAATTCACCTACAGTTGTTACCTACGCGACAAAAGAGAATTTCAGCTCGCTCTCTCTTGACGGAATTCGCCCCGCGACTATGATATTCAACGTGAGAGCCAAGGACGGTGTCCTCTATGCTTATTCCGAAAAGAATGAAGAGCTTGCACCACTCAAGGATGCGGTTGCAGCTCTCGGAGCAAAGATAATTCCTGCCTTTGCGGTGAATGATGCCGCTACTGCAAGCCTTTTGACCGATTTCATCAATTATCACAATATCGGCGACTGCTTTGTTATCTCAAAGGATGGTGAGATCCTCAAGAGTCTGCGCTCTTCGACCCGCTCGGCTCGTCCTCTGCTTGACTGCACGGGAAAGACGGCACTCAACCTCAAGGAGCTCAAGCTTGCGGTCTCTGCGGCGCAGTCGAAGGGAGTTATTCTTGATTCCGCCGCGCTCACCTCAGCCGACGTGCTTGCTTTGCGCGCATACAGCCTTTCCGTATTCCTTAAGACCGATGCGGGTATCCCCGCGGTACACGATGCTGTTTTTAAAGGCGCGATGGGTATAGTCTGTCCCGATGCGAAAGAAGCTGTCGGCTACCTTGAGACATTCAAAAACAAGACCCTCTGCTTCCCGACAATGATCGTGGCTCACAGAGGAGATATGCAGCATTGCCCCGAAAACACTCTGCCGTCCTTCATTTCTGCGGCAAAATCGGGTGCGGATGTCATAGAGCTTGACGTTTATCTGACCAAGGATGGGTATCTTGCCATCAACCACGATGCTACAACCTCAAAGTGGGATAAAAAGCTGACTGTCACGGATTGCACTCGCGCAGAATTGAAAGCACTCAAAAACACCGAATCGGATGCGACAGCTGATGATGAATTTGCTTTCTATGAAGAGGTCGTTGATTACTTCTCGAAGAATTATACCGACGTGGTCTTTACCGTTGAGATCAAGGACAAGCGCAACGCCGTTATCGACAAGGTCTATGAGGTGACTAAGGCGGCGGGAATGCTCGATCGCATACTCATCATTTGTACCAACCACAACATAATAAGATACGCGTTTCAGACCTACGGCGTTGCCGTACAGATGAACCGCTCCTACATTCAGGACGTAAACGATCTCCGCGCGACTCTCGCATACGCCTGCGAGGAGGTTACGGGTCTCAACAGCTCGTATTTCACGGTATGGAAGGATTGCATCTACGATCTCAACAAGGCTCTCCGCCACAGAGGAATCAAATATTCACCCTGGACTACCACTACGGAGGCAGCTACCGATTCTGATTTCGCGCTCGGATATCCCGAGTTTACGACGAACACTCCGCACTGTGTTGATTCCTACGCGAGATATCTCCGTGCCGAAATAAGCGCGGGCGGTGAGGTCAAGGTCTACCGAGTCAATTACGACGGAAGCGAAAAGCTTGTTACGGGTGAGGCGAAACTGATCGTCTTCGCGGGCGATGTCAGCTTCAAGGGCGGCAGGATCACGGGCAGCGGCACTTTTGCATTCTCGTACAGTGCAAAGGTGGGTAATTACACATATGAGATCTGCTCAACTTCAATAATGTCAACGATTAAATAAACCGAAAGGAAGATAAATTATGAAACACGAACTTATAAATAAGATTCTAGCCGACACCGCATACGTCCGTATGGGAGGAAGAGAAGAAGAAAGAAAGGCTGCGGAGTATCTCGTCAGCGTTTGCAATCAGTTTACGAGTGGCGCATATATCGAGGAATTTCCCGTTGCTCTCGGAGACATCAAGCGCGCAAAGCTTTATGCCGACGGAAATGAGATCGAGTGCAAGGCTTATATGTGCTGCGGCTCGGGAATAGCCGAGGGCGAGCTTTACTATCTCCGCGCGGCAGATAAATATTCGCTTTCTCAGTGCCGCGGCAAGATCGTTATGATCGATACCTATCTCGGCTACTGGAGATACCGCGATCTTATCGATAACGGCGCGATCGCCTTCATCACCTTTGACGGAAATATCAACTATGCCGATCACGACATCGACCAGCGCGAGCTCCGTTCTTATATCAGCAATGGCGAGAAGCTCCTCGGCGTCAATATCAATGCCAAGGACGCCGTGAAGATGGTCGAGGACGGTGTTAAGGATATCCGCATCGAGGTCGAGCAGGACGAATACGAGGGCAACTCGCAGAACGTGGTCCTCGAGCTCAAGGGCGATCGCAAGGAATACATAGTACTTACCGCACATTACGACTCCACCTCGCTTTCCACGGGTGCGTTCGACAATATGTCGGGATGCCTCGGACTTCTCCATATGATCGAGTATTTCTCGAAGAATCCGCATTCCTACAGTCTGCGCTTCGTCTTCTGCGGAAGCGAGGAGAGAGGTCTTCTCGGCTCGAAGGCGTATTGCGAGACACACGGCGAGGAGCTTGATGATTGCGTGCTCTGCGTCAATCTCGATATGATCGGTTGCATAATGGGCAAGTTTGCCTCCTGCTGTACAGCGGAGAAGGAGCTTGTTAATTATATCACCTATATGGGACTCGAGTGCGGCTTCCCGACCTACGTTTATCAGGGCGTTTACTCGAGCGATTCGACGCCCTTCTCGGATAAGGGCATCCCCTCTGTATCCTTTGCGCGCTTCTCGCCCCATAACACGGGTACCATCCACAACAGCTACGACACAAAGGCACTCCTTTCTGCAGATCAGATCGAGGCGGACAGCGAATTCATCACCAAATTCGTCTCGCGTATGGCAAACGCCGTAATGTGCCCCGTCGCACGCAAGATCCCCGACAATATGAAGCAGAAGCTTGATGAATATCTGCTCAGAAAGAAGCCGGAATAAGCGGCTTCGCCGCAGCGATCGGTGGTTAGTGGACAGTGATCAGAAAGATGCGGCAGATTGTGCTGAACTGAAAACAGATACGAATCCGCCCTATTGTAGGGCGGATTTTTTATAAAAAGCTTGACTTTCCTTCCAAAATATAGTATCATTATAGTATCAATTAAGAAAGGCAAGGTCACAAGAAATGACTAAACGCATTCTCAGCTTTATTCTGGCACTTACTTTCGTAATCTGCCTGATCCCCGCGAGTGCTCTCTCGGTTTTCGCCGAGGCGACCGTTGTTGAAACCAAGTGGTCGAACGGTGCTGTCGGAGGTCCCACCAACTCCAATAAGTACAAGTTCATCTCGCACGATTCCTACCGCACTTCCGATATCATCACTGTCGCAAAGGCGGGCACCAAGGTCTATTACACCGCTCCCACCAAGGCGGGTATCGGCCACACCCTTCTTGCTGTATCCGTATGGGTAGAGCAGAACGGCGAATGGGTCATCGACAAGGCGGCTGCCAACGTTGACGGTACCTTCGCTTACGGCAAGAGCATCGGTCAGACCGTTGTCTCGGGCGGTATCAGATATGAGTTCATCACCGACAAGGACAACCAGTCCATCCGCTTCTCCTATGCCGCTGACGGCGACGGAAGCACCCCCACCGTTTATATGGAGCCGACGACAGAGCCCTCCACTCTCGCTCAGCTCAACGCGCGTAACTTCACCGCTACCTTCGATTCGAACGGTACCATCGGCAACCTCCAGTGGTTCTGCGGTTACGCTTCCTCCGCTTCCAACACCAACGGCTCGGCTAAGGAAGTCCGTCACGCATCCGCGGCTTACGCTTTCTCGGGACTTATCCAGGTTCCCAAGGCGGGCACGAAGATCACGTATTCCTCTTCCTCTTACAATACCGCGTTCAACGCCTTCACACGCTATAAGCTCGAGGGCGGCAGATACGTTTACGACGTAGGCTTTGATGCAGGCAACACCATCGTTAAAAACGGCACCACCTACACCTACGTTACCGAGTACGATAACGAGGTCATCCGTCTCTGCGTTAAGGCTGACAAGGGCTACACCGATATCGCAGTTGCCGCTCCCGTAACCGTTAAGTGGGAGCAGACCAATGAAGCGGGCACCGCTTCGGGAAACGTAGAGCTCAAGACCAAGTGGCCCGATCCCGAGCTTCTCAGCCTCGTAACGGGCGCACCCCTCATCGCAACCTCCGAGGTCAAGGGCATTGAGTGGCACGACGGCTACGTAGGTTCTCAGTACCATGACAGCAAGGCTTTTCTGATCTCGGACGGCAACGCCGTTTACGATTACTCCGACGTCTTCACCGTTCCGAAGGCAGGAACCACCGTTTACTTCTTCGACCAGACCTTCGAGGACTACGACGCTAGCAAGTATGCTTCCACAAGCGTTATGACCATCTCTCATTGGAAGAAGGAAGGCTCGAATTGGGTATTCGATAAGTCGAAGGAATACCTCAACGGCTGTGACGTTTACAACGTTCTTATGACCGAAAAGTACCGTCTCTACGCTTACACCACCACAGAGGACAACGAGAATCTCCGCATCTGCATGCGTTACGCTCCCGTTTACTCCACCGAGGAAGAGCTTATTCCTCCCGTATACCTCGTTGAGCCCACCGATTTCTCTACCGTAACCGCTACGGGCGCACTCACCGACGCGTCCTATACCGATCAGAGCGGCGACAAGGTAAGCTACAAGATCTATCTCCCCGAGGGCTACTCTGCTGATAAGCAGTACACTCTCGTATTCGATAACTCCGATGATTCCGCTATCGCAAACGCACTTGTCGGCAAGAATTACAACGGCATCGTTGCAAGCTTCTCCGGCGACCTTGATAAGTCCCTCCGTCTCCTCGACGAGATCGTCAAGAACTATCCCGTTAAGGTTTCCGACCTTCTCCTCGTCGGCGGCGACAAGCTCGCAAAGCACGTTAAGGAATTTGAGGTTATCAGATTCGCGAACGCTATGGTCGTAACCTCCAATAACGTCCCCACCACCGAATACGCTAAGCTCAAGGCTTTCTCCTCCTTTGCATCCGCAGAAGAGGCAGCACTCTGGCTCGTAGGCGAGACCGAGGACTACTATGACGTTCTCGAGGGCGTTAAGATGTACGCGATCGGCGACAGCTACTTCGGCGGCTCTCAGCTCGGTCAGCATCAGACTTGGGTCAACCTCCTTGGCTACAAGTACGGCATGACCTTCCATAACTACGGTATCGGCGGCAACACCGTTGCAACCGCACGCGGACAGTCCGGTAACCAGCCTCCTATGTTCACAAGATATGATCAGATGCCCATGGACGGTGACATCTACATCATCGAGGGCGGACGTAACGACCGTCACTACAACGTACCCTTTGGAAAGAACGACAGCTCCGACGGAAAGTCCTTCAAGGGCGCGCTCAACGTTATTATCAAGGGCATTCAGGCTAAGAATCCCGATGCCTTCATCATCCTCGTAACTCCTTGGAGCTACGCTACCGAGTCGGGCTATCTCGGAACCAACAATGACTACGCAGACGCTATGAAGGAGCTTGCCGAGTCCTACAACGATCCTCACGTAGTTTGCATGTACGCCGCAGACGCAGAGTACACCGGCGTTGATATGGCAGACGCAAGCTTCCGTAAGGAATACTGCCAGACCGCAAGTGACGTCAGCCACCTGAACGCAAACGGTATGTATATGGTCGCTCCCAAGTTCGACAAGTGGATCGCAGAGGCTTACGCGAAGTTTAAGGGCGCAACCCTCACAAACTCCGCAGATGCTGAGCAGTTCCTCAAGGTAGAGGAGCCCGTAGAGACTACCGATGCTCCCGAGGCTACAGATGCTCCCGAAGCAACCGATGCTCCCTCCGATGGCACCACCGAGCCCACCGAAGAGAAGAAGGGCTGCGGCGGAATGATCGCGGGAATCGCAATCTTTGCCATTATCGGTACTGCTCTCGTTATCAAGAAGAGAGACCGATAAGAGTGCAGAATGCAGAGTGCAGAGTGCAGAGTTAAGGAAATTTTTCTCGCAAGCTCAAAAAATATTTGCGGGATAATTTAATTCTGTATTGATAACACTTCGCATAGCTTAAACATTTAATAGCTAAAGAAAAAACTCGGAAATCAATGAAGATTACTTCAAAGATTTCCGAGTATCTTTTTATTTACCAAATTATTGTTTATCGCAAAACAATAGTCTGTCAAATCAAAACATAATTAATTAACTTCTGATTTCCGAGCTCGCTCGGAAATTTTCCTTAACTCTGCACTCTGCACTCTGCACTCTGCACTTTGCACTTTGCACTTACTTAGTCACCGTTCCCGGCATCTGACCCTCTGCGAGTGTTCCGGGAGTAGGAGTGATACGTGCCTTCTTGACGACCTGCGTGCAGGTGTAATTTGTCGGGTAGTTGAAGATGACAGCCTTGTCGGGGAATACGTCCTTGGCGCCCTCCCAGTTGAACCAGCAACGCGAGATTACCTTGGTTCCGTTCAGTATCTCCAGCTGTATGGGATTGTTTTGGGGAAGGGTATTGCCGACGATCATGATGATATCCTTACCGCCGACGAGCGAGGTACCGTAGCGTCTGTTGAAATCTGCGATGCTGAGCTTGTTATCCGAGGGAACGAACCAGAGAACGAGTGTGGAGTTGGGAGCGATAGTACCCGTCAGCTTCCAGGTGTTTTCCTTGAGCAGATCTGAGTTTGCTCCGGGCTTTGCGTAGTAACGGATGGAGTAATTGAAGAGGTTGACGGTGCGTGTGCTGTTGTTGTAGATCTCGATGTACTCGTATGCGGTAGATCCGCCCTGCTGACAGAGCGATACGACCTCGGTGAAGTAGAGATTCGAGATTTCGCAATACCTTACGGCACCGTACTTCTTGCCGTTTGCTTCTCCCGAAGCTATCGCGTAGATTCGGTTGTTGTTCATATCGTAATGAACGTCTGCGTAGACCGTCTTGCTTTCGCCCGCGCGGATCGTGCCAATCTCAACGGTGGCGCTGGGAGTCTTTGCGGTGCTGTCAAAGCCCGAGGTGGGAGCGATAAAGTATTCGACCTTTGCGTTTGTCATATCGGTAGCAGCAGAGTTCTTTACGGTTACGAGGATTCGCTGCTCATTTGCGTTTACGGAGTTTGTAACAAGCTCCTGCTCGATCGAGGTGACCGAAAGCTCGTCGCGGTTCTCAACCCAGATGGGAGCGGTTACACACCAGGTGGTGTCGTTGTCAACCTTGACGTAGTAGTAATCGTACTTGGGGTCGATCTCGAACTCCCAGGTATATTTCTTTGCGGTTCCGAGATTCTGCTTTGCGACAATGATATTGTCTTCGCCGATGAGGTAGACGTTTCCGAGACCGATCGATTTATCGGTGGAGAGGTTGATGCTGACCTTGAGCTTGTCGGGATTATTGAGGCGTGCGCCCATCCATTCGTCGTTGATCTTGTAGTAGACCTTGAGAGTCTTATCGGTGGTCGTATACGTACGGTTCTTCTGGAAAGCCTCGACGATATTTTCTCTTGTGAGCGAGGGAGCGAGGGCGTAGCCGCAGTATTCGCTTACGTTACCCCAGTTCTTCTTGTGGTTGTCCTCGTTGTAGAGGGGAGAGAGGTGCCAGCCCTTGGTAAGAGAGAGGGCGTATTCGATATCGTAGGACTTGCCCTTGATCTCGGAGAGGTTAACGACTCGGTCAAACTCCTCGGACCAGAATTCGTATTCGCAGAAGTTACCCCACTTATATCCGGGGTGGTTGAACATTACGATAGCCTTCTCGCCCTCTGCCATAGAGGAGTAATACTTTTCAAGAAGGACGGATCTTGTTGTGAAATTGCCGTAGTTGATGGTGTTGAGGTGACCGTAGTAGGTTGCGGCGGAGTAGGTCTGCTCGAAGCCGAAGAGAGCGACGAACTTGCCGGGCTCGTTGAAGCTTTCGGCGTTGTTGACGTGACCAACCTGATAGGTGTCGCCCTTGAAGTAGTTCGAGTGGTCGGTGATAGAGAAGAAGTCGAGACCCGCAACGTCACGCGCGTAGGTGTAAGCCTCGGTGATCGTACCCTGACCGTCGGAGTCGAGGGTGTGACCGTGAAGCTCGCCCGCGTAGAGGTTCATCTCGGCTGCGTCGCCGCAGGAGAAGGTGGTCTCAAGGACCTCAACGCTTCCGTCTCTGCCCGCGAGAGCGAGGAGAACGGTGTGGTCGCCGGCGTTTACGGTGACGTCACTCAGAGTGACCTTTCCGCCGTCCCACTTTGCCTTTTTGGTGACGTCAACACCCGCAACAACGAGGCGGGAGGATGCAACGTCAACCTTTGCGGCGTCAAATGTGTATTCAAGCTTCGGGGTGTAGATATCCTCGTAATAGTAGTACTTTTCGGGGTACTGCGTGAGGACAACGGGTCCGTCACCCGACGAGAAATCAAGATCCTCGGGGATGGCGAAGTATCTGCCGTTGAGGGCTGTCAGCTTGAGATAGGAGAGAGCCTCGAGGGTGTTTGCGGTGTTCTTGCCCTTGACGTTGATCGTCTTGCCCTCGAGCTTTACCGAGTAGCCCGAGATAGAGCCGTCGATCGCTATGACGATCTTGTATTCCTCGATCGCATCTTCGGTGTTTGCGCGGGAGTTGAAGGTGTTGGGAGCGACAAATTCGGTGAAATAAGCCACGAATTCCTCGGCGGCGGACTTGAGAGTGGTCGCGCCCGAGGGATAGACGACGGCGCAGGTCGACGTGATATCGGGGCCTGCAACGAGGAGTCCTTCGGGGATTATCGAGGATGGCGGCTGTGTCTGCGGCGCATCCGAGCCGGGAACACCGTCGGTTCCGACAACGGAAAGCGAGTCATCGGTAGAAAGACCGGGAATGACCAGTCCTCCGCCTCCGCAGGAGGTCAGAGTGATGAGTACGAGAATGAGCGCGGTGATCGAGATAAGCTTTTTTCTGATGTGTGTCATGGTGTACCTCATAAACAAATGGTATTAAATTTATTATACCATATAATTTATACTTATGTCAATAATTAAATAAAAAAACACCGCTCGAAAATCCGAGCGGTGTATAATTACTTGCGAGTTAACTAAAATTAGTTGAGCTCTGCGAAGTACTTGATGGTGCGAACCATCTGGCTGGTGTAGGAGTTCTCGTTGTCGTACCAAGAAACAACCTGTACCTGGTAGGTCTCTTCGTCGATCTTTGCAACCATGGTCTGGGTAGCATCGAAGAGAGAACCGTAACGCATACCGATAACGTCGGAGGAAACGAGCTCTTCCTCGGTGTAACCGAAGGACTCGGTAGCAGCAGCCTTCATAGCAGCGTTGATGCCTTCCTTGGTGATGTTCTGTCCCTTAACGACAGCAACAAGGATGGTGGTGGAACCGGTGCAGGTGGGAACACGCTGAGCGGAACCGATGAGCTTGCCGTTGAGCTCGGGGATAACGAGACCGATTGCCTTTGCAGCGCCGGTGGAGTTGGGAACGATGTTCTGTGCGCCTGCACGTGCACGGCGGAGGTCACCCTTTCTCTGGGGACCGTCGAGGATCATCTGGTCGCCGGTGTAAGCGTGAACGGTGGTCATGATACCGCTCTGGATAGCTGCGTAGTTGTTAAGAGCCTGAGCCATAGGAGCGAGGCAGTTGGTGGTGCAGGAAGCTGCGGAGATGATGGTATCCTCAGCGGTGAGGCCCTTGTGGTTTACGTTGTAAACGATAGTGGGAAGATCGTTGCCTGCGGGAGCAGAGATAACAACCTTCTTTGCGCCTGCCTGAATGTGAGCCATGGACTTCTCCTTAGAGGTGTAGAAGCCGGTGCACTCGAGAACAACGTCAACGCCGAGCTTGCCCCAAGGACAGTCAGCTGCGTTCTTCTCTGCGTAGATGGTGATCTCCTTACCGTCAACGATGATGGAGTTTTCGGTGGATTCAACGGTGTGCTTGTTCTCGCCGATTCTGCCACAGTATGCGCCCTGAGCGGTGTCATACTTGAGAAGGTGAGCGAGCATTGCGGGGCTGGTGAGGTCGTTGATAGCTACGACTTCGTAACCCTCTGCGCCGAACATCTGTCTGAATGCGAGACGACCGATGCGGCCAAAACCGTTAATTGCGACTTTTACTGACATTTTTGGAATTCCTCCGTTTTATATGTTTTTTATTTTTTCTTTGTTATATCGGGCTGAGCACCCGATTTTTGCCTTATATATTATACTCTATTTTAACCGTTTTTACAAGAGGCTTGAACAAAAATTATCAATTTCATAACAATTTCCAATATTTTCACTTAATATTGTCGCCTTTTTGTCGACTTTTTCGAGTGAGAATTCGGAATTTGACCATTTTGGGTAGAGATGAGAACCTTTTCGGCTCGCAGATCATTCGCCAGAGCCATTCGAGACGGATTTTTATGAAGAATTTGGGTGCACGCCGGATGTTTCCCGACCATACGTCGAGCGCACCGCCGAGACAGATCACCGCGCCGACGCCCGTAAGCTTTTGCTTGCTTTCGTTGACCCATATCTCTTGCCGAGGACTTCCGAGGCAAACGACGAGCAGATCGGGGGATTTATCTATAATATCGGAAACGATTTCCACATCATCCTCAAAATAACCGTGATGCGTACCGACTATGCGAAGATCCGGAAGCTTTTCGGTCAATTTTTCAGCCGCTTTTTCGGCAACACCCGGCTTTGCGCCGAGAAGGTAGACGCTGCCGCCAATTTCGGCAAGCTTTTCGAGGACGGCGTAGCCCGTGTCGATGCCCGTGACACGTTCGGGGAGTGGCGTGCTCATCCGTTTCGCCGCCGATATGATCCCGTTGCCGTCGGCGAGTGAAAGATCGGCATTTTGCAGAGCGGTGAAGAGCTTTTCATTGTTCTGCGCATTCATGACCATTATCGGATTCGGGGTCACGACGGTGAGGGGACGTTCCTTTTTGTTTCTGCATTCCGAAAATATGCGCTCGGAGGCTTCGCGCGAGGTTACGTAATCAAATTGGATATTCAGTATGCCGATCCTTGCCATGGCGTGCCTCCTTTTTGCGGTTTGATGTAATTATAGCATACAACAGAATTATTGTCAAGGTTGGAATTTATTTATGTAGAGTGACAAGAATAATCCGAACTAGCCCGTAAGCCTTACTTTTTGATGCTTTTGGGCTTGTCGTCCTAGCAAGCCGTACGGGAGTCGAACCTAATTGCCTCACGGCGATTACTTTTTGTGTCTTTCGGCGTGCTTTCACTCGCAAGGTTAGTACCTTGCTTCGCAAAATCCCACCAAAATCCATCAAAAATTAATTCGCCGTGAGGTGCGAAGCAGTTTTGACGGAGCAGATTTTTTCGAGAACAAGGTTCTTTCCGACGATCATATATTAATATTATCAAGGAAAGAACTGCAGTTATCGGTAAAATCTGCCCGACAAAACCAATTTTGTTCGACTCTCGTACGGCTGATACCTTGCGTCGTTCTCCGCACCCAAAATCATCTAAAAATTAAGGCTTGCGGGTCGGAGATTTTTTGGCTGACAAATATTTGTCAGCGGCAGGAAAACGCCGAAGATTGTATATTAATACTACCAAGGTGTTTGACGAACCGATGGCGAATATTTGTCGCCAAAAAACTAGTTCGTATTATTCTTGTCACTCTAACCTCTCTCCCTCCACCACTCCGTGGTCCCCCTCCCTCCTCAGAGGGAGGCAAGGGGTTAGTGCGAACAACGGATATAGAGATATCAATTTATCTGACATATAATGTACGCTTTACGCTCTCAGTTTGAAGTAAACAAGCTGCTATGCTTAGAAAAGCTATGTTAGCACTCGCAATTCTGCCTCCCTCTGAGGAGGGAGGGGGACCGCTTGCGGTGGAGGGAGAGAGGAATAATGATAAAAAAACATCGAAATCTCCTCAAAAATCAATCTTTGTCTTGACATATCGTTAATTTTGTTTTATAATATACTATGTATATTTATGTTAATCACATCAGCGAAAGGAATTTTAAAATGGCTGACAACAAGAAGATGGTTGATGCTATCACATCAATGGAAACAGATTTTGCCCAGTGGTATACCGACGTCGTCAAGAAGGCGGAGCTGGTTGACTATTCGGGCGTTAAGGGATGTATGATCATCCGCCCCTACGGATACGCTATCTGGGAAAATATCCAGCGCATCCTTGACGCCGAGTTCAAGAAGCTCGGTCACGAGAACGTATATATGCCTATGTTCATCCCCGAGTCGCTCCTGCAGAAGGAAGCAGATCACGTTGCGGGCTTTGCTCCCGAGTGCGCGATCGTAACCATCGGCGGACAGAACAAGCTCTCCGAGAGACTCATCGTCCGTCCCACCTCCGAGACACTTTTCTGCGAGCACTACAAGAATATCATTCAGTCCTACCGCGATCTGCCCAAGCTCTATAACCAGTGGTGTAACGTAGTTCGTTGGGAGAAGACCACCCGTCCCTTCCTCCGTACCTCCGAGTTCCTTTGGCAGGAGGGTCACACCATGCACGAGACCGAAGAAGAGGCACGCGAGGAGACCATCCGTATGCTCGACGTTTACGCCGATTTCTATGAGAAGTCGCTTGCTATCCCCGTAGTCAAGGGACAGAAGACCGAGAAGGAGAAGTTTGCGGGTGCGGTTGAGACCTACACCGTAGAGCCCATGATGCACAACGGTGTTGCTCTTCAGGGCGGAACCACTCACTACTTCGGCGACGGCTTTGCAAAGGCTTTCGATATCAAGTATACCGCGCGCGACAATCAGATCAAGTATCCGCACCAGACCTCTTGGGGTGTTTCGACCCGTATGATCGGTGCGATCATTATGACCCACGGTGACGACAACGGACTCATTCTTCCTCCCGCTATCGCGCCCACTCAGGTCGTTATCATTCCCGTTGCACAGCATAAGGAAGGCGTTCTCGATGCCGCTTACGCTCTCCGCGACAAGCTTTCCGCGAAATTCCGCGTAAAGGTAGACGACAGCGACAACTCCACGGGTTGGAAGTATTCTCAGTACGAGATGAAGGGCGTTCCGCTCCGTATCGAGATCGGTCCGCGCGACATCGAAAACAACTCCTGCGTTCTCGTTTCGAGAGTAAGCCGTGCAAAGACCTTCGTTTCCCTCGACGGAATTGAGGAGTCGGTTGAGGCAGGACTCAAGAGCGTTCACGACGAGCTTTACAACCGCGCTCTCGAAAACCTCAAGAACCGCACCTCCAACGCGGCAACCTGGGAGGAATTCCTTGACATCGCAGAGAATAAGTCGGGCTTCATCCGCGCTATGTGGTGCGGATGCTCCGAATGCGAGGACAAGATCAAGGAAGAGACCGGCGGAGTTAAGTCCCGTTGCATCCCCTTTGAAGAGGAGCATATCTCCGACGTTTGCGTATGCTGCGGCAAGCCCGCGAAGCATATGGTCGTCTGGGGACGTCAGTATTAATTATTCAAATTGCGGCGGCTTTGCCGCCGCAATTTGAAGTTAAGGTCCGCTTTCAGCGGAGTTAAGATCGGCTGCGCCGAGTTAAGATCGCGCGATGCGCGAGTTAATGTTCGCCTATGGCGAAGTTTTAATTAAGGAAGGTAATGTAAAATGAAAATCCTCCACGACGTACACAATCACAACACTTTCTCTGCCTGCTGCAACGACCCGACTGCTTCGACCGATGCTTTTGTCGCTAAGGAAGTCGAGCTTGGCAACAAGATCTTCGGTCTTTCCAACCACATTTGGGACGAGGGCGTAAAGGGCGCGTCCTATTGGTACAGCAAGCAGACCATCAGAAAGGCTGAGGAAGCAAAGGCTTCTCTCGCAAAGGCTCCCGCGTCTCTCAAGTGTCTTTTCGGTGCGGAGAGCGAGTATTTCCATTGCCACGACAGACTCGGAATGTCGGTCGAGGGCGCAAAGCGCTTCGATTACATGCTCATTCCTCATTCGCATCAGCATATGAGAAACCAGGTCCTTTGGGATCTTCCCGAGATTCAGGAGATGCGTGCTAAGATCGCGGCTGACGTCGCGGCGGCTCTGCCATACCTTGCAGAGGATACCGTAAAGGTTATGGCAAATGCACTCAGCGAGGCACACCTCAAGAAGTACGTGGAGCAGAAGACCGACCTCGGCAAGTATATGACCGATGCGGCTGTCAAGAGCTTCAACGATCTCTGCGCAAACGAGACCTTTATCAAGATCTGCGCAACCGTTCCCACCTCTATCGCGCATCCCTTCGCATTCTGCGGAATCCCGAATGAGATCAAGAATTCCTTCCTCATTCAGATCCCCGACGAGGTGCTTTACGACTGCTTCTGCCGCGCAAAGGCTATCGGCGCATACTGTGAGATCAACTGCGCGGCTGTAACCGAGCACGGCATGGACCTCGAGCAGAATCAGCTTATGCGAGTTTTCGCAAATGCAAAGAAGGCGGGCTGTCAGTTCACCTTCGGTACCGACTCGCATTCGGTAAAGAGCCTCGAGCTCGTCCGCGTAGGCGATCAGGTCTGCGATTACCTCGGACTTACAAAGTCTGATATTGCAGAATACCTGCAGGATGGCGTAGAAGAGTGATCGTAGATAAATAATTTTAATCTCTCCCTCCACCGCAGTCAAGCTGCGGTCCCCCTCCCTCCTCAGAGGGAGGCAAGGAGTTTGTGCTGACATAGTATATATGGATTTCAAGAATCAATCGCATATAGAAAAGCTATGTTTGCACATATAATTTTGGCTCCCTCTGAGGAGGGAGCTGGCAGGCGTAGCCTGACTGAGGGAGAGAAAACATATAAATGTAAACGGAGGTGAAGATATGAAATCCTTGTCTACGGGCACGGGAATCAAGGACAGGCTCAAGCAATTTGATATCTGTCTGCTTATCTGCACCTCCGTTTTGTCGATAATGAGTCTTCTTCTGATGTATTCGATCGCGGATAAGGAGGGGCTGGGACTCTTGAAGATGCAGGCGGCGGCGACATTTGCGGGCGTTTGCGTTATGGTCTTCCTCTCGACTGTCGACTATCAGGAGGTCGTAAACAAGCTCTGGATCCCCTTTCTCATCGCGGAGATCGGACTTCTCGGAATCACTCTGATCTACGGAGTTGCCGAGGGAACGAACCAAAGCTGGCTCATCATCGGTCCCATCAGCATCCAGCCCTCGGAATTCGTCAAGGGCACCTTTATCGTCACCTTCTCGAAGCACCTCGACCTTGTCAAGCATAAGATCAATCATCCGCTTTCGCTTCTCGGTCTCGGCGCGCACGCGGGCGCGATAATCGGTCTGATCCTGATCTCGGGCGACCTCGGAGTTGCGCTCGTATACTGCGGAATCGTCGCGCTGATGCTCTTTTGCGCGGGACTCAGCCTTTTCTACTTCCTCGGCGCGGGTGTCGCGCTTTTCATTGCGATCCCCTACGTTTGGGAATTCCTTGCCGAATATCAGAAGAACAGAATTATATATGGCTTCAATCCCGAGGCTGACCCCGAGGAATACGGCTATCAGGCGATAATGGGGCGCAATGCCCTTGCCAACGGCGGATTTTTCGGCAACGGCATCCACGGCGGCGATTATTACAAGGATCTTTTCGCCTGCGAGAATGATTTTGCTTTCTCCACTCTCTGTGAAAAATTCGGCGCGTTTGGCGGTATCGTAGTCCTCCTTTGCCTTGCGATCGTCGTTGTACGTGTTTTTATGATCGCGCGGACCTCGCGTAAGGACAGCGGCGCGTTTATCTGCATCGGTGTTGCGGCGGCTATCGTCGTGCAGACCGCGGAGAACGTCGGAATGTGCCTTGCGATGCTCCCCGTCATCGGAATCACGCTTCCTTTTATAAGCTACGGCGGCTCCTCGACGCTTGCGATGTACCTTCTGCTCGGAATGGTGCATTCGGTTAAAACGCATCGAGTCAAGTATAATTTTGAGCGCGAACATGCATAAAATATCCTCCCTGCGAATACAAACTAATGTGTGAATGTTTGATGGGAGGATATTTTTATGTTTATTTATTCGTTCAGAGCAAGCACTCTGCGCTTTTTTGCACTTCTGATCCTTGCCGCGGGCGCGCTGGCGGCGTTGATTATCTTCGTTCCCGCCTACGAGGCTGAGGACTACAGCGACACGGCGGCGAAGATCAGCTACGACAAGATCGAGACGAACGAGGACCGCATCGCCTTCCTCGCGCAGTTCGGCTACAAGGTCTCGGGCGAGCCGATCGAGAGCGTTGAGCTGACTCTGCCCGACGATTTCGACCGCGTTTTCTCGGGTTACAACGAGCTCCAGAAGGCACAGGGACTCGACCTGACCAAGTATAAGGGCAAGACCGTCACGCGCTATACATACGAGGTCTCGGATTACCCCGGCCACGAGGGAGAGAAGATCTACGCCAACCTCATCGTCCGCAAAAACCGCATCATCGCGGGCGACATCTGTTCCGCAGAACCGAGCGGATTCATTCACGGATTTGAGAGGAGCGGGGAGGAATAATGCAAAATGTGTAATGCAGAATGCAGAGTGCAGAATGCAGAGTGAAGGAAGATGTTCTCGCGTTGCTCGAAAATCAGATATTGTGATACTTTAATTTTGGTGTTGATGAACCTTTGTTTAGCGGGATAATTCTATGCCAAAATAGAAAAAATCTCGGATATTAGCTTCAAATATCCGAGGTTTTTTTATTTACTTGTTTCAATTTTGAACTGCATTAAGTTTCATAAGCAACGCACAGAATTATTGATGTGAGATTTTCGCTTAAGCGAAAATCTACATTCACTCTGCATTCTGCATTCTGCACTCTGCATTTACCTTTGGTCTTTTTTCCTCACTCTGAACAGAACCGTAGCGAGAGCTTTTCCGTTGAACGGAATCAAGGGATAAAGATATTTGCATTCTCCGTTGACAGTTTTGTTTGTGGCGAGGAGGATGATTATGAGCGCGATGCCTACGATAAAGCCCCAGAAGCCGAAGAGCCCCGAGAGGATCAGTAGCATTATCCTCATAAATTTGAAGGCGTAGCCGAGCTCATAGGAGCGTTGCGAGAAGTTTGCGATGGCAACGAAGGCGGTGAGGATTATTACCTCGGGGATGAGCCAGCCGAGATTTACGGCGAAGTCGCCGAGAATAAGTCCGCCAACGACCGAGAGAGAGTTCGAGAGCATATCGGGCGTGTTCATTGATGCCATCTTCAGACCGTCGACGACGAATTCGACGATCAGCAGCTGTGCGATTATCGGAACGAGTCCCGTCTCCTTCGGCAGAGCGAAGGCAAGCCACGATGGCACCGCTTCGGGGTATTTCGTCATCAGATACCACACGGGAACAAGGAAGAGGGTCAGCCAGAAGATGATATGCCGAACGGCACGGACGTATGAGCCCGTCAGCGGAGGAAAATAAAAGTCGTTCGTCTCCTGCAGAAAATCGAAGATCGAGGTGGGGAGGATCATTGCCTGCGGCGAGGTATCGATCAGAATTATGACGCTACCCTCGTAGATCTGCGCGGCGGCAACGTCGGGGCGTTCGGTGATGCGGATCTTTGGGAATGGGTTGTACCACCGCGTTTTGATCAGCGATTCGGCAAGTGACTGATGCCCCATCGTCAGCGTTCCGACGTTCAGATCGCGCAGCTTTTCCTCGAGGCTTTTTACGTAATCCTTGTCCGCGCGGTCAGCCATATAGCAGAGGACGACGTCGGTCTTCGATTCCTTTCCGACCGAAATATACTGCATAGTAAGGCTCGTGTCGCGTATGCGGCGGCGGATGAGCGCGGTGTTTGAGATCAGAGTTTCAACAAAGCCGTCGCGCGGACCTCGCATAACGCGATCGTTTTGCGGCTCTGTGGTCTCGCGGGCGGGATATGAACGCGAGTCAACGAGGATCGCGAAGCTTCCGAAGCGGCTTCCGAGCATCAGAGTTCCGCCCGACATGACCGCAGTTACCATTGCGTCGAGCGATTCTGTTACCTCGGTCTCGACGTAGACGACGTAGGAGCGCATAAATTCGTAGACAGCCGCCTCGCCCGCGCTTTTTTCGGGGCAGATGCCGTCCTGACCCGAGAGCGAGAGCATCAGCTTCTGCATCACGGCGTCCTTAACGAATCCGTCAAGATAATAAAAGGTTAGCTCGTCCTTGCCCACGCGAACGCGCTTTTTCAGCATATCAAAATTTTCGTCGACCCGAAGCAGACGGTCCATCTGCATTACGTTTTCGGAATAAGAATTGGATAATTTCCGCATTTTTGTCTCCGTTTGTGGTATTTGATTACTATTATTTCCTTTCCAAACGGGAATTATCCGCGATAATCTTTTTTCTTCCACCTATAAGCAGAAGCAAAGAATGTATTCTAAGAGAATAGAAGCTCTGCTGAAATACTTTGATGGCAGAGAATAAATAAAAGAATCTCGGATATTTTGAAGCATTTCAAAAATATCCGAGATCTTTTTTATAATATTATTATTTTCCGAACGAAGTGAGGAAAATTACCTTCCACTAGTCACTAGTCACTAGTCACTAGCTACTAGTCACTCACTCTTCCGCGTCATCCTGCGGGATGAGTCCGTAGATACGCTTATCGTCGCGGGCGATGAGCTCTGCAAGCTGGGGAGCTGTCAGAAGGACTTGACGGGGCTTGGTTCCCTCGGGGGGGGTTACAAATCCGAGCTTGGTCATACGGTCGATGATGCGTGCACCGCGGCCGAAGCCGACGTTGATCGTTCTCTGCAGGAAGGAGGTTGCGATCGTGCCGCTCTCGACAGCAAGCTTGAGCGCGTCGAAGAAGAGCTCATCAAAGCATTCCGACGATCCGCTTGCCGCGCCTACGCCCGCACCGCCCGTAGGCTTCTTTGCGCCGGGAGTGACGGTGACGATCTGCTCGGATTCCTTTTCGATGCTCTTGAGGAATTCGTCGTCATACTGCGCGCCCGCGGAATTTTCCTTGACAAAGTTGGTGACGGCAACGACCTCGTCGTCGGTGACGAAGGTGCCCTGAGCACGGATCGGGTTCTGCGCTCCTATCGGGCAGAAGAGCATATCGCCTCGTCCGAGAAGCTTCTCGGCTCCGACGGTGTCGATGATGGTACGCGAGTCGATGCCCGATGCGACCGCAAATGCGATACGCGAGGGGATGTTCGCCTTGATAAGACCCGTGATGACGTCGACCGAGGGACGCTGTGTACCGACGATCAGGTGGATACCTGCGGCACGTGCTTTTTGCGCGAGACGAACGATCGAGGTCTCGATCTCGGAGGGCGCACTCATCATAAGGTCAGCAAGCTCGTCGATGACGATGACGAGTCTGGGAAGCGGGATGAAATCGGGATCCTCCGTCTTCATCATACGGTTGTAGCCGTCGATGTCGCGTGCCAAGTTGTTCTCGAAGAGCTCGTAGCGGTGCTCCATCTCGCCGACTGCAGCGTTGAGCGTGCCCGCAGCCTTCTTGACGTTGGTTACGACGGGAACGCGGAGGTGGGGGAGATTGTTGTACATCGACATCTCGACCTTCTTCGGGTCGATCATAATGAACTGAACCTCGTCGGGACGCGCCTTGTAGAGCAACGACATGATAATGCTGTTGATGCAGACCGACTTACCCGAGCCGGTAGTACCCGCGATCAGAAGGTGGGGCATCTTTCCGACGTCGATGAAGATAGGCTCGCCCGTGATATCCTTGCCGAGGCAGGCGAAGAGCTTGCTCTTGGCTTCCTTGAACTGATCCGATTCAAGCAGCTCGCGGATTGCGACAGTCGAGGAGGACTTGTTCGGCACCTCGACGCCGACTGCGCTCTTGCCGGGGATGGGAGCTTCGATTCGGATCTTTGCCTGGAGTGCCATAGCGATGTCGGTCTGGAGATTTTTGATCGAATTTGCCTTGACACCGGGAGCGGGGTAGAGCTCGTAGCGGGTCAGTGTAGGACCGCGCGAGTACTCGATCTTGGCAAGCTTGACATTGAAGGATTCAAGCTTTTCGATAAGCGTTTCGGCGTTTGCGCGGAGCTCGGCGTTGATAGCGTCGCGTCCGGGCGAGGTCGATTCGCGAAGGAGGGACAGAGGGGGGAAGATATATGCGGCAAGCTGCTCGTAAGCCTGCTTTTTCTTTGCGTTTTCGGGAAGAAGGATGCCGTCGTCCTCGGGCTCTGCGGGTGCGGGCTCCTCTGCGGGAGGAGTCGTTACGGAAGCTTCGGTTATCTCGAGAACAGCGGGAGCTGCGGGGGCTTTCTGCGATCCGTTGAAGATGTCGTCAACCATACTTCCGAAGCTTTCGGGGCTTTCCGCCTCGCTTACGGGACGGAGAGAATCGATGACCTTCTTCTTTTCGGCAGGTTCCTTCTGCGCGTGACGGGTCTCGATAGAGCCGAGAACCTCCATAGCGTCGGGATCGAATTTTTCGTCGCCTGCGGGCTTGATCTGAACTCCGCTGTATGCGGGAGTGTCGTCCTCCTCGGGCTCGGGGATCGCGTCGGCAACATCCTCCTCGGGGTCAGCGGGAGCGGGCTTGCGTCGGGAGGTTGTCTTGCGAGGCTTGACCTCCTCGATCTCGTCCTCTTCCTCGTCTTCGTCCTCGTCGATTTCGTCTTCCTTCATAGCCTTGCGCTCAGCGATCTTGTCCTTGATCTTAGAAACAAGGGAGGATACCATATCGATGAAGTGGCGGGGGGAGAGTCCGACGTAGAAGATTATTGCGAGTGCGAGAACCGCGATGATCACGATAACGGATCCGACGTAGCCGACGAGGCAACGGAGGAATCCGCCAAGCAAGCCGCCGAAGAAGCCGCCTCCGTGAAGCTCAACGCCGAAGGTCCAGTTCGAGAGAACGTCCTCGCCGATGCCGAAGATGCTCTTGCCCCAATCGCCCCATTTGTATCCGTTCTTATAGAGAGCGGCGATCGCGAGCGAATGGATGAGGGAGGAGAGAAGGATCGGTATGGACGAACCGAAGATTATCTTGCGGCGGATGACACCGAGGTCAACGTAGCGTCGCCAATAGATTATCAGATTCAGGAGAACAAGGGGGATGAAGTATGCGGGCCAGCCGAAGAATCCGAAAAAGAGATTTCGGAGAAGCAGACCGAGGTCTCCCATCGCGCCCTCGATCCTTGCAAGCAGGAAGCAGGCGACTATGAAGAGGGTCACGACGCCGAGAATGTAGGGCATCAGGCGGTGGATGACCTGCGTTGATGCGGGAGGAAGCTCCTCGGGCTCCTCGGGCTCGGGACGGCGCTTCTTCTTTTGCTTTTTCTCGTAGAGATCGTCGTAGTAGGCGTATTCGTCGCGCTCGTCAACCTCTTCCTCGACCTTCTTTTTCTTGCGAGGCTTCTTTTCGTAGAGATCGTCGTAGTAAGCGTACTCGTCGCGCTCGGGTGCCTTTTTGGATGTGTTTTTCTTTGCTGTCGAAGCCGGCTTCTTGGTTGAGGATGAAGCGGTCGGCTTTTTAGTATTGTTTGCCACGTTTGTCTCCTTTCGTGAATGGGAGTTGTATTTTCGGAAATAATAGAGTGGCAAGAATAATCCGAACTAGTTTTTTGGCGACAAATATTCGCCATCAGTTCGTTAAACGCCTCGATAGTATTAATATACAATCATCGGCGTTTGCCTGCTGCTGACAAATATTTGTCAGCCAAAAAATCTCCGACCCGCGAGCCTTAATTTTTAGGTGATTTTTGGTGCGGAGAACGACGCAAGGTATTAACCTTGCTAGGACGACAATCCGAAAAGCGCCAAAAATTAAGGCTCCCGGGCTAATTCGGATTATTCTTGTCACTCTAAGTACTTGATTTTCGGTAAATTACACCAAATATAATTATATCACGAAATCGGATAAAAAACAAGGGCAAAGTGATATTTTAGGCAAAAAGGAGAGAGAAATTATGAAAAAGAGCGGATGGGCGGCGCTTGTGACGGGATTTTTCGCGGGGCTTATCAACGGACTCCTCGGGGCAGGAGGCGGGATACTTCTCGTGAGGGGCGCGGATAAGATCTTGCCGCGCGAATACCGCGACGGACGCGACGTTTTTGCCAACGCTCTTTGCGTGATGCTGCCGCTTTCTGCGGTCTCCGCGATCGCATACGTGTTGAGAGGGAGCGTCCACGGACTCGAATTTGCACCCTTCATTCTGCCCGCCCTCGTCGGCGGTGTCGGCGGAGGACTTCTGCTTGCCGTGATAGATACCCGATTGCTCAGATTGATCTTTTCCGCACTAGTCGTGTGGTCGGGAATATCTATGATCGTATAGCCGAAGAGAGCCGAACACATAAGCTCTGCGGCGATAAATTTTCGCGTCTTTCGGCGTGATTTCACTTGAAAGGTTAATACCTTTCTTCGCAAAATCCCACCAAAATCCATCAAAAATTTATTCGCCGGAGAGTGCGAAGCAGTTTTCATCGAGCAAATATTCGGATAGACAAAGAAAAAATTCGAAGTAATATGTCATCTTACGAGGATTTTTTCTGCAGTATATGCGGATATTTGCCGATGAAAACCTTATGCGTTCGACTCTCTTCGGCTATAGCTAATCTGCGCTATAAGCATTTGATAATTATCAGCAGATCGAATCTCTATATGCGATGTACGCACAAACTCTCTGCCTCCCTCTGAGGAGGGAGGGGGACCACGCAGTGGTGGAGGGAGAGAAAAATATGCTAAATTATTTACTTATTGAACGCATTGAATCTTTGATTTATTAATGAAAATTTCCTCGCTTGCGAGGAAATTAACCATACCTTTTCCCTTTTACCTCAAAATAATAAAGGAGAACGTTATGAAAAGAATCGTCACAATAATTCTCGCGCTCGTATTTTGTTTGAATCTCGCGTCTTGTGCTGCTGAGCCCGAGGAGCCTAAGATCCACGAAAGCCGTGTCATCCGCAGTGATATGTTTGAATACGGCAATTTCATCTACACCGCAAGGGGCTCGATCTACCGCTTCAACACTCTGACGGGTGAGGCGGAGCCCGCTTGTCTCGATCCCGAATGTGACGGCAAATGCCCGCTCCACGGCGGTATGAGTCAGCTTGGCGCGCTCGTCGGCGGAAGGCTCTATTTCTGGAGCTTTATGCCCTTCACGCACGATATTTACATCGGCTATCAGGATCTGATCACGGGCGAGGTGAGAGTCCTTGTGACCCTCGGCGACAGCGAAATGTCCTCGAGCTACACCTTCGTCGACAGCGGATACCTTTATTACTACGCCGCGCTTCTCCGAGAGGGCGGCGATGAGAGCAATCCCGAGGATTACGAGCGCAGGCTCTGCCGTGTGCCCGTCGATGGCGGTGAGCGCGAGGTCATCGAGACGCCCCGGGGAGTTATCATGCTTGCGGCGGACGGCAAATTCATCCTCCTTTCGGGCACTCTTTCGCTTTATAACGCCGAGAGCGGCACCGAGCAGGTGATCTGGGACTACAAGGCGGACGGCTACACGGGCATTTCGGATCTTTCTCTCTCATACCTTGACGGCAAGATCTATTGCCTTGCCAAGATCCCCGCGGAGAACGCCGAGATCCTGCATTCCGAGTATCAGGACGTCACCTATGCGAAGAATCTTTTCCTCGTTTCGGTCGACGTGAATACGGGCGAGGTAAAGAGAGTGGTCGAGGAAGCCGTCGAGGCTTTCGCTGTCACCGATGAGAGGATCTACTATGCCCCCTTCGACGTCAGATACCTCTTCGTTCCCGAGAATTTCAAGCCCGATTCAGAGGGGCTCGTTATCTCCTTCAACTCGGATACGCTCTACTCCTGCGCCCACGATGGAAGCGACGTCCGCGAGGAATTTACGAATCCGAATATCAAGAGCTACCGCGAGTTTACCGTTGTCGGCGGCAAGGTCTGCGGAAAGATTACGGTCTATGACGAAAATAAAAAATACAACGTGCCTGCCGAATTCGTTTCGGTAAACCTTGAGGACGGCGCACTGCTCTCGAGAGCGGAGATAAAATGATGCGCCTTCTCGTCTCCGAGCTCCGCAAGGCTTGCGCGTTTCGGGCGGCATCCGTGATTTTAGCCGTTCTTCTGGCGGCAAATTTCGCGCTGACGTATTTCGCCTCGCGCCCCTTGCCCGTTGAGGAGGCGGCAAGAGAGGTATGGGAGGATCATCTCCGAGACCCCGAAGCCGTCGCCGACTATATGGATCGGCTCGAGGCGGATTTTTTCGAGCATCTGCGCGATGAGGAATTCGAGCCGCCGAGGACGTATACCGACGGCGCGGACGATATTTCGGTCTTGAACCGCGTGCTTAGCCGCGCGGAATATATCTCATCCTACCGCGCCGAGACCGAAAAAGTCGCGGAAATTGCGGAGAAACGTGCGCGCGACCTTGAATATCTCGGTTACAGCGCGGAGGGGTTTACCCTGCGCGAGCAGATGAGGCTTGCCGAGGCGTATTATGCGAGCGCGGACGCGCTTGACGGATATGATTCCTATGCCTACGGCTACGACGTCGTCCTCTGCGACCCGCGGGTATGTATTTTTATTGCGATCTACGTCATTTTCGCGGTCTCATACGTATTCCGCAACGACCGCGTCTGCGGATTTATGAGCATTATGCGGCCGTCGAAGAGAGGCAGGATGCCGAGCTTTGCGGCAAAGCTCTCGGCGGCTATGCTGATCGCGGTCGGTGCGACTCTGATGTTCACTCTGACGTCATATGCGGCGGCGGGGATCGCAAACGGAGGTTTTTCCTCGGTGCTTGACCCCGTGCAGAGCATCCCCGCGTTCGCAAAGGTACCGCTCAAGACCTCGATCCTCGGTTTTATCCTGACTCTGACCGCCTTCCGCGCGCTTGCGGTATGCGTTCTCGCGCTCGTCTGCGCGCTTATGGCATCGGCAGGGCTGAATTATTTCTTCTGTTTCTCGGTCTCCGCGCTCTTCTGCACGGCGAATTATCTTGCCTTTTCGTATGATTACGTCGGCACCGCGCCCGCGCTGAAATATCTGAATCTCGCCTCGGCGGCGGACGGAGTTGCGCTTCTCTCCTTCCATAGGGATATTGCGATTTTCGGTAAGCCCGTGGCTTACGAGGCTCTGCTTGCAGTCGTTTGCGCCGCGGCTTTGATCATTCTTTCGGCGATTTGCGCCGCAGTCTATTGCAATAGCTTCGCGGGCGTAAAAAGTGCGAAATTTGCCCTCAAAATCAAGAAAAAAGCAAAAAAGCAGGAGGTAAGACTCCTTTTTTGCCCGCCTCTTTGGGTCTGGGAGCTGAAAAAGAGCAGGATCGCGCCGACTCTGCTCCTTTGTTGCCTGCTTCTCGCGGCGCACGGGGCATACGTTTCAGCCGCGATCGGCGACGGAATGATTTTTGGCGAGGCGGTCTATTACAGTTATATCGAAGAAATTGCAGAAGTTCCCGCCGCCGATCGCGCGGATCATCTTGCATCGGAGCGAGCGAGACTCGGTGCGATCATTGCGGAGTACGGCAAAAACTGCGAAATGCTCGAGTCGGGGCTGATCGGATACGATGAATATTCGGCGTTCCTTGCCGAGTATTATAAAGCCGAGGCGGATCTGCGCGTGCTCGATCGGGTCGAGGAGTATCTTGATTATATTGCGGCGCGATCCGAGGAGCTCGGACGCGAGATCGAGCCGATCTACACGACGGGATATGAAAAATTCTTCGCCGAGGGCGAAAGCTTCATCATCTTTGCCGCGATACTTGCTCTGTCGGTTTCGTCGTTTTGCGTTGAATACCGCTCGGGCAACTGCGCCGCGGTCATAAAAACGGCAAAGAGAGGGCGGCGTGCGACATTTTTTGCCAAGATCGCGCCTCGAGCCGCCATATCCGCGCTGATCGCGGTGTCCGCAAGATGCGTCGGACTCGCGGTCACGGCATCGCGCTACCGTCTGCCCGATACGGGAAGCCCGATCTGCGCCGTCCGCGAATTTTCAGCCGCGCTGACCGACGCGAGCATTGCGGAATACCTCTTATTTGATCTCATCTGCTCGGCTTTGACGGGCGCGCTTGTCGCAGTTGCGGTATGTTCAATATCCTGTCTTTGCAGGAAGGCGTTGCCCGCGATCGGTGCGTCGGCGGTCACACTCGCGCTCCCGTCGATACTCTTCGAGAGCCAGATCGCGCTCTTTGACACCACCGCGCCGAAGACCCTCTTTTGCCTTGGCGGAGCTGCGACTATTGCCGTTATCTCTTTCCACATCCTGACCTCTTTCGCCCTCGCCGCTTTTGCGATGAAAAAGAGATGGTGCGCGGGATAAAAAACTCCTTGACATATTGTTCTCTTTATGATAAACTATAATCGAGAAAACAAGATGGGAGCTGCCGAATGAAAAGGTCCGAGATCGTAACTCTGATAATCATTTTTGCCGTTCTCTTGGCGATTTTCGCGGGAGCACTCTATCTCGGCGGCAGACACAGGCTCGGAGGTGATAAGCCCTTTTTCGGCACCTCGGGGAATGAAGGACAAACGCTTCCGCCGAGCTACCTGTACTGTCAGATCTACGGCAAGCTTATGCGATTTGACACCGCAAACGGAGTTGCCGAAAAGCTTTGCGGACACTCAGACGCAGACGCTGGCTGTATTCTCGAGAAAGCTGTCGATCCGATCAGGCTGTGCGACGGAAAGGTGTATTTCGGTTATCAAAATCCCTCGAATATGCAAAAATGCCTTGTCGGCTGTTACGATATTGAATCGGGCGCGGTGCACGAGACGGGAATCGATTTTTCGATGAAAACAGGCTTTTTTGTGCACGGGGGATATATCTACACCTCCGGACCGGGCGTGATCCTTCGCTATCCCGAGGTAGGAGGCAACCCCGAGATATTTGCCGAAGCCGACGAAGTGGTGTTTATGGTGGCTGACGGAAAGGTTTATACACACGGAGGCGATTATTCGATTTATGACAAAGATCCTGCATACATCTTTTCATATGACCTTGAAACTCGCAAAAAGAATACGGTCTTATCCTTCAACACAAACACGGACCAATGCGTAAGCCGAGCGTATTGTACGGACGGCAGGATATATCTGTTGCTCTCGGAGGCAATAGCGGAAAATGATATAGTGTACAACGTCCCGGATGAGTTGATCAAAAGGCTTTATTTGATAGATACCGAGACCGACGAATGCCGTAGGCTCTTTGACACATATGTGGATGAGCTTTTCCTGAGCGAAGACAGCGTAATTTATATTCCCTATGAAGAAAGAACCATACCGTCGGGTCAGTATACCGACAGATTGGAGGTTACGCGAAGCGCAAGCATCCGCGCGCGCGATCTTGACGGTGGTCGTGACCGCGTGATCTATACGAATTACGATATTTCGCTTGCTGTGGGATATTTCGGGAACGGCACGATCTTCGGCAGCTTTGTCGGAATGAGCCCGGGTATTGATAGCTCTTTCTTCCACGCGTCTCTTGACCTTGAAACGGGTAAGATCAAAAAGGTCGTTTTGCCCAAATAATAATTGGGGCAGATTCATTAACTAATTAATGGATCTGCCCCAAATTTTGCATAATACAGTAAAAAAGTCAATATCAAAAACAAAAATCAAAAATCCCTTGCAATCCGCTTGCGAATTTGATATAATAATTGTGTATTATTAATTCGGAGGTGTTATTATGACCGAACCTAAACAGAGAAAAGATATGAATCCCGAATTTATGTGGGATTTTACACACATTTATGCCACCAAGGCTGATTGGGAAGCCGCACTCAAGGATGCCGAGAAGGCTATCGAGGTTGCCGCGTCCTTCAAGGGCAAGCTGACCGCATCTGCAGAGGCTCTCGCGGACGGTCTCGACGCCATCTACGGCGTTGCCGAGAAGTTCGAGAAGGCATACAGCTACGCTTTCCTTCATAAGGAAGCCGACAACTCGGATCCCGAATATCAGGAAATGTCCGCGATCGCAATGAGCCTTTACGTCAAGTTCAGCACGGCGATCTCCTATGCAGACCCCGAAATGCTTTCCGCGGGCAAGGAGACCCTTCTCTCCTATCTTGATTCCTGCCCGAGACTTGAAAAATATCGCTTCACCATCACCGATCTCATCCGCTCGGCTGAGCACGTTCTCGACGAAAAGAGCGAGGCTCTTCTTGCCGGTATGAGTGAGGGCGCAAGCTCTCCCGGCGACGCATACGATATGCTCACCGGCGTTGATATGGAATTCCCGAACGTCATCGGCGAGGACGGCAGTGAGCTTCCTCTGACGGGCGGAAACTTTGGCGTTTACCGCGAAAGCGAATCCCGCGCAGTCCGTGAGGATGCTTTCGAGAAGATGTTCGGCACCTACAAGAAGTTCATCAACACCATCGCGGCTACCTACGGCGGATCGGTCAAGTTCGATTGCTTCCGCGCAAAGGCTCGCGGATATGCGTCCGCACGCGAGGCGGCTCTCTCCTCGGGCAACGTACCGCTTTCCGTCTACGATAACCTCATCGACGAGATCCACGCGGCTCTGCCGACGATGAAGAAGTATCTCGATCTCCGCGCAAAGGCTATGAAGAAGGAGAAGGTCGATATGTTCGATCTCTACGTTCCGATGGTCGAGGGCGTTGCCGAGACTCTGCCCTACGAGAACGCGAAGGAGCTTGTCAAGGCTGCCTGCGCTCCTCTCGGAGAAAGATACCAGGCACTCCTTGACGAGGCTTACAATAATCATTGGATCGACGTTTACGAGAACAAGGGCAAGAGCACGGGAGCGTTCTCCGCGGGTGTTTACGGCGTTCACCCCTACGTAATGCTCAACTACACCGACACCCTCGACGACGCCTTCACCCTCGCGCACGAACTCGGACACGCTATGCACTCCTATTTCTCGAGCGAGGCGCAGGATTACGTCAACCACGACTACCGCATTATGGTAGCCGAGGTCGCATCGACCGTCAACGAGGTCCTTCTGACCAAGTATCTCCTTAAGACCGAGACTGATCCTAAGAAGCGCGCGTACATCCTCAACCACTTCCTTGAGGGCTTCCGCACGACCGTTCTCCGTCAGACCCTCTTTGCCGAGTTCGAGCGCGAGTCGCACGCTATGTGCGAGGCGGGCAAGCCCCTCACCGCGCAGGCACTCTCCGCGGTCTACAAGGCTCTTATCTCGAAGTACTATGAGGGCGCAGAGATCAACGACATTATGCAGTACGAGTGGGCGTACATTCCCCATTTCTACCGCGCGTTCTACGTTTATCAGTACTCGACGGGCTTCTGCTCGGCAGTTGCCATCGCGGGCAAGATCGCGGAGGGCGGCGACCCCTCGGATTATCTCAAGTTCCTCAGCACGGGCGGCTCGGATTATCCGCTCGAGGAGCTCAAGATCGCGGGCGTAGACCTGACGAAGCCCGATACCGTCCGCAGCGCAATGAAGATCTTCGACGAGACCGTCGATGAGCTTGCGAAGCTGATTTAATTAGTGGCTAGTGGCTAGTGACTAGTGGCTAGTGGAAGGTGAATTTCCGCAAGCGGAAATTAATAATTATATTATAAGGGACTGATTCATTAACTTGAGTGATTCAGTCCCTTTTTGATTTGCTTGACATCCTCATCCACCGCGCCAAGCGCGGTCCCCCTTCCCCCACTTGGGGAAGGTAAAA
>JAZQXP010000035.1:0-1480 GCA_045632925.1 Eubacteriales bacterium | reverse complement strand
TTGAATTTGCAAAGACCGTGCGTTCGCTCAATAATGATATTCCCATACTCTTTATGACCGCTCGCGACGATTTCGCGTCCAAGCAGAGAGGATTCCGCATCGGTATCGACGATTATATGACCAAGCCCATCGACCTTGACGAATTGTTTTTGCGTATCGGCGCGCTCCTTCGCCGTTCCAAGATCGCATCGAGCCGTCGTCTTGAGGTCGGCAATTTCGTAATGGATGCGGATGAGCGAACCGCTATGCTCGGTGACGAGGAAATCTCCCTTACGGCAAGAGAATTTGACCTTCTTTACAAGCTCCTGTCCTATCCCAAAAAGACATTTACGCGCACACAGCTGATGGACGAGTTTTGGGATGTGGATACGCAGACAAGCACGAGAACGGTCGACGTGTATATGACCAAGCTCCGCGCCAAGCTCTCGGACTGCGACTCCTTTGAGATTCAGACCGTCCACGGGCTTGGATACAAGGCGGTGATCAAATGAAAAAGCCAACCTTTCGCGGCTTCCTTCGGGAGTTTAGCAGCTTCCTTTTGTTCTTTCTGTCGGTAGGATTTGTGGTCTCCTGCTGTATGATGCTCTTTCTCAATGTATTGTCAAAGGAAATGGGGCTCACCTATACCTCAGACAATATCGCAGAAGCGGCAAAGATCACCTTTCTCAATGTTGTCATGATTACCGTACTTTTCAAAACCGCTGATTTTATCCGTCGCAGAATCATGGTTGATAGACCCGTGAAAATGATCACGGATGCCGCACAAAGAATTATGAACGGTGATTTTTCTGCCCGTGTGAAGCCTATGCACGGCTCGGGCATGGAGGGCTTTCATCAAATCGGAGAATCGATCAACAAGATGGCTGAGGAGCTTTCCAGCGTGGAAACGCTTCGTACCGATTTTATCGCCAATGTATCCCACGAGATGAAAACGCCGCTTGCGGTCATGCAGAACTACGGAACGCTTCTACAAGCCCCTGACCTTCCCGAAGAAAAGAGAGTGGAATACGCCAAGGCGATTACCGATGCTTCGCGCCGTCTTGCCGATATGATGACGAATATCCTCAAGCTCAACCGACTTGAAAATCAGCAGATATACCCGAATCCCACCACCTTCGATCTTGGCGAGCAGCTTTGCGAGAGCCTCTTGCAGTATGAAAGCACGTGGGAGCGAAAGAATATCGAGATTGAAACCGATATTGCCGAGAACGTTCTTGTGTCTGCCGATGCAGAGCTTCTCTCGCTCGTGTGGAATAACCTTTTTTCCAACGCCTTTAAGTTTACAGAGGACGGCGGCAAAGTCGCGCTTACACTTACTGCGGACGAAACGTACGCTACCGTAAAAGTATCCGACACGGGATGCGGAATGAGTGCGGAGGTTGGCGCTCACATCTTTGAAAAGTTCTATCAAGGCGATACCTCGCACGCGACACAGGGCAACGGACTCGGATTGCCTCTTGTAAAAAGAGTGGTTGACATT
>JAZQXP010000034.1:0-15997 GCA_045632925.1 Eubacteriales bacterium | reverse complement strand
CCAATATCTCTTTTTCGTACATTGATACGTTTGTATAACTTCTTGGCATAAAAAATCCCTCCTATGGTAAATAGTCCTATACTATTCTACCATAGGAGGTACTTTTTTTCAATGTCCGTTTTTAACGGACTTGTTCATTTTACGCTTCATAATATCCGAGCTTTTAAATTAAATAATTTCCGAGCAAAGCGAGGAAATTTACCTTCCACTAGCCACTAGTCACTAGCCACTAGCAACTTCATTTTTCCTTTCGCTTGATGCTCAAGCACGCGCCGCAGACAAGGACTGTCAGGATCGCATAGGTCGAGAATCCTCCGCAACCCTTCTTTTCGGGAGCGGGAGCATCGGTGCCGGGAGCGGGAGTCTGCTCGGGTGCTTCCGTGGGAGCGTCGGTAGCTTCGGGAGCCTCTGTGGGCGCGTCGGTAGCCTCGGGAGCCTCGGTAGCCTCATCGGTGACTACGGGAGCCTCGGTGGTTTCGGGAGCTTCGGTCTTTTCGGGGTAAGCCGCAGAGAGACGCTCGTAGATGCCCTTCGCGCAGGTGTCAACGACAGCCTGAGCCTGAGGTGTAAGACCTACCGCGAAGATCTGGTCGATGCCGTTCTGTCCGCTTCCCTGGTCGCCGAGGAAGAGAATATCATTGACGACTGCTGCGTTGCAGAATGAGTTCGCGCCGACTGCGATAAGGATATCGTCACGGGAGATGGGAAGGATGGTGTTTTCGGCTGTGACCTCGATGTTTGCTACGGGGCTGAGAAGGGTCTTGTCGTAGATGCCGACCTTACCGGTCTTCTGGGTGGTTACGAAGAGGTAGTCGTTCCATACGGCAACGCCGTATGCAGTATCGTGAGGGAGCTCATTGAGGATGAGATTGCCGTCAGCGGAGATAACGAGAACCTTCTGACCGTCGGAATTGTTTCCCGCGAGGTAGATAGTGCCGTCGGTGTCAACGTCAAGGTAGTTGCCTTCCTTGAGGTTGAAGGGCTCCTTCTGGAGGTCGACGAGACCGCCGTTACCGAAAGCGGTGTCAAGAACGGGATTAGTGGGATCGTTTACGTTGAGACGTGCGAGGTAGTCAACGTCGTAGTTAACAACAACGTATGCGTAGTAGTTGCCGTTTACCTTTTCAACAGCGAGACCGTTTACGCCGGTTTTTACCGATTCGCTGGTGGTAACGACGTTAGCGTAACCAACCTGCTTGATTGTTCCGTCAGCGTATGTGAAGGCTGCGAGGTCGGCGCGGGTGTTGTTGGGGTTCCAGGCGAGAGCAGCGTAGAGATATCCGCGGTCGTCGGTAGCGAGACCCTTGGGATAGGAGGATTTGCCGTTTTCGGGCTGGATGTACTGGAAGCCCGCAACTACCTTACCGGTTGCGATCTCGGACATTTCGATAGCCGAGGAGCCGTTGGGGTTGAGGTAACCACCGAATGCATATTTGCCGTCCTGAGAGATAGCCATACCGCGCATCTGGTATTTACCGTAGAAGAGAACGTCGTCGCCGGTATAGTTGTATCCGTTCGAGGACTGCATGACAACTGTGTACTTGAATCCTGCGGCGTCGGAATCGGTCAGAGCCGCAGAAGGAAGAACAAATACCGAGGCGAGGATCGTCAGGGTGAGTATGAGTGTAATAAGCTTTTTCATTTGTGTATCTCCTTTCAGAAGTTACCTTTATTATAGTATGTTTTTCCAATATTGTCAAGTGATTTTTTAAAATGACTTGATTTTTTCGCCGATCTGA
The DNA here is from genome assembly GCA_045632925.1 of Eubacteriales bacterium. GTDB lineage: Bacteria > Bacillota > Clostridia > Oscillospirales > CAG-272 > CAG-390. The sequence goes on along the minus strand of JAZQXP010000034.1, from coordinate 14,258 downwards.
GATATAATTAATTTAGCCTGTACGGCTAACGAAGCGAAAGCGAGACTAAAATATGAAAATTGCAGTATCAACAAAATTTGCCGAGCGATCCAGAGAGGGTATTTTCGGCATTTGCGAAGGCTTTGAACTTATAAAGGACGCGGGATTCGATGCAATCGAGGTCGATCTTTCGAGAGGGATCGGCGGCGCAGCTCTTGAGTCGGATAATTGGAAGGACGGGATGATCTCGATCCGAAATGCCGCAAAGGACGCGGGACTTGAGATAATTTCCGCACACGCGCCCCACGATCCGAGGCTCTATATCCCCGAAATCGCTCCGACGGCAGAGGAGAGAGCGCGCTTTGACTCTCTGCTCGTCCGTTCCGCCGAGGCGGCAAAGCTTCTCGGCGCGGGTATTCTCGTCGTTCATCCCGTCGACGATCTTATGAATGCGGAATACGACAGCGCGGTTAATCTTGAAACGAATAAAAAATACCTCGGCGGAGTTATTGCCGAAGCGGAGAAGTATGGGGTCAAGATCGCGGTCGAGAACGTCTACTATTCGAGCGCGTACCGTCTTCGCCGCCGTTACGGCGAGAGCGCGGAGGACGTTATCAAACTTGCTGATGCGATCGGCGCGGGAGTCTGCTGGAACTGCGGACACGCGCATCCCGTTACGATGGATCAGGCTCGCGCGGTAAAGAAGACCGGCGAGAGAATGATGCTTATGCATCTGAGCGACAGCCGCGGACACACGGACGCGGGTCTGCCACCGATGATCGGCGGCGGAAATATCAAGTGGGAGCAGATCATGCCCGCGCTCGCCGAGATCGGATACGAGGGCTACGCAGTGCTGACCGCCGAAAGCTATCTTCCCGTGATGCCAAAAGCACTCCAACCCGATGCCGCCGCTTTCGCAAGAACGGTTTGCCGCAGGCTTGAGGAACTGGCGAGATAAAACAAGATCACCGCGCGGAGCGCGGTGATTTTGTTTTCAACTTTGTTTTAATTTGTTTTCTATTGTAATGCAGGAGGAGGTTAACATTCTGCGTATTCTACCGCAAAGATTACGGTATTTCTTAAAAGTCACTTCGTCGATACCTCCGGAAGAAAGGATCAATTTGAGCCAACTCTCGGTTTCCATACATTCCTTTCGGGCAATTTCGAATTTTGAGAGCATATCGGCAAGACTCTGAGGATACTGTGCTTCCGAAATGTTGGCGAAAATGCTTGAGGAAGACTTTTTGATCTGATATGCAGTATTTGAATCTATTTTATGATTATTGCAAAGAGCCGCAATTTCACATGCTAATATTTCCGAATATTCGAGTAACGGATTTTTAGGCATAGATTTCACCTCGCATCTTAATCACGCGTAAGCGTGTATGGAATCCGCAGCTTGCTGCGGTATGGAATTGCGACGAAGTCGCGAATGGAATCAAGCCGCAGAGGAAATGCACCCAAGGTGATGCCATACGGCTGCGCCGATGCCATACACGCTTGCGCGTGATTCCATGCCAAGCCTGCGGCTTGGATAAAACAAAATCACCGCGCGGAGCGCGTTGATTTTGTTTTTGGTGACCCATCGGAGACTCTGAACTCATGTGTGCGGATTGGATTTGTGCGAGAGTGATATTGGTACTACCGCACACTATGGCGAGCTAAAGCTCGCAGAGTTCTGAGTCTTTAGAGTTAGCAATAAGAAAACGCCTCGCGAAGCGAGGCGCTTTCTTATTGGTGACCCATCGGAGACTCGAACTCCGGACACCTTGATTAAAAGTCAAGTGCTCTACCGTCTGAGCTAATGGGTCATTTGAGACCAATATATGATACCACATTTTGCCCCGTTTGTCAACACTTTTTCTGAAAAATGTCAGAATTTTTCCGAAATTGCGTAAACGGGGCAATGATTATTTATAATAATTAACCGCATTGTACATCCGAAGTCTGCCCGTATCCGAGTAGACCTCGAAGACAACGAGGGGCGCGGCTGTTTCACCATCGGTATAAACGAATCTGTAAACACCGCCGTCGAGGGTCGTTTCGGGGTCGCCCTTGAGGCGGAGCTTTTCCTTTTTTACGATCATCTCAACGGTGCGTGCCGCATTATCCTGGCTGACGGAGTACCTTTCATCGAGCTCACGGTCGAAGCAGTACATCGTCACCCTTGAGCTCTTGCCCTCTACCGAGACAAAGACGTTTCCGCCCGAATATCTGAAGCATTCGGGAATATCGGTTATACATTCCTCGAACGCCGCGTTGGGGCAGGCAAAAGCTATGGCGCGTTTTGCGGCGACGTCGTCCTTCCCCTGACCAAGCCTTTCGAGGACGCGGGAGGAGAGAGGATCCTCGGTCGTTTCCTCGGCGGCAACGTCGGGCTCATCCGAACCGAATATTGAACGCAGTTCCTTGCCTCCGTCGCCTTCGAGCGCGGATCTTGCCGCTCGGATCAGCGCACCGACCGTCTCGATCCCGTATTCTCCGCGGCATATGCCGTTCAGGATCGCGTAGACCCCGCCGCATCCATCGAGCCCCGAGCGCGAAAGATAAGCCTCTGCTTTGCCCGCCTCGCGGTTTATTGCGGGAAGGTCATCCGATTCGACAGCCTCTCCGAGGTGCACGAGAGCATCCGACATATCATTCATCGCGAGCATCCGGCTCTGTTTTATATACTCGTCCTTCTTTCTTTCGGCATTTCCCGCGAACAATGCCGTCGCAAGCAGTAAAGCTCCGATCCCGACCGCCGCAAGGACGGCGAGCAGGTTTTTGTTTCGTGTTTTCATAACGCACCTCCTGTTTGTTACTTTAAGATAATTATTTCCCGAGGCGCGCAAAAAAATCTTGACAAAGATTGCATTTTAGTGTATCATTTTGTTGGGAGGAGGTGACGGAATGCTCGAATTGCTGAAAAACGCTCTGCATCATATGGAACGCCCCGAGCCTTGGGGAGCTTTTCATTTGACTTTCTTTGTTATCGGAATACCACTTGCGATCTGCGCGGCGTTTCTTCTGCGAAAGCTTTCGGGAAAAGCGGAGAAGAGGCTTTACCTCACGGTCGGCATTCTTCTGATCGCCTCCGAACTCTTCAAGCAGCTTGCTTTTACAGCTGTTGAGGGCGCATACAGATTCGATCTGATCCCCTTTCAGCTTTGCAGTATACCGATGTATCTTTGCATCCTGATCGGAATTATGTCCGAAAACCGATTCGTGCGCGCGGCGAAGACTTTTATTGCGACGTTCGGACTTATGGGCGGTGTTGCGTCCTATATTTCGCCCGGAAGCATGATGCGAGATTATTTCGAGCTGACGCTTCATTCATTCCTCTGGCATCTGACGCTGATCTTTCTCGGCTTTTTCGTGCTGTTTTCCTTGAAGGAAAGATTGACTTTGCGCGATTTCGGAGACGCTCTTTTGCTCTATCTTTCGCTTTGCGCGATCGCCTTGGTAATAAATCTGCTCTGCATAAACGCGCCCGGAAGGGACGTCAATATGTTTTATATCGGACCGAAACCGTCAAATCTGCCTCTTTGCAGAGACATAACCGAACGCTTCGGAGTCGCGGTCAATTCGATCCTGTACGTCTCGGCTCTCTCAACCTGCGCAGGATTGGTGTATTGCTTAGGTAAATTACTTACTATTAACAACAGGTGAATTTGTTTTTATCTGTTATGCAAAAACTATTGCCTTCATCCTCATTCCCTACGGAGTGGTGGATGTGGAAAGTTATAGAAAGGACCAAATCATTAAGACTAATGACTTGGTCCGATCTTTTACTTTTTCTTCTTTTTATTCTTGGATTTCTTGGGCTTTTGCTGAACGTTTTGCACGGGGACGGGAGGCTCGGGGGCTTCGACTTCGGGAGGAGCGGGAGAGGCGGTTACCGGCTCGGGCTCCTTTGGCGCATCGAGCTTTTCTCTGATATCCTCGCCGACGAGCTTATAAGCTGCCGCGACAAGGGGAACACCGACGAGCATTCCCGCGATACCCATTACACCGCCGCCGATCGTGACCGCGGCAAGCACCCAGAGCCCGGGGAGACCGATCGATTCGCCGACGACCTTCGGATAGATAAGGTTGCCCTCAAGCTGCTGAAGAACGACGAGGAAGATGATGAACAGGAATGCCTTGAAGGGCGATTCGGTCATTATCATGATCGCGCCGACTGCGCCGCCGATATAAGCACCCGCAACGGGGATCAGGGCGGTAAATCCTATCAGCGCGCCGATCATGGTCGCGTAGGGGAAGCGGAATATCCACATACCAATAGTGCAGAGAACGCCGAGAATGACAGCCTCCTTGCACTGACCGACGATGAAGTCCTCGAAGCTGACCTTGATCGTTTCGATCATATGGTTGAATTTCTTACGCTTGGAGAATTTGAGGTAGCATTTTTCAAATCTGATGATCTGCGAGCCGATCTGCTCCTTGCCGAGAAGGATATAGATCGAGAAGATGAGGCTGACAATCGCGGTAACGATACCCGAGAATACCGAGGTCACGGTCGAAATTACAATATCGAAAACACTTCCGATACCCGTTGTCAGTACGTCGAAGATCTTATTCAGATTAGATTTCCAGTCGATGCTCGCGAGCTCCGCCATGATGTCATCGGGGAGCAGCTCGGTCTGCTGCAGCCATTTGATAACGCTGTTGAAGAAGGGCGGTACCTCCGCGACGATGATCTCGATACAGGATATGAGCTGGGGCAGAATGAGCCAGAGGATAAGGGTCACGATGCCGAAGAGCAATATAAATGCCAGAAGCATACATATGATTCGCCTTGCCGCCAGAAGTGCTCTCTTTTTGGCCTTCGGGAAGATGATCCTCTCGAGGTTTCTCATAAGGATGTTTACGAGGAAGGCGACGATCGCGCCTATGATCAGCGGCTCGGCGGCTTCAAAGATACCCGTGATGAACTTTGCGACCTGCGGCCAATATCTTGTTGCGATATAGATCGCGAAGATCGCAATTGCGATCTTGACGCAGGTGGCGGTCTCGACACGGAAGCTTGTACGGATCTTCTTTATCGATTCGTGGTTGTGTCTGTCGCCGTCGAAGAACTGCTCGAATTTCGAGTTTCCTTCGGGCGTATTTTCGCCTGATTGGATTTTATCCTTTTCGTCCATTTTCCGGTCCTTTCGGTCAGATCTGTCTTGTGATCTTTTCTGTGTTGGCGGCGCTGCCCTTGCCTCGGGGACCCGCAAGCTGAACCTTGCGCCATTTGTTTTCAAATTCGAATATCTCCTCGCTTACGGGGATCGGAGCCTTTCTTCCGAAGAATTCGTCCTTGAAGGCGAGAGTCTGCGCGACCTGAGCCTCGATAAGCGTTGCGGGAGAGATGCCCATAAGGTAGTTGACCATTGCGATGCCCTCGCCCGCGCAGATGCGCTGAAGCTTGGGGAAATAATGCGTAAGGAGGAACTGCGCGAAATATACGAGTCGGAGGTCGCCGTAGCAACGGTAATGGCGCGCGTATTCGTCTCCGACAGCCTCGACAGCTACTGTCCTGCCGTTCTTCAGAGCGTCGATGATAGAATCAACGCTGTTCTCCTCGGCAAAGCAGATCGTGAAATAATGCGGGAAGGTGGGAGCACCGACGATGCCGTGAACGTCGCTCGAGCCTACAACGGGCATCTTAAGTCCCTCGGCACGAAGCTCGGAGAAGAGATTGACCGAGAAATTGATTCCGATCTGACCCATTCCGCCGACAAGCTCGTATGCGTCGTAGATCCCGCTCTTGAGGATGACTCTGGCGAATTCCTCTTTTACGTTGAATACGCGGGATGCTCCCGGCTTCCAATAGGGATGGGGAAAAATTGCGAGACCGCCCGCCTCGTGGATATGATCGGTGATCCACATAAGGCGCGAGAATCTTTCGCGGAATGCCTCGGGAACCTCATCGGGGACCTTATCGAGGTAGGCGTCGGCTTCTGCTCGGCAGCCCTCCTCGTCCTTGCAGTAAAGAGCGGTGACGCTCGATTTACCGCCGACGTGGACGGTGTGGATCATGCATCCGGGGAAGTGTACCTCCTCGCCGGGAACGTGGGTGATGCCGAGATTTACGCCCTCGTATGCCTCGTCCATCTCATTGCCCGAATAGTAGCGGTTGTGGTCGGTCAGAGCCATGAAATCATAGCCCTGCTCGCGGTAGTGACCGAGGATGGCGGCGGGATCGCGGCGTCCGTCCGAGCGGTAGCTGTGACCGTGAAAATCTCCGCGGAGAGGAGTGAGCTTATAAAGATCCTCGGCGAGCGAGTATATGAAGAATTCGGCTACCTTCTTTTCGTCGCGCTCGAGGATGAGAAGATACTCCTGCTCGCGCTCGAATGTGTAGCTGAAGCGCAGGATGCCGTCCGCGGCAACAAGATCTATAAAGTGCTTTGTCGTAGGCGTGAAATAGTTGACCTCGTCATCATCGGCGCAGATGACAGTCAGGCGGTATTCGGCGCCGTCAAAGAAGAGAAAGGCGCGCTCGTTCGGTATGATCTTGATCTCGGTCTCGGTTCCTGCGGATACTACGGCAGGAACCACTCTGTAATTTGTTGCAATCGGAAGCATATCATCAACTCCTGAAACTATTATTAAATTATATTATAGCATTGATTTTCTTCAATGTCAATAAAAAGGAGAAGAGTCAACAAAAATTAATTTTTTCATCTCACTTGACTTGATAGATATAATATGCTATAATTTGACTTGGAAATTTTCGCGATCCGCGGATCGCTCGGAGGTATAAACATGGCACTGAGATATCTTGCCGCCGTTGATATGGGCGGAACAAAGGCAGAGGGCGTTGTCTTCACCGAGGATGGTGCGGTCGTCTGCCGAGTCGTTGAAAAGGGCGGAGCACCCTTTGACAACGGAGTTGATTATTCGATAAATAACCTTTGCAAATGCGTTGATGCGCTTATTGCCGCATCACCCGAAAGACCCGTGGCGCTCTATCTCGGGGCAGCCGCATGCGAATATTATTTGCCGCAGTATAGCGGCGCGCTTGAAAAATACGGCTTTGGAAAGCTTCGTATCGAAGGCGACGGTCCATCGCTCGTCTCGGGCATTTTCGGCCACCGCGACGGCGCGGGCATGATCTGCGGAACGGGATCTTCGCTCTACGTCAGACAAGGCGACGATTATTACCACATCGGCGGCGGAGGACATATGATCGACAGCTGCGGAAGCGGCTACGTTCTCGGCCGTAAGGCGATCCGTGCGGCTCTGCGCGCCGTTGACGGAAGCGATCAGCCGACGATGCTCGTCGAGATGCTTGAGGAGGCTGCGGGTGTTCCGCTCTGGTACAGACTTGACAAGATCTATACCCTCGGACGCTCATACGTTGCGTCCTTCGCGCACGTCCTCTTTGAGGCGAGAAACAAGGGCGATATCGTTGCGCGCCGTATCTTCAACGAGTGCGCCTCCGACCTTGCCGACGTTATCTGGGCACAGTATAAGAAGAACGGCGGCCCGTTTGACCTCATCTTCAACGGCGGTATCTTCAAGAATTATCCCGAATATTCGGATGCTGTCAAGGCGATGGCACCGAAGGACATGCGCATCTTCTTTGCCGAAGTTCCTCCCGTATACGGAGGCGCGGTCGAGGCTCTCTACGATATCGGAATCGTAGCCGACGAAGCCTTCCGCGAGAGATTCCTTCATGATTACGAGGAGATCAAAAAGAAATAAAACAAAAAGGATGATTCGACGAATCATCCTTTTTGTTTTATCAGAATTCAGATGCGAGTCTCGAGCCGATATAGCCTCCGAATCGTTTACGTCCCTCAATATTATGGTGAACGCCGTCGGAAAGAAAAGCAGTTGCATTGAACTTATTGATACCGAGACCGTGATAGCAGTCGATCACGGGAAGGCAATATTCCTTTGCGACTGCGGCGAGAGCGTCGGCAAACTCGGTCAGCTTTTTGCCGCCGACGTTGGTATAGCTTTCGGGGTAGGATACGGTTCCGTCGTCAGCGGTCCAATAGCGGAAGGCGGGGAGCGAGACGAATATTCTCAAGGCGGGATATACTCCGAGCAGAGTCTCGATGCTGTATCTGAGAGCACCGCAAAGGGTCGAAGTATCGAGCCTGTCATCGTTATTGTCTATCTCGACTCCTGCTCCCGCGGTGAAGTCGTTTGTGCCGTAGTGAATCACTATCGCGTCAACTCCGCCGAAGTCTATCTCCTTGAGCAAGGCGAGCTGCTCGGGAAAATTAGAAGAACCGCTCGATGCCGCCGCATCCTGCGCCGACCAGTCCTTGCTTGCGATCGCATCAGCCAGAGCGTACATGGAGAATTCATTGTAGCCCGTATAGGGGTGGACTGACATGCGGCATCCTCCGAAGCCTGCGTTGTATACCGTCGCCCCCGTGCGCTCGGCGGCGTATGCGGGAGCAGATGTCTCGCCCGTGTGCATACCGAAAAGGCTGTCTCCGAAGCAGACCACAGTCTTGCCCGCAAGCGGCTTTCCCGTGCTTGCGGAGCTCGAATTATTGCTCAGCCCATAGACTGCGCAGGCAGGATCCGCCGTGATGACACTGCCTCTCGGGAGCTTTCCGAGGATATATGAATCGGTAAAGCTTCCCGATTTGTCGATGACCTCGGTCTGCAGATCGTCTGCATCCGCGCGGTTGATATAAAGATCAACTATGCGCGCTACCGAATTGCCCGAGCTGAAATACATATTATTGGAGGGATAGCAGCATACGGTAACGCTTTCTGTCGTTGCCGTGAACTCCCAGCTGGTATAGGAATTCCAGGTGCTAATCGCAGCCTGAACAAGCTGGTTTCCGCCCGAATCCCTGAGGAGATAATAGCCATTTGTGATGTGGTTGTCAACATCCCAGATAAATCCCGAAGCGTTGATGACGAATTTGTATTTTTCACCGACAACAAGCCCGCCAAAGGTAAAGTCTACGTGCGATTCGTAAAAAGCACTTCCGCCCGTCGATCTGAGCTCGATATATCCGTCCTTTTCGATAAGCTCGGCATTCGTGCAGACAGCAGAAGCTCCCGAACGGTCGGCGACCGTAGGCGAGTTTGCGCTGAAGGTGTGCGTGCCGCTGCCCGCGAGCGTGACGGTTGCGTCCGCTGAGAGAGTCAAAGGCGTCTGACCGATGAGGCTGCTCTCGCTTGCCGATCCGTCCGCGATGACTATGTTCACCTCGTCTTCTCCCGTGTATTCGACTCCGTTGATCACGAGCCGGCACGGATTGGGGAGCACGGAGGGAATATCGTTCATCTCTGCGGGATCGCTTTCGGTGAGGCTGACAGAGTCATCGGGGGCGATCCTGATTTTTATCTCCTTCGAGTCGCATACTCCGACGTAAACGATCTCGTTTTCGGAAAAAGAGCTGAGATTGTATACTCTGCCGTTTATTTCGCATCGCGAGCCCGTACCGAGGCAGAGAAACTCATAGAGGATGGCGAAGGGAATATCCGCCTCGAGAATGCCCGCACCATTCTCGAACACAGAAACTGCGGCGTTATCGGGCAGTAGAATGCCGTAGGCTCCCGTGGAATCGAGCATTGCCGCAAAAACGCCCGATTGCTCAAAGAGCATCAGCGAGTCGAACATACAGATGCCCGCCTGCGACATAGGCGCTATAATACCGCTCAGAACACCGAAAACGCAATTTCCCTGACCGAATGCGGATGTGATATCATCGGCGGTCTTGTCCGCCGTCATAGCATAACCGCCGTCCGACCCTGAGCCCGCGAGCTCGAAGTTGACGTAGACGACGCCGGATCCGCCTACGTTGCCGAGAGCTTCGGAAAGCCCCGTGATCGCCGAGATCGGATGCTGATCCGCAAGCTCGCGCCCATCGAGATCGGAATGCGAGGTTATACTCGGATTTGAGCCTGCTCCGAAATCTCCGAGTGAAACGCGGAGAGTGGGAAATTCCGTGATCTTTACGCTGATCTCGTCCATCAGAGCACCTCCCTTGAGAGTGTGGGAGCGAAGTCGAGGACTCCGAGATCGACGCCCACAACGTCGCCTCCGTGATATTTACAGCGTACGTTGACCCTCGCCCTGCCGCGGAGTCCGAAAGTCTCCTCCTGCGTAAGAGGAACGAGGAAGAGAGAACGCTCTGCGTCGAATTCGATCTCGCCCGAGGAGAGCGTTTTTCTGATCTCGTCGCCGATGCAGACCTCGACCTCCTCGAAGAGATCGGCATTTGCTACTCCCGCAGAGGTCTCGATGCTGATCGGCAGGCTATATGCGTCACCCCTCATCATACGCATCCACCTCCCGCGAGCTTTGCTTTGAAGAAATAAATATTAAGCCTTTTGCTTATTTCAATAATGAATCTTTTCATGAAAATTTTCCTTTCAGATATATTCCGAAGCCAAGCCTCATCGCGGATTCCCGACATACCTCGAGAGGGAATGGCTGTTCGGTCAATAGATAAATAGAACAAATGTTCTATTTGAGAAAATTATACCATGAATTAAAGGAAAAGTCAAGGAAAAAATGCCTCGTTTTTGACATTTCATCACTGTAAACAATAGAACGCCCGAGGGAAGGTAAGAGGTATAGGTCAGATTCAACAATCAAAGGTTTTCCTCTTGCCGAGAAATAATCTCTTTTATCTTGACAAACCCCGACAAAAATATTATAATATATAATACCTATTCTTTTTTTCGGAGGTACATCATGAAGGCAGTAATTACCGTTACGGGTAAGGACAACGTAGGAATCGTTGCAAAGGTTGCAACAGAGTGCTCAGAGATGGGCGCGAACATTATCGATATTTCGCAGAGCGTTTTGCGCGAGTATTTCGCTATGATCGTTCTTATCGACATCGACGGGCTTTCCTGCGCTTTCGGTGATTTCGTTGATAAAATGAGCGCGCTCGGCGACTCTAACGGTCTCCGCATTGCAACTATGCACGAGGATATTTTCAATTCGATGCACCGCATCTGATCGGAGTTCGCCATGCTTAATATAAACGATATTCTTGAAACCATAAATATGATACGCGAGGAGAATCTCGATATACGTACCATCACGATGGGTATATCGCTGATCGACTGTGCGGGCGACGATATAAACGCCGTCTGCGACCGCGTATACGATAAGATCACAAAGAAGGCGGAGCGTCTTGTTTCTGTCGGCGACGACATTGAGAAGCAGTACGGAATCCCGATCGTCAACCGCCGCGTTGCAGTAACGCCAATTTCGATCCTCGGCGGCAGATTCTCCCCCGAGGATTACATAAAGCTTGCTAAGACTCTCGACCGCGCTGCCGATACTCTCGGTATCAACTTCATCGGCGGCTTCGGCGCACTCGTTCAGAAGGGTTGCACCGTCGGCGACAACGCTCTTATCGAGTCGATTCCCTATGCGCTTGCGGAGACGGAGCGCGTTTGCTCGTCGGTCAACGTAGCGTCGACAAAGGCGGGCATCAATATGGATGCCATTCAACGTATGGGCGACATTATCGTAAAGACTGCAGAGCTTACCGCAGACCGCGATTCGATCGGTTGTGCAAAGTTTGTCGTATTCGCCAACGTACCCGAGGACAATCCCTTTATGGCGGGCGCATTCCACGGTGTTTCTGAGCCCGAATGCGTTGTAAGCGTCGGAGTTTCGGGTCCCGGTGCGGTTGCTTCGGCAATTCAGCGCACGGGTGATTGCGATCTTACCATGCTTGCAGAGACAGTCAAGAAGACGGCGTTCAAGATCACGCGCGTAGGTCAGCTCGTCGCTCTCGAGGCGTCGAAGAGGCTTGACGTTCCCTTCGGAATCGTCGACCTTTCTCTCGCGCCCACTCCCGCGATCGGTGACTCGGTTGCTCACATTCTCGAAAATATGGGTCTCGAAACCTGCGGATGTCCCGGTACCACAGCGGCTCTCGCACTCCTCAACGATGCGGTCAAGAAGGGCGGAGTTATGGCGTCCTCGCACGTCGGCGGACTCTCGGGCGCGTTCATACCCGTATCCGAGGACGCGGGTATGATCCACGCCGCACGCATCGGTGCGCTCACCCTCGAAAAGCTTGAGGCTATGACGGCGGTCTGCTCGGTCGGTCTCGATATGATCGCCATCCCCGGCGACACTCCCGCGGCGACGATCTGCGGAATCATCGCGGACGAGATCTCCATCGGGGTTGCAAACACGAAGACCACGGCGGTCAGAGTTATTCCCGCCGTCGGAAAGAAGGTCGGCGACGAGGTCGTATTCGGCGGACTGCTCGGCAGTGCGCCCATTATGCCCGTCAACACCTATTCCCCCGCAAAATTCATCGCGCGCGGCGGACGTATTCCCGCGCCGATCCACAGCCTTAAGAACTGATGATAATAGATTTCCACACACACGCGTTCCCCGAAAAGATCGCGGCGCGGACGATCGAGGCTCTTATCTCGAACGTTTCGCGTATCAGCGACTATCCGATGCGGAACTGCACCGACGGTACCGCAAGCGGTCTGCTTGACGTCGAGAAGAGAGCGGGAGTTGATCTCGCGGTCGTTCTGCCGATCGTTACGAATCCGAAGCAGACCGAGACGGTAAACCGCGTCGCCAAGGAGATCAACGAGGCGAATTGCGGACTTTATTCCTTCGGCTCGCTCCATCCCGCAGACCCCGATGCGATCGCGTGGGTGGACAGACTTGCCGAGGAGGGCTTCAAGGGAATCAAGCTGCATCCCGAATTTCAGGGATATTTTGCCGACGAGATGATAGAGGTCTACCGTCGCGCGGCAAAGCACGGTATGACGGTCGTCTTCCACGCGGGACGAGATATAGGTTATCCGCCACCTGTTAAGACCACGCCCGATATGCTCCTTCGGATCGTCGATAAAATTCCCGATATCAAAATAGTCGCCGCGCATCTCGGCGGCTGGATGATGTGGGAGGAGGTCGCGGAGAAGCTTGGCGGTACTCCGATATATTTCGACACCGCGTTTATTTCGGATTTTTCGAGCCGTCTTTGGCGCGCGATATTATCGTCAGCCACGGCGCGGACAGGATCCTTTTCGGCAGCGATTGCCCCTGGGAGGACCCCGCACACACGCTTGAATTTTTGAGATCTTTGGAGATCGACCGCGAGGATTTAAACAAAATATGCGGCGAAAATGCCGCAGGATTGCTTGGTATTGAAAAATGACAGAAAGAAAGCTTTATGATAATATAACCACGGGCGAGGAGCGCGCGCTTTACGGTCTGCGTAACGCCGACGTTGTTGCTTGCAATTTTGAGGGTGAGGAGGACGGCGAGTCCGCGCTCAAGGAATGCATAGATATCAACGTTCTTCGTTGCAATTTCCGCCTGCGCTATCCCTTCTGGCATTGCACGGATTTCACTCTGCGTGAGTGCAAGCTCGATAAAGGAGTCCGCGCGCCCATCTGGTACGCGAAGAATGGAAGCTTCGAGGATTGCGAGATCCTTGACGTCAAGGCTCTGCGCGAGTGCGAGAATATGAGCTTCAAGAGATGCACAGCAACCTCCACCGAGTTCGGTTGGAGATGCCGTGGCGTACGTATTGAGGAATCCGAAGTCACGGGCGAGTATTTTCTCTTTGAAAGCCGCGATATCAAGCTCGATAATTTCACGCTCAACGGAAAATATTCCTTCCAGTATACCGAGAACGTTGAGATCTCGAATTCGACTCTCAACACAAAGGACGCTTTCTGGCACGCGAAGAACGTCATAGTCCGCGACAGCACCGTTAAGGGCGAGTATCTCGCGTGGTATTCGGAAAACGTGACCTTCATCAACTGCCATATCGTCGGCACACAGCCGCTCTGCTACTGCAAGGGGCTCAAGCTTATCAACTGCACCACCGAGGGTTGCGACCTCTCCTTCGAATATTCCGAGGTCGATGCAACTGTCAAGGGAAATATCGTATCCGTCAAAAACCCGCTTTCGGGCAAGATCGTTGCCGACTCCATCGGCGAGATCGTCAAAGAGGGAAGCGTGAGGGTTTGTGATTGTGAGATTATAGTTAGGGTGTAAATTGTTGTTTGTGACAAATTTTTGTAACTAGTGACGAAAAAAGTGACTAGTGGCTAGTGACTAGTGGCTAGTGGAAGGTGAATTTTCGCCAAAGCGAAAATTACCGATTAATGAATATGCACAGCGCAGATCAGATTTTGTGCTGTGAAAAAAAGAAACGAATAAAATGAAATCTCGGGTATTATGGAGTTTTTGAACTGCCCCAATTTGTACGGACAGCACAAAAAACACTCCGATGGTAGAAAATAATAAAAATTAGTCAACAAACTGACATCGCTTTTCAAGTGGTGTCAGTTTCGTTTTAAGCTGGATACGTTCGTTGTTGTAG
>JAZQXP010000033.1:0-1802 GCA_045632925.1 Eubacteriales bacterium | reverse complement strand
GCAGTTGAGCATAAGATCGATGTTATCCTCAAAGCGGACGAGCTCATAGAGGATAGAGTCCCAAATGGTGAAGTTCCTCTTCGGGTTGCGGTGCATATTCTCGAGGAGAAGCTCCTCCATAATTCCCGTCTCCTGAAGATCTCGTACTCTTGTGCCCGCGCCCGAGATCCACATTCTGATCTCGCTTGAGCAGTTACCGCCGAGAACGGGTCTGTCCTGCATAAGGGCAACCTTTGCGCCCTGTCTTGCCGCGGAAATTGCGGTGAACATACCGCCGATACCGCCGCCGATAACGCAGACGTCTACGTTATGTACCTTTGTTTTAAGCATTTCACTCATTGGATTTTCTCCTTATGTTCAGCCAATTGTAAAACTGCGTTTTACAATTGATAAGCGCGCGCTTATCGCCGCTTGTCAAAATCAAAGATTTTGACAGCTCCCCTCGGCGCGCGGACTCGCTCTGCTCGTCCGAGAGGTGTTTTTTCGTCGGCGAAGCCACCGAAAAAACAAATTTTATTGTAATAAGCTGGTTTTACAATCCGGCTATAAAATTAATATTTACTATTGCATTTTGCACCATTATAGTGTATAATAATTATACACATCACAAAATAAAATGTCTATGCCGATTGTGACATTAATTTATCGTTTTGTGACATATAGAGAATGAAGCTGTTATCGCATTATCTGCAAAACAAAAATGATCCCCGCCACGAGATCACAAACTGGGAAAACGACCTGATAAACGACTCGCTCTGCTACTCCTTCAGAAGCACCGTTTACGATATGAACACCTTTCCTTCAAGCCTTCACAGCCACGATTATTACGAGCTCGTCATCTTTGTCGAGGGCGAGATAAATTACGTTTGCGAGTCGAGCGTATATTCGCCGAAGCGCGGGGACGTCATCATCATCCCGCCCGGAAAATTTCATATGTCAAAGCTCAAGGGCGAGCGCACTCACTATAAGAGGCATGTCTTTTATCTCTATCCTAACGCATTCGACACGGTCTCACCGAGTCTTGCAGAAATATTGATAAGGACGAATGAGGGCGCACATTTTTCGCTTGCCTCAAGGGAAAGGGAAGAGGAGCTTTTGTCGCTCAGCGAAAAGCTTGCGTCTGCGCTCAAAAAGCGCGGAGACGATCTGGCACGCGCTTTGGCATTCGGATATATTATTGAGATCTTCTGCCTGCTCAATCGCAAGGACATCCGCCACAGCGGCGAGAGCGAGCGTCTGCCCGAGAATATCCTCGCGCTCCAGCAGTATCTCGACGCGCATTATACCGAGATCAATTCGGTATCCGAGGTCGCCGAGCACTTTTTCTACAGCCGCGAATACGTTTCAAGGCTTTTCAAAAAGTATTACGACACCACGATCCTCGACTATATTCACAAGCTCCGCATATCGAAAAGCCGCACCCTGATCGCCGAGGGTATGCCAATAATCGACGTCTGCTACGCTGTCGGATTTTCCTCTCTCTCGACGTTTATCAGAGCTTTCCGCACGGCAACCGATATGACTCCGTCGGAGTATAGGAAGATCGTAAGAGAATAAAAAGAGGCTGATTCATTAAGGATTTGTGTAATATACCGCTCGAACTGAAGTTATTACTAACAAAGTGCATCCGTCGCTTCCCCTCATCCACCACACTTCCGTGTGGTCCCCCTTCCCCACCGGGGAAGGTAAAATGATCAGCCTAAACTTTGTCGCATTTCAGCGAACATTGTTAAGTTTTCACCTAAAAAAATCAAAGTGGAATATTTAATTTGAATCAATTTGCACTTACAATTATGTTTTTG
>JAZQXP010000032.1:0-2028 GCA_045632925.1 Eubacteriales bacterium | reverse complement strand
TTGGTTGAGTATTTGCAAACTATTTCAATAAAATATTCCTTTTTTGCTGTAAAAATTATT
This sequence comes from Eubacteriales bacterium, assembly GCA_045632925.1. Taxonomy (GTDB): domain Bacteria; phylum Bacillota; class Clostridia; order Oscillospirales; family CAG-272; genus CAG-390. Next base: position 1,968 of record JAZQXP010000032.1, on the reverse strand, counting down.
ATCTTTGAATTAAATTCGCTGTACAAATTTAATTAGCGTGCAGACCCTTTAGCCTTCCCCAGCGGGGAAGGGGGACCGGCGCAGGCCGGTGGATGAGGAGGAGACTATAGTACTGTTTTTACCTGGAATGGTAAAATATGCCTTAATGAGCCAGCCCCCTTTTCGCTTTTCAAGAATAAAAATCGTGCTGACCGACGGTCATTGTGTAGGTTCTGTTCGACGTTATCCAACTACCGGCGGCAAGCTTCGAATTGAAGAAAAATAGGATGCCCTCGTCGAGCGAAAAGCCCTCGAGACAGAGCTTTGCGGCAAGGATGCTCGACTCGGTCGGATCGCGGTATACGCTTCCCGTCGAGGCGGGCGTGAACTGTACGCCGCCGAGTCGGTCGAAGATGACCTCGTAGATCGTGTCGGGATAATAATGACTCCGCGTGCGGTTTATGACCACGGTTCCGACGGCAAGCTGACCAATGAAGGGCTCGCCCCGCGACTCCGCAGAGATTATCCGCGAGAGCCAATAAAGATCCTCGTAACCGTAGACATCCTCCGCCTTCGGGAAGGTCGGAACGCCCCAGATGCAGATCTCACCGCCGACGATCTCGGTGGATTTGAGTCCCGCCGCAGACAAAAGCGGCTCTATCGGAGCGCAGAGCGCGCCGCAATCGATCACGCTGACCTCCGCATCGCTCTTCGAGCAGGGGATCGCCCTCTCGCCCGAGAGGATATAGCACTTCCCAGCCTCCGCCTCGAGCTTGTCGTACCCGAAAAGCTCGCCAAAGCCCTCGACGGGGAGCCATATCCGCCCCTCATAGCTGAAGCAAAACCCATCCTCTATCGCTCTGCCGTTTATGTAGAGCGACAGCGGTTCTGCTCCCGCGGGAAGGCTCGGAAGGCATATTTCCTCCTCGGGCTCTGCCGTGACCTCCTCCTTTTCCGTCTCGGTCACCTCTTCGGTCGTCTCGGGCGGTTCGTGGAGAGTCTCTTCGGGTACGGTTTCAGTTGTTTCGGTATATTCTTCAGTCGTAATTTCCTCCGAGGTCTGCGCGTCTGAGCCGCTCTCCGCCATCGGATTGAGCACGCAGAGCGTCAGCGCGAGTGCCAAAAACGCCGCAAACGCGGTCGAAAGCAATTGCTTGTGCATTTTTTCTCCTCCTTTAGGGGATTACTTCATATTCTTCAATATCAAATTTCATTATCACCGTACCGTCCGCGCACTTTTCCGTGACCGATACGGGCTCGCCGCTTTTGCTGTCGATGCAGTACTCGAGGCGGCAGTCGGTTCCGTCGATCACGATCAGAGTCAACGCGCGGCCGTCCTCATCCGTGATCTTCTCCGCAGATAGAGCATTTCCCGCAAGGGAAAAGACCGCAAGCGGCGCTCCGATCAGCTCGGCGGATATCCCCGCGATCGCAATTCCGTCGAGGTTGCTGTTCCAGACTCCGCCCGCCGTGCTGACCGATATACCCGCAAGCGACTCGGGAGATGTGAAGATCATCTCGCCGTCCCGCCTTCCGTCCTCATTCTTCGTGCCGACTCTCAACTCCGCCTCGAACGCGACTCCGTTCCTCTCGCCCGTGATCTTCATCTGTGCGGGCGAGTCAAGTGCCCGCAAAAAGCCGCCTTCCTCGGCAGGAGCGCAGGAAGAAATTCCCAATATCACCGCCGACAAGACGATTATTGCCAAAATATTCCTATATCTATACAAATTTCTCCTCCAAAAAACTATTCCGTTACAAATATATTGCAAAACCGCGCCAAATATGATATAATATACTATGTATTAATGTCTTTAGCCGTACGGAAGTCGAACCTAATTGCCTCACGGCGATTACTTTTCGCGTCTTTCGGCGTGATTTCACTCGCAAGGTTAATACCTTGCTTCGCAAAATCCCACCAAAATCCATCAAAAATTAATTCGCCGTGAGGTGCGAGCAGTTTTGACGGAGCAGATTTTTTCGAGAACAAGG
>JAZQXP010000031.1:0-1437 GCA_045632925.1 Eubacteriales bacterium | reverse complement strand
GAACGGCACGTGCTTGCACTCGGCTCGCTCAAGAATCTGCGCGAGCTTCTTTCTGCATGCACAAGGATCGCGTGGCACATCCTCGTGTTTATACGGCGACGGGAACAGCCACTTGGATCGCACTCTCGCTTTGTACTCCTTCAGCACCGCTATGAGCTGTGGCGGCAGGATGATCGTTCGCTCGGCTGCTTTGGTTTTCGGCGGTTTGATCTGCAATTTTCCTTCCACGAACTTGACCTGCTTGGTTACCTTCAGCTCGCCTGTTTCGAAGTTAATATCCTCCCATAGAACTCCGAGCAATTCTCCTCGGCGCAATCCCGTGGATAGGTCGAGCAGGAACATCTCGTAGAAGCCGTCGGCTTCGTATTTGGCTTGTATCAAGAGCCTTTGCATCTCCGCAGGTGTCAGCACCTCGATTTCGGGGCTTTTCTTCGGTGGCAGAGCGCAATGTGCGGCAGGATTTTGCCGTATGAGGTTCTCCTTCTTCGCCTTTTCAAGGGCTGCTCGGCAATGGGCGTGAATGCTTCTGATCACCGAGTTTTTCAGCCCTGCACCATACTGCTCACGCCTTACAAGTCTGCCATCGCTTTTGAGGTGTGCGTAGAACTTCTCGAGCGTGCCGGTCGTGATCTGATTGAGAGGAACATCTCCGATCTTCGGGATAATCTGATTGTATATCCTCTGCTCGTAGGTGGTCTGCGTGTACTCCTTCAGCGCAGGCTTGCAATAGGTCTGATACCAGAAATCCATCCACTCGCCGAACGGCATGTCCGCTGTGCATCGCGTGACCTCGGTTGAGCCGATTTCTTCCTTGAGTGCTTCGAGCCGTTCCACGCACTCTGTTTTGGTTTTAGCAAGGACGCTCTTGGTTTTCGGCAATCCCCTATCGTCGTATCCGACGACGATTCGTCCTTCCCATCTGCCGTCCTTTCGCAGTCTTACTGTTCCTTCGCCTGATTTTCTTCGTCTTGCCATGGCTTTAGCTCCTCTCCAAACATATCCGTTATAAAGTTTCTGACAATTCCCGATGCCTGCCTTTGCATGTCCGTCGTTACATGCGTGTAGCGGTCGAGCGTGAAGCTCGCTTTCGTGTGACCGAGCAGGCTTGCCAAGGTCTTAGGATCGATTCCGTTCGATGCGGCATGGGTTGCGAAGGTGTGCCGTAGGTCGTGAAAACGCATATCGGGAAGCCCTGCTCTATGGAGCAGATTCTTCAGTTGCGTGTAGGCTGCTTCGGGAATCATGGGATGCTCGGGATAGTACGGCTTCGGAAAGATCCACTCGGTGAGAGCCTTTTTCTTTCTCTCCTTCAGCATCTCTGCCACGCTCGCAGGCAGTACGATTTTTCGGTTTCCTTCGTTCGTTTTGGTTTCGCCGACGATATAAATTCCGCGAGCGTATCGCACCGATCTTTGAATGTGGAGCGTACCGTTTTCC
>JAZQXP010000030.1:0-14313 GCA_045632925.1 Eubacteriales bacterium | reverse complement strand
CTTTAAATCGCTAAAGTGTGTTCCCCAAAAGGTTCTGAAAATCGCTGTTTTTGTGCATTTCTCTGCACTTTTTGAATAAGTTTTTTCTGAAAATTTCATCTGATAATTATTCTACAAACTGAGTCAACTATAGTTGTTTATTTCGGGCCAAAATACAACCCGGGATCGCTCCCGGGCTGCGTCGTTAAAATTTTTCGATATCAAGTAACACGTTTATCATGTCGATTCCGACGTACCACTCTAACACCCTCGCGTCGCTATACTTCTCGAATATTTCGAAATCGTGGCCGGCCGCGTCCTCGAATTTAAACCGGAGACAATACACCGAATTGGTATTATCGTATATTACGACGCGGAGTAACACGTCGGCCGCATACGCGGAGAAGAGATCGCGCAACGTCATTTTATCACCCCCTCGATCGGACGATCCCGGTATTCGGGCCTGATTCTCTCCCGGACCCACTCGAGAGACCGGGAGCAGCAGAATATTCTCCAACCGTCGCCCGGCTCCCACGGATCGCGCGGAAAAAACCGTATTTGTCCGGTGTAATATCCGCTCGCGTTCCGATAAATTCTTTCCTCGCTGCGAATTTCGATATCTGTCATTTTAAGCACCCCTTTCAATATGTTTTGATTTCGCAACCGCGGACGGCTGCAATTGTGAGGAATTCGGCGAGATCATAAATATCAAACTCGTACCCGTCCTCGCGAAGCGCGTAACCGTAATTTGGATACGTGGATTTAGTAAAAATTCTTAAGCGCGTAACCGAGCCGATTACGAAGCAATTAAAATGGAAACGTTCGGATTTAGTGATTGTCATAGGATCGAACCCCTTTCTTAAGATGCTTTTATTCTACCATACTTTATTAGAAATTGCAACAGTTTTTTACTATTTTTCTAATAAAGTTTCTTGTTTTTCGGCGCGTCCTATGCTATACTATCCTCGAAAGGGGGGCTTTTATATGCCGAACAAAAAACCATATCAAAAGAAGAAAAAACCGATCACGTTTCCGGGCTTTTATCCCTCGTGGGTATACGGCCCGAACGAGGCCATTACCCGCGCGAATATGAAACAATACGACCGGGAACAAGCCGAGTATTACGCGATCATCGACGAGCGTTACGGGGCCGCATGGTACGATCTCCCGTATCGCGAAAGGCAACAGCTAAAAATCGAAATAAGAAAGGAAGCGAAAAAACGGTGTCAGTAAATCTCCCGACGAAAGATAATTACCTTAATTTTTACCGGGTATTTGATTTCGTAATAAACCACCCGGACCAGATCGAGCCGATGAGTAAACGACCTTGGCGATCCTCTATAACGGCCCGGCGAATTGAGGCCACGAAATACGAGTATTACTGTTTTCGTGCAAATGGCGATCTCCCGGAGTTAGTCGAACTGTTTTTAACCCGTGTCGTCGGCAACAAGAAAAAACCGCTCGTAAAATCAATCCGACGCTCGACGCGCTGCGGCTACGTCCACCCCGACGCGTTTATTCTGTTACCGATCTCGGGCCAATGGGGAGCCGGTATCGCGGTTGTCGAGGGAAACCATTATTCGAGCGTACAAGTCACAACATTCTATTTATATAATAGAAAGGACCTAAAACAATGGCAAGAATAAAACCGCTATTTTCAAATATCGAATTATTGGCGATCCCCCGGACCGAGGGCGTAATGGTCGATATAAACCAGAAAGGACAAAACGCGGTCCGGGCGAATTATACGACCTTGCGAGATATCGCGCAAAAACGTCTCAAACGCGCGCAGGCTGCCGGCTATATGACGGACCGGGAACCGTTCGCGAAACTCGCCGATATAAAGGATAAACGCGACCTCGCGGCCGAGTATGCAAATATTAGCCGGTTTCTTCTCTCGCCTGACAGTACGGCCGAGGGACGCGAGAAACGGAACGAGAAAGCTGTCGCACGGTTAAACGCTCGCGGGATCGATTTCGTGAATAAAAAGAACGTCGCCGATTTCGGAAAATTCCTCGGGGTTATGCGGGAAATCTACTCGCAAGAACAGCCGGGCGGGGCGAAAGCCTTATATATTGACAGCGACGACCTCGCCGATTATTATACCGCGATGCGCGAGAGTACTCATAGTAAAATCCGCGATCTGTATAAGGACAGGCATAAACTCGGGAAAGACGCAGCCGGCCGTGACGATCCCGAACTCGACCCGGAAACGAAACGCAGCCGGGACAGCGTAAAACGCGCGTTTGAGAAATGGAAAAAAAGAAGATGAGGCGAGAAAATGGTTTATCTGCCTTTACCATTAGAAAATTATTGTACTGCTGCCGAATTCCGGCCCGATATCCTGTTAAATTACCCCGTTATCAAACGGAAAAAATCGAAAAATGGGAAAAAGCCCGATATTATCGATTGTGTGTGCGCTTTCGATATTGAGACGACGAACCTCGACGAGATCGAACAAAGCATTATGTATATTTGGCAATTCCAGATCGGAAACGAGTTAACAGTTTTCGGCCGAACGTGGCAAGAGTTTAAAGACGTTCTTTTTAAGATCGGCCGCCTATTATCAAAGTATGACGATCGCTGCGTCGTTATATACGTGCATAATTTAAGCTTTGAATTCGCGTTTTTAGCCGGCATCTACGAATTCAAGAAAGAGGAGGTTTTCGCGGTCCGACGTCGGAAAGTGTTACGGTGTACGATGTATGACGGCCGTTTCGAGTTTCGTTGTTCGTATCTTCTCTCGAATATGACCCTTAAAGCCTTTACGAAAAAGTTTCACGTGAAACACGAGAAACTCGAGGACTACGATTACGGGCTGCGTCGTTACTATTGGACCCCGTTAACGATCGAAGAGTTGCGTTATTGTCAAAACGATGTACTCGGGTTGGTCGAGGCCGTACAAATGCAAATGACGAGCGAGGGCGACGACCTTAAAACAATTCCGTATACCTCGACAGGCTACGTTCGCCGGGAGTGTAAACAAGTTATCCGGGAAAACCTCGGTTACCATTTCGCGAAAAAATACTTTCCGTCGCCGAGACTTTACAAGTATATGCAGAAATGCTTTCGAGGGGGAGACACAACGGCGAACCGGTGGTATTGCAACGAACTATTGCACAACGTGACGTCGTACGATCGCTCGAGCAGTTATCCCGATGTACTTGTAAACTGTCTTTACCCCTCGACCCCGTTCGTCGAAATTCTGGATTCGATCGATATACCCTATCTCGAAAAACTGATTTACAAGCGGGAGCGCGCAATTATAATGGAAATCGAATTTACGAATCTCCGTTTAAAAGATCGGTATTTCGGCGACCCGTACTTGACGAAAGACAAGGCGACGACCCTCTCGGCCGACGCGGTTATCTTTACGGGCAGGGTTATCTCGGCGAGCGTATATGCAACGGTTTGTTGTGACGTCGATTACACGATTATAAAGGACGTTTACGAGTGGGACGATGCCCGGATTATTACATGGTTTAAAGCCTCAAAAGACTATCTACCGAAATGTTTCCGGGATTTCGTTATCAAGTTTTACGTGCAGAAGACGGAACTTAAAGGATTAAAAGGCGCGACCGACGAAGAAACCGAGTTTAACGAGTATTTGTACGCGAAAGCGAAGAACCGTATAAACAGCATTTACGGCATGACGGCTACTCGCGCAATAAAAGAGAATATCGATTTTCTCGCCGAAGATAACGATTTCCATTACGACGAGACGACCCCGGAAGAAACCCTTTTTGCGGCCGCGTTTGCCCGGTATTGGTTGCCGTTCGAATGGGGCATCTATACGACGGCCCTCGCCCGTCGCCGGTTAATGGACGGCATCTTATTAGTATACGGGAACCGCAACAAGAAAGGGAACAAATTCGCGGATTTCGTTTACGCGGACACGGATTCCGTTAAATTCATCGGTCACGCGGCCGCAGCTTTCGAGGAATACAACAAGGCCCGGAAAGCGGACAGCATCCGAAACGGGGCATACGCCCGGGACCCGAAAGGCGTCGTTCACTATATGGGCGTTTACGAACGCGAGGCGACGTATCCGGTTTTCAAGACGTGCGGCCCGAAGAAATACGCCTATGAAGAATATAACCGGGCCGGGGATCGCGAACTGCACGTAACGATCGCGGGAGTAAATAAGAAGAAAGGCGCGGCCGAACTTGCGAAGAATCCGAAAGGCGTCGACGCTCTCGAGGATGGGTTTATATTTGTCGAGGCCGGCAGCACCGCAGCAAAGTACAACGGAAAACCGGCGATCTCTCACTATACCGTCGAGGGCCGGGAAATCGATATAACCTCGAACGTTTATCTTTACTCAGTACCGTATACCGTCGGAACCCTCGAGGAATACAAAAGAATATTAGAATTGTCGTATATTGATATTGACAGAATGGCGAAACTTTTGTATAATAAGTTATCCTCAGAAGACGAGGAAATAGATTATTGATTTTAGAAAGGAAATCAAGAAAATGAAACTTATCCAGACCAACATTGAAAACCTCGAACAGGACAAGAAGACCCTTTATAAGTTGACTATGGGCGACAGTAAAGGCGTCGCGAAAATGAGCGACGAGGAACTCGACCGTTCCTACCCTGTCGACGCTTATCTCGTTTACGAGAAAGAAGACAGCAAAGGGAACCCCGTAACGCTGCTGACGATCCTCTCCGGGAGCGAAGTCATTACCGCGCAGAGTCAGACGCTGCAGAAAGCATTTCTTGAGATCGCGGACCTTATGGGCGACGACCCGTATTCTATCCGGTTTGAGGCCGGCCAGAGCAAGAACGGACGCCGTTTCGTTTACTGCGTTTTAGATTGCGATTAACAAAAGGAAGACCGCCTTTCGGTCGGCCCGGGAGAGTATCCCGGGCTATTTTATTATAAAGGAAGTGAACCGATGAAATCAAAATACTATCTCCCGAGCGGCTATATTGACATGACCCGAATTTTCGATTTACCGTATACGTTTATATTTGTCGTTCATGGGCGCGGGACCGGGAAAACATTCGGCGCGTGTAAATACTGCTATGATTATCACGACAGGACGGGCGACAAGTTTATATATCTCCGACGCCTGCAAGTCGAAGCGGACCTTGTGGGAAATACGGCCTTTTCGCCGTTTACCCCGGTAACGGATTTCTACAACCTCGATCCGCTCGTATCCGGTCCGATCCCGAACGTAAAGAACGTAAAAGGAATATGGAAAACCGAACGAAACGAGAAAGGCGATATCGTCCCGGCCGGTCCCCCGATTGGTTATACTGCAGCCCTCGCGACGGTTTCGAGTATCCGCGGCTTTTCCGGGCGTGATATTAAAATCTGCGTTTACGATGAATTCATCCCGGAAAAGACCGCGCGGCCGATCCGGGCCGAGGGCGAGGCCGTCCTTCAGTTTTACGAATCCGTTAACCGGAACCGGGAACTCGAGGGAGAGGCTCCGTTAAAAATGGTTTTTCTCTCGAACGCGAACAAGTTATCCTCGCCGGTTTTCGAGGCTTTCGGAATTACGAATTACGTCGATAAAATGGTCCGGGGAAAACAAGAAGAATGTTACCTTAAAGATCGGGGCGTCGCGATCCTCAAACTTTCCGATTCCCCGATTTCGCAGCAGAAGAGCAAGACGGCCCTATACAAAGCGAGCCAGAGCGAGGCGTTCAATGATATGGCGATCGGAAACGCTTTCGATATGTCAAATTATTTATACGTCCGGGCCGAGCCTATCGACGAATATCGGATTATCGCAAAATTCGACGATGTGTATATTTACCGGCATAAATCCGAGGCCCGGTACTACGTGACGCGATACCGGACCGGGACCCCGAAAGCCGAGTATATTTCGGAACCGTTTTCGATCAAGAAATTTAAAAAAGATTTCGGCCTTGTATTTACTGCATGGATCGACGGCCGTATCTCTTTTAATGACTATTACTGCAAGCTAATCTTGACAAAAGCGATACAATAGTTTATTATAATATTAAAGGCCCGATGCGCAAAGGCAGCCGGACGGAATCCGGGCGCGTGACGTTTGCCGCGTCATAACTCGGGCCTTATTTAAATATCGAAACGGGGCGATTCTATGGAACAGATATTACCGATTTTACTCCCACAAGCCCGAGACGCGATTGTTATACTCGGTTTTATCGCTATCGATATCGCGACCGGGTTAATAAAGGCCGCAGCCCTCGGGAACTACACGAGCGAGAATATGCGAAAGGGACTTTTCCACAAAGTCGCCGAATTACTCGCGTTTGCTTTCGGGCTATTGGCCGATTTTACTTTTCCGATTATCGGGGTTAAGTTGCCGGTTTCCGTCGCGCGGAGTATCGCCGTTTATCTCTGCGTTATGGAATCCGGGAGCATAACCGAGAATATCGGGCAGATTAACCCCGATATTGCAAAGTATCTCTCGGGCATATTCGAAAAAATAAAACCGGCGTCGCCTGACAACGAAAAGCCCGAGGAAATTAACGAAAGAGAGGCCGAGGAAGAATGAACGTCGTTGCATTACACAAAACGTCGCTCGCCGTGATTAATATTATCAGCGTCGACAGCATTACGAAATCCGGGACGAATATTGTCGTTCACGGGATCGCGACGACCGGCTCCGGGATCGCAGCCAATTACACGTTTGCCGCAGCCGATTATTTGATTTCAATTGTCGCGAACTGATTTCTTTTCTGATCCCCCGATCCTCGAGATCGGGGCCGAGGGCTTTTATGTGCGCGTATTGCAAGCCCTTTTAAATCTGCGTTTACGCGGCCGGCCGCCTCTCACTATTTCCGGGCGTTTCGATATGGCTACGTATAACGCCCTTTATGAATTCCGGACCCAACATTATTTAAACGGCGATACTGTTACGGACCGGTTAACGTGGGAATTTCTACTTGATGAAGAAAGGAGTTGAACATGGCAAAACTCAAAGTTTCCGAGTATATCGGCCTTATTAAAGCCGGCTATACTCCCGAAGAGATCGCAGCTTTCGAAAACGAGAGCGAGGCCCCGAAACCGGCCGAACAGCCGGCAGAGGACCCGAAACCGGCCGAACAGCCGAAACCCGTCGAACAGCCGGCCCCGGTCCCGGCAGTTTCACAGGATACGGCCGAACGTATCGAGAAAGCCGTCGAGGATTTTACGAAAGCTTTACAGGCTTTCAATCTTGCGAACGCACGACAGCCGGGTGGGGGCGTCAAGGACCCGCGCGACGAGGCGACCGAAATCTTGACAAAATTCTGTAATATGTAAAGGAGAGAAACTATGCCTAACACCCCGGAAGTAACACAGGGCGCAACCTTGCTTAATGCGGTGGTTAAACAGGCGACCGGCCAGAGCGCCATAGGAAACCTGACAAACCTCTCGACGTTTGTATCGACCGCAACGACGTTGCTCGCCCTCGGTAAAGACCCCGTACTTAATGCACTAACTCAGGTAATGGAAACGACCGTATTCGCCGAGAGGCCGTACGATCAGCCGCTCGCCTCTCTCGCGATCCCCGGCGACCGGTGGGGGAATATCATTCGGAAACTGTCTCCCGTGGCCGACGAGATGGAAAACGACGACGCTTGGATTTGGCCCGTCGCGTACGATGCAAGCCAGAACCCGGCCGACGGTTATCACGAAGCCGTCGATCCCTTTATCATCCACAAACAGGACGCCCTCGAAACACACTTCATGGGATCGGTCTCATATATGCAGCATTTTACCACGTTTGAAAATCAATTTGACGTGGCCTTTCATGGGCCGGCCGAACTGTCCCAGTTTTTCCAGATGCTCGTAACCGAGCGACGCAACGACCGGGAGAGTTTCGAAGAGGCGAAAGCCCGCCTGCTGCAGATTAACTTTATCGCGGCACTACTCGACGAAAACAACAGCGACCGCGTCGTGCATCTTCTCACCGAGTACAATGCAATCAGCGGCCAGAGTCTTTCCGCTACTGACATTATGCAGAGCGGCAATTTCGAGGCGTTTGTGCGTTGGATGTACGCGAGAATTCGTACGATCGTCGGCCAGATGCGCGCCCGTTCGAACAAATTCCAGACGAATATTACCGGTAAAAACATTCTGCGTCATACCGACGCGAATAATCTGCGCGTCGCGATTTACCGGCCGTTCATGGAATATATTAACAGCATGGTCCTGTCGAATCTGTATAACGCGGATATGATGCGGCTCCCGACGTACGAGGCAATCGATTATTGGCAGAGCATCAACACCCCGGGGACGATTAATGTTACCCCGGTTTACACCGACACGACCGGCAGCCCGACGACCGGCAGCGCGGTTAATAACGCAACGGTTATCGGCCTTATTCACGACAGGGACGCTCTCGGTTATGCGATGCGCGATCTGCGTATGCCGGCCCCGATTTACAACCCGCGCGGCCTTTATTGGAATACCTACATTCATGGGCGTTTTACCGCCTGTCAGGATAACACCGAGAAAGCCGTCGTACTCTGTCTCGATTAAATCGAGAGATCGATTTCCTTTCTTTATGACGGTCCGGGCATCCCGGGCCGTCGCTTTATAAAGGAGTAAAAATGAACGTTTACTTTTTTAATTTTTCGAAACGGCGAAACTCGACCGGCCGGCCGACAACACCATCGACGCCCACATATAATGTAAAACTAAAAGACGGCTGCAGCATCGCGAAACCGGTCCTCGAATTTTCAACTACTATCGCCGGGATGGATAACGTCTCACAAATAAATTACGCCTATATACCGGATTTCGAGCGTTATTATTTCGTAACGGATTATATTCTCACCGGCTCAATTGTGACGGCCTATCTTGTGGTTGATCCTCTCGCGTCGTTTCGTCCTAACATATTGACGCAGCAGCTTTATGTTTTACGGGCCTCGGCGAATTACGACGGTTATATCCGCGATACGAAATACCCTGTAAAGGCCGCGTATCCGTCGATCGGGACCATTTACGATATGAGGCCAAATCCGCTGCAGCCGGGCGCGCAGAGTTTCGGGTGCTTTGTCGTTGGCGTTGTCGGAAAAGGTACGACGTTTGGCTCGGTCGATTACTACGCGATGAGTTATCTCGTATTTATTCAGCTAATGAATAAACTTTTTAACTTAACGACGCAATGGGCCGACGGTGGTACCGATCTTGCGGACGGACTCAAAAAAGCAATTACGGACCCGATGCAATACCTCGTTTCGTGCATGTGGTATCCGTACAGCGTGAACGATTTCGTCAATCGTAGTTTGGTATCGAACGTAACCGGTATAACCGTCGGTTATGATACGATCGATCTCGGCGTAACGGCCTACAAATTTAATACGATGCTTAATATCGAGTTTACGAACATGATTTCATGCTCGACGCCCCGGCATCCGCTCGACGCCTCGCGCGGGAATTATATGAACTATGAACCGTTCGCTAGGTATTACGTTTCGTTCTATCCGTTTTGCTCGCTAATCGAATTGGATTCGACCTTGCTAAGCAGTACGACCGATTTCGTTTATACGGTGGACCTACGAACCGGGAAAGGAATTCTTTCCATTTGCCCGGACCATACCGGCGACACGTACGCAGATTGGAGACCGTTACGGCCTTTCCGGGTTATCGAGGCACAAGTCGGCGTCGATATCCCCGTCGCGGTTATACAGACAGCGAAACCGTCGAGCGTGGGCGAGTATATCCAGAATACGGCCGTCGCAGCGGCGACAGAATTCGGCAGCCCGGCCGCGATCCTCAAAAAAGCGTATTCCTCGCTTGTGCAGGGCGTCGGTAAACTTATCGGCTCGAGCGATGAGGAAATGCAGCAGTATTACAACGAGATCGGCGAAACCCCGCTTAATGCCGGCGATCTCGGAAAAGTCGCGTCGGCCGGGGCAGCGATGAAATCAACGTGCGAAATGTTCGGAGCGCAATCGACGATCTCTTTTAATAACCGGATGCCGTTTATGTTTTGGGGAGAGTTTTTCACGCCTACAAATGACGATCTCACGGATTACGGCCGGCCGTTGATGCAGAAAGTCGCCCTCTCGACGTTAAACGGCGGTTTTGTACTATGCGAGAATCCGCACGTCGCGATCCCGGCAGCGTATTCGTCGGAAGTGACCGCGATCGAAAACGCCCTCGCGACGGGCGTATATTTGGAGTAAATCATGCCATGGCATAATAAACAAACCTATGGATATACCCGGGATTCGAGTGAGGCCGCAGATAACGCGACAATGGTAATGGATATCTTAACCTCGCTCGGATGGGGAAAAGCTGCAGTTTGCGCGGCCCTCGGGAACTTTGAGGCCGAGAGTGATTATAACCCATGGAGATGGCAGTACGAGACGGTTTTACCCGTTAACGATAGTCGTATCGGGATCGTTTGCGGGGATAATACCGCGCACGCGTACGGCATATTTCAATCGGACCCGGCCGCGAACTATATATACCGAAGTCAATCGCCCTCTTATCCCGGTTACGGTCCGAACTACTCGAACCAGACGGGCAGCCAGAACGACGGCACCGCGCAGATGCATTATCTCAATTGGGTTTGTTCAAACTATAGCGACGGTGCTTGCGGTGGTTGGAATCAATCATACCATGACGCTATCCCGTTCGCGACGTTTCGAGCGCAAGCCGATCTGTCGGTTTACTCTATGGACGCGTTGACGAAGATTTTCCACGACGGTTACGAACGTTCGGCCACTTGGTCAACGAGCGGCAGCCGGCGTCAAGCTGCAGCCGCGTTTTGGTGGGAGTATTTCGGGGGATACGTGCCGCCCGGTCCGGGGCCGTCCGGGGGAAATGGCGCGTGGTTTGGAGTATTCAACGTATTGAAAAAGCGTCGGCAAAATGGTATAGTATATAAAAAGAAAGGGGGAGTTATCCGGTGATTATGCCTTTTCCCTACGACGTCGAAAACGTAGCGAAAGCCTCTTTTTCGCCCTCGACGTTTCATCTCGCCGATAATGCGTCGTTCGGGTTTTATGCGCGTTACCTATGGCAGAAAATGACCAACGTTTTTAAATTTACACTTCCCGAGGGATGGGACGAAGATTATTTCAAATACGTTCTTTTCGGAATGGGTTATATCCCCGTACTGTATACGGCACGTTTCGGGGTTATTCCACAGTACGGGACGGCCGGGGGATTTAATCAGTTTTTCGAGCCTGATTTCGTGCTAATTGCAAACGAGTTACTCCCGGACGAGAGCAGCCGCGAGTTGAAGATCGGGCGCGATTGCGAAGTCGTTCGCCTCGCTCCCGATTGGAGAGGCGTCGGCGATCTTATCGGGTTTTATGCGGCTAAAATGGCCCTATGTTCGCAGTCGATCGATATTAACCTAATAAACAGCAAAGTCGCGTTTGTTTTCGCTGCAAAGTCGAAAGCGCAGGCCGAGGCTTTCAAAAAGATGTATCAAGACATAGCATCCGGGGAGCCGGCCGTCGTTGTCGACAAGTCACTCTTTACCGAAGAGGGCGACGCGCAATGGCAGCTTTTCAGCCAAAACCTCAAAAATACCTATCTCGTTTCGGATATCGTTTCCGATATGCGAAAGATCGAAGAAGAATTCGATACAAAGATCGGAATTCCGAACGCGAATACCGACAAGCGCGAGCGGCTCAATACTGACGAAGTAAACGCGAACAACGTCGAAACCGCGATTATCGCCGAGGGATGGTTAAACAGCATCCGAACCGGTTTCAAGAAAGTCAAAAAATTATATCCGGGCGTTAATTGCTCGGTCGATTGGAGAGTGAAACCCGATGTATACACTATTTCCGAACAGAGCGAGCCTGTCAGTAACTGATTTATATAACTACGACGAAACGTTGTTCGATAACCTCACTCTCCCGACGGAGTTTGACACGACAGCGAATCGGGCGACGTTAATAAATCAGATTCTAATGCGAGCGAAAGATTTCGAGGCCCTATACCCGGACGCGGTTTTTATGAAATCACAAATCAAGTATTGGTCGGACGAAAATATCTTTGTTTGGAATAAAATTTACGCCCTGACAAAACTCGAGTATAACCCGATCGAAAACTACGACCGCATGGAAGAGAGCAGCGAAACCGGCAGAAACGCGACAGAGAGGACCGGCGAGGCCGTTTCAGCCCGGGCCGGGAGTAACAGCCAGAACCAGAGCGAAAACCGCGCAGAGAGCAGCACAGAGGCCGGCAGCGAGAGCAACGAAACGAAAAAGGCCGGTTACAACACGACGACCCTCGACACGCAGAGCGGCCAGACCGGGAGCAGCAGCGCGCAGCGGGCGGCAACGACAGAGAATACCACAACAGGAACCGGAACCACGACAGAAACAGCGACAGGACGGACGAACGAAAACGAAAACAGCAACCACAACGTATTAAAAACCTCGCGAATTCACGGTAATATCGGCGTAACGACGCCCGCCCAGATGCTCCGGGGGGACCTCGAAATTTACCCGGATTTAAACCTTATTCACCGGATCGTCGAGGATTTTGTTACCGAATTTTGCATAATGGTTTATTAAAGAAAGGAGAGAGGCAATAAATGTTTAGATTCCCGTGGGGAGATATGCACTCGCTTAACCTCGGGTGGTTTCTGCAGAAGTTTAATGAACTGCGCGAAGATTGGGCGACGGCCGAGGCCGGTATCGATGGGGCTTTAGATGCCGAAATCGAGAAAGCCGAGGACGCGTTAAGCGACGTATTCGCCGCAAGAGACGCGGCCGCAGCGAGCGCAACAGCCGCAGCCGGGAGCGCGTCGTCGGCCGGGACGAGCGCAACGGCAGCAGGCAACAGCGCGACAGCAGCAGCGAGCAGCGCAACACTCGCGAACCAAAAAGCGACCGCGGCCGGGTTAAGCGAGGCAGCAGCAGCACAAAGCGCGACGGCAGCAGGCAACAGCGCAACAGCAGCAGCAACAAGCGCGACACAGGCCGGGAACAGCGCGAGCAACGCAAGCAGCAGCGCAACGGCAGCAGCAGCAAGCGAAACAGCAGCCGGCAACAGCGCGACAGCGGCGGCAGCGAGCGAAACAAACGCAGCAGCAAGCGCGGCAGCGGCCGAGGCGGTCGAAGAAAGTATACCCGCAGATTATAGCACGCTATCGCACGACGTCAACAATTTAAACAGCGCGGTTACACAGTCAGTCGCAACGAATTATATCCTCGATCAATATAGCGATAATATTGCGACGAATACAAGCGGGACGAATAAAAAAATCGTAAAACTGCAAGGCAATAGAATAACACAAACACCGGATACCGCGACCCCGGCTGGCTCGACGTTCTATACCTATTTAATCAGTAAAACCCCGCGTTACGTCGGGTCGAGTTTAGGAAATGTAATCGCTAATTTAACCGAAGATGATTTTAAATCGCTCGACCTTTTCACGGAATGTACACTGCGTGTAAAATATGAGTATATCGCCAGAACCGCGACGGACGACGGATCAAGCGGGACGGGATCGGTTGTCATTGCGACGAGAAACCCGGTAACGGGAGAAGTAACGGCCGTACAAACTCAGGTAACTAATATTTACGCGAATGATCGAAGTTATTCGTTAATTTATGACTTGTATAATTGGTTACCGGAATTAAAGAATAATAAGACAATCGCGGTCCTTTATCAATCGAGACTTTGTAAAACAATTCAGGACGGTTTTATCACGTTCGAGGCGATCCGGCCCGTAGCAAATAGCATCGAGCGAACCTATATCGGCCAGATTAACAACGAGGTGACGGCTAATAGGGCATATTCAACAAACGACGTGTTTATGAAAGATTCCCGTTTTTATCGGGCTACGACCAACATCGGAAGCGGCGAAACTCTAACTGTCGGAACTAATATTACCCCGGTAACATTATCCGACGCGTTGACCCTCTTATATAATTCTAATTAATAAAGGAGTATAAAACATGAAGTACGCGATTATTAAATGCATCAACGGAAATTATTTCATTCATGCCGAGGGAATCCTCGAACTCGCGAGCGCGAAAACGCAGTTTCACGGGGTTTGTCAGGCGCTATGGAACGCGCCCGACGTAATTACCGCGCACGTCGCTATTATCGACGAACAGTTAAACGTCGTTGAGGGTTACCGGGAATTCATTCAGCACGAGACGGCCGAGGAATGATCCTAGTTTTACTCGCCCTCTACGTTATATGCATCGCGTGGACGATCGCGGTTTATCGTGGAGACTAAACGCAGCCCGGGAGTGATCCCGGGTTTCGTTTAGTCCGGGCAGATAAACAACTATAGTTGACTCAGTTTGTAGAATAATTATCAGATGAAATTTTCAGAAAAAACTTATTCAAAAAGTGCAGAGAAATGCACAAAAACAGCGATTTTCAGAACCTTTTGGGGAACACACTTTAGCGATTTAAAG
>JAZQXP010000029.1:0-3420 GCA_045632925.1 Eubacteriales bacterium | reverse complement strand
TCTCGATCGACCGCCGCGAGCGCGCAAAAATCATCTCATTTTTGCCGCAGAATCTGCCCGTGACTCAATTTACTGTCGGAGAGACGGTCGCTTTCGGGCGCGAGCCGCATATTTCCTTTAGGCTCACCGAATCCGACCTCGAGATCATCGAAAACTCGCTCGAAAAATGCGGCATTTCGCATCTGAGAGACAAAAAGCTGACCGAAATTTCGGGCGGTGAGCGGCAGATGGCGTACCTATCCATGATGCTCGCGCAGAACGCCGACCTGATGCTCCTCGACGAGCCGACGACCTATATGGACGCGCCGAACGCCCGCGACTTTTTGAAAATTTTAGCCGAGGAGCGCGATCGCGGTAAATCTGTCGTTGCCGTTATGCACGATCTGACTTCCGCGGCGAAATACGCGGACGATATTCTGCTCATAGACGGCGGAAAAGTCGTTTTCAAGGGCACAAAAGAAAAGTGCCTCGAAGAAAAAGCGATCGAAAACGTTATGGAAGTTGAATCACATAAGCTTGAGGACGGAAGAGTCGTATTTATTTGATTATACCGCAGAGGTAAAAATATGAATAAGAATAATATAGTCATACAATTTGCGAAAAATATTCCCGAACCTACATATCCGAAAAATAGTGCGCAGTTTATGCGCTGTCGCGAAATGCTTTTTAAGAATGGATTCTCCGAAGCTACAAAGCATACCGGACACTTTTTCCGTCAGGCGACGGAAAAAACCGCATTTGTGATAAACTTGTACGATGAGGACTGCGCTCTTGACGTGGTTTACGGCTTTGCGTCGACAGCGATAACCGCGATGGCGGGATGCGAGAATGAGTTTGAGGAATACGGCTCGGACAAAGATTCCTGCCACGTTCGGAATATAATCCGAATAAGTAGTGACGGCGATGAATCCCACATCTCATCGGTAATTTCAGATTTTTATAATCAATACAGGGATTTTCAGAAGGATGAAATTTTGGAAGTAAAAAAAGAGCGGCAAAAGGAATTTCTCGCTCTCTTTGCTCTGCCTCTTAAAAAGTTCGGATTCAAGAAGAAGGGGACGAAATGGACGAAAATTCTTGACGAAGAAAATTCACTTTCATTCGAAGCGCAAAAATCCGCCTTTTCGGATCAGTATTACTTCAACGTAATCATTCATTCCCCATCGAATTTTTATGACATAAGCTCTTACGAAAGAGTTGTACTCGGCGGTACACAAATCTACAACTGGCAATTAATGACCGAAAAGGAAATCATCGAGTTGATAGATCATTCGATAAAGAACTATATTGAACCGAAGCTTTAATAGGATATAGTATTTTTGTTTTTTGAGTGAAGGAGCAAAAATCTCCCCAAGGGGAGATTTTACTCCTTCCGGAATGTCGGCGGAACGCCGCCATTCCGAAGCACAAGGAGTATTTCGAGCTCTGCGGAGCTCGACTTAAGGCTCTGCCTTAAGAACCCGCCACCTTTTGAAAAAGGTGGACGAAAACTTTCTCGCGACCGTTGCCTTAAGTTTTAAATAAAAAGGAGCTAAAAATGTCCAAACAAGAATGGAAGGGCGGCGCGCTGCTTGCGCCTCTGCCCGCTGTAATAGTAACCTGTGCGCGCGAGGGCGAGAAGCCGAACGCGATCACGATCGCCTGGTGCGGCATCATCTCGACCCATCCGCCCGCGCTCTACATCTCGGTGCGCCCCTCGCGCCATTCCTACGAAATAATCAAGGAAACGGGCGAGTTCTGCGTCAATCTCGTGCCGGTAAATCTCGTCCGCGCCGCCGATACCTGCGGTGTGCTGACGGGCAGAAAGGTCGATAAATTCGAAAAATGCCGTCTCACGGCGGAAAAAAGCTTCAAGGTCTCCGCGCCCTCGATAGCCGAGTCGCCGCTGACGCTCGAATGTAAGCTCCGCGAGATCATCCCCCAGGGCTCGCACGATATGTTCATCGCCGACATCGTCGCCACGGGCGTTGACGAGTCGCTGATCGACGAAAATGGCAGCCTTCATCTCTCGAAAGCAAATCTTTCCGCCTTTGCGCACGGCGAGTATTTCGAGCTCGGCAAGACGATCGGCTCCTTCGGCTACTCGGTCAGAAAAAAGAAGAAAAACAAGAAAAACACGAAATAATGAGGTACACTATGAAAAGATCCGCCATATTCCGCATTTTCGCGCTCATTTTCGCGCTTATTTTTACCTTCTCGCTCGCTTCCTGCTCGGGTGAGGGCGAGGAAACGACCGCTCCCATCCCCGAGACAGATCCCCCGACAGAAGCGCCCGATACCACCGAAGCTCCCGCGCCCGACCTTGATCTCCACGTCGTCTCGGACGGCGCGAGCGAGTACGTAGCGGTCCGCCCCGAGTCCGCGGAAAGCTATGAGCTCACCGCGATCAAGGATCTCAAGTCCCTTATCAAGGAAAAATACGGCGTAGACCTCGATCTCGATACCGACGGCAATCGCAAGCCCGGCACAGATCCCGAATATCAGATCCTTATCGGCAGGACGGATGAGCCCGAAAGCGCGTCCGCGATCGCCTATATCGACTCAATCGGCGCGGGCAAGGTCTCCTTCGTGATCGAGGCGCACGAAAAAAGGCTCGTCATCGTTGCCTCGAACACCTCGACCTACGAGGCGGCAATCAAATATCTGGAGGAAAATTTTATGAACGACACAGGTATGACCGTCCCCGCGGGCTTCAGATACACCGCCGAGGCGGAAACCGTCAATCCCTCGATCCATATCGGTAAGGACAACGAGCTTGAAGTCAAGATGACCAAGCTTTACGAGATCGCCACCCACACCGACAAAAACGGCGTCAACTGCAGCATCATTCAGGGTGCGTGCACCGACGGCGAATATCTCTACACCTGCCTTAACGACGGCGCGAAGAGCGGCGCGGTGACAACGATCGTCAAGACCGAGCTCCGTTCGGGCAAGGTAGTTGCAAAATACGAGGGCATCAAGATCGACCACGCAAACGATCTGACCTACAATCCGAAGACAAACGAGATCCTCGCCTGCCATAACTCGCCGAACAACCAGCTGATCTCGATCTTCGACGCCGAGACAATGGAGTTCAAGGAGACGGTCAAGATCCGCGAGAACATCTACGCGATCGAGTACGACGAGGACGAGGACCGCTATTGGATCGGTCTTTCGGGCAGCTATGATTATATGAGTTACAACGCTGAGTTCAAGAAGCCCTCGAAGATCATCCGCGGCTACTCGAACGGCTTTACCAAGCAGGGCGTTGACGCCGATGACAAATATCTCTATTTCGTACTCTACAAGACCAACTGCATCGCCGTTTACACCAAGGAGGGCGAATACGTCCGCCAGATCGACCTCCCCGTGACCGCGGGCGAGCCCGAAAACATCTCCCACGTCGGCGACACCTTCTACATCGTCTACAATAACCCGAGC
>JAZQXP010000028.1:0-16572 GCA_045632925.1 Eubacteriales bacterium | reverse complement strand
TATTCGTATAGACAAAGAAAAAATTCGATGCAAGATATTAATCTTACGAGGATTTTTTCTGCAGTATATGCGGATATTTGCCGATGAAAACCTTATGTGTTCGGCTCTCTTCGGCTATAACAATGCATATCAAATAGGAATATTTTATTATAATCAATTTGCAAACTATTTCAATAAATTATTCCTATTTGACTTATTATATGTAAAAACAAAACGATGTTCGCTGAAATGCGAAAGAGTTCGGAGTAATCCCTTTACCTTCCCCAAGTGGGGGAAGGGGGACCGCGTGCAGCGGTGGATGAGGATGTCCTGAAAATGATAATTACAGTACATCTGTTTGTTTTATCATATCATTCTATCTTTATTCGATATTCTTACATAGTTTCGCTTTCCCCGAAAAATTTACAAAAAAATTTGTGAATTTTTCAGAAAAAGTGAAACCAAAGCTAAAAAAATCGGTCTTATAGGATGAAGACCAATGAAAAGGATGTGAGACCTTGGAAGATAAGAAGATAATCGAGCTGTATTTCGCGCGTGATGAAGCCGCCCTCGAGGAAACCTCGGCAAAATACGGAGCGCTCTGCCGAAGGATAGCGATGAATATACTCGGGAACGAGCTCGATGCAGAGGAATGTGAGAACGACACTTATCTTTCGCTCTGGCATTCGATACCGCCGAAGAACCCGAAAAGCCTTTCTGCCTATGCGGCAAAGATCGTCCGCAACCACGCCCTGAGGCGGCTCGAGTACACGAATGCGCAAAAGAGGCGCGCGGTGCTCCTGCCAACCGAGGAGCTCGCCGAGCTTGTCGGCGAGAGCGTTGACTACGCCGCAGAGGATCTGGCGCATCTGATCTCGGAGTTCCTGCGGAGCTCGTCGGAGGTGGAGAGACGAATCTTCGTCAGACATTATTTCTCCTTCGAGACGCTCGAGAGGATCGCCGCGGACGAGGGATTTTCGGTCGGTAAGATCAAATCCATGCTTTTCAGAATGAGAAACAAATTACGCGTATATCTTGAAAAGGAGGGTATTACGTTATGAAAAAGGAAGAAATGAACAAGATCATCGGTATGCTTGACGATGACGTCATAGCAGATGCACTCGGCGAGAAGAGGGCGGCTTCAATGGGCTCGCTCAACCGCCGCAAATTCGTGACAACTCTTATCGCGGCAACACTTGCCGTAGCCATTCTGGCATCGACTCTCATAATCGCGCTCAGCAGAGGCGGAAGCGAGGAGAGAGTGAATATCCTGCCCCCCGTCGGCTCATACGTTATCAAAAACGTCGCCTCGGGCTCGCAGATCACGGAAGCGACAGAGGTTTCCCGCGGAACCTACCCCACAGTTGAGAGCAATCAGTATTGGACGATCGGTGATCCCGTTCCGTATACCAACGTCGGCGGTCTCGAGATGTCGGATGAGCTCTACTCCCAGTTTCTTGCAAGCGGGGACGCAAACCGCATCTGGGCGATCGAGGTCAGCGTTTCGCCGAATCTCTATCTGACGAAGGACTATCTTGCGACCGAAGCTGAGCGTATGCTTGCCGAGGTTTCTGCGGAACAGCTCAGTTCCATTGCCGAGTTTTATGAGCAGGCAAAGGGTGAGATCGATATCGATGCTCTCTATTTTCAGTATAAGGACTATTACGATCTCTTCGATGTTTATAAGTACATCAAGAGCGGTCAGCTCGACCGCGATCTTCTCAATACCGATATCGACACGCTGAAGAAGAAGGTGAAGGATCTTATCGATTACTGCTGCGACATCCGCGAGGGTTATTGGCAGAATCTCGAACCTATCGTCGTAGCGGAGCTTGAAAAGTGTGGTGTTCCCTTTGTTAAGGAAGGTGATTCTTACGTCATTTTTGTGACAGAGGGTGAGCTTATGGCACTTTCGTGCATTGACGGCTTGAAATTTGAGGGCGCGGATATAAAGATCGCCGCAAACGCATTCGATCCTAATCCCATTTCCGATCGCGCGGGCAAGAAGGTCAAGAAGAGACTTGCGGACGCAATGGCGGCGCACGAAGGCGAGGACGTCCTCTTTGCGGTGCTCGTTGAGAATGCAAGCTCGGGCGAGATCGTAAACAAGGCGGCATATGAGCAGAAATATCTCTCGCTTCTGGCAGATCTTGCCGCGAGAAAGACGGTTGAGCAGGCGCTTCGCGCGGCAGTTGAGGGCGGCGAAAAGCTAGAGTATGCAATTTCACTCTGTGGCAAGGGAACCGTAGATAAGTATCTTAAGGACGGGGCCTTTGACGCCGAGCTTTTCGCAAGCGACACCGCCGCTATGCAGGTAAAATTCGATGAAATGAAGAACAATCTCTACCGCGACAATTCCTATGAAATCTACGACGCATTCAAGGGTCAGGTTAACTATATCGAGCTCAACGGCAATGGATCGATTATCATCTACGTTACCGCTGCGGAATTTGACTCCCTCACCTTCGACGGAGATTACGTGTTTGACCTCGCGGCGTAAGGACGTGATAGTGTGAAGAAAAAAATACTACCTATTATAATTATGCTCCTTCTCTCGGTGACCCTCGCATCCTGCGCGGGCATCGGGGACGGTGCGCTTACCAACAACAGATATTCGGAGCCCGATGATAACACCGGAAAAATACAATTAGATTCCGGAAATATTATAGATCTGCCGATAGTATATGTGGATTACGATCGCTGCGTAATAAACGTTTACAATTCGGAGGGTCATTCGACTCGAATCGCACGCCCGAATACCGATCAGCGAAAAGCACTCCGCGAGCTGCTTGAGTCGGCGGACTATACCGAGGGCTATAACGACTCGGGTATGACGTCGTATATCCACGTTCTTTTCGAAGCCGACGGACTTAAGGAGGCGTATCGGATCTACAGCAACGATTCGGTTGCCTATACCGCGGAAAATATGTCCATAACGGTAAGAAAGGGCTCGAAGGAAGGCGTATACGAGAAGGTCCGTGAGATCATGGCAGAGGCAAACGAGAGTATATCGCGCGCGGAAGATTTAGCGGGATACAGCTTCAGCTCGCTGATCGTATGCGCTGATGCTTCAACAAGCTTCAATTTGACCGATTTTTCCGAGCTTGACTGCATTGGGATCGTACATCTGATGGGTGACAAGAAGACGGGACAGACCTGGTATACCTTCTATTTTGACAGCGACAGCAAGGAGCGGATCGACGAGATCGCGAAGGCACTCGAGGCTCGCGAGGACGTTGTCAACGTTGATATGAATTATATCTTGACGCTCCATTGATGAGGTGATCTTATGAAAAAGTGTATTGCATCGATCGCGCTTTTGCTCCTGGCGGCAATGCTTTCCTCCTGCGTGGGGATCGGTGACGGCGCGATTTTCGACAATATCAAGACGGGCGAGAGCGACGGAGCGAAGACCGTCTGCAATCTCGTGCTCTATAATAGCAACAAGCAGGAGATCCTTGACGAGTCTTGGGTCGAAGGTGCGGAGGCGGACCTTCTGTTTGAATATCTCTCGTCGGCGACCGAGCCCTACGTTGAGGGGATCGAAGGTTTATCTGCGTATAACTACTTTGTTGCCACCTTCGAGCGATATGATAAGGACGGAAACGAGCTCCCGAGTTGTGATGAAGAAACCGGCGAGATGAATAAGTTCTACGTAAGAGACAATGACAACATCGATCGCGGCAATATGCGCCTCTCATACGGACGTCTTCCTTTAGGCTATCTCGAGGGCGCGTATGACAGGCTTTTCGGGATCATCACCGAAAAGGGAAGCTCGAAGGGTGTTTTCGGCAGTATCAGCACCGAGTATGCTCCGATGGCGTTCTCCCGTATTCCGACAAATAAGGCACAGGAAACCTACACCCTTCTTTCCGAGGGCAATTACGTGACGGGACTTGACCGTACGGAAGAGGTTCATACTTATATCATTATGGCGTTCACGGGCGCGGTTGACGCTACTTATTACGTCTATTCGGACGATTATGTTGAGATTTTTAATTCCGAACCGTCTACAAGCTCGTCGCTTTACAAGCCGCTCGGCTTCCTTGACGGTATCTATGATAAATGTCTTGAGCTGTATGAGGATGCGCTTGAAGAGCCTACAACCGAAGAGCTGAATGCAGGTATAAAGCTGAATTGCCTGGACGTGGAGATCGACCCCGCAATCTCAAGGGCGTTCTATCTTTCGGATTTTGAGGATATCGGATGCATATATCTGACAAGGTATTCGAATAAAACGCACAGCTACAGGCTCTATTTTGATACGTGCACAAGGAAAGAACTCGAGGAAAAGATAGATACTATCGTTGAACGAAGCTATGTTTATAGCTCATCGTTGATATATATCAGAACAAAAAATCATGCTGAGTCATGACTCAGCCTCAGATTACTGACAAACTTACGACAAAAATAGCATATAGCAAAATGCACAAAAAGCAGAAAGCTATGTTCGCACTCGCGATGCAGGGGTGAAGGGGGCGGCAGCCCCCTTCAAAGAGAACGATGTCATCCTGAGGGCGCGCTCGCAAGCCGCCTTGCGCCCGAAGGATCTCGTGACGCCCGAGTTGTTCCTCGGGCGTCGCGGTGCTGGCGAAGCAGTCTGCACAGCACCGACCCAACTAAAAGTATATGAATATAGAAAATCACTGTGTAGTATCAAAATTACACAGTGATTTTGTATTATTTTGCCTTTCAAAAGTGCGAACAACTACGTTTGACTTTAGTTTTACGTTTATACACATCAAACTTCTCCGTACAGGCACCGCGCCGCGCTTGTAAATGGGCGCGGCACGAGATTCTTCGGCGGCATGGCGGTCTGCGGACGCCGCCTCAGAATGACAACGTTTTTTCTTGCAGGGGCTTCGCCCCTGCACCCCGCTTTGCAAGTGCGAACATAGCTGTTTATCTGTTTTTTGTGAACTTTAACATATCGTTTTTTAGAAAAAAGGTTTGTCAGCTATCTTTGTATTTACACCCTTTTCCTTCCGACAAGTGCCGCGATGCCGTAGATTGCGGCGAGGTAGACGGCGGCGATGAGTACTGCGGGTAGCATGTACCAGAAGGAGTGCGGGATGAGGTTGTGGAAGAGGACGAGAACGGGATTGTCGGGCGTGATCGAGTACATATAATTGACCTGAACGATCTCGCCTGCGGGGGTCGTGATATTGTTTTCGAGGCAATGACTGTTCAGCGCGACGTTGATGAAGTGAATGACGGTGTATGCGCCCGCGGTGATGCCTACGGTCGAGGCGATGCATTTCGCGTCAAGCTTACAGAGCCCGAGCTTGAAAAGCAGGATTGGGATGCTCATCTCGAAGACGTGCGGGAAGAAATAGAAGCAGAAAACGGGATCGAGAACCTCCGCCGCCGCAACCGAATGGTTCAGCAGAAGTGCGACAGCCGCTCCGAGAGACCAGAGCAGGGTCAGGTTCGAGATCACCTTGTTCTTTGTGAAGACCGCGATGGGAAGCACCATCGCGTTGAGCGAGCAGAGATGGAAGGGAAGATACTCGAGCGGTGAATCCCAAGCCACGAGATTGTATATGATCGCGGCGATCCCCGAGAACGAGAGAATCCCGAGGACGATGATCTGCACCTTCTGCGTGCAACGTTTAAGCAAAAAATACAGCGCGACGTTCAGAGCGATCGCGAAAATAAGACTGAGTATATGTGCGGTGCCAAAGGTACCCCAAGCCATAATCGAATTGTCTCCTTTTGTCATTTGTTTAAAAGTCCAAACCTATAATATGATACCATAAAATCGACAAAAGTCAACAATTATTAAGAAAAATTAAGAATTGCTTTTCGCCAAAGCGAAAAGCTACCTTCACTTTCCACTTTCCACTTTACACTAAAAAAGACCGCCGAAGCGGTCTTTTTTTATTAGCCAAGCTTAGCCTGGTTGATCTTGACGCCGGGGCCCATCGTGGATGCGATTACGCAGCTCTTGATGTACTGACCCTTAGCAGCAGCGGGCTTAGCCTTGATAACTGCGCCAACGAGTGCGTCGAAGTTCTCCTGGAGCTTCTGCTCGCCGAAGGATACCTTGCCGAGAGGGCAGTGGATGATGTTGGTCTTGTCAAGACGGTACTCGATCTTACCTGCCTTTGCCTCGTTAACTGCACGGGCAACGTCGGGAGTAACGGTACCGTTCTTGGGGGAAGGCATAAGTCCCTTAGGACCGAGAACCTTACCGAGACGGCCGATAACGCCCATCATGTCGGGAGATGCGATTACAACGTCGAAGTCGAACCAGTTTTCCTTGGTGATCTTCTCAACGAACTCTGCGCCGCCAACGTAATCTGCGCCTGCTGCGGTAGCAGCCTCGATCTTAGCGGGATCCTTAACGAATACGAGAGTCTTAACAGTCTTACCGGTACCGTTAGGAAGAACTACGGCGCCACGAACCTGCTGGTCTGCGTGACGGGAGTCAACGCCGAGGCGGATGTGGATCTCAACAGTCTCGTCGAACTTAGCCTTTGCGGTCTGGCAAACGAGAGCCATAGCCTCAGAGGGATCGTAAGCCTTCGAACGGTCGATGAGCTTAGCACTATCAGTATACTTCTTACCCATTTTAGCCATTTTAACTTACCTCCTCTTAGTCTTCTACGGTGATACCCATGGAACGAGCGGTACCTGCGATCATGCTCATAGCAGTCTCGATGGTAGCAGCGTTAAGGTCGGGCATCTTGGTTTCTGCGATCTTTCTTACCTGTTCCTTGGTAAGCTTAGCAACCTTGTTCTTGTTGGGCTTATCGGAGCCCTTCTCAATGCCTGCAGCCTTGAGAATGAGAACGGGTGCGGGGGGAGTCTTGGTGATGAATGTGAAGGAGCGGTCTGCATAAACTGTGATAACTACAGGGATGATGAGACCGATGTCGTTCTTGGTTCTTTCGTTAAATTCCTTTGTGAAAACCGGAATTGCAACACCGTACTGACCGAGGGCGGGACCTACGGGGGGCTGAGGAGTTGCCTTACCGGCGGGCAGCTGAAGCTTGATATAGCCCAATACTTTCTTTCCCATAAATAAATACCTCCATGTGGTTTTTGGCGGAAGAATTAGAAATTTTTCTTCCTCCCACTAAATTTATACCGGAACTACGTTTGCGGCGTCAAACTCTACCGGCATATCACGGCGTCCTCTCTTAACGAGAACGGTGATCTTCTTAGCGTCATCAGAAATCGACTGAACTGTTCCGTTGTATCCATCGAACAGACCGCCCTTGATGACGACCTCGTCTCCAACGCCGACGGCGAGACGGGGAGCCTTCTTTTCTTCGATATTAAGGTCTTCGACCTCTTTATCGGTAAGGGGTGTGGGCTTGGATCCGGGGCCTACGAAGCCTGTGACACCTGTGATGTTTCTTACAGCGTGCCAGGACTCGTCGTTCATGATCATCTTGACCAGAACGTAGCCGGGGAAGAGCTTGTACTCTACTTCCTTTTCCTCGTCACCCTTCTTTTCCAGAACTGTTTCAACCGGGATCTTTGCCTCAAAGATCAGATCTCCGAGACCGCGGTTTTCAACGATCTTCTGGATGTTAGCCATAACCTTGTTTTCATAACCGGAGTACGTATGCACCACATACCAACGTACGCCAACGTTCATTTCATTGATATCGCTCATTTTGATCTCTTAATTAAAGCAGATGGCTGAGAGCCTCAATGCCGCTTAAGAAGATGAAGTCGAGTAATGCAATTACGATTACAAGTACGAGGATTACCACAATTACTGTGATAGTGTTCTTACGGACGTCTTCCTTGGACGACCATGTTACCTTTTTGAGCTCACCCTTATAATCACTAAAGAACTTCTTTACCTTTTCGCGGAACTTCGGGATAGCGAAGTAACAGATAACGAAAGCGACAGCACCGAGAACGAGAATGGAAGCCGAAACGATGATGTCAACCCAGTTGATGCTGTGGTCGTGCTCATCCTCTTCGGTGGTATCATCTTCGTGGTCGTGGTCGTGATCGTCTTCAGCCTCGGTCTCCTCAGCGGGAGCCTCGGTTTCATCCGCGGGAGCTTCGGTAACCTCTTCGGTTACGTCAGCGGGAGCCTCGGTGGACTCATCGGCAAAGACAGTGGCGGTAAGGAGCGTGAGCATCAGGATTGCGGAAAGGATAACCGCAAGGATCTTTGATGTCTTCATGTCGACCCCCCTTATTTGGTTTCTCTGTGAAGAGTGTGCTTACGGCAGAATTTGCAATACTTCTTCAGCTCAAGTCTGTCGGGCGTATTCTTCTTGTTCTTTTTTGTGTCGTAGTTTCTCTGCTTGCATTCGGTGCATGCGAGAGTAACCTTGACTCTGGAATCATTAGCCATATTGTCGGCACCTCCTATGATAGTTTATTTGACCGCTTTTGGCGCGATCGGTGTACCTCCCTCCGAGGGCTAGGATGGGTTGTGGTGTGACCTTGTCTCTTTTTTGCGCAAAAAGCACACGAAAAAAGAGCCTCTGCCAACAGAGGTAAAAATATTATACAACATAACGCAAAAAAAGTCAATAGTTTTTTGAAATAATTTTTGATTTTCGGAATATTTTTTGCGCGGATACATAATTTTTCTCTCGCGTGTAAAAATATTACGGGAAGAACCCAAAAAGAACGTATATATAAGGAAGGTTTTTATTATGAATGAAAATTCGAGAAGGATACTGACGGTTGCGGGCGCGCTCGTGACCGCTGTCTCGATCGCGCTTTCGATGCTCGCGTTCGTGGCGATCAATGCATATGCGGCAACGGGCACGGGTATGCCCGCAATGAGCGATATCATCCCCGATGAGAACGGGACCTCGGCTCTGCCACTGCCAGAGGGAGGCAACGTCGATACGAACGACGTGGTTACACCCAACGACACTACCCGAACACCGATGACGCTACTGCCCGAGCCGACCTCGCGCCCGAGTGTTACGAATTCGCCCTCGGTAACCTCAACTCCCGACGGCACCGATACCGGTATGATGGAGGATGACGGCGGAGGCATCCTCGGCGCGATCATCGCCGTCATCGTTGTCGTGGCGATCATTCTTGTTGTGATCGCGCTGATACCGAGGAAGAAGAGATAATAGTGACTAGTGGCTAGTGACTAGTGACTAGTGGAAGGAAAATTTTCGCCAAGGCGAAAATTACCTATTGATAATTTCGTGCTGTGCTGATAAGATTTCGTACGGTACGATAACAAAACAAATAATAAGAAAATCTCGGGTATTTTGAAGTTTACGCTTCTTAATATCCGAGATTCTTTTATTTTGATATTAAATTATTTGATTTTTTTCGGACTATCAAGCATTAATAAAATTATTAATAGAAATAATTTCCGAACGAAGTGAGGAAATTTCTACCTTCCACTAGTCACTAGCCACTAGCCACTAGTCACTAAAATCCCTTGACAAACCACCAAATTTAGGATATAATATATGTATAGACAGAAAAGAAAACCCGCCGAGCTTCGCTCTGCGGGGCGTTCTGCGTGCAATCGCGGGACGAAAAGGAGATAAAATGGCAGATATATTCGATCTTTTTGCAAAGATTTCAAAGGAAAATACGGCGCGTGCGAAGTCACCGATCGAGTGGCTCGTCGTCGGTCTCGGCAATCCCGGGCGCGATTACGTGACCACGCGCCACAACGCGGGATTTATGGCAATGGACGTTCTTGCGAGAAAGAAGGGCGTCATTTGCGACCGCTCGCGATTTAAGGCTCTGACGGCGGAGTGCGAGATCGCGGGCAAGGGAGTGCTTATGATGCTCCCGCAGACATATATGAATAATTCGGGCGAGGCTGTCCGCGAGGCGGCGCAGTTTTATAAGATCGCGCCCGAGCATATACTTGTAATATCCGACGACATCAACCTCGATATCGGCAGAATGCGTCTGCGCGACTCGGGAAGCGACGGCGGACAG
The DNA here is from genome assembly GCA_045632925.1 of Eubacteriales bacterium. Classification (GTDB taxonomy): domain Bacteria; phylum Bacillota; class Clostridia; order Oscillospirales; family CAG-272; genus CAG-390. The sequence continues at coordinate 6,690 of JAZQXP010000028.1, read as the reverse complement.
CGCGGACTGCGCAGTATCATATACCTTATGGGCTTTGATAATTTCCCCCGCCTGCGCATCGGTGTCGGCAAGAAGCCGCATCCCGAGATGGAGCTTTCGGATTGGGTCCTCTCGCGCTTTACCGATTCTGAGCTGAGGCAACTCGAGAAGTTGATGGGTATCGCGGCTGAGTGCGTCGAGCTCTATATCGGCGGCAAGCACGACGAGGCTGTTCGCCTCTGCAACGCAAAGCATGATCTTGGTGAAAAATGAATTCTAATTTAAGTAAAAGCTCGGCTCTTGTACTCTCCGCGATCAGAAGCGACGCGGAATACAAGCAGCTGACCGACGCAGTTGATCTGCAAAGAAGATCGCGCCCGAAGCCGATCGTGGTCTCGGGACTCTGTGAGGGCGCGGGAGATGCGCTCAGCGCGGCACTCATAAAGGATATGCCCGGCGGATGCCCCGTTCTGATGCTCTGTCCCGACGAGAAGACCGCGCGTAGAATGCGCGAGTCGCTGACAGCCTTCGGTCTGCGCACGGCGTTCTATCCGAACCGCGATCTTAACATGTACAATATTTCAGCCTCGCGCGAGTTTGAGCAAGCGAGGCTCTCTCTGCTTGTCGCGCTTCGCCGCGGCGAGCTTGACGTTGTGACCACAACGCCCGAGGCGGCTCTCTCATATACGATCCCGCAGGGCGTTCTGGCGGAAAATCTCATAAAGATCTCGATGGATTGCGAGACCTCGCCCGCAGAGCTTGTGAATCGACTTGTCAGCGCGGGGTATACACGCTCATCTCTTGCAGAGGGTGCGGGTCAGTTTGCGCATCGCGGAGGCATCGTCGATATCTGCTATTCCTACGCGGGCGTGACGAACGCGGTCAGAATCGAGTTCTTCGGTGACGAGATCGACCGAATGGGATTTTATGACATTGCCACCCAGCGCGTTACCGAAAACGTGCAGAGCATCCTTGTCCCTCCCGCACGCGAGCTCGTTGCCGACGGTGAAAAGCTCCGCGCGATCAAGAAATCTATCTCGAATCTGCGCAAAAACTCGAAGGACGCGCATCTTTCCGAGTCGCTTGACGCCGAGTCCTCGGCTATCGACCTCGCGCTCACGGCGGGCTCGGAGGTCAGATTCCTCGATAAATATATCTCGCTCATCTACCCCGAAAAGACGACCTTGACCGACTATTTTTCGCCGATGTCGCTCTGCATAATGCGCTCCGCGGCGTCCGCTGAGGAAGCCTTCAAGAGCGCGGTCTGGCACTCGGAGGAGCAGGTCAAGTCGATCGTGGAATCGGGCTCTCTCGAGGCAAAGTACGCCGAATTTTCGGCACCGCTCGAAAAATGGAATAGCTTTACCGCGTCGCACACGACGATCATGCTCGATTCGCTCGTTCAGGGACTATCGGGCAAGGCACTCGGCGGTCTCTTCGGCTTCAGAACCAAGCACGCGCTCTCCACCTCGGACAACGACGAGCTTCTCCGCGAGGAGCTTGAGGGTCTTTCAAAGGGCGGCTACCGTATGATCCTTATGGCGGGCGACGAGACGAAGGCGAAAAATTACGCGGGAATGCTCTCGGACAGCTGGGGCATCAAGGCGTATTATATAAATGATGAAGAAATTCCCGAGCTTTCAAGGCTTCCGCGCGGCGAGGCGTTCGTGATCGCATCCGCGCCGACCGCTCCCTTCGAGCTTCCCTCGCCGAGATGCGCGATCATCTCGCTGACGATGAACGAGGGCTCAAGGGCAGAGAGGAAGAAGCGTTCGTCAAGGTCGAAGAGGGACTCGAACGCGCAGCAGATCCTCTCCTATGCCGACCTCTCGGAGGGCGATTACGTCGTTCACGAGGCGCACGGTATCGGTCAGTATATGGGACTTACTACCATGGAGGTCGACGGCGTCACGCGCGATTATATCACGATCCAGTACGCGGGCAGCGACAAGCTCTTTATGCCCGTCGAAAAGCTCGATAAGGTATCAAAATACATCGGTGCACATTCGGACGACGGCACGCTCCGTCTCTCGAAATTCGGCAGCACCGAGTGGGGCAAGACAAAGGCGCGCGCAAAGGCGACTATGCGCGATATCGCGAAGGAGCTGATCGCGCTCTATGCCGAGCGTCAGCGCAGACCCGGCTTCGCCTTCTTCCCCGATGACGATTTTCAGCGCGATTTCGAGGCGGCATTTGAGTTCGACGAGACCGATGCACAGCTCGACGCGGCTGAGGATATCAAGGCGGATATGCAAAAGGCGGTTCCGATGGACCGTCTGCTCTGCGGAGACGTCGGCTACGGCAAGACCGAGGTCGCGTTCCGCGCGATCTATAAGGCGATCCTGTCTGGCAAGCAGGTCGCGCTTCTCGTGCCTACAACCATCCTCGCGCTTCAGCATTATCAATCGGCGCAGAGCCGAATGCGCGCATTCCCCGTAAATATCGAAATGCTCTCGCGCTTCCGCAAGCCGAAGGAGCAGAGGAAGATCATCGACGACCTCGAGAAGGGCGACATCGACCTCATCATCGGAACTCACAGTCTGCTCTCGCAGAACGTAAAATTCAAGGATCTCGGACTTCTCGTCGTTGACGAGGAGCAGAGATTCGGCGTCGCGCAGAAGGAAAAGATCAAGCAGAGGGTCGGAAATATCGACGTCCTCTCGCTCTCGGCAACTCCTATTCCGCGAACGCTGAATATGGCAATGTCGGGCATCCGCGATATCTCGCTCCTCGACGAGGCTCCGGGCGACCGTCAGCCGGTTCAGAGCTACGTTCTCGAGCACGACGACCTCATCATAAACGACGCCATCCGCCGCGAGCTTTCGCGCGGAGGTCAGGTATTCTACCTTTATAATTTCGTCGAGACCATCAGCTACACCGCCGATAAGATCAGAAGCGCATTCCCCGAGGCGAACGTAGTTGTAGCGCACGGAAAGATGGACAAGGAGCAGCTTGAGGATATCTGGCGCGATATGATCACGGGCGAGATCGACGTCCTCGTTTCGACCACCATCATCGAGACGGGCGTTGACGTTCCGAACGCGAACACCCTGATCGTTGAGAACGCGCACAGAATGGGTCTCTCACAGCTCCATCAGCTCCGCGGACGAGTCGGACGCTCCCCGAGACGCGCGTATGCCTATTTCACATTCCCTAGAGGGCGCGCGCTGACCGAGATCGCGGAAAAGAGGCTTGAAGCCGTCCGCGAATATACCGAATTCGGCGCGGGCTTCCAGATAGCTCTGCGAGATCTTGAGATCCGCGGCGCGGGTAACGTCCTCGGAGCCGAGCAGCACGGTCATCTCGATGCGATCGGATACGACCTCTATATCAAGCTCCTTAACGAAGCAGTCCTCGAGGAGAGGGGAGAGAAGGTCGAGGAGAAGATCGATACGACCGTCAGCATCAATATCAACGCCTATATCCCCGATTCCTACGTTGCAAGCGCGTCACAGAGAATGTCGCTCTATAAAAAGATCGCGCACGTTCGTAACGAGAGGGACACAGAGGACCTCTACGAGGAGCTTTCCGACCGATACGGCGAGCCGCCCGAGCCCGTCCTTTACCTGCTTGACGTCGCGCTTCTTCGCGCACTCGGCGAGAGATGCAAGATCGTCTCTCTGACGCAGGAGGGCAGACAGGTGAATATCCGCCCGAAGGAATTCGACCTCGACGTATGGCAGGAGATCTCGGATATGCCGGGTGTCCGTCTGCGTGTCGTTATCGCGGAGGAGCCATATCTTGTGCTCACAATGCGCCCAAATGACGATCCGCTTGCGATTCTTTGCGAAATATTCAAAAAATATCTCAAAATATCGGGAAATAAGGGATAGACAAATCCTCAAAAATATAGTATAATATTTACAATAACAAATTTAAGGATAATTAAAATGAAAAAATGCATTAGGATCGCCGCGTGTCTTTTAGCGGCAGTTATGATGATGATTTCGTTTGTTTCCTGCTCGGGGCTCGGAACCACGGTTATGGAGCTCGGAGGAACCGAGATCACGGCTAATATGATCGAGTTCTGGCTCTCGCGCTACAAGGCGCAGTTCGTCCATTACTACGGCGACGCGGTCTGCCAGTCCTACGATCTTGACAATATCGAGCAGTTCTGGCCCATCGTCGGAGACCCCGATACGGGCGAGACATATGACGAGATAATGTCCTCCTTCATTTATGAGAACGCAAAGACCTATCTCTGCGCGCTCTATCTCTTCGATCAGTTCGATCTTACTCTCCCCGAGAAGACGGTAAGCGAGATCGACGCCTATATCGACGAGCTCTGCGAGACTTACGCATCGGGCTCGAAGTCGGAGTTCAACTCGATCCTCGAGAAGTACGGCATCAACCGCAAGCTTCTCCGTGAGCTTTACCTCATCGACGAGAAGGTCGATTTCCTTGAGGAATACCTCTTCGGAACGGGCGGAACGCTCGGCGTTACTAAGATCGACAAGGAGGAGTATTATCAGAAAAATTACGTTTGTATGCGACAGATCTGCATCTTCATCAACGAGTGCCCCGTCCTCGATGAGGAAGGCAATCCCGTTCTCGGAAGCGACGGTTATACTGAGTACCGCGATATGACCTCCGAGGAGACACAGGAAGCACGTGCGCGTGCGGCGGATGCTCTGAAAAAGATCCAGAACGGCGTATCCTTCCAGGACGTAAATAAGGAATACGACGAAAACCCGACCGACGATAAGTACGTAGGCGGTATCTATATGAGCAAGGATTCCTCCCTCGGAACCGACGCGGCTCTTGAAAAGATCTATACCGAGCTTCAGAATATGAAGGTGGGCGAGATCAAGCTCATCGAGACCGAAAACAACCTCCATATTGTAGAAAAGCTCGAGCTTGCCGAGGGCGCATACGATAAGACCGAGAACGCCGATTTCTTCTCCTTCTGGGATCCCGAAGCCGGCGACTATATGACCTTCGAGGGCTACCTCAAGGAACCCCTCTTCCTCGAATACATTGCCGAAAGCCTCGAAAAATTCTCCGCTGACGTAAAGATAGACGAAGAACTGCTGAAGAAATATAAGCTTAGCTCTGTTGAAGCGAACTATTATTATTGATCTGCGGAGCAGATCAAATGATGATCCGCCTTACGGCGGAATGATGATCGGCTGGCGCCGAATGATGATCGCCTGCGGCGAATGATGATCCGCCTTGCGGCGGAATGAACAATGGAGGCGGAGATGTCTTCGAATATACTAAAAGAAAAATCTGAAGCATTGAGTGATAGGGTTATTGCTTGTGCTAAAGTGTTGCAAGGGCGCCAGGCTCATCCGGCAATGATAAATCAATTGTTTCGCGCAGGAACTTCGGTAGGTGCAAATGTAGCCGAGGCACAATTTGCTCAAGGTAAAAAAGATTTTATATCCAAATTGGAGATTGCGCTCAAAGAGATAAACGAAACTATATTTTGGCTTGAACGCATATTTAAGTCCGGGAATCTTACCGAGCGAGAATTTAAATCTATGAGAAGCGATTCCATTGCAATCAAAAAGCTGTTGATCGCGTCTATTACCACCGTTAAAGCTAAACTTGACACAGAAAAAACAAAACGATGAGTTTTGCTTCATTTCGCGATAGCGAATCATCATTTCCGCGTAGCGGAACCATCATTTTCGCGTAGCGAAATCATCATTTTTGCGAAGCAAAATCATCATTTCCGCCCATCGGGCGGAACAGACCTGACTTCACCAAGAAAACCGAATATAGCATACGGGGGTGCCGTGCGGCTGAGACGGTCGATCTGACCGAACCCTTTGAACCTGATACGGGTAATACCGGCGAAGGAAGTTTAAAAGTCACCGAATTTTTTCGGGGGTGCCGCACATTCACTGCAGAGGATGTGCGGCTCTCTTTTTTGGAAAAATTGATCACTTTTCCGAGAATTTCCGAAAATATCGGTTGATTAATACATCTCCGAAAGGAAAAAAAGAAAATGAAAACAAAAAACACAAAAACCAACGTTCTCGCACTCGTCGAGACGGCGATGATGGTCGCGCTTGCGGTCGGACTTGAGCTGCTCTGCGAGTTCCTGCCACAGCCCTGGGCTTACGGAGGCTCGATAAGCCTCGGCGCGATCCCGATAATCTACCTTTCCTACCGTCGCGGCTGGAAATGGGGACTCTCCGCGGGATTTGTCTATGCCTGCGTTCAGATGCTTCTCGGACTCTCTCTGCCCCCCGCTAATACTTTTTGGGCGGTCACGCTCTGCGTCCTTCTCGATTACGTCCTCGCGTTCACAGCACTCGGACTCGCTTCCGTTTTCTCGGCACCCTTTGAGAAGAGCGGAAAGCCCGCAGTCCGCATCGCGGGTTACGTCGTCGGCGCGGTCGGCGCATCCTTCCTGCGCTTTATTTGCAGCTTTCTCTCGGGCGTCATCCTTTGGGACAGCTATACTCCCGAGGGCATGAACGTCTGGGTGTACTCGCTCGTTTACAACGGCAGCTACATGCTCGGAAACGCCGCGATCGCAGCGGTCGTTCTCGTGCTCCTTTGCTCCGCTGTCGACCCGAAGACGCTGAAGCCGATGAAATAATCTTCTGTTACCGGGGCTGTCTCATTAATCAAAATGTGACAGCCCATATTTTTTATCAAAAAGTTATAGATTGAGATTATGGTACGCAAAACAGAATTATATTTTTTCGTAAAATATTGGTTCGAGTCCGTAGGGACCGACGTCCTCGGCGGTCCGAG
>JAZQXP010000027.1:0-4609 GCA_045632925.1 Eubacteriales bacterium | reverse complement strand
TTCGTTTCGATCCCGAATGCCGACGGAAGCCGCGCCGAGCTCACCTTCAAGAGCGTCGAGACCCACTATCTCATTGCCACCGAGGGCGGACGCATCGAGCTTTCGGGCGACAACAAGGGCAACGTCATCGTCGACGTCATCGCAAACGAGGGCTACACCTTCGTCGGCTGGACCGATGCTTCGGGCGAATTCAAGCATACGGGCAGCTACAGCGTGACCTCGCCGATCACCTTGAAGGCGGTCTTTGAGAAGAAGTAAAAACGAAACAATCAATCATTTTCATTATAAGGAAGGAACAGATCCATGCTTATTTCAACACAGACCAGCCACGCAGTCGGAAGACTCGGCTATGAACAGGGAATCCTCGCACTTAAGAACGGCGGCTACGATTGCCTCGACCTCTCTCTCTTCGAGATGATCCGCGACGACAGCGCATATATTGCGGGCGATTGGAGAAAGCTCGTCGAAGAACGCCGCGCATTTGCCGATGCGAACGGCATCAAGTTCAATCAGTCGCACGCGCCCTTCTCCTTTGCCTGGGCTGATGAAAATATCCGCGAAAATATCGCAAAGCCCCGCGTTGAGCAGTCTCTCGAGGTCAGCGCAATGATGGGCGTTGATATCGTTGTCGTTCATCCCCTCCATTGGATGCCCTATCTCGGTCACGAAAAGGAGATCAACGAGCTCAATATCGCATATTACAAGTCGCTCGTTCCGCTTGCACGCAACTTCGGCGTAAAGATCGCGCTTGAAAATATGTGGCAGCGTGAAGTAAAGCGCAAGTGCATCTGCACAGACGTTGCGGGATTTGCCAAGGATCACGCCGACCTCATCGACGCGATCGACAGCGAATACGTCGTTGCTTGCCTTGACGTCGGACATTGCTCCCTCGTCGGCGAGGAGGCGCAGGACACCATCCGCGTGCTCGGCCACGACAGACTCAAGGCAGTCCATCTCCACGACAACGACTATCAGGGCGACCGCCATACTCTCCCCGGACTCGGACAGATGAACTGGGACGAGATCATGAAGGCGTTTGACGATATCAAGTACGACGGCGAGTTTACATATGAGGCTGACAACTTCCTCAAGGGCTTTGATAACGACTACTTCCCCAAGGCAGTCGAATTTATGGTCCAAACCGCACGACATCTTGTTTCGAAGACCTCGCTTTGATCCAAAAAGGATGACCTGATTATCGGGTCATCCTTTTTTAGTGCAGAATGCAGAGTGCAGAGTGCAGAGTTAAGGTGAATTTCCGAGCAACGCGAGGAAATTATCCTTCCACTAGTCACTAGCCACTAGTCACTAGTCACTAATTTTTCCTTGACATTTCTTCGATTTTATGATATATTATATAAGGAATAATTTGCACAAAAGGAAGGCAAAATCATGATACTTACTTCTAATAATCAGATCGATATCTCGAAGCTGAAAGTGATCGCCTTTGACCTCGACGGCACTCTCACTCAGCACCGCACTCCTCTTGACGACCGCAACCGCGCGGTCCTCGACGCTCTCTCGAAAAAATACCGCATTATTATGGTCGGCGCGGGTATGTGCACCCGAATCTTCAACCAGATGCAGGGCTACCCCGTCGATATCCTCGGCAACTACGGCTTGCAGTACTCGAAGTACAACAAGGAAACAAAGTCGCTCGACCTCATCCGCGACACCGTTCTTCCCTGCGACCGCGAACGCACCGCAAAGAACGTCGAAATGCTCCGCGAGGAATACGGATTTACCGAATTTGCGGGCGAGGGCGTTGAATTCCATCCCTCGGGTGCCATCACCTTCCCCATCCTCGGTAAGTCGGCGAAGATCGAGGATAAGCTCGCCTTCGACCCCGACCGCTCGCGCCGCCGCCCTATGTATCCCCGAGTCAAGGAGCTCTTCCCCGAGTACACCGTCTTCATCGGCGGCTCGTCCTCCTTCGACCTCGTTCCCGCACCCCACGACAAATATTACGCGCTCTCGAATCTCTGCGCCGAGGAGGGCTACTCGCACGACGAGGTCCTCTACGTCGGCGACGATTACCGCGAGGGAGGAAACGACGAATCGGTTGCAATCTCGGATATTGCATTCGTTACCGTCGACGACTATACCAAGCTTCCGGAGATTCTGTCCTTCTTAACTGAATAAAGATATGAAAAAGAGGATTATTTGCCTGATCACAGCCTCGCTTCTCCTCCTCTCATCCTGCTTTGAGGGCGGTCAGAACGAGCCGATCAATGAAACCGAACAGACCGAGCAGATCGAACAGACCGATTCGGTGTACACCGAAAATGGGCTGAAGCTTTCACTGCGCGAAGACGGGACCTACGAGGTCGCGGATATCGGAAATTGCACCGACGTCGATCTCGTCATCCCCTCGCATCATAACGGTATCCCGATCACTTCTATATACAACCTTGCGTTTATGAAGGCGGATTTTATCGAGAACGTCACGCTCCCTGATACGCTGACGGAGATTGGACAGATCGCCTTTGCGATCTGTTCTAAAGTCAGATATAATAGCTACCATAACGCAAAATACCTCGGAACAGCCGATAATCCCTATGAATACCTGATCGACGCGGTCAGCAAGGAGATCACTTCCGTCAAGGTCCATCCCGATACCCGAGTTATTGCGGGCTGTGCCTTTATGCGATGCAACAAGCTCACAACAGTCATGCTCGCGGACGGTGTTGAGTACCTCGGATTTCAGGCGTTTTGCCAATCCGAGTCGCTTGGATCGGTCTATCTCGGCAAATCCTTGAAAAGGATCGAAAGACTTGCTTTTCAGCATTGCCGCAGCCTTAAGAGCATAGATATTCCCGATACCGTCGAGTTTATCGGCAGAGAGGCTTTCTTTAACTGCGATCTTCTCGAGTCGGTAAGCATTCCCGACCGTGTCACCCACATAGGCGAGGAAGCCTTTGCGGGATGCGATAAGCTTGATTCCGTCAAGCTTGGAAGCTCTCTTGAGACTATCGCCGGGGCGGCTTTCAGAGATTGCATTCTCATCCGCGAGATAACCTTCCCGAAGTCGCTCAAGACCGTCTGCGAGGACGCCTTCCGCGGATGCAATCGGCTCAAAAAGGTCGTTGCCTACGAGGGTATCGAGGAGATCTACGCTTCTTCCTTTGACAGTAGACTCGCCGGAAATATTTACAGCAACGGCAAATACATCGGCAACGATGAAAATCCTTACCTCTATCTCGTTATGCCCTATGCTGTGACGGGACAGGAGCTCGTTATCCATAAGGATGCCGAGTTTATCGCGTACGGCACAATGGCTTTGACGTCCGCCATCACCACTCTGCGCGTTGACGAAGGCTCTGAAAAATACTTCTCCGCGGGTAATTGCGTCATCGAACGCGAGAGCGGCAAGCTCGTCTGCGGCATCAGAACTTCCCTCATCCCCGACGACGGATCGGTCCGCTCGATCGGATACCGCGCCTTTGCGGATCATCCTACTCTCTCCAAGATCGCGATCCCCTCGTCGGTCTCCGTAATCGGTGACTACGCGTTCAGCAACTGCGCATTGCTTTCGGAGGTCACCTTCTCGGAGGGACTTACCGAGATCGGCGAATATGCCTTTGACGAATGTGAAAAGCTCAAGTCGATTATCCTTCCCGATACGCTCAAGAGCGTCGGCGACCGCGCATTCCATTTTTGCGAAGCGGTTGAGGTGCTCGACCTCGGATCTTCCGTTGAATCTGTCGGTATGGAAGCCTTTGCAGATCTCGAGATAACGACCCTTACGATCCCCGCATCTCTCAAAACTATCGGCGAAAGATCCTTCTGGGTGTGCCGTGTGCTCGAAAAGATCACGTTTGAGGGAGATGGCAAGACCATCGGGGGCTCGGCTTTCAGCGGATGCGCGGAGATTAAGTCGCTCGATCTTTCGGGCGTTGAGGTAATCGGATCATACGCCTTCCACGGCTGTTTCGGAATGACCGAGATCAAGCTTTCGGACACTCTCCGCTCTATCGGAGCCTACGCATTCAGCAGCTGCTCGAAGATCACGGAGATCGAGATCCCCGCAAGCGTTACCGAGATCGGAGGCGGAGCCTTTGCAGATTGCTACTCGCTCAGCTCCATCATCCTCCCCGAAACTGTCAGAGTGATCGGCAATATGGCTTTCAGCGGCACGGGAATCGAGTCCTTTATTCTTCCCAAGGTCAGAACCGAGATAACCTCGTCCGACTATGCGAGATGCAAAAAAATGACCGAATTCTATATGCATTCGGGTGTCACAAAGATCGAAGACGGCGCGTTTTATCAATCCGACAGCCTCAAAACTATCTATTTTGACGGTACTGTTGCCGAATGGGATGCGATCGAGAAGATGAACATCTGGTACCGTTGCACCTCGGGTATAACCGTCAAGTGCACCGACGGCGACGTTTCGATTCCTAAGGACAATACCGTCTATGAGCCAATGTGGTAATTATGAAAAAAATACATATTCTGATCTATGGCATCTACCTTGTGATCCTGACGCTTTGCGCGAATGCTTTTCCGATCCTGTCGAAGAATCTCGCGTTTTTATGGCTCTTTATACCGATATTTACCGTGCTTAACCTTTTTGCGGGTATTTTTTCGATCAAAACAAAGAGCCTGC
>JAZQXP010000026.1:0-1901 GCA_045632925.1 Eubacteriales bacterium | reverse complement strand
CGGCATAATCGTAATTGATTTCGCGGTCGGGCTGTGCCGACGGAGATGAAATCTCCGCGGCACTTTTGACGACGGCGTTGCGAATCGATTTGAATTCTTCGTTGTCCTCGATGGGAATCTTGTCGGGAATCTCATCGGTATAGGTACGAACGATCTCGCATTTGTAGCGATACCAAGCGTCATACAACCCCGAGATCTGCTCGTCAGCTCCAAGCAATTTTACGATATCTTTCACGAGAGCCTTGGTATTTTTATCGAGATATCCGTAGACCTTTTTGCCCTTATGCTTCGAAAGCTTTTCGGAAAGCAACTCCATTTTTGCAAGAATTTCGAGTGAGAAGGCGTGGTTTCCGCCGTTGATTTGGGCGCAAAGCTCAGCGACCCTACGGCGGCAATGCTCCTTGATATCCTCTCTTGCATCGGTCTGCTTTTTATAAATTTGGATATGCTCTTGGCGAAAGATATCGGAGGCAAGTGTTTTCTTAATGTTGTGGATGCCCTCGCGAGAAAGATACGGCTCTTGCGGTCGGGACGACCACACCATCATGTGGACGTGAGGGTTGGTTTCCTTGTTGTGATAGGCGGCGACCCAGCGAAGATTTGAGGGAGAGATGCCCATCTCTTTTGCAATAATATTCCGTCGGGAGCGCAGGAGATTGACCCATTGCTCGGCAGAATTGTAGCCAACTCTCTCGGCATCCTCGCGCTTCAGTGAGACAATAAATCCCCACACGTTTCCGGGATGGTTGTCTATTTCTTCGCTGATCTTCGATAGAGAAACGTCCACGCCTTCGTCGGAAAAGAGTCCGTGAGAGCCACGGCGCTCACCGATATAGCCTGCCATTCCGCTTCGGAGAATTTCAACGCCCTCGCGCGTTCCGATATACTGTGCGTAGCCACCGCGCGATTGCCCCTTCTCCGTCTTGTGTCCGGGCTTATAGAACGGCGCTTTTACAATAATTTTTGCCATTCACACCTCTGGGTCAGAAGCGGAAGGAGCCGTTTGTTTCCTTCAAATGACGGACGGCATCGGCACGAAGACGGTCCAGATCCTCGTCGGAGTAATTCAAATACTCGGCGAGAAGCAGAGTGAGCTCGGCGATCTGAACGCCCATTTTGAACTCAACGTTTCGAATACGACCTTCGCTATCTTTGATCTTTGCGTCGATAACTGACTCGAGAGAAGGCAGAAGAAATCTTTCCATATGCTCCTTTTCAAGCCACGCACAATAGAAATCTACGGCTTCTCGAATGAATAAATTTCGGGATTTTTTGCCGTATTGCTCGGTGAGACGGTCGCAACGTTCCCACTGGGCAGGGGTAAGGCTTACGCCTTTTGAGGATAAATTTTGATTATTATTACTCATGTGTTTTTCACCTCATGGTTTCATAAATTTTTAAAGGTGCCGCAAGCAGACATCCAAAACTGCGTTGCTACACCTTGGTTTTTTTGGGGGTGTCAGACTGTTAGCCCCCGATTTTGGCACACAGCAGACATGAAGGCTGTTTTCTTGCGATTCGTCATCAATCTGCAAAAAGCCTTGTTACACCGTGCTTTTTCTTCGCTCGGCGTTGCCGTGCGATGTGATTCGCCATGGCATATAGACATGGCTTTATCCTGCTAAAAAAATAAGGGGGCGAAAAGCCCCCATAGGTGGACGGTACACGGTTCACTTATCGTTGCGCTCACCGTGGAGCTCGGTCGTATCTCGTCTGCACATCGAGCCATTCGAGGAGTCTGTCACGGGGGATGATGGTTCGCCCCTGAACGAACTTGAGCTTGGGGAAATTGTCCTCACGCACCAGCTCGTAGGCACTGGCACGGGAGATGCCGAGGAGACCTGCCACGTCCATTACGGTGAGGAACATGGGAAGCTCATCTCGGTTCTTATACATCGACT
>JAZQXP010000025.1:0-49196 GCA_045632925.1 Eubacteriales bacterium | reverse complement strand
CAAAAAAAGAACGGATGACGAAAGTCATCCGTTCTTTTTTTGGCAGCGGCGCAAGGATTCGAACCTAGGAAATGACGGAGTCAGAGTCCGTTGCCTTACCGCTTGGCGACGCCGCTACGCTGCATATTTTGTTCGCACTGTGTCGTGCGGTGTATATTATAGCAGAAAATTCCTCGTTTGTCAAGCCTTTTTTTGATTTTTGTTGAAAAAATCTTACTTTTTATAAAAAACATCATATTCTTTGAAAAAAGACTTTATTTTTTGTGCAAATGGTGCTATAATTAACACATAAATATTTTATCCCCAAAGCGAGGAATTATACTATGAAGCATAAAATTTGTGTGAATGTCAACCCCGGATTTAAGGATATTTCCTTCGAGGACTGCCTTGACGCGCTCAAGGCGGCGGGATTTGACGGTGTTTTTACAGGCTGGACACCCGGCGATATGGTCCGCAGAGGCGAGATCATCCGCTCGAAGGGACTGATATTCCAGTCGGTTCACGCGCCTTTTACGGATGCGCACAAGCCCTGGAAATGGGGCCCTGAAGGTGACAAGGTTATCGACAATCTGATCGAGTGCATCCGCGAGTGCTCGGCGGCGGGCGTTCCGATCGTCATAATCCATCCCATCATCGGTATGGATCGCCACAACCCCACCGACCTCGGCATCGAACGCTTCGGAAGACTCGTCCGCGAAGCCGAAAAGCTCGGCATTATGCTCGCGTTCGAGAACGTTGAGGGCATCGAGTATCTTGAAAAGATCATTGCGGATCTCGGCTCCTCACCCGCCGTCGGTTATTGTTGGGACACGGGTCACGAGATGTGCTACAATAATTCGATGGACGTTCCCGCGCTTTTCGGTGATAAGTTGATCTGCACCCATCTCAACGACAATCTCGGTCAGACCGACCCCGAGGTCGTCACCTGGCTCGACGACTCGCATCTTATGCCATTCGATGGCATTGCAGACTGGAAGGGGATCGCCGACCGCCTTGCGAGGATCAATTACGCGGGTGAGCTGACCTTCGAGATGAGCCTAGCTTCCAAGCCCGGCAAGAATACGCACGATATTTACAAGGATCTTGACATCAATGCTTATTTTGCTCTGCTTTATCAAAAAGCTGTGCAGTTTGCACAATTCCTTGATTGAAATTTCGGCTAATATGACAAAAGTGCTGATAAATTTACATTTATTTTGACATTTTTTGTCCATAATTTATTGACAAACGGTTTGATGTGTGCTATAATGCATATACTACCGACGGATATGAAATACTTTAGTCGAAACAAATTAATTTGGAGGAATATAAAACCATGACTAAGAAGGAATTTATCGGCGTTATTGCAGAAAAGGCAGGCGTCAGCAAGAAGGATACAGAGGCAGTTTACGATGCACTTTGGGCATCCATCATCGAGAATCTCAAGGCAGGCGAGAAGGTTCAGGTTACCGGCTTCGGTACATTTGAGGTTCGCGAGCGTCCCGAGAGAGTTGCAAAGAACCCCCGCACCGGCGAGAGCGTAAAGGTTGCGGCTTCCAAGTCTCCCGCTTTCAAGGCAGGCAAGGCTCTTAAGGATTCTATCAACGACTGATCGAAATTATATACCGGGCTGTTTCACAAAACGTGGAACAGTCCTTTTGTTTACAAGTTGATAATATGGTTTTGGTATAATAATATGAATAAGTTTCTTTGGAGGACGATATGGCAAAAATACTGATAGCCGAGGACGAGAGAGCGATAAACGACCTTATTATGCTCAATCTCGAGCTCGTCGGACATAAATGCAGTCAAGTCTTTGACGGCGAGGATGCACTCGAGAGGGCTCTCTCGGAATCCTTCGACCTTGTGATACTCGACGTGATGCTCCCGGGGCTTTCGGGCTTCGAGATCATCGGTAAGATCGACGTGCCCGTGATATTTGTGACGGCGAAGGCTTCGGTTGACGACAGACTTCGCGGACTCAAGCTCGGAGCAGACGATTACATCGTCAAGCCCTTTGAGATACTTGAGCTTGTCGAGCGCGTCAAAGCCGTCCTGCGGCGCACAAAGGGCGAGGTCTCCTTCTTCGAGTTTGACGATATCCGCGTCGAGTTTGATACGAGGCGCGTTTTCAAGGGCGGCGAGGAGATCATCCTCAAGCCGAAGGAATTCGAGCTGCTTGCGGCACTCGTCACGAACCGCAATCTCGCGCTCTCGCGTGACAAGCTGATCGAGCTCGTATGGGATTATGATTACGAGGGTGACACGCGGACGGTCGACGTTCATATTCAGAAGTTAAGGCAAAAGCTCGGTATCGCCGAGCGGTTGAAGACAGTCTACAAGACGGGATACAGGCTTGAAATAAAATGAGATTCTGGCAGAAAACTTATATTTTGACCATGGCGGTCTTCCTTGTCTGCCTCAACGCGGGGATACTTTCGCTGACCTATTACACCTACAGCAAGAGCGTGGCGTCGGCGGAGGCGACCGCGTCGGCAGAGCAATACTATATCGCGCGTGCGTTCGAGCGCGATCTTGAGGATATCGGCGAGCATCAGAGCCGCGAGCTTCTTATGCAGAGCTACGGCACGTATTATTCGGGCAGGGGGATACGTCTTTCCTTCTCGAAGGACGGGAAAGTGGTCTATTCGAATATAACCGAAGATATTGAGATCAAAGAAAATACACTCGTGCATACCGAGCTTGGCGGCGTGCGGAATATCGTTATCTGCTCGTCTGCGGGCGGATACGTGATGGTGTTTGCAAAGAACGTCGAGAGCCTCAATGAGGAATTCAAGTCGCTGACCTTTACCTACGTGATGACGGCACTCGGCGTTTCGCTTCTGCTTGCTACGGTCCTCTACGTCCTTCTGCGCAGACTCTCTCTGCCTCTTGACAGATTGCGCGAGACGACCGAGAAGATCCGCGGCGGAGACCTTTCCGTCAGCGCGGACGAGAGCGGTAACGATGAATTTTCTATGCTCGGCGCGAGCTTCAACTCGATGCTTGCGACTATCAACGGGCAGATGGCGGCACTTGAATCCGATGCTGAGAAGAAGCAGATGCTCGTTGACAATATGGCGCACGAGCTGAGAACACCGCTTACGAGCATACGCGGCTATGCGGAATATCTTGAGCGTGCCGCGGTAAGCGAGGAGCAGCGTCTCCTTGCGGCAAAATATATCGTATCCGAGGCGGAAAGACTGGCGAAGATATCCGAGATTCTTCTTGACGGAGCCTACATCCGCGGAAATCCTCCCGAGATGAAGGATATCGAGCTTTCTGCGATCCTTCTAGATACAGCCGAGAGGCTTGGATCAAGAGGAGCGGAAAAGGGCGTGGGGATCGTCTGCGACTGCGAGGAAAGGATTGTATCGGGCAACGCGATTCTGCTTTCTATGCTCTTTTACAATCTAACCGAGAACGCGATAAAGGCTTGCGACGAGGGCGGGGAGGTCCGTCTGCGTTGCTCTGCGGGATCGGTTTCTGTCGAGGACAGCGGCAAGGGAATGACTGAGGAACAGATACTTCACATAACCGAGCCCTTCTACCGAACAGATAAATCGCGTTCGCGCGCCGAGGGCGGCGCGGGGCTCGGGCTTGCACTCTGCAAAAATATCGCCGATATCCACGGCGCGAGACTGCGCTTTGAGTCAAAGATCGGCGAGGGAACGAAAGTTTTTTTGGATTTTACAACTTGATGACAACCCGAAAACAAGTTGATGATCCCTCCGCGTTATAATACAAATGCTGAAGCGGTCGGTATGCGCATGAGCCGACCGCTTGGGGGAAAGGAGAGAAATATGAATAATTCCAAGAAAATAATTATTTTAGCCGTCTCACTCGTGCTCGCTTCGGTGCTTTTACTCAGCGGATGTATGTATCTGATCTCGGCTGATCCCGAGGGAAGCTCGGAGTATAATCCCGATGAAATGAGTCTGCCGAACGTTATTGAGGAAACTCCCGCGGCTCAATCCGCGCTGCAGAAGAAATTCGGAGCTTACGGCAGGGAAGAGACCGGCGAGAATGGCGAGAAGATTTACCGCCTCTTTACCGAGGAGCAGATCGCGGAATCGCTGAGTCTCCGCGAGAATGGCGAACGCCGATCGCTGACCTACGAGGAGATCACCTTCATCATCAACGATTCGATAAGGATGTATTTCGAGTACGACAGAATAATCGTCACAGATTTCATCGAGCATAAGCATCCGAAGCCGACGGGCGGAATCGATTACGATCTGAAAATAATTTTGAACAGATACGACAGATGCGAGGTGCCCTCCCTCGGATACAGTGAAATTGTGCCGTACCACGGTGATTATTCGGATAAGACGAGCTATGATTCGGCTTTGGAGACCTACAACAAGATGATACACGATATCGAGGCGATAATACTCGACAGATTGCGCATCCACGATACGGGAACCGAGGGATATTGCCTGACGAGCTTTGCGGAGCCCAACGATGAAACACGTCTGTACGGCATTCTGCTTGACGGCGGCGAGCTGACCGACAGCAAGGAATACGTTACCGCTCTCAGAGATACCATAAAGTACGAGGTGATGCATCATCGCAAAGATGAAGTGCAGGAAGTGCATCCTATGATACTCGCGGAAGAAACGCATGATCCCTATTCCGGCAAACCGATGATCACTATATCCTACTGCGACAGCGAAAAAGAAACTGTACTTTTCCCGACAGAGCAACTGAATAATCTCAGACCCGACGGCAGTATAACCTTGACGGGAAAAACCAATGAAAGCGTCCCGAGAGAGATCACTATCGAGTTTGACAGATGGCTCGGTAAGGTAAAATATACCGAAAAATATTTGGGCGTAGTGATTTCTAAGACGGGCGGTTTTGCGTATCGTGACGGTGTACTTACCTTGGTATTCGCACAATATGACATCATATATTTTAAGTATGTGGATGGAAAATTCAGAATATGCGATGATGCCTTTGATGCTTACTATAAAGACAAATTTGACGCAGAGATGGTATTTGAATACAGCTCGGCATACGGTGAGAAATTCGTTTATCCCGATGCGTTCATTCATAATAGTTTCCCCATAAGAGTTTACAGGGAATAAATATCAAAGAAGCTTTTCGCCTCGGCGAAAAGCTTCTTTGTTTATATTTAGTGCTTGGGGTAGATCTTCTCGACACCGCCCATATAGGGACGGAGTGCCTCGGGGATCTTGACCGAGCCGTCGGCGCAGAGATTGTTCTCGCAGAAGGCGATGAGCATTCTGGGGGGAGCAACGACGGTGTTGTTGAGGGTGTGAGCAAAGTACTTGCCCTTTTCCTTCGAGTTTACGCGGATCTTGAGTCGGCGCGCCTGTGCGTCGCCGAGATTCGAGCAAGAGCCTACCTCAAAATACTTCTGCTGTCTGGGGGACCAAGCCTCGACGTCGATCGACTTGACCTTGAGGTCAGCGAGGTCGCCCGAGCAGCACTCGAGGGTACGTACGGGGATATCGAGCGAGCGGAAGAGGTCAACGGTGTTCTGCCAGAGCTTGTCGAACCACATAGGAGATTCCTCGGGACGGCAGACAACGATCATTTCCTGCTTCTCGAACTGATGGATACGGTAAACGCCTCTCTCCTCGATGCCGTGCGCGCCCTTTTCCTTACGGAAGCAGGGGGAGTAGCTGGTGAGGGTGTAGGGAAGCGCTTCCTCGGGATTGATGGTGTCGATGAACTTACCGATCATGGAGTGCTCGGAGGTACCGATGAGGTAGAGGTCCTCACCCTCGATCTTGTACATCATTGCGTCCATCTCGGCGAAGGACATAACGCCGGTTACAACGTCAGAGCGGATCATGAAGGGAGGAACGCAATAGGTGAAGCCTCTGCCGATCATGAAATCGCGCGCGTAGGAGATAACCGCGGAATGGAGGCGAGCGATATCGCCCATAAGGTAGTAGAAGCCGTTGCCCGCAACGCGGCGAGCGGCGTCAAGGTCGATGCCGTCGAAGGACTCAAAAATGTCGGCGTGGTAGGGAACCTCGAAATCGGGGGTCACGGGCTCGCCGTAACGCTGTACCTCGACGTTTTCGCTGTCGTCCTTACCGATCGGGACGCTGGGATCGATGATGTTCGGTATGGACATCATGATCTTCTTGATCTTTTCCTCGTATTCGGGCTCGAGTGCCTCGAGCTCTGCAAGTCTCTGTGCGCTTTCAGCAACCTTGCGCTTGGTCTCGTTGGCTTCCTCGATCTTCTTCTGCGCCATGAGCATACCGATCTGCTTGGAGAGACGGTTCTTCTCTGCGCGAAGGTCGTTAGCCTCGCTGATGATGCGGCGGTTTTCCGCGTCAAGGGCGATGACCTCATCAACAAGACCGAGCTTGTGGTCCTGGAATTTATTGCGCATATTCTGCTTTACGATTTCGGGATTTTCTCTTACAAATCTTAAGTCAAGCATAATTTTTTCTCCGTTTTGAGTTTTTGATATTCATTAATAAATTATTATACCATATGTAAATAAAAAAGTCAATCCTTAGATTGGAAAAAGTGAAAGATAAGAATTAACTGTCGTGCAAAGCACGAGTTAATATTGCGCTTGCGCGCAAGTTAAGATCGCGCAGAGCACGAGTTAACGTTCGCCTGCGGCGAAGTAAAGGTGATTTTTCGCTATGCGAAAAATTTCCTTCAACTTTCCGCATAGCGGAAACCTTAACTCGGCGCAGCCGACCTTAATTCCGCCATCGGCGGATCTTAACTTCGCGCTCTGCGCGAACAGTATAAACTAAAAAATCCCTCGGCTGATCTCAGCCGAGGGATTATAAAGTTAAATTACTTTACGAATACGATCTCGTCGAAGATGATGTAATCATCTGCGGAGTAGGTGTAACCGTCGGTGTAGCAACGCATGTTCATAACGATGATATCGCCGAAGGTCTCGCCGAGAGCTGCACCCTCGTTCTTACCGTAGAAGGTGGTGGAGGGGATGTATACCCAACCTGCGAAGCCCTGGGGAATTTCCTGACGGCAAGCATTGATGTTGGTGGTCTGTACCCAAGAACCTGCAAGGTAGTAGTAAGCGATAGCGGTGCTGTCGCCGTTACCGTTTGCCGGACCCTTTGCACGGTAGTCGTTGGTGTTCATGGTTACGGATGCGCACATCTTCTTGGTCTCGTCAGCGTTGGGCTCAACGTCGGAGAAGTCAACGTAGAACATAACGCCCTTAGCCTCTGCAACGTTAACGTCGTTGTAGGGGATGATCTGGATCTCGGCACGGTTGTCGCCCTTATCGTTGATAGCCTTAATTCTTACAGCGTTACCGAAGATAGCGCCCTGGGTTACGTCAACGAATTCGGCGCTTCCTGCGGAGTTACCCTCGATGTAGTAGTCCTCAGCACCGTTGTCGAAGCACATGGTACGGCAGTAGATCTCGAAAGCGGAGCCATCGGGAAGAGTAGCGGGCATAACGCCGAGAAGAGCTGCCTGCTGGTCAGCGGGAAGATCCTTGAACTCGAGAGAAGGAGCTGCGGGAGCTTCGGTGGTCTCGGGAGCGGGAGCTTCGGTGGTCTGCTCGGGAGCGTCGGTCTGCTCGGGAGCATCGGTCTGCTCGGGAGCGTCGGTTGCTTCGGGAGCATCGGTTGCTTCGGGAGCGTTTGTGGGCTCGGTGGGAGCTTCGGTGGTTACTGCGGGCTCTTCGGGCTTATCGCCGCAAGCTACCATGGAAAGAACCATGATAAGGCAGAGCGCGAGTGCGAAAAACTTTTTCATTTCTAAAATTGCCTCCAATTTTTTATTATGGTAGCATTATTATAGCAGATAAAAACGGTTTTGTCAAGCTATTGTGAGTTTTTTATATTTTTATCCTATAAATAAAAAAGAATTGACAAAACACGCGCGATATGGTATACTAAAATCGAATAAATATCAAAAGGAGCTCCGAGTCATGAAAAAACGCAATATAATCAAACGAGCCGTGTCCCTGTTGCTTGCCGTCATTTGCCTGCCTGCGCTCAGCTCCTGTTTTCACGATAACTGGAATATTCCCGAAAGGGAGGAGCCCGATATCGACGTCGGCGCGCTTCTCGGCGGTCTTCTCGGCGGTGTCGGAGGAATTGAGAATATCAATCGAAACGAGATACTGCCGACGGGTATCGTTCTCGCACCCTCGGCGGACGGCTCGCATTATATCGTTGCCGACGGAAGCGGATGCACCGCGAAGAGGATCTCGATCCCGTCATCCTACCGCGGCGTGCCCGTCTCGGAGATCGCAGACGGAGCCTTTGCGGGTCTTGAGACGCTTGAGGAGATATGGATTCCTTCCTCGATAAAGAGAGTCGGCGCGAACGTCTTTGAGGGCTGTGACTCGCTGAAATATACCGAGGAGGAGGGCGTCCTCTATCTCGGAAATAACGATAACCCGCATCTCGTTCTCGTACGCACGTCAAAGAGGATCCTGCCGATGATCACGATAAGCGAAAGCACCCGAGTGATCGCGGATAAGGCGTTCTTTGAAAATACGACCTCGGGCGAGGTCGTGATCCCTAATAGCGTTGTGACGGTCGGACAAAATGCCTTCGGAGGCTGTCTGAATATCTACAGCCTCGTTATCGGAGACGGCGTCAAGGAGATCTGCGACGAGGCTTTTTCGGGGATCGATTTTCTTGAAAAGCTGACTTTGGGAAAATCGCTCGTCAGGATCGGAAATTATGCTTTTTACGGCTGCAAGTCGCTCAGCTCACTCGATATTCCCGACAGCGTCGCGGAGATAGGAGAGTCTGCCTTTTACGGTTGCTCGGCGATGGAAAGCCTGACTGTCGGAAACGGACTCCGCGTGATCCCGCAGGGCGCATTTTCCATGTGCCATAAGCTGCAGAAGATCCTGTTCGGCAGCTCGGTCGAGATCATTGAGAGCGAGGCGTTCAATGCCTGTACCGCTCTCGAGACCGTCAATCTCCCGGACCGATTGGAGTGTATTTTCACCGACAGCTTCAAGGGCTGCGTATGGTTGAATTATAATACCTACGCCGATGGAAAATACCTCGGAAGCGCGGGCAATCCCTATGCGTATTTGATGGATCTGGACGTTTCCGACCCCGCAAACACCGCGATCGTTCTGCATAAGGATACACGCCGTATCGCGGCTACTCTTTCCTCGTCCTTAAATGACAAAAGATCATTAATATTCATAAACATTTTGAGCAGTGCTGTCGGCAATTCGGGTACCTACCTTCACGTCAACGGCAATTGCATCATTGATACCGAACAAAAGAAATTGATCGGGGGCGTTTTGGGTGCGACCATCCCCGACGACGGAAGCGTTACCTCGATCGCGGACTATGCCTTTTACGGAATGGACAGACTTTCGATCAAGAGGATACCTCTTTCGGTTAGAGAGATCGGAGATTACGCCTTCGCATCCTGCAACACGATCAGCGAGATCACCGTGTACGGCGCAAGGAGCATCGGAAAGGGAGCTTTCCGTAATTGCGGCGGACTTGTGAGCATTGATCTGAAATCCGATCTTCACAGCATAGGCGAATATGCCTTTGCAAATTGCCCGAAGCTTACGGATTTTGCGATCCCCGACAGCGTAAGTGAGATCGGCGAGTATGCCTTCAAGGGCTGTATCAACGTTGAGTACGTATATATCAGCGCGAGTGTGAAAAATATCCCCGAGGGGCTTTTTGACGGATGCACTCAGCTTGTCGGCGCGAATCACGGCGCCGAGCTTGTCTCGATAGGTGCCAATGCGTTCAGAAGCTGCCGCAGACTTGAGGTCTTCGATTTCAACCACGGGATCGAATATATAGGCAACAGCGCGTTCAAAAATTGCAGCACGCTCCGAGGTATCCGCTTGACGAACAGCGTTAAAAGGATCGGAACGGAGGCGTTTTGCGACTGTACGGGCGCCGTGGGAGTGAGCATCGGCAACGGAATTACCGAGATCGGTGACAGCGCGTTCGACGGCATCACCTGCGAGATCGAATATAACGGTCTTGAGTCCGACCTCGAAAAGGTCAGGATAGGTCAGCATAAGAGCGGCTTGCTCTTCCGATTCACCGACGGCGGCACGAAGGTCGTTGAGGGCGAGAGGGATGAGTAGTGGCTAGTGGCTAGTTACTAGTTGCTAGTTGCTAGTTTAAGGTAGAAATTTCCTCGCGTTGCTCGGAAATTATTTTAATAGAAAACTCGGATATTATGAAGCGAAAAGACTTCGTAATATCCGAGTTTTGTATTTGTGTACTATTCAATGTGCAGTACAGACTTTGCTCTCCTCAACCACCGCTGCACGCGGTCCCCCTTCCCCGCTGGGGAATGTAAAGGGCTTGTCACGAACTCTTTAGCAATTCAGCGAACAATGTTTGAGTCTTAGCCTATTCAAAGCAGATTGGAATATTTTTATCAAAATTATTTTCTTACTCGCGGTGGAGTTTCAGCAAATTTTTCAATAAAAATCTTCCAATTTGGTAATCAAAATTATACTTTTGAACGATATTCGTCGCTCAAATTGAATTAGCGACGTTGCCCCTTTACATTCCCCAGCGGGGAAGGGGGACCGCGTGCAGCGGTGGTTGAGGAGAGCACCGTTTGTACAATATGAAATATAGAAACGGTAATTATTTATTATAATCCGAAAATTTCCGAGCAACGCGAGGAAAATTACCATCCACTAGTCACTAGCCACTAGCAACTAGCCACTACTACCCCAGTCCCCCGCCTCGGATATAATCCGCAAGCAGATCGCGTGCGAAGAGGTCATCGTCGAGGGAGGCGACGACGGTGAGATTGTTCGGCGCGTAGGAAGAGGTGTATGAGTCGACGACTACGTAGTAGGTCGCGTTCGGGTCGATATTGAATCTGACCGAATTGCCGTACTCGCCGCAGTAGATGAAGTAGTTCGAATTCGAGGTCTCAAGGAATTTGCGCTTGAGATCCGAGCCCTTGATCGTGCAAAGATCGATGCGGTTATCAAAGGGGAAAAGCGATTGCAGATCCGAGTATCTGACCTCGCCCGAGGAGAGATTGTATGGCGCGCGGACCGAGATAAAGCCGCCGCCGAGGACGATGTCGTGCTCCTTGCCCCATTCGGTAAAGCCGCGCTCATAGTAGAGACGTGCAACGAGCGCGCGGAGCCAGTCGCCGTTTCGGAAGACCTCGTTGCTTCCGACGACCTCGTCAGCCTTCGAGACCTCGGATTCGTACTTTTTCATAAGCTCGGATACGATAGGGTCGGAGGGCGAATCGTCGAAAACGTGTGCGGGGATACATTCCGCGACCTTGACGATGCTTTCGCCGCCCGCAAAGTTGATCACAGCCTCGGCGTGCGAGATGCCATCGTTGTCGCCGCCGCCTTGGAGGTGGTAGACGCTGTATCTGTCTGCCTTGGCGTAGCTTTTGTGAGTGTGACCCTCGAAGACGAGGTCGACGTGCTCCTTCGAGAGTGAGACGTCAGCCGATCCGTCGTGGATCGCGAGGATGATGAAGTCGGCACCCTCCCCACGGAGACGCTCGGATTCCGCGCGGATGAGGGAATTCAGCTCCTCTCCCGTCTTAAAATAAATATCGGCTACCTTGTCGCCCGAGATCGATGAATAACAGTTGCCGATCGCGCCGATAATACCTATAGTAGCCTCGCCACAGCTGACTGTGACCGAAGGCGTGCAGTAGTCGGCAAGCCCGTTTGTCGCCCTTTCGTAGATGTTGATTGCGAGGAAGGGAAAATCAGCTAGCGCGAGATTCGACTCGATGAACTCCTCACCCCAGTCGAATTCGTGGTTGCCGATCGTCATCGCGGCGAAGGAAAGCGAGTTCATCCAGTCGGTCATCATCAGCCCGTGCGTCAGATTCGATTCGGATGCGCCCTGCCACATATCGCCGATCGAGAGAAAAACGGCGTGGTCGTCGCTCTCGCGCGCGGATTTAAGATATGAGGTCAGCTCGTCGACACCGGGTTGGCTATCATTGTCGAGAAGCTTGCCGTGGAGGTCGTTGATCGAGTAGAAATCGACCGTGACGGTGACGGACGCATTGCAGGAGTCGCAAAAGCCGCTTGAGTCGGCATCGAGATGAGCGGGAAGCGCGCATTCAGCGGACGTATCGGAAGATATCGTTTCGACGGGCTCGCTTACTACGGGAGAAATCGGCTCCGCGGCGCACGAGGAGAGAATTATTATCAATGCCGCAAGGGCGGAGAGAATATGCTTTTTCAAGTTGAACCTCCGTGTTCTGGATGCGATTATTATATCATATTGTCATATTTTTGTCAATCGTGTAAGGGCTTGTCGAAATAATTGTCGCGAAAGTTTAAAGAAAATTGCAAAAAGGTATTGACATAGCGAAATTTATGTGATATAATATACGGGCACTTGAAGTGTACTGTTTTAGCCGGTGTGGCGGAACAGGCAGACGCCGCGGACTTAAAATCCGCTGATACGAAAGTATCGTACCGGTTCAAATCCGGTCACCGGCACCAAACGCAGTGCCGAAAATCGAAGAACCGGCATTACAATATCGCGGAGTGGAGCAGTTGGTAGCTCGTCGGGCTCATAACCCGGAGGCCGTGTGGTTCAAGTCCCACCTCCGCAACCAAAAAAGAGAACGGAACGCAAAGCGTTCCGTTCTCTTTTTTGGTTGCGGAGACGAGGCTTACGCCTCGTGGCCTCCGAATTATGCTCCGACGAGCGTAGCTCGTTGGGTAGCGCCGCAAAAAACATCACTGTGTGATGTTTTTTGCAAGCGCTGTCCCCAAAGCAAGGAGAAATGGGTGTAAAGCTATGCTTTGCGCCCATTTCGACTATGCGACGGGACTGGGCTGTGTTCGCACTTGGTTCGACAAAGATCCGCGCGAATTAAATTATCTCGCCGAATAATGCGCGCAAACGGGTGGTTACAAGTCCCACCTCCGAATTATGCTCCGACGAGCGTAGCTCGTTGGTGGGCTGTGTTCGCACTTGGTTGGATAAAGATCCGAATCAAATTGAATTATCGTGCCAATCTTTCTCTGAAAATATTGACAAACTCACGTTCAGGCGTTATAATTAATTGATTTATTATTCTCCAAAAGGAGTGCCGAATTATGGACAGATAGTTTTTCTTCAAGGATGCTGTTTGTGATATAATCATACCGTAAAGCGAGGTGGACCGCTATGAAAGACTACAAGTTTAAATACGAAATGCATATTCACACCAGCCCCTGCAGCGGAGGTGGGTCGGATATCCGTGAGCATATAGATGAATTGATCAAAAAAGGCTACAGCGGAATGGTGGTCACGAACCATTTTTACGCGGGAGATACGCGTATTGACAGAGAGCTTCCTTGGGAGGATTTTGTCGATGCTTACAGACAGGATTACCTTTACGGTCTTGAATACGCCAAGGAACGTGACTTCGATCTGCTTTTCGGACTCGAGGAGCACGTCGGCGGCGGTCAGGAGATCCTGGTTTACGGAATAACGCCCGAGCTGATCGCGGAGCATCCCGAACTGAAAAACGCATCGGCGGAGACATTTGCTGAGGTCGTTCACGCCGCGGGCGGACTTGTCTATCAGGCGCATCCATACCGCGCGAGGTGGTATATCAGTCAGCCTTTCCCGCTCGAATGCCTCGATAAGCTTGACGGTATTGAGGTCTACAACTCGGGAAATGATCCCGAGTGGAACGAAAGTGCGCAAAAATTGGCAGAGGAGAGAGGACTTGCCTGCATTGCGGGCTCGGATGGACACAGCGTAGCATCCGCAGGTCGATCGGGTATTGCGGTCGGTGAAAGGATCGGCAGTAATGATGACCTTATCCGTATACTGAAAAGCGGAGAATATACGATTTTTGTGAATGAATAAACAGGGAGGCGAATTATGGAATACAGAATTTTTGGAAAAACAGGACTTAAGATATCGCGCCTCGGCTTTGGCGGTATTCCGATCCAGAAGATCGATGCCGAGGGCACGAAGGCTCTTATCGGTGAGCTGATAAATGCGGGCGTCAATTACATCGACACCGCGCGCGGATATACCGTGAGCGAGGAGTATCTCGGCTACGCACTCGAGGGAGTTCGTGACCGCTTTGTGCTTGCGACAAAGAGTATGGCGCGGACGAAGGAGGCTATGGCGAAGGATATTGATATAAGCCTTAAAAATCTTCGTACCGATTACATCGATCTTTATCAGGTGCACAACCCTTCGGCGGCAGACCTTGAGACGGTAACGGCAGAGGGCGGCGCACTCGAGGCTCTCTTTGAGGCGCGCAAATCGGGCAAGATCGGTCATATCGGAATCACTCTCCATTCGGCAGAGCTTTTCGCAAAGGCGATCGATCTGCCGTGGGTCGAAACTATTATGTTCCCCTACAACATCGTTGAGACGCAGGGAGAGAATTTGATCGCGAAATGCGCGGAGAGGAATATCGGATTTATCTGTATGAAGCCCTTGGCGGGCGGTGCGATTGAGGATGCGAGCGTTGCCCTGCGCTTCATCGTCAGCAACCCCGCGGTGACCGTGGTTATTCCCGGAATGGCTGATTCCGCCGAGATCGCGCAGAACGTTGCGGCGGCATCGGATACGTCACCGCTCAGCGAGGACGAGCTTCAAAAGATCGTGAAGATCAAGGATGATCTCGGCACGAATTTTTGCCGCAGATGCAATTATTGCGCACCCTGCACAGCGGGGATCAATATCCCGGGTGTCTTCTTGTTTGAAGGATATTACAGCCGATATGACCTTAAGGAATGGGCAATGAGCCGCTATTCGAGCCTGCCAAAGACAGCATCGGATTGTGTTGAATGCGGCGTCTGCGAGACCCGCTGTCCCTATAATCTCCCGATCCGCGCGATGCTGAAGAGGGCAGCCGAGGTTATGGGAAAATAAAAATTGACAAAAGAGCCGATATATGCTATAATTGATAAAAATAAACCTTCGGAGGCCGATATGATACGGACAAAGGCTGATTACAAATATTATCTTGAGCGCGATGCGGTCGCTCTTGCGAGAAAGCGCAAGCGCCCAAAGCTTTTCGGCGACGAAATATGGAAATTTCAGCGTGCTTTGAGAAAGCGAGAGTATTATTCGACCTTCAGGGGCGCGAAAAAGTATTTGTATATCCTTCCGATCATCTTTAATCGAATCACCTTCAAAAGGCTTTCGATGAAGCTCGGATTCTCCATCCCCTCGGGAGTTTTCGCGGAGGGATTGTCCATCGCGCATTACGGCACGATCGTTGTAAGTGCGCAGGCTTCCGTCGGAAAGAATTGCCGCATCCACGAGGGTGTCAATATCGGCGCAACAAACGGAAGCTGTCTTGCTCCGAGGATCGGAAATAACGTCTTCATCGCCTCGGGTGCGAAGATCATCGGAGATATCACGGTAGCAGATGACGTCTGCATCGGCGCAAATGCCGTGGTCGTCAAGTCGATCACCGAAAGCGGCACGACCTGGGGCGGAGTTCCCGCAAAAAAGATCAGCGACAATGATTCGCATTCGAATCTCCCCCGCGGACTTTTTGAATAAACTTGCAAGACCTGCCCCCGAGGCGGGTCTTTTGCTTTTATTTCAAAAAATTCTTGACACATCGGCGCTGATTTGATATACTATTACTATCACCGAAACGGAGAAAAAACATGAAAGAAGTTAAATTCCCATACGGAAAAAATAAATTGAGTTATTCCTTTGACGAGGGCAGGCTTTCGGGCGTTCTCGAGCCGTCGATCGCGTCATATATCCCCGAGGCTGACGGCGGAGAGCTTATACGCCGCGCAATGGCTGACCCTATCGGTTCGCGAAAGCTTTCCGAGCTTGCGAAGGGAAAGGAAAAGGTCGTCATCATTGCGAGCGATCATACCCGTCCCGTTCCGAGCAAGCTGATCATCCCGCCGATGCTCAGGGAGATAAGAGAGGGCAATCCGCGCGCGGATATCACGATCCTCATCGCCACGGGATGCCACAGAGGCACGACGAAGGACGAGCTTGTTGCCAAATTCGGCGAGGAAATCGTCAAAAAGGAAAAAATATATATCCACGATTGCGACGAGCGCGATATGCTCGTGAATATCGGCACGCTTCCCTCCGGCGGTGAGTGCGAGATCAACCGTCTCGCGTATGAAGCCGACCTTCTCGTCTCAGAGGGATTCATCGAGCCGCATTTCTTTGCGGGTTTTTCGGGCGGACGAAAGAGCGTGCTCCCCGGTGTTGCGGGCAGAAGGACGGTCCTTGCCAACCATTGCTCAGAATTTATCGACCATCCGCGTGCGCGTACGGGTATTCTCGAGGGAAATCCCATCCACGCGGATATGCTCTGGGCGGCTAAAAAGGCGGAGCTTGCTTATATCGTGAACGTCGTTCTCGATGCCGAAAAGAATGTGATCTACGCTGTTGCGGGCGAGCCCGAGACGGCTCATAAGCAGGGGACAGACTTTCTCTTCTCGCTTTGCGGAGCGAATGCGGTTGACGCCGATATCGTTATCACGACGAACGGCGGTTATCCGCTCGATCAGAATACGTATCAGGCGGTCAAGGGTATGACGGCGGCGGAGGCTACCGTGCGCGAGGGCGGCGTTATCATTATGCTTGCCGAATCGGGCGACGGTATCGGCGGCGATCATTTTTATCATCAGCTTGCCGACGAGCCCGATATCTCAAAAACGATGCGCGAATTTCTCTTGAGAGGGCGTGACGAGACGGTTCCCGACCAATGGCAGACGCAGATCCTTCTACGAATTCTCGGGCACGCGAGCGTCGTCTACGTATCGGAAATGCCCGATGACGTTGTAAAAGAAATGCATATGATCCCCGCGCACTCGATAGGCGAGGCGCTCGGAATTGCGGAAAATATCGTCGGAGACAATGCAAAAATCGCGGCGATCCCCGACGGAGTTTCGGTTATGGTGACGAAATGAAGGTTGTAATTGCTATAGATTCCTTTAAGGGAAGTCTTTCCTCGCTTGAGGCGGGGAATGCTGTGAAGGACGCGGTTCTGAAGCTCGATAAGGACGCCGAGGTCGTTGTACGTCCTCTTGCCGATGGCGGCGAGGGCACGGTCGATGCGATGGAGGCGGGTCTCGGCGGCGAGATGATCGAGGCTGAGGTCATGGGACCTCTCGGCGAGCGCGTGACAGCGAAATACTGCATAGTTAACGGTTCGACTGCCGTTATCGAGATGGCAGAGGCGGCGGGGCTTACGCTCGTTCCACCCGAAATGCGCGATCCGATGTTCACAAGGACCTACGGAGTTGGTGAGCTGATCCTCGATGCGATCCGCCGCGGTTGCCGTTCCTTCATCGTCGGAATCGGCGGAAGCGCAACCAACGATGGCGGAACGGGTATGCTTTCGGCTCTCGGATTTGAATTTCTCGATAAGAACGGAGAAAAAATACCTTTGGGAGCCGTGGGTCTTGAGTCGCTTGCCAAGATCTCGGCGGAAAATGCCCTTCCCGAGCTGAAGGAATGCTCCTTCCGAGTCGCTTGCGACGTAAATAATCCTCTTTGCGGAGATCGCGGATGCTCGGCCGTTTACGGTCCGCAGAAGGGGGCAACTCCCGAATCCGTCCTGATAATGGACGGATGGCTTGCAAAATATGCGGAAACTACAAAAATCGCATTCCCGAATGCCGATCCCGATCATCCCGGCGCGGGTGCGGCGGGCGGTCTCGGCTTTGCCTTCAAGACCTTCCTCGGTGCCTCGCTTGAGTCGGGCATCGGAATTATCCTCGACGAAACGAAGCTCGAGGAGCGTATCGCGGATGCCGATATCGTCGTCACGGGCGAGGGAAGGATAGATTTCCAGACCGCAATGGGCAAGGCTCCGATCGGCGTTGCGAGGCTTGCCAAAAAGCACGGCAAGCGTGTCATCGCCTTTGCGGGATGCGTCACCGAGGATGCGGAGGAATGTAATCTTCACGGCATCGATGCCTTTTTCCCAATAATCCGCGGAGTTACAACTCTTGATGAAGCACTCAACAAAGAAAATGCAATAAAAAATCTGAAAGCCACGGCTTATCAGGTGTTCAGACTGATGTTTTAAGGAGATTTTGATTTGAAAAACTACAGAATTATTGCGCTGATACTTGCGCTGCTTTTCTGTGTCTCGCCGCTTGCGGGATGCACTGCTGAGGGCGAGATCACAACGGACGGCGGTTCGGAAAGCCTGATTCCCGAGCAGACCGAGCCCGCAATCGATCCTATGGAAAAATTCGTGTCGGACGGACAGCCGATCTACACGATCGTCAAAAGCATCGATCCTACCTTGCTTGAAGCGGGTATCTCGAAGAAGCTCAGAAACGCTTTGTTGAATCATACCGGACTGACCTTTGAGTCTGTTACCGATTTCGACGGCAACAAAGACAACAGCGCGCGTTTTGAGATCCTCATCGGTAAGACTAACCGCGCGGAAAGTATAAAAGCAGAGGCAGAGATCTCCGAAAACGGAGGCTACGTTATGCGAGAAGATGGAAACAAGATAGTTATAGCGGGTGCCGATGATGCAAATCTCTCAAAGGCGTTCAGCGAGTTTGAAAAGGCCTATTTCGGTGAAAAGCGCGCTACTTTGGTAGGAACTTATGCGCCCGACACCGCAGTTCCCTCGGGTTATGAAAAGGTAAGCTCCGAGACAGAGGCAAAGCTTGAGGTGAAGGATAATTTCGATTATACCGAGGCGTACAAGGTGAATTTCGTTGGCGCAACCAATACGCCCGCTTACACGGGTGAGATCAAGACGGGTCTCATCGTTTCCGAGTACGATACTCTTTATGACGTTGTTGCCGAGCTGAACGTCCTTTCCTTCGGTGCGAAGGGAGACGGAAAGACCGATGATACAGAAGCTTTCAAGGCGGCTCTTAAAGCTGCGGACCAAAAGGGCGGATGTGTCATTTACGTTCCCAAGGGACATTACTGTCTGACCGATTCGCTTACTGTCGGCGATAATGTCAGCATCGTTGGTGAGATCAAGCCCGGAACGGTGGAGGGTACTGTTCTTTGTATTTACGGCGGCAAGGGTTCGACAGATCCTACAAAGTCCGCGTTCCTTATGGGACCCAACGCATCTATCCAGAATCTTGCGATCTGGTATCCCGAGCAGACCTTCGTCAACGGTGAGCCGATCCCCTATCCCGCAACGATCAAGCAGGAGTGGATCGACGGTGTTGCCGTTCGTAATGTAACCTTTGTTAACTCTTATTACGGCTTTGATTACACCGGAATGGGTATTTACGCGCTTCAGTACACCAGAGATATCTACGGTACGTTCCTGCACCTCGGCTACCGCAATGACAGAAGCCTTGATATCGGTAAGCTTGAGAATTTCCATTTCTCTCCTGATTATTGGCTTGAGAGCGGTCTGCCGGGTACTCCCGATGCGGAATTGCTCAAGACATATATGGTCCGTAACGCAACGGGTATCATCATCGAGCGTATCGACTGGACTTATATTTCGGATATTTATATCGAAGGCTACAATATCGGTCTTCATGCCAAACGCTCGAAATATGATGATGCTTACGGCGGAGTAACGAACGGTCAGATCTATAATCTTAATGTAACAGATAGCTATACCGGAATTTTAATGGAGGATGCTTCCTGGCTTCTTATGACGGGCTGCGTGATTCGTGCCCTCGGAAACAGCGGTGCCTCTGCGCTTCGCTTCCTTTCAAGCTGCGGAAGCGGTCCCGAAAATCAGCCGGGCGACATTTGCTTTGTTGAGAGCACGCTTGAGAGCGCGGGAGCAAATGCGGTTATCAATTGCTGTAATGCGGCTGTTACGTATACTTCTTGCAAGTTATCTTCAAACGGCGGAAGCGTTATAGCGAATATGACAGCTGCGGCACAGAGAATATTTAATTCCGAGGTCAGCGGAAATTCCGGCGGAATTGAGCTTTTAAAGGATGATACAGTTCCGACAATTCCCGAGGTTGACTATACTCGTGACGTTGTAACAAAGCCCAAGTCGGATAAGTATATCAACATCACCGAGGCACCTTACAATGCAAAGGCGAACGAGGATATTACAGCTGTACTTCAAAAAGCTCTTGACGATCTCAAGACTACGGGCGGTACGGTTTATATCCCTTCGGGATTGTACTATATCAGCGCGGGCATTGACGTCTGGGCGGGCATTGAGCTCCGCGGATCGATCATAGCTCCTGCTTATGCACATCGAACCGGTACGGGAACAAGGCTCTATACCAATTTCGGCAAGAATGATCCCGACGGTGAAGCACTCATCGACCTCTATGAAGGCGCAGGACTGAGCGGACTCGGCATAATTTACCACGAGCAGAAAACTGTTTCGCTTACTCCCTATTCTTACTCCATAAGAGGAAAGGGAAGCAACGTTTATATTGTTAACGTAAGTACATCCACTTCTTACAACGGCATCGACCTTGCAAGCTACAAATGCGATAACCATTACGTTGAATTTGTATGGGGCGTAGGTCTCAATAATGCTATCGCCGTCGGCAGCGGAAGCGAAAACGGTATTATCCGCGATTGTCATTTCACTCCGAACTGCTGGTTCGACCAGAGCGAGACCAACGCTTGGAACAATGTTTATCAGTATATGATGGATAATTCCATTTCTATCCTTATCGGTGAGAGCAAAAACGAGATACTTTATAACAACTTTACTATCTGTATCAAGACCGGTATTGAAATTAGAGACGGCGCGCAGAACGTTCAGCTGCTTGGAAACGGAGTTGACAGCAGTGACACGGCAGTTCTGCTTTCGGGCAATTGTACTGCATATTTTGTCAACAGCCAGCTTGTTAACCTCCGCGATTCGGGCGGAAAGGCGAAGTACTTTGATATCGTTCGCACTTCGGAAGACTTTACGGGCTTGGTTGATTTCTTCAACTCCTCAACCTGGGGAACGACGAATTACGCTTATCATCTGAACGGTTCGGGCACTGTACGCGTGATTGGCGGACGTATCACAAGATGCGACGGTAAGATTACAAATGCTGTAGGCGGAGAAGTGTATTTCTATGGTTGTTCAAACGATACTACTGCAACTATTTCTGCTGTCGATTCGGTTAAGAAGATATATCTTTCGGGTAACCTTTTCAAGTCAAGCCTTATTACTGCGGCAAAGAAAATACAGCAGGTCTGCGGCCCCGACGTTGAATGATAATCACGTTTTGTTAATAAGAAATCCGCTCTTCGGAGCGGATTTTGCTACATACAAAGTAAATAATTAATTAAGATAATTACATTATTCTTGACAACCTCGCCCTCATATTGTATAATATTATGGGCAAAAATGTAACTATAAGAGGTTAAATTAATGAAAATATACGCAGACAACGCCGCTACGACCAAAATGAGCCGTACGGCAATCGAAGCGATGCTCCCCTATATGAGCGAGATCTACGGCAATCCCTCGAGCCTCCACTCGGACGGTCAGGCGGCGGCAGAGGCTCTCGCGGATGCAAGGGAGAGGATCGCAAAGCGTCTCGGATGCTCCGCGCGTGAGATCATCTTCACGTCGGGCGGCAGCGAGGCGGACAACCAGGCGATCATCACCGCCGCAAAAATGGGAGAAAAGAAGGGCAAAAAGCATATCGTCTCGACTGCCTTTGAGCATCACGCGGTCCTTCACGCTCTCGAAGCACTCGAAAAGCAGGGCTTTGAGGTAACTCTCCTCGACATTCACGATAACGGAATCGTCACCGCCGACGACGTAAAGAACGCTATCCGTCCCGATACTTGTCTTGTCACCGTTATGTACGCGAACAACGAGATCGGAACTGTTCAGCCCATCGGAGAGATCGGTGCCGTTTGCCGCGAGGCGGGCGTGCTCTTCCATACCGACGCGGTCCAGGCGGCGGGACATCTTGAGATCGACGTGGTCAAGGAAAACATCGATATGCTCTCGCTTTCGGCGCATAAGTTCCACGGTCCCAAGGGCATCGGCGTGCTTTATGCGAAGAAGGGAATCATCCTTCATAACCTTATTTACGGCGGCGCGCAGGAAAGAGGAAAGCGCGCGGGAACCGAGAATATCCCCGCTATCATGGGTATGGCGGCGGCTTTCGACGAGGCTTGTGATAAAATTGAAGCTAATTCCGTAAAGCTGACAAAGCTGCGCGACAGACTCATCGAGGGTCTTCTCTCGATCCCCCATTCGATCCTCAACGGAGACGCAGAAAAGCGTCTGCCCGGAAACGTGAACGTCTGCTTCGAGGGCATTGAGGGCGAATCGCTTCTCCTTCTCCTTGATGACAAGGGTGTTGCGGCATCCTCGGGATCGGCTTGCACATCGGGTTCGCTCGACCCCAGCCACGTGCTTCTCGCACTCGGTAGACCTCACGAGGTTGCTCACGGCTCGCTCCGTCTCTCGCTCTGCGAGGAAAACACCGCCGAGGAGGTCGAATACATCATCAATGCGGTCAAGGACGTCGTTTCGCTCCTTCGCGGAATGTCGCCCGTATGGCGCGATCTTGAATCTGGCAAAAAAGAATTTATTTTGAAATGAGGAAACTAAAATGGCATTATACAGCGAAAAGGTAATGGATCATTTCCGCAATCCTCGCAACGTCGGCGTGATCGAGAATGCTGACGGCGTCGGCGAGGTCGGCAACGCAAAGTGCGGCGATATTATGAAGATATATCTCAAGATCGAGAACGATATCATCGTTGACGTAAAGTTCGAGACATTCGGCTGCGGCTCCGCGATCGCATCGAGCTCGATGGCAACCGAGATGATCAAGGGCAAGCCGATCAGCGAGGCTCTCGGGCTTACAAATAAGGCGGTTACCGAGGCTCTCGACGGTCTTCCTGCACAGAAGATCCACTGCTCCGTCCTTGCCGAGGAAGCAGTCAAGTCCGCTGTCAAGGATTACTACGACAAGAACGGCATCATCTACGATTGCAAGCTTTTCCACGATTGCGCAACTTGTGAGCATTGTCACCACTGATAAAAAAGACCGCTTCGGCGGTCTTTTTTAGTGCAGAGTGAAGAATGCAGAGTGCAGAGTTGATAATAGGTAACTTTTCTCGCAAAGCTCAAAAAGTAATTTATTAAAATTATTTCCGAGCCTTGCGAGGAAATTTTCCAAAACTCTGCACTCTTAACTCTGCACTCTGCACTTTTTAATTGACAACTCCCCATCTTTATGCTATAATTAACCTAACAAATATTGCCGTGAGGTGAAGTTATGAAGATAGGTGTTTGCGCTTCCCACGAACGCTGGGGGATAGTCTCGGCGGCGGGATACGATTACGTTGAAGGCAATTTCTCGAAGATCGCCCGTGCGAGTGATGAGGAATTTGAAGATATGAAGAAGGCTTTGGCTGATTCGGGGCTCAAGATGGAAGCCACCAACGGCTTTTTCCCCGGAGATTTTGCTATCTATTCAAAGGACAATTTTGACGAGGTGAAGGCAAACGTCCGCGATTACTGCGAAAAGGGCTTTGCGCGCGGTGCCGAGCTCGGTCAGAAGGTTGCCGTTATCGGATCTTCAAAGGCGAGAAATATCCGCGATGACTATACGAAAGAGGAAGCCGAGGAGCAGTTTTGCGAGGTTCTACGAATCTGCGGTGAGGTCGGCGAGAAGTACGGAATCGCCGTGACGGTCGAGCCGCTCAATCCGAAGGAGGCTAATTTCATCATCACCTTTGCCGACGGTATGGACATCGCTAAAAAGACGAACCACCCGAACGTGCTTGCGATGATCGACCTTTATCACCACGCGCAGAACGGCGAGCCTCTCGAGACTCTTGACGGAACCGAGGGCGTTCTCGTTCACGCTCATATCGCGCGTGCCGACAGAGAAACTCCCACTCCCGATGACGCCGCCGAGATCGACCCGAAGATAGCGTATCTCAAGAAGGTCGGCTACGACGGCAGGATCAGCCTTGAGTCAAGGCATAATCCCGATTTCGAGACCGCGATAAAGAACGCTTATCCGCTTCTTGCAAAGTACAGGTGACGGTATGGTTTTTGATAACAAATTCGGTATGTTCATCCATTGGGGCATCTACGCGCAGACGGGCATTCAGGAGCAGGTCTACGCGCGCTTCGATTGGGACAGAGAAAAATATGAATCGCTTCAAAAGACCTTCAACCCCGTAAATTACGATCCCGAAAAGTGGGTCCTCCTTGCAAAAGAGGCGGGGATGAAGTATATCTGCTTCACGACCAAGCACCACGACGGCTTTTGTATGTGGGACACGAAATATACCGATTATAACGTGATGAACACGCCCTACGGCAAGGACGTGCTCCGTATGCTTGCCGATGCCTGCGAAAAGCACGGGATGCTCCTCGGGCTTTACTACTCGAATCCCGACTGGAATCATCCCCTCGGCTACAATCCGAATTCGACGCATCAATGGAAGGCGGTCGATAAGGAGACGGTCGATACAGTCGGTTACCGCGAGTACGTAAAGAATCAGATCACCGAGCTTTTGACGAATTACGGCAGGATATACACCCTTTTCTGGGATATTCCGCCGAGGATCGACGATCCTTCGCTCAATGAGCTTGCAAGACGTCTGCAGCCGGGCATACTTATCAATGACCGCGGTTGGGATAAAGGAGATTTTTCGACCCCCGAGCGCGAATACCGCGCTGCCGAGGGTGAGCGTTTCACCCGAATGACCGAAGCCTGCAATTCGCTCGGACGTCAAAGCTGGGGCTACCGCGAGAATGAGGATTTTTATTCCTACCGCCATCTCGTCTCCTCGATCGACCGAATTATGGCGATGGGAGGAAGCTATCTTCTCAACGTCGGACCTGACGGACTCGGTGAGATAACCGAAGAATATGCTTCGCGTTTGCGTCGGATCGGCAGTTGGTACAACCGAATGGAGGGCTGTCTTGAATCGGCTGAGGGCGACTCCTTTGATTACTCCGTGCGGCACGATCCCTGCATCGTAAACCGCAAAAACGGTAAGATTTATTTCCATTTATATAATAGTGCATCCTCCTCGGCGGTGGATATCAAGTTTTTCCCGCATAAGCCGACACGCGTCAGATTGCTCAATACGGGAGAGGAGCTTGCATTTTCCTTCGAGCGTCTGCCCGAGTTCTTTAACGGAAAAACAGGCCGCGCCGAGCAGGAATACCTCCATATAACCGGAATCCCGATCGACGAGCTTTCGGACGAGGCGATTGTTCTTGAGATTTCTATTGAGTAACTTAAAAATGAATGAAGAAAACAAACCCAACCGAAAAAGAGTAAGACTGAAATATTTCGACTACAGCAAAAACGGAGCTTATTTTATAACTATATGCACGAAAGATAAAAAGTGTATTTTGTCAAGGATAGTATCTTCCGAAGATTTTAACAATCGAACGAAGGTTTCTTGTCAGACAGTAGGGGACGGCGCCCTCGACGTCCCTTTGTCACGTGACGGCTTTATGCCCGAGGTTATGTTGACCGAAATCGGTAAAATTGTTGAAAAGTATATACTCTCCACAAATAGAATCGAAGGAGTCAACGTTGACAGATACGTAATAATGCCGAATCACATACATATGCTTATTTCTATTCAAAAAAACTTTGTGTGTTCCGGGACGTCGAGGGCGCCGTCCCCTACTGAGTTTGGCGAGGACATCCGATTCGCATTGATGGATTCTCGCGATCCTGCAAATGAAATTATTCCTCGCGCAGTTAGGGCTTTGAAACGGCTAACTAATGCTGAAGTCGGCGAAGATATTTTTCAACGATCTTATTATGATCACGTGATCAGAAGCGCGGATGATTACAATGAAACGGTAAAGTACATAGTTTACAACCCGCGCCGTTGGTATCTGAAAAACAAAGTAAAAAGAGAAGAGGTAGATTACAATGAACAAGATCATCACCTATGAAACCCTGCGCAGCTTTGCCTACGTAAACGATCGGATCTGCAAAAAGCCGATCAGGGGTATCGTCATCTATTTTTGCGGTCTGAACAACAAGGATACGTTTGACGACGACACCAACGAGGGTGTATTTTATGCCGAGGAGGGTGTGCTTTACGTGCATCCCTACAACAATCCCTGGTCCTGGATGAACGCGCAGGCGGTCTCTTACACCGACGAGATCATCGACGTTCTCTTTGAAAAATACGATCTGCCCGAGTCGACTCCCGTGGTTTCGATGGGACAGAGCATGGGCGGTCTCGCTTCTCTCGTCTACACGAGATACGCAAAGCGCACGCCCGTCGGATGTATCTCAAACTGCCCCGTATGCGACCTCGTTTATCATTTCAACGAGCGTCCCGATCTTCCGAGAACGATCTACAGCGCGTTTTATAACGAGGAAGGCGAGCTGAACGATATTCTCAGAAAGCGTTCGCCCTACCATCTCGCGCCCGAAATGCCGAAGGTGAAATATTATATTTTCCATTGCTCGAAGGATAAATCGGTAAACCTCGAGCTCCATTCGAAGAAATTCGTCGAGGCTATGAAGGCTTGCGGACAGGATATTGAAATGGAGATCATTCCCGACCGCGGACATTGTAAGCTGACCTTTGCGGCTCAGGAGAAGAAGCTCCGCCTGGCTCTCGATTATATAGGAGGCGCGTCATGCTGACCTTCCCGAAGGGCTTGCCCGACGTCTGCGGGCTTGAGAAAAAGGAAATAGTCGATCTGCTTCTGCGCGGGGAGTACGGATATCTGCCCGAGAAGCCCCTCTCGGTACGCGCAGAGCTTGTCGAGCGCGACAAGAGATTCTGCGCGGGCAAGGCTGATCTTGAGATATACAATCTGATCTGCAGCTGTCCTTTCGGTGAGTTTTCATTTCCCGTGCGAGTCGCTATACCAAAGGAGGGAAGACCCGCTCCCGCATTTGTTCATATCAATTTCCGCCCCGACGTTCCCGATAAATATCAGCCGTCGGAAGAGATCGTTGACGCGGGATATGCGGTGTTCTCCTTCTGCTACACCGAGGTTTCATCTGATGACGGAGATTTCACAAACGGTCTTGCGGGACTCGTTTATCCCGATGGCAAACGCCCCGCGGACGGATGCGGAAAGCTCGGTTTCTGGGCTTGGGCGGCAATGCGAGTGCTTGATTATGCGCTGACGCTGGATTCGATCGATCCGAACCGTATTTCGG
Source organism: Eubacteriales bacterium (assembly GCA_045632925.1). Lineage (GTDB taxonomy): Bacteria > Bacillota > Clostridia > Oscillospirales > CAG-272 > CAG-390. The sequence goes on along the minus strand of JAZQXP010000025.1, from coordinate 22,228 downwards.
TCACGGGTCATTCGCGTCTCGGCAAGACCGCGCTTCTGGCGGGAATGCTCGACGAGAGATTTTACTGCGCGATCTCGAACGATTCGGGATGCTCGGGCGCGTCGATCGCGAGGGAAAATACGGGAGAGACGGTCAAGAAGATCGTTGACCGATTCCCATATTGGTTCTGTGAAAATTACTATAAATACTCGGATAACGAGGAGGCAATGCCCTTCGATCAGCATTTCCTCGTTGCCGCAAACTATCCGCACCGCGTTTACGTTGCGAGTGCCGAGGACGACGCCTGGGCTTGCCCGCAAAACGAGTTCCTTTCCTGCGTAGCCGCGGGTGAGTTCTATGAAAAACACGGCGGTGTCGGATTTAATCACGATGATAGGATGCCCGAATGCGGCAAGCCGATACTCGGCGGCGGTATCGGATACCACATCAGACGCGGATCGCACTACCAGAGCCGCGAGGACTGGAAGTATTATATTGAATTTCTTGAAAGTTGAGGATATTAACAATGAAGTACGTATTTGACCACGATTTTCATATCCATTCACAGCTCTCGTCTTGCTCACGCGACCCCGAGCAGAACAATGAGCGCATTCTGAAATATGCCGAGGACGAGGGACTTCACACCATCGTTCTTGCCGATCATTTCTGGGACGAAAAGGTTCCCGGCGCGTCGAAGTGGTATTCCACTCAGGATTTCGCTCACATCGCGCAGGCAAAGCCCCTGCCGCAGAGCGATAAGGTCAAGTTCCTTTTCGGATGCGAGACCGAAATGGATAAGGATATGACCGTTGGCTGCTCGCGCGAGAGAATGGAGGAGCTTGATTTCATCGTCATCCCCACCACTCACTTCCATATGGAAAGATTTACGATCGCAGAGGAGAATCTCGCAACACCGCAGACTCGCGCGCAGGTTTGGGTAGATAAGCTCGATGCACTCCTTTCGATGGATCTGCCGTTCAAAAAGATCGGCATCGCGCATCCGGTATGTCCGCTCATCTGGAAGGGCGACCGCGCAAAGTATCTTGCGACCCTTGAATCAATTGCCGAGGCGGATATGCACCGCATTTTCGCAAAGGCAGCACGTCTCGGAGTAGGTATCGAGATCAATATGTCATATCCGGACGAGGAGCGCGACACGGTCCTCCGTCCGTTCAGGATTGCCAAGGAGGAGGGCTGTAAATTCTATCTCGGAAGCGACGCTCACCACCCCGCAGGACTTGATAACGCACGCAAGAAATTTGAGCGTGCCATAGGTGATCTGGAGCTGACCGAAGAGGATAAGCTTATACTTAAGTAAGTGCAAAATGCAAAATGCAAAATGCAAAATGAACTTATAATTTAATTTGTTGGTTCTATATCAAAAAGGACTGAATCCGATATGGAATCAGTCCTTTTGTGATTATTTGGCATAATAATATCCGTTGATCACTTCAAACTTATGCTCCGTATATTTAGGAAACGACTCAATGAATTGAGCGATCTCGTCGGAAAGGTCGTAATCTTCGTTGTCGATGCTTGCGGCGGTTTTGACAGTCTTATCTCCAAATTTCGAGGTTACCGTGATCTTGGCGGGGAAGTATTTCATATAACCGCCGCCTTTTCTGTAAACGTAACGGTATTCACCGGGTTCAAATTCGATCGTTTTGATGTTTCCCCAGGGAAGAATGTGCGTGTCAAGCACCAGACCGTACGAGGTCAGGTGCCCGTAACGGATGATGTTGCGTTCTTCGTATTTTTTGTAATCCGCGATCAGCTTGTTGTGCTCCTCGTCGGTCATTTCCGAGAGCAGACGCGCTTCGAGAAGAACTCTTTTAACGCTTGCGGCAACAAGGAATGCGGGAACGCCCAAAAAGATCAGAGCCATGATTATGCCGGCACTTACCGATCCCGCCATAAGAGCAAAAGCGCAGATAAGCAAGCCGAGAGGAACTGTGCAGACCGAGAGAATGATATCTCCCTTGAATACGTTAGTTATTCTTTTTCCGAACGGTGAATATTTGATTCTTTCGTAATTGATCTTCATTTTAATTCTCCTAATCAAGCGATTGCATTATACCATAAAATGAATTAAATGTCAATAGGTTTTGTAATTATTCCAAATATTATTGCAAAAAATCCCAAGATGTGTTATAATTAAATCAATTAATGAGCGGAGGACGGAATGATGAATGAGATTTTTAAAAAGCTTATCTGTGTATTTCTTTTGATCGCGTCTTTGTCGTTGACTGCGTGCCGTGATGATAATGCGGATGAGATCGAAAATGAGCCCGAGACAGAGGAAGAGATTACTGCGGATTATTGCAGGATCAACGGAGAGAATATTTATTTCATTTCAGAAGAGGATCTTGAAGCCTTGCGTAAGCCGCTCGAAAAGCTTATCTCTAACCAAGAGCAATGGATCGACTCGGGAGATTTTAGTATAGGATATTACCACGAAATTCCCGATCCGACTAAGCCCTATATTGAGCACGGAGACAATTTGGGACTCTTTGACGTAACGGGAGACGGTATGCCCGAGCTGCTTCTTGAGCCCTACGGCTTTACCGGTTCATCCGGTGGTATGACTTGGTACGTTTATGATATCAGCAGCGGCGTGAAGATCGGAGAGATCGGTGGCGGAAACGGCGATATTTGGTGTTGCTATTATTACAGAGAAGACGGCGGGATCTATCCTGTCAACCGTTATTCGACGCGCGGAGGTTGGGGATTGCTTTACACGAGCACTTCTACTATCAAATACAGTGAAAAATACGGAATGTACGTATCAACCTCCTGCTTTGGTTCGGATCAGTTCGTCGTTACGGTGAAGGGTGAGCTCGGAGTTGAAGACTACACCGAATCGCGCTACTATGTTTCGGGAAAGCAAGCCGGTATGGAGGAATATTTTTATGTGTGCGGTATGTTTGATGCCGCTTGCATCCGCATCCCCGAGACCGAGCTTATAATGATAAATTGGAATAAAGTTGCCTCCGATGAGGATGATCGATTCGTCCGCGCGGAAAAGATGACAGAGGCACTTCTGTCATCGGGGCAGAAGTTTATTTCGCATAATAATTCTAACTAAAGGATGGAGTAGAGCAATGTCAAACAAAAAGCAATTTGTATTTATAATGACCGATACCCAGCGTTGGGATATGGTCAACTGTTATCGTGAAACGGGGCTTGCGACCCCTTGCCTTGATGCTCTTGCGGCGGACGGCGTTCGCTTTGAGCGCGCATACACCACCCAGCCCGTTTGCGGACCCGCGCGCGCAGGTCTTTTCACCGGTACTTATCCCTCGTGGAACGGCTCGTGGGCGAACGGTATGGCTCTCGGCGACAATGTCAAAACGATCGGTCAGCGTCTATCCGACAACGGCATCAAGTGTGCCTACATCGGTAAATGGCACCTTGACGGCACCGATTATTTCGGCAACGGCTTCTGCCCCGACGGTTGGGAGGAGGAGTATTGGTACGATATGCGTCGCTACCTCGAGGAGCTCTCGGAGGACGAGCGCGTAAAATCCCGCGCCGTCAAGACGATGCAGTTTGAAAGCATTCCCGAGGACTTCACATACGGCTCGCGTGTGCTCAAGCGCGCCCTCGACTTCATGGAAAAGTACAAGGATGAGGATTACTTCCTTGTCGTTTCCTTCGACGAGCCGCACGGTCCCTTCCTCAGCCCCGAGCCCTATGCGAGCATGTACAAGGACTACGAGTTTCCGAAGAATCCCGCGGTCTGGGACACTCTCGAGGGTAAGCCGACTCACCAGAAGGTCTGGGCGGCGGAGAAGGGCAATACCGAGAAGGACCGCGACGAGATCAGGATCAAGCAGCCCGCGTATTTCGGATGCAATTCCTATGCCGACCACCTCATAGGAGAGGTCGTAAAGTGTGTGCCGGACAGCGCGATGATAATGTACACCTCCGACCACGGCGATCTCCTTCAATCGCATTGCCTCTTTGCAAAGGGTCCCGCGGCATACGATGACGTTGCGCGCATCCCCTTCATCGTTCGCCATCCCGAGGGTGAGCGAGGCGCGGTCTACACCAAGCATCCCGTCTCGCATATCAGCGTTTGCCCGACCGTTATGGAATTTTTCGGACTTCCGATCCCGAAGGTGTTGCAGGGTGAGAGCATTCTCGATGCCTGCCGCGACACGAACGCCGAGGCGCCCGATCTCGTCTTCTACGAGTTCACCCGCTTCGAGCAGGATCACGACCACTACGGCGGACTTCAGCCGATGCGTGCCGTCACCGACGGAAGATACAAGCTTGCGATAAATCTGCTCTCGGAGGACGAGTTCTACGATCTCGATAAGGATCCCTATGAGCTCAACAACCTGATCGATTCAGAGGAATACGCAGCCGAGCGTGACCGTCTGCACGATGCGATCCTCGACCGTATGTGCTCTCAGCGCGATCCCTTCCGCGGATATTATTGGGACAACCGCCCCTGGCGTAAGGATGCCGCCGCTCCGAATTGGAGATACCGCGGATTCACCCGTCAGCGTGAGAACGAGGAATACGAGCCCCGTCAGCTCGACTTCGTCAACGGACTCGTGATGAACCATCCCCAACGCTTCAAGATCAGCAACTCGAGCGTCAAATTCGAGTCGATCGATCACCTCGTTGAGTGGCTTAAACACTACGACGACTGACGCCTGGCAAAGTGCAGATGGAGTTCAGAGTGCAGAATGCAGAGTGCAGAGTTAAGGTAAATTTCCTCGCGTTGCTCGGAAATTATTCCTTATGAGAATTGTATTTCTGAGTGATAACCTTTTGTACTGTTCTGAATCGTTGTTTAATGAATAATAAGAAACTCGAGATATAATGAAGGTTTACGCTTCACTGTATCTCGAGTTTTCTATTTATTTGTTATAGTTCTTAGCGTAACATAGGATCATCCGCACAAAACACAATTCATTCGGTATGCTTTTCGAGCAAAGCGAGAAAAGCTTCCATAACTCTGCATTCTGCATTCTGCACTTTTTAATCCCGCTCCGCGGGATTAAATTTCCCACGTCGCAAGCCACGCGGCAAATTCCTGATAGGTTGCCTGCATAAGTGCCTCGAACTCGTCGGCGCGGTTCATCTTGTACTGAACTCTGCCGTCGCCGTAGATGCCCGAGTATTCTTCGACCGCAGTATAGTTGCCGGCGTCGATCTCGGCAAGCGCATCCGCGGCAAGCTTTTCGGCTTTTCTGATGTTTTCTACGAGTGCGGTGAAGTCTGTCTTGCTGACGCTTTCGACCTTCGCAACGAGCGAATCGAAATATCCTTCCTTATAGCCGTAGTTGTACTGCGCTCCGTCATTTTTGCAGAAGATATCGACGTCGTTCGGGTAGAGATAATCCGAACCTCCCTCAAACTGCGCGGTGTAGGTCGGCCAGAAGCAGAGGAAGTTGACGTATTCGTACATCTGATAGATCTCGGAAATGACGTCGGTCGAGGCAAGCTGCTGCCAGAGCTTGATCTTCGGGTCGAGATCGTCGGTGTTAAGAACGGTATAGACTGCGTCCTTGATACGGTAGTTGTATTCATAGCCGAATTCGTCGGTGTAGTCGCCGAATTCGAGAACGCCCGTCACCTGAATTGCGCGGTCGGTGAATTCAAAGCCGTCAGCCGACTTCGCGTAGACCGCCATAGTGTTCGCAAGCTGCGTCGTATTCGGCACGCAGAAGGGACAGCTCTGGTAGGGAAGATTCATGAGATACATGAATTCGCCGGAGATCGGAGAAAGAGTCGACATATATCCTATGATCGATACCGTTTTTCCGTCCAGATTCTGCATCTCCTCGACACTCTGTGCCTGCGAGAAGGAAAGCAACTGTGCACCTTCCTCGGCAGTTTCGTTCTTACAGCCGACAAAAGAGGTCAGAAGAAGCGACAAGGTGAGCATTAACGTGATGGTTTTCTTGATCATTCGGAAAGACCGTCCTTTCTTGACATGCCAACCGTGCAGATCACGGTAGGGATAACGCTGATGGCGAAAACGAGCGCCATAATAGCGAGCTCGAGGGGATAGATGCGAGCCGAGTTCAGTACGATTCCCATCGAAGCCACGTACTCTCCCATCAGTATCAGGCAGAGCCTGGATGCCGCAAAGGCAAGAACAGTTGAGATCAGACCGATGATCGCATTCTGCAGGATGTAGAGCAGATTGATCCTGCCCATTCCGATGCCGATCAGACGCATCAACGCGATCTCTTTTTTCGAATCATACATATTAAGCAGGGTTATTACCGAGATGATGAAAATATTCATTATTAATATAATAATGCAAAGAATGTAAACGATCTTCGAGCTCATGTCGACGTTCTCAAGCACCTCACGGAGCACCTCGGAGGGGTTGATCACGAGAAGAGAAGCGTCCTCGCCGTATTCCGACCTCAGCGCGCTGTAATGGTTGAAGCTTTTCGACTTGACCAGTATCGCGCAGATCTCTCCGTGCTCTTCGTGCTCCTCGTGTTCTTCATCTGCGTGTTCATCGTGTTGATCGTGTTCATCCTCGTGACCGTGTGTCGCCCAGACGGTTTCAACGCCCGTGAAGATCACGTTGTCGTAGGAGGTATTGGTCTGCCAAAGGATTCCGACGACCTTGAGAGGATTGGCATCGTGCGAGTGACCGCCCTCCGAAAGGCCGTGTGAGGTGATAAGCTCGGAGCCGAGCCTGAGCCCGTATTTCTTTGCAACCGCGCTTCCGACAACGCATTCGAACGTTTCGTCGAACATCTCGCCCGCGCCGAGCTCCTTGCCGTCAAGGAAGAGCGGGGTGGTGCCGACGATCTTCGCGCCGTTGTAGGAATCGCCCATCGTAAAGGGGACGACCGCATTTACGCGCATGTCGGACTGAAGCTTTTCGACATATTCGTACGAGATAGTGCCGAGAGGCTTGTCGGTGAAAAACATTGTATTCATCGCAAGCTGGGTCGAGCTTCCCGCGGGACCTATTATCATGTCGTAATATCCGGCTGTGCTCTTGAAGCCGTCGTCAACCTGCTCCGAGATATTGTAAGCCAGGAGCGCGACCGAAGCGGAAATAACGATCGAAATGACGATCAGTATAATCTTGACCTTCTTGATCGCCATGTTTTTGACAGCAAATTTAAACATCTCGTCTGCCTCCCGTAACTTCGTTCATGTCAACGGTGCAGTCGAAATACTTTCCGAGGCGCTCGTCGTGCGTTACTGCGATCAGGGTCTTGCCGCGCGAGACCTCGATCAGTTGTTTTATAACTGCCTCTCCGATCGCGAAGTTGAGGTTTCCCGTAGGCTCGTCCGCAAGGATGATGTCGGGCTTCTTGACGATCGCGCGCGCAATAGCGACTCTCTGTTTCTCTCCGCCCGAAAGATACTTGACTTTCTTGTTCTTCTTGTCGAGAATGCCGAGCTCACGGAGAACGTCGTCAGCCGAGGAGGTGTCGACCTTCTCGAGCTTCAGAATGTTGATGTTGTCAATGACCGTCATCTCGGGGATGAGCTTGAAATCCTGAAAAATATATCCTATATTATTAATGCGGAATTTGTCGCGCTCCTTCTGGGATTTTGAGGACGTCACCTCTCCGGCGATCTCTATCGACCCGCTGTCGGGCGAGAGTATTCCGGCTATCATGTTGAGAAGGGTGGATTTACCGCATCCCGAAGCTCCCAGGAGCATATAGGACTTTCCCCGCTCGAATACGAGATCGCGGTAATCTATCGCCGTCTCGTTATTGAAATGCTTTGAAAGATTTGTGGTTTTTATCATTATTTAACTCCTTTGATGTTCTTGCTTGTTTTAAGAATATCAAAGCGGGCTATGATAAGATCTTTGTTTTGAGTCTGATCGGAGTTGAAACCGTCCGTACGGTCGGCAAAACTCGCGCGATCGAGCATAATAATAAAATAATGAAGGAAAGTGCGGGGCAGATAACTGTGGCAAAGACCAGATTCTGCAGCATCTGCAATGCTCCCGAAACGAAGCAGACCAGGCATCGGTTGGGAGAGCAGGAGTGATCGTGTCCGTAGGAGATATCAACGGAGGGCAAAATCAGATTTGCGAAAAGAATCAGGATCGCTAGTAATATAACGATCGCGCGCTTGTATTCCATGCAGGTACCTCCTTCGGAAAGTTCTCAGTTAATTATACCATATATTCGACAGAATGTCAATTATTTCGACGGTGAAGGTTCTGTGAAGGCTGGGGAAATTTCAGCGCATTAAAGGAGAAAAAACGGCGAGCAAGCAAAAATCAAAATTAATTCCATAATATGGAATAGTGCGGAGAGGTAGTATGAAAATCCATAACTTTTTTTGTTTTTTGGAAAATATTTTTTCAAAAGGTATTGACAAAAAGCAAAAAGTGGTGTACAATATCTTACGTGATGTTATGCTATGCCGAAGTATATCAATTGACGCTTGGTATGCGGGGGCGGCGAGACTTGTGTCGAGTCCTCGGATGGAACACAATATCTTGTCGAAAGCATGGCATGACGGCCCCAAAAAATTATATTTTTCGAAAGGAAAGAAAACATGAAAAAGATTTTTGCGTTCATTCTGGCAACAATCATGGTAATGTCGCTCGTACCTGCGTCCGTATTCGCGGCTATCACCAACGATACTGCTTGCCCGACTGTACACACTGTCAAGAACTGTGAATACACAGAGCTTGGCGAAGTAGCAGCAACCTGTACCGATCCTTCTTACACTGCATACAAGTGTAACAAGTGCGGCAAGCAGTTTGCTGACAATTTTGGCACCAAGGCTGCCGGCCACAAGTGGGTTGACAACCAGAAGAAGGGCGAGCGTGAGAACGTCGCTGCAAACTGTGCCACCAAGACCAACGGTAAGACATACGTTAAGTGTAGCGTATGTAAGAAGACCGAGGTTCAGACCACTAAGTGGGAAAAGGCTCACAATTGGGTTGAGATCTCCGGCGTTGGCTGTGAGAAGGTATTCGAGTGTTCTATCTGTAAGGACACCAAGACCGACGAGCACACTTGGGAACTCACCAAGGTAGTTACCGAGCCTAAGTGGGAAGCTGGTAAGTACGTTCCCGGCACCGCTCTCTACACCTGCAAGGATTGCAAGGATACCAAGACTGTTGATATTCTTGATGTAGATTGCAAGTGCAAGAACAAGAGCCTTGTAAAGGCTGCTGTTGCTAACACCTGTACCGAGGATGGCTCCTACGCTATCTACAAGTGCGACGATTGCTATCAGCTCTACATCCTTGTTAACAAGGCATACGTAGAGATCGATAAGATCGACTCCAAGGACGTTGTTATCCCCAACAAGGGCGGTCACAAGGTTAAGGATAAGAGCGATAAGCTCGTTGGTTGTGACTACACCTACACCTGCTCCGAGTGTAAGCAGACTATTGTAGAGAAGAAGCACCAGATCATCGAGGCTCAGGACGGTCTTACCTCCAAGCCTACTTGTACCACTATGGGTTACGAGTACCTCCTCTGCAAGGCTTGCGGCGAGTACTGGGTTGAGACCCTTCCCGCAACCGGACACAAGACTGTTACCAAGACAGTTGATCCTACCTGCGCAACTCAGGGCGTTATCTACACCCTCTGCTGCAACGAGAACTGCTCTGCAGCAGCTCAGACCACCATCACTGTTACCAAGGATGGCAAGCTTTACAACAAGATCGTAAAGACTGAGAAGATCGCTACCAATGAAAATCACAAGCCTTACGTAATGTACAACGGCGAGAAGGTTTACGACGCTAAGAAGCTTCCCGGCGCTACCTGCGAAATGGGTGTTGTATATGTATGGCTCTGCGACAACGGTTGTAACACCTACTTCGAAGTAGATCAGCAGCCCGCTGCAGGTCACAAGATGGAGCTCACCGTTGAGTCTCACAACTGCGCAAAGAAGACCTCTACTCTTCCTGCATGGACCACCAGAATTGCTACCAAGTGTTCTGTATGTGGCGTATCCGTTAACAGCGACTTCGTAAATGCTAACTCTCAGGTTATGTTCGAGAGCAAGGCAGAAGCTGAAGTATTCCACGGCATCGCATTCAAGAACACCGATGCTAAGGGCAACGTTACTTACACCTACCGTGACGGTAAGGATGCTAACTCTCTTGGCACTCCCGTTTCCGTTCCCGGCAACTGCACCATTCCTTCCTATGACATCTACACCTGCCCCACTTGCGGCACTGCTGTATATGTAAAGACCGGTATCCAGGGTCACATCAAGGCTAAGGACGTAGCTGGTAAGGCTGCAACCTGCGACAAGACCGGTACCATCGCTCACTCCGTATGTGCTCTCTGCGACGCTAAGTACGTTCAGAACGCTGACGGAACTCAGACTACTCTTAAGACCACCACTATCAACAAGTGTGGTTCCACTCTCGAGACTCAGACCACCAACTGCCCTGAGGTAACCTACGAGAAGTGTACAAAGTGTGGCAAGACCTACACTGACAAGACCGCTTCTACTCCTTACACTGTTGTTGAGGATACTCACGCATGGAAGAACATCGTAGCTGGCAACGTTGCAACCTGCAACAACGACGGTGTTGCAAACGTTAAGTACTGCGCAGCTTGCGATAAGCTCGAAGTAAACCGCGTATACAAGAACACCAAGACCGGCGAAGAAGTAGTTATCAAGCTTGCTGCTGAGACTGCTGTATTCGAAGGCAAGAAGATCACCGTTACCCTTACCAATGGTTCCGAGCTCGTTATCGAGGCTAACGGCACCGTTAAGGACAACAAGGCTAACAACGCTACTCTCGCTTTCAAGAAGCTTGAGCACACCGATCCCGAGACCGGTAAGACCACTATCGTAGAGCAGGCTGACTCCTCTACCGCTAACGCAGATCACACCAAGCTTAACTACAAGCATTGGGAGTGCTCCTTCTGCGGATTCGAGTACCTCGATAACTACCTCCCCGCAACCGGTGGACACGTTAACGAGGCTGGTGAGAAGCTCACCACCAAGTGCGACAACGCTTCCGTTAAGGATCGCGTTTGCGTAGTTTGCGAGCAGACCATTGCTATCACTCACAACTACACTGAAGAAGAAGTTGTTCCCGCTACCTGCGTAGACGAGGGCTACACCATCAAGTTCTGCAAGGACTGTGGTCTCCGCTCCGTAACCGATATCAAGGGTATCAACAAGAACAACCATGCTGATCCTGTATCCGTTGTAGTTAACTACGCTCAGAACGGTTACAAGTCAGGCAAGCAGCCTTGCGCAGCTTGTGGCTACAAGGGTGAAGCTGCTTCCATGAAGGATAAGGGTCTTGAAGTTCTCATTTCCGCTGCAGTAAACGGAACTGATTCTGAAGTTGGAACCATGGGCTCCATCATCACCGTAACTCTCGACCTCGCTTCTCTCAACGGCGTAAACGTTTGGGGTCTCAACTTTGCACTCTCCTACAACCCCGAAGTTCTCGAGTATCTCGCTGACGAGACTGCATTCAACCAGGATTCCAAGTTCAACACTCGCCTTGCTAGCGACGTTGAGACTGAGATCATGGATCGCCAGACCGGTAAGATGATTACCATCAAGGCTGGTATCGTTAACATCGCAGCTCAGGCTGACAACGCACACGTTGCAATCAAGGGCAGCCAGAACCTCGTAACTCTCAAGTTCAAGGTTGTTTCCACCGCTACCGGTGCAGCTCTCCTCGAGGTTGGTAACGTATACGACATTCTTGGTTGGGATTACACTCCTGACGTTATCGATGAGAACGGTGCTGCTGTTAAGTGCTTCAAGAACGGTGTAAACTCCGCTCTTGTTCAGCTCGCTGATATCTTCGATATCGACGGTGCATATGGTCTTACCATGAACGACGCTCTCGAGATCTACTCTCTCATCCTCTTCAACGAGTACGATGCAGCTGCAGACGTAAACGCTGACGGCAAGATCGATGCTGAGGATCTCAGAGTATTCTACGCAATCCTCACCGGTGCTACTACTGTTGAAGCTTACTTCGCACCTGTAGCTGAGGACGGCACCGGCGCTTCCCAGATCCAGCCCAGAGCATAATTGATAAACGAATAAGCAACAACTAAATAAGGAGAAACAAGTGAAAAAAAGATTAATTTCTGTACTTTTCATCTTGTGTCTCGTAGTTGCTCTTTCGCTGTCAGTATCAGCTGAATCAAATAAACTGACATATGCAGTGGGGGCTTCGGCTCCCACTGTATCTGCAAATACCGAATTTACAATTTTAGTAGAGGTTACCGAGAATACCGGTATTTGCTGGCTTAAAGCGGTTGTCACATATGATTCTTCGGTACTGAGCTACGTTGAAGCAACTTCTGACACAAGTATTTTTAAGGATGCCACTATCACTGTTAATAACAGATATGAAGGCAATGAAGGAACTGCCATTGTTGTAGCCGGCACAATGGGCGTCCTCTTTAATCCCGATCCCGCAATTTATACCGGAACCGGCACATTCGTAGAACTCAAATTTAAGGTTGACCCCAACGCCGCAGTCGGCACGACCACGATCAAGGTTGAGACCGAAAAAGGCGATGCAATAAAGATCATCGGCGGTAAGTCAGATATTGATTATACACTTACCTCGGCTTCCACCGATATCAAGATCGTATCTTCCGACCATACCTGCACCCCCGGTACTCCCGTTAAGGAAAACGTTAAAGATGCAACCTGCACCGAGCTTGGTTCTTATGATTCGGTTACTTATTGTACCGTTTGTAAGGCTATGATCTCTAAGTCGGTTGTAGTTATCCCGCTTAATGACAAGCACACTCCCGGTGAGGCTGTTATTGAAAACAAGACCGAAGGCGACTGCAAGAATCCTGCAAGTCACGATTCTGTAGTATACTGCACTTCCTGTAAGAAGGAAGTATCGAGAACCAAGGTCACAAGCGATAAGGGGACTCACGTTCCCGGTGCACCTGAGGTGATCCATACGCCTTCCACTTGTGCAAAGAAGGGCTCGATCGTCGAGCTTGTCAAGTGTTCTGTTTGCGGAGTTGAAATTTCCAGAAAGACTACCGAGCTTGAGATCCTTGAGCATACACCCGCGTCACCCGTTTATGAAAACGTAGTTGAAGCGACCTGTATAAAGGAAGGAACTCATGATAAGGTAACTTACTGTCAGGTTTGTAACACAAAGCTTGAAACCGTAAAAGAGACTGTTCCGAAGGTAAGCCACAGCGCAGGAAATCCTGTTAAGGAAAACGAAGTTGCGGCAACCTGCACCAAGGGCGGTCACTATGATCTCGTTACATACTGCACAGTATGTAAGGAGAAGATCTCCTCCGAGACCAAGGTCACCGAGAAGATCGACCACATCCGCGGCAATGCCGTAAAGGAAAATGAAAAGAAGCCTGTCAACTGCGCTGCTGACGGTAGCTACGAGTCGGTAGTTTACTGTACAATGTGTAAGGCAGAGCTTTCGAGAGTTACTCAGGCTATCAAGGCTCCCGATCATACTCCGGGTCCCGAGGCTACTGAGACAACTGCTCAGATCTGTACTGTATGTAATACCGTTATTGCTCCCGCAAAGGGTCACACCCATAAGTGGGCAAGCACATGGACAAGCGACGCGGTGGGGCACTGGTATGCATGCTCGGGCTGTTCCGAAAAGAAGAGCTATGAGGCGCATCACTATGCCAACGCTTGCGACTCCGACTGTAATATCTGCGGTGCGGTCAACAGTGCGGCAGGTCACAATTATTCCAACGACTGCGACGACACTTGCAACAAGTGCGGCGAGAAGAGACAGATCGTAGGTCACGTTTATACCAACGATTGCGACGCTTCCTGCAATACTTGCGGCGAGGTCAGAGTTACTTCCCATAAGTACGACAGCGTCTGCGATGCTGACTGTAACGTATGCGGTGAGAAGAGAACTCCCGCTGATCACGTTTACGGCAACTGGAAGACCGTAACCGAGGCTACCGAGACTGCTGACGGCAAGCGCGAGCGTACTTGTATCGTTTGCGCCTACGTTGAGTCCGAGGTTATCCCCGCTACCGGTTCGAGCGTTACCACCGACGGCGGCGACACAACGACCGAGCCCGATACAACAACCGAGTCCGGTGATGTCGTTACCGATCCCGAAACCGAGGATTCCGAAGATGAGACAGAGCCCGACGTTATCGAGGATACCGGATGCGGATCCGTTGTTTCCGCAGGAATTGCGATCATCGCGATCCTCGGAAGCGCAATTATTCTGAAGAAGAGGGACTAATCGTCTACCTTTCGAAAAACCCTGCTGCCCATTAGGGCGGCAGGGACCTTTTTTGTTAAATTTAATTTTCCGATTGACAATCAGCAGATATTATGGTATACTTTAAGATAGCAAACTTGGAGGTTTAATTATGAGAACAGTATATTTAACAAGAGATAAGAGCTTTGTCGGCTGTCTCGGCAAGCTGAACGTATACGTTGAGGACAGCACTTCGAGCGAGATCACTATTGCGGGAATCCCCTGCAGATTTGTCTGCAAGGTCAAGAACGGCGAGACTGTATCCTTTAACGTCGGCGATGATGCCGTAAAGGTGGTCGTCATTGCAGATAAGCTCTCGAAGGAAATGTGTAACGACTATTTTCAGATTCCCGCGGGAGTCGGCGACGTCGAGATCGGCGGCAAGTGCACATACAATCCCGGTGCCGGCAATCCCTTCCGTTTCCACGGAGTTACCGATGAGGAGGCACTTGCAAACCGCAAGCGTTCGGGCAGAAAGGGCGTTATAACCACGCTCATCGCGGTAGTTGTCGGTATCATCATCGGCTTTGCTATGAATATGGATGTCCTTTTTGAGAATCCCAAGCAGTTTACAAGTGAAGATTTTGAGATCACGCTGACCACGGCGTTCTCGGATAAATACGAGGACGGCATCCATTATTTCGGATCGAGAGAGGTCTCGGTTGCGATCTATACCTACAACTTCAACGAGTACGCGCAGATCACCTTGATGTCCGAGCAGGAGTTCCTCAATCTCCTCAAGGACAGCGGACATTTCGACATTTCGTCGCAGATGAAGACCGAATCGGGACTTCTCATCGTTGAGGAAAAGGCAGAGTCGAATCAGGGTGATATCAGAAGCTATCTGACCGTATTCATCAAGGACGACGAGGCATTCTATCTCGTCGAGTTCGGTTGCGAGACCGAAAAGTATCAGGAAAACCGCGCGCAGTTCGTCGAATGGGCGAAAACGTTCAAGATCAAATAATTTCGGAGAAACAATGTTAAAATACGAATCGCTGTCCGATGCGCTGACCCGTCGAATTGAGGCGGAGAAGCGTACGGGCAGCTATGAACGCATGGGCTTTGAAAGCTCGGGGATCACAAGGCGAAACAGCCTCAAGAAGGACAGCGGGAGCGTTTGGCGCCCGCCCTTTGTGCATGACATCGATAAGATCCTTCATTGCCCTTATTATAATAGGTACACAGATAAGACGCAGGTCTTCTCGCTGATCAAGAATGACGATATCACGCGGCGAAGCCTGCACGTCCAGCTCGTCTCTCGAATCGCGAGGACGATCGGCGGCGCGCTCAATCTCAATCTCGATCTGATCGAGGCGATCGCGCTCGGACACGACATCGGACATCCGCCCTTCGCGCATACGGGCGAGGTCTATCTTAACGAGCTTTATTTTGCTCATACCGGACGCTATTTTATGCACAATATTCACTCGGTCCGCGTGCTTGATACGCAGTTCCCGCTGAACATCAGCCTTGAGACCCTTTCGGGAATCGCTTTCCACGACGGCGAGCTCGAACTCGAGGAATACGTGCCATCGGCGCTTTCGGGCTTTGACGAATTCGATGAGATCATCGAGCGTTGCTACACCGATAAAGAATTTGCCTCGAAGCAGTTGCCCTCGACACTTGAGGGTTGCGTCGTGCGGCTGGCGGATATCATCGCCTACCTCGGCAAGGACAGACAGGATGCCGCGCGCGCAAAGGTCGTTACCGAGGATGCGTTTACGAACGAGGACATCGGCTCGATCAATGCCGAGATCATCAACAACCTCGTGGTAAATATTATCGAAAACAGCTACGGCAAGCCCTATATCAAGCTCGACTCGAAGCATTTCAAGGCGCTCAAGGCATCGAAGCGCGATAATTACAACCTCATTTATGAGAGCGCCGCAACCCGCGCGAAGCTTGATATCACGGCGCGTCCTATGATGAAGGATATTTACGACCGTCTGCTCGGCGATATTCTCGTCGGCGACAGGACCTCGCCAATCTTCACGCATCACATCGACTACATTAATAAGTCGTATTACAAACGAAGCGTGCCCTATGAGCAGAGCGAGCCGAATCAGATAGTTGTCGACTATATTGCCGGAATGACCGACAATTACTTCATCGAGCTGCACCGCCATCTCTTCCCCGAAAGCGATTACAAAGTAGAATATAAAGGATATTTTGATTGATGTATAACAAGATTCTTGAAAAAATAAAGCAGTATGACAGGATAATCATCCACCGCCACTCGAACCCCGACGGAGACGCGCTCGGAAGCCAGATTGGACTCAGACTCCTGATCGAGGAAAACTTCCCCGAGAAGAAGGTCTACACCGTCGGCGACCACGCAAAGCGTTATTCATTCATGGCGGGCTCGAAGATGGATGAGATAGAGGACGGTGTCTACGAGGGCGCGCTTGCGATCATTCTCGATACCTCCGCGAAGGCACTCATCAGCGACGAAAGATACACCCTCGCCGCCGAGACTATCCGTATGGATCACCATATTTTCTGCGAGAAGATCGCTGATCTCGAGCTGACCGATACTTCGTTCGAGAGCTGTGCGGGACTTGTTGCCGATTTTGCGAAGGTGACGGGTCTCCGTATGACTCCTCTTGCGGCAAAGTCGCTCTACACGGGAATGATCACCGATTCGGGCAGATTCCGTTACGATTCGACCACCTCGCAGACATTTTTGACCGCGGCGTATCTCTGCGAGCAGAAATTTGATACGAACGATATCTACAGGGGTCTCTACGCCGACGATTTTTCGCATATCAGACTCAAGGCGGAATTCGTTCTCAAGATCAGATTCACCGAGCACAACGTGGCGTATATCTACACCACACTCGAGGAGGCGAAGGCGACGGGTGCAGATACCTTTGCGATCTCGCGCGGAATGGTCGGAACGATGGCTGAGATCCGCGGCGTTGACGTATGGGTAAACTTCACCGAGACCGAGGACGGAGTCCTTTGCGAGATCCGTTCGAGCAAATACAATATCAACCCCATCGCCGTGAAGTACGGCGGCGGAGGTCACAAAAAAGCGAGCGGCGCGACCGTTCAGAACAGAGAAGAGGCAATGAAGATGCTTGCCGATCTCGATAAACTTTCGGAGGTGGGCGAATGAACCGCGAGCTGATGCAGACAGTCCTTGACAAGATCAAGGAATACGATAAGATCTTTCTCTTCCGCCATATCCGTCCCGACGGCGACTGCGTCGGATCGACGAAGGGACTTGCGGCGATTCTTCGCTTGAGCTTCCCCGAGAAGGAGATCCACGTTGTTGATTGGCAGAAGTGCGATTATCTCGAATTCCTCGGAGCAGACGAGGAGAACGTGGATGATAGCGCTTACGAGGGCGCGCTTGCGCTCGTTCTCGATACCGCAACGGAGGAGAGAATTTCGAACGCTAAGTACAAGCTCTGCCGCGAGGTCGTGAAGATCGACCATCATATCCCGCGCGATAATTACGGCGTGATCAACTGGGTCGAGGAGCATTCCTCATCCACCTGCGAGATGATCGCAAGGTTTTACGGCGAGTTCCGCGATGAGCTGAAGATCGACTCCGAGGCGGCAACCTATATCTACACCGGAATGGTCACCGATTCGGGCAGATTCCGCTTCCGTAGCGTTTCGGGTGATACCATGCGTGCGGCGGCTCTGATGCTCGAGGCGGGCGTTGACACCGATCATCTTTACGCGAATCTTTATATCGACGACTACGAGCAGCTGAAATTCAAGGCGCACGTATATAAAAATATGAAGAGAACCGAGAACGGCGTGGCGTATATCCACGTCACCGCAAAGATGCGCGAGAAGTTCGCGCTGACTCAGGAGCAGGCGAGCGCGAGCGTATCCTATCTCGATTCGATCCGCGGAAGCCTCATCTGGATCGCCTTCATCGATAATGACGACGGCACGGTCCGTGTGCGTCTGCGCTCGAGATTTGTCACAGTCAATGAGATCGGCGAGAAATACCGCGGAGGCGGACACGATTGCGCAAGCGGCGCGACGCTTCTCAAGAAGAGCGAGATCCGCGCGCTCCTCAACGATGCTGACGCGCGTCTCAAGGAATTTAAGGAAAATAATGAGGGTTGGTTATGAGAATACTGATTACTAACGACGACGGCATCGCGGCTCCCGGTCTTCGCGCGCTCGTTGATTGGGCAAAGAAGCTCGGAGAGGTCGAGGTCTTCGCGCCCCTGGTTGAGCAGAGCGGCAAGAGCGTCGGTCTTGAGCTGCGCAAGGCGTTCCGCGTTGAGAAGGTTGAATATGAGGGCGTCAGCGAGGCGTATGCGGTCGATTCGACTCCAGTTGACTGCGTCAGGATTGCAACACTCGGCTTTGACCGCAAATACGATCTCGTGCTTTCGGGCGTAAACAGCGGCAAGAACCTTGGCTACGATATCAATTATTCGGGTACGGTAGGCGCGGTTCTCGAGGCATCGATGCTCGGAATGAAGGGCGTTGCGGTATCCGCGAGCAAGAAGGGACTCGATGCCGCCGCCGCGAATTTCGACAAGGTGTATAACTATTTCATCGAGCATGATCTCTTCTCGAAATGCAACGTTTATAACGTAAATATTCCTCGTTCGGGCGGCGAGATCGCGATCACGCGCCAGGGCGGAGTCCGTTTTTCGGACAAATACCGTGACGTTGGCGACGGAATGTATTTCCCCGAGGGGTACAACTGCTACGTTTTCGGGGGCGACAAGACTGTTGACATCGACGCTATGGAGATGGGATATATCTCTGTAACTCCGCTGACCCACGAGAGAACCAATCTTGAGGTGTTCCGAAACCTGAGTGAATAATCCTTGCGCGAGTAATTCAAATGTCACTTGATTATAATAAAAAGAATATCGTTTTGGCGAAAAATCTTCGCAAAGACGCAACTCCGCAGGAAAAACGCATGTGGTATGGCTTTTTGTGCAAATATGAAATCAGATTTCAGAGGCAAAAGGCGATCGGCAATTACATTGCTGACTTTTATTGCCATAAAGCCAAGCTCGTTATTGAGATTGACGGAAGTCAGCATTATACCGACAAGTGTTCTGAAATGGACGGAAAGCGTACTGCGGCTCTCGAAGAATACGGCTTGAAAGTGATAAGGTTTTCGAATATGCAGGTTGATACCGATTTTATAAACGTATGCCGTTATATTGATTACGTAGTTAAAAGCAGACTTGAACAAATGTGACGTGCGTGTCGGAAGAACGAGTTAATTCGCGTTCTCCCTTCGGGAAAACTTATACTATCACTCTCTGCCCGAAGCTTCTACGGAGAATACAAAACGGTTCGATCGCGGGCTCCTTCCACCACACGTTCGTGTGGTCCCCCTCCCTCCCGGAGGGAGGCAAAGGGTTTGTGCTAATTTCGATGTTTCTACAGCGAATATCGTTTGTATCTGTAATTTTGCATATCAAAAAGGAATATTTTTTTTAAATCAGTTTGCGCTTACAATGGAGTTTTAGCAAACTTTTTCAATAAAATATTCCTATTTGCTTTTTTAGGTTGATTTATAACGATGTTCGCTGAATATCCGAAGAGATTCGCAGTGACTCTTAAGCCTCCCTCCGGTGAGGGACTACCTGCGTACCGCAGCTTGGGACCGACGCAGGTCGGTGGAAGGAGAACTCGATCGTGCTTTTTTCAATTCAACGCAATAGCTTTGGACGGAGAGAGGAGAACGATAATAATAGTGTGGTTCTCAAATAATTTTTGGTATAAAATATATTTAGTCAAATCTACCAAAATGTGAACAACATTTTTATTCAACAATACTGAAAATGAAAAAATAGTATTGACAAAAAACCGATTATCGGGTATAATTATTCCTGTAGCATATCGAAAACCTTATCGGTATGAAAAAAACAAATGAAAGAGGTAAATATCATGCGCAAGACACTCTCCATCATCCTCAGTGTTATGATGATCCTCTCGGTTTGCAGCTTTGCTATCCCCGCTTCCGCTGCTCCCGAAGGAACCGCTATCAACACTGCAGACGAATTCCTGGCAATGGTATCTACTCCCGCTGACGCTACCGAAGTTAGCGCGAAGTACTATCTTAATGCCGACATCACCCTTTCGGGTACTTACATCGAGCCCTTCTGGGGTATTCTCGATGGTAACGGCCACACCGTAACCGTATCCGCTCCTATGTTTGCTGACTTCTCCGGCGAAGTTAAGAACCTTAAGATCAAGGGCGAGATCCTTTTCCAGGACGCTAACGCTGCTGCTTTCACCGTTCTCTCCGCAAAGGGCTTCAACGCTACCGATTGCCAGAACGATGCTAACGTTACCATCACCGGTAATGCTAAGTGGGCTGCAGGCTTTGTAGCTGACTGTGAGTACAATGCAGAGCCCTGCGTTTTCACCAACTGTGTAAACAACGGTGACATCTACGTTGACTCCACCGCAGACGAGAAGATGCGTGCAGGCGGTTTCGGCGGTATCATCGATAGCTGCGTATTCAACAACTGCGTAAATAACGGCGACATCTACATGAAGGGTAACATCTGCATCGCAGGTGGTCTTGTTGGCCGTGTAGCTCTCCATGCTGCTATGAACACCGCAGAGGCTTACAACTGCACTAACAACGGTAACATCAAGGTTGAGGATACTTTCCTTGACAAGAACGGCGAAGAAAAGGGTACCGGCGGCGCAGACGGCGGCGGAATCTTCGGTTATATTGGATGCAAGAACCAGGCAGGCTGGTACAGAGTACACGGCTGCAGAAACAACGGTAACATCGACGCTCCCTACAGAGTAGGCGGTATGATCGGTTACGTTTACGCATCCGGCACCAATGCATTCGCAGATATTCAGTTCTGTGTAAACACCGGTAACCTCACCTACGGTCGTGACGTTCTCCGTGAAGGCACCACTTACTATGACTACGTTTCTCCCTTCGTAGCATACACCAACTCCGCATACACCACCATTAAGTACAACGTAGACACCGGCTCTATCATCAAGAGAGAGGGTACGCTCTCCGCTAACCCCGGCGTTTCCTTCGTAGGATGCTCCTCCGCTGACTCCTCGATGTACGATATCCAGGGCAACTACATTCTCAACTACGACCAGTTCACCTACTATGCATATGCATCTGCTCCGGAGAACCAGGTTAACGTTCACGAGATCTCCGAGACCGACGGTATCATCAAGACCACTCTTGAGGATATTAAGTCCGGTAAGGTTTGCTACGAGATTATGACCCTCGCTGAGGACGATGCTTACGGCTGTGCTGAAGGCTTCGCATTCTATCAGAAGATCGGTTCCGACGATTATCCCACCTCCGATGAGACTCACGGTTGGGTAGTTCTCTCCAACGGCGCATACGTTAACGGCGAAAGAGGCGCAGAGGAGACTGAGCCCGTTGCTACCGAGCCTCAGGAGACTGAGCCCGAAGCTACCGAGCCCGAGGCTACTGAGCCCGACGCTACCGAAGCTCCTTCTCAGGGCGACGCTACCGAAGCTCCTCAGCAGGGCGGCGAGCAGACCACTCCTCCCACCACCGAGAAGAAGGGTTGCGGCGGATTCGTTGCAGGTTCTGCAATCATCGTTGCTATCCTTGGCACCGCTCTCATCATCAAGAAGAGAGACTAATGCTTTAATAAACAAAAGAACTGCCTTAGGGCGGTTCTTTTGTTTATTAATGAAAAGTGTAAAGTTACGGTGAAGGGGTTGGCTCATTTAGTTAGTAAATTAAAGTAATTTTTTGCGGAAAACATACACCATCACCTTCAGCCCAAAGTTTTACTTCAAGTTCTGAAAAGACGCAATCGCGTTCTCCTTCCACCACACGTTCGTGTGGTCCCCCTCCCTCCGGGAGGGAGGCTGAGTGGTTAGCGTAAAATCCTTCGGCTATTCAGCGAATATCGTAAAAAATTAACCTATAAAAAGCAAAAAGGAATATTTTATTGAAAAGGTTTGCCTATACTCCATTGTGAGTGCAAACTGATTTAAATAAAATATTCCTATTTTAATATGAAAAATTACAGATACAAACGATATTCGCTGTAGAAATATCGAGATTTGCACAAACCCTTTACCTCCCTCCGG
>JAZQXP010000024.1:0-1293 GCA_045632925.1 Eubacteriales bacterium | reverse complement strand
TCCCCTCGTCGATCCCGAGAATGCGAAGTCCCTCGGTGTCGATTCTGCCGTCGACGACAACGCTGTGCATCGTTTCGGATTCCTTGCCGTCGCAGGGGAGCGGTTGCTTTTCGGGCTTTATGAGAATCGCGAGCTGTCCGTTCGGCTCAAGGATTGCGAAGTCCACGTCCGAGAGATCGCCGACGCCCTGCTGGCGGCATTCGCTGAGAAGCTCGTTGAGCGAGAGACGCGCACCGACGAGTGCCTTCTGCTTGATCTCTCCGTTTTCGATCAGAAAAAGCGGCTTGCTCTCAAAGATCGACTTCAGAGGATTGCATTTGTTCTTCAGGTGTGAGAAAACGACCTCGAGGGTCGAGATCAGAAGGATCGGGATCAGCGCGTAGAGAAGGGGAATGTCGGGGTTTTCGATCGGCAGTGCCGCAAGCTCCGAGAGCAGAAGTGTCGAAACCAGCTCCGAGGTCTCAAGCTCTCCGAGCTGACGCTTTCCGAGAAAGCGCAGGACCGCAAAGAGCAGAGAAAGCGTGATCAGTGTCCGAAAAAAGAGCAAGGTCATGCAAAAATCGCCTCCTTTTTTCACTTAGTATGGCACAAAAAAGAGATTTTCAAAAAAATCCAAACTTTTTTTAAAAAAGGTATTGACAAAAGGGGACGGATGTAATATAATAGACAGGCTCACCGCGAGGCGGTGGGAAGCTCCTTGAAAATTGAACAACAGAAGTTTTCGAGCATAACTTGTAGAAACTTGGTAAGAAAGTGGAAACACAAGGTGTGTAAGGAATCTCGTTAAAGAAACTTTGAAACTCGAAAAGTAAGAGAAAGCTAGAGATAGCGATCTAAGTTAAGTTGCATGATACCGTGCTTCGGCACGGATTATGGATATGATTTAGAGAGTTTGATCCTGGCTCAGGATGAACGCTGGCGGCGTGCATAACACATTCAAGTCGAACGAGCGTAGCAATACGCGAGTGGCGGACGGGTGAGTAACGCGTAAGCAATCTGCCTCTGTGTGGGGAATAACAGCCGGAAACAGCTGCTAATACCGCATAATACGTACTTGTCGCATGGCGAGTACGTCAAAGATTTATCGCACAAAGATGGGCTCGCGTCTGATTAGATAGTTGGTGGGGTAACGGCCTACCAAGTCGACGATCGGTAGCCGGACTGAGAGGTTGAACGGCCACATTGGAACTGAGAAACGGTCCAGACTCCTACGGGAGGCAGCAGTGGGGAATATTGGGCAATGGGCGCAAGCCTGACCCAGCGACGCCGCGTGAGGGAAGACGGTCTTCGGAT
>JAZQXP010000023.1:0-6389 GCA_045632925.1 Eubacteriales bacterium | reverse complement strand
CGGCGGTCCGAGCAGCACAACAATATAGAGTTAACTAAATTCAGAAGCTGCATTTATAACCTTTTGATTAAATACACAGCAATAATTCAAATGGGTCCGGACCGCCGAGGACGTCGGTCCCTACGGACTCGTTATATCATTCTTACGAAAAAGTTGACTACATTATCGTACTTTAATACTAATTGAGGCTGTATCACATTTTTTATCGAGACAGCCCCACTTTATTTTTCCTCTTGCAAGCAAAATTTATAAAATTCCTCTTGACTTTCTATATAAAAAAAGATATACTAATATAATAAGTTATTTTTTCTGCGATAGGAGAAACCCATGAAGATTCCGGAATATTTTGGATGTATGGTATTTGACGACAGAGAGATGAAGGCGCGTTTGCCCATCGAGGCATACGAGCGCATGCGCAAGACGATCGAGGACGGACGTTCGCTCGATATCAGCCTTGCGAATATCGTCGCGGAGGCGATGAAGGATTGGGCTGTCGAGCGCGGCGCTACTCATTTCACGCATTGGTTCCAGCCGATGACGGGCGTTACCGCCGAGAAGCACGATGCTTTTATAAGCCCGAATGCCGACGGAAGCGTGATACTGGAATTTTCGGGCAAGGAGCTCGTCTCGGGCGAGTCGGACGCGTCATCCTTCCCCTCGGGCGGACTCCGTGCGACCTTTGAGGCACGTGGATATACCGCGTGGGATCCTACTTCCTATGCATTTATAAAAGAAAAAACGCTCTGCATCCCGACGGCGTTCTGCTCCTACGGTGGCGAGGCTCTCGATAAAAAGACTCCCCTTCTGCGTTCGATGGAGGCTCTCAACCGTCAGGCTATGCGAGTGCTGAAGCTCTTCGGAAACGATGACGTAACGTCGGTCAAGGCTTGTGTCGGACCCGAGCAGGAGTATTTCCTCATCGACCGCGAGATGTTCGAGAAGAGATGCGACCTTATCTACACGGGGCGCACCCTCTTCGGTGCAAAGCCTCCGAAGCGCCAGGAGCTCTCCGATCATTATTACGGAATAATCAAGCCCCGCGTTGCCGCCTATATGGAGGAGGTCGACCGCGAGCTCTGGAAGCTCGGTGTTTCCGCTAAGACCGAGCATAACGAGGCTGCTCCCGCACAGCACGAGCTTGCCCCAATATTTACCAAGGCAAATATCGCCTGCGACCACAATCAGCTGACTATGGAGGTCATGCAGAGAGTTGCGAAGAAGCACGGAATGATATGCCTGCTTCACGAA
The DNA here is from genome assembly GCA_045632925.1 of Eubacteriales bacterium. Classification (GTDB taxonomy): domain Bacteria; phylum Bacillota; class Clostridia; order Oscillospirales; family CAG-272; genus CAG-390. The sequence goes on along the minus strand of JAZQXP010000023.1, from coordinate 5,141 downwards.
AAGCCCTTCGCGAACGTATCGGGCTCGGGTAAGCATAACAACTGGTCGATCCAGACCAACACGGGTGTAAACCTCTTCAAGCCCGGCGACACACCCGCCGAGAACGCGCAGTTCCTTCTTTTCCTCTGCGCGGTAATTCAGGCTGTTGACGATTACGCCGATCTGCTCCGTCTCTCGGTAGCGTCGCCCTCGAACGACCACCGTCTCGGCTCGCACGAGGCACCTCCCGCGGTCGTTTCGATCTTCCTCGGAACAGAGCTTGAGGAGATACTTGACTCGATAGAAAAGGATATTCCCTACAACGCGCAGGCGCAGGAGCCTCTTCGTCTCGGCGTGCATACTCTCCCGAAACTCCCCCGCGATAACACCGACCGCAACCGTACGTCACCCTTTGCTTTCACAGGCAACAAGTTCGAGTTCCGTATGCTCGGCTCGTCGGACAGTATCGCGTGTACGAATATTATGCTCAATACCTCGGTTGCCGAATCGCTCCGTCTTTTTGCGGACGAGCTCGAGGGCGCAGAGGATTTCGAGAGCACACTCCACGCGCTCATCCGCCGCACCGTATCCGAGCATAAGCGCATAATCTTCAGCGGAAACGGCTACGACGAGGCTTGGGTGAAGGAAGCGACAGAGGTTCGTGGTCTGCCCAATTACCCTTCAACTCCCGATTGCGTTCCTCAGCTGACTGCGGAGAAGAATCTGAAGCTCTTCGCTCAGCACAAGATATACACTCCCGTTGAGGCGGCGTCGAGACGCGACGTTATCCTCGACAACTACTGCAAGGTGCTTCATATCGAGGCTCTGACCATGATTGATATGGTCCGCCGCGATATCCTCCCCGCGATCTCGAAATTCACGGGCACACTTGCAGAGTCGGGCAGATGCAAACGCGAGTTCTGCATCGGAATCGACACCGATTATGAGTTTGACACGATCAGAGATCTTTCCGAACTCACGACAGCTATAGTGACACATACCGTTACGCTTGAAAACTTCCTTGAGAAGCTCTCAAAGGAGAAGGACATCGTCACCCTCGCGCACGGCTACCGTGATCTCGTCTTTGGCACTATGGAGCTCCTCCGCGCCGCAGTTGATGAGGCGGAAACACTCACGGGCAGTGAGTATTGGCCCTACCCGACCTACGGCGACCTTATGTTCAGCGTAAAATGACCCCAAGTGTAAAATTGTGTTTTACACTTGAAGAACGCGCGCTTATCGCCGCTCGCCAAAACCGTGGATTTTGGCGGCTCCCCTCGGCGCGCGGACTCGCCCGACTCGTCTGAGAGGTGTTTTTTCGGTCGGCAAAGCCGCCGAAAAAACGGCTTTTATTGAGTTTTGCTGATTTTTATTAAAAAACAATTTGGAGAAAAGTGATGAAGATTATCAGACCGATTTGCTTTATCTGCACGATATTAATGATCATTTCCTGCATCGGATGCAGTTCGGACATTCCCGAGGAAACAACCGAGCCGATTGAAGAGATCGAAAATACCGAAAATACATCTGCTCCCGAAATTTCGACCGAGCCCGAGGTTACCGATCCGCCATTCCCCGTGTACGAAGGACCCTCGGATCAGTTCAAATTTACCGCGGAAAGCGTTCTCCCCGCGGCTTCCTTCGATGCCTATACCGATTTTCTTGCAAAAGCAGAGAAGTCGCATCTCGTTCCCGCACTTGCGGGCAAGATGATCCCGCAGGGTATGGATATCTGGGAGGAGCGCGGATGGCTTCTCATCTCGGGATATTTTCCGAACACTGATATCTCGGATTGCTCCGTCCTCGTTGCCGTTGATATGGAAACGGGCGCATACGTCGGCGAATATTACCTTACAAACAGCGACGGAACTCCGCATTCGTCTCACGCGGGCGGAGTTGCAGTTACCGAAAAGAATATCTATATTGCAAACGGCTCGAAGCTTTACCGCATTCCGCTGACCGAGATCCTCAATGCCGGTCAGTGCGGCAAGATCACGATCGCGGACGAGATCCCCGTCCCCGTTCGCGCGTCCTTCTGCAACTATTCGGGCGGATATCTCTGGGTAGGCGACTTCCAGTACGGCACAAGCTACCCGACCGACGAATTCCGTCATATGAAGAACCGCGAGGGCAAGACCTATCTCGCCTGGACGGTCGGATATAAGCTTGACGAGAGCACGGAAAACGGTATCAAGGCAAAGGCTATGGTCGAGGGAAGCTATGCGACTCCCGACGTCATCCTCTCGATGACCGAGCGCATTCAGGGCTTTGCCGTCACCGATCTTTACGTCGCGCTCAGCCAGTCCTACGGCAGAACGAATAAGTCCACCATCCTGCTTTACCAGAACCCGATCGGTGACGCTCCGCACAGCGCCGCCACTCTCAACGGAGAGAAGGTACCCGTTTATTTCCTCGACGGCAAGCTTTCTGCGGGAAGCGTGAGTGCGCCTCCGATGAGTGAGGGACTTGCCGCTATGGACGGTAAAATTTACATTCTCTTTGAGTCGGGCGCGGATAAATACGCGAACGGTGGAGGAAAGGACCCGACGGAGAACGTCTGGGTCATGAAAATCGATTGATTCCACTTGTAAAACTGCGTTTTACAAGTGATTACGCGCGCTTATCGCCGCGAGCCAAAATCTTTGATTTTGGCTCACTCCCCTCGGCGCGCGGACTCGCCCAGCTCGTCTTAGTGGTGTTTTTTCGTCGGCAAAGCCGCCGAAAAAACGGATTTTATTAAATTTTTCCGCTTTTAAAAATCGGTTATTTTGATTAAAGGAGAGCATTTTATGGAATGGCTCGATAGTCTGCGAGGCGCAAGCCTCGCAGCACTTGTTATAAAACTTGTGCTCGCCGTCATTCTCGGCGGCTCGATCGGTCTCGAGAGAGGGCGAAAACGCCGTCCCGCGGGCTTCAGAACTCATATTCTCGTCTGTATGGGCGCGACGATGGCGATGTGCATCAGCCGATATTGCATCGAAACGCTTGGGATCACTGTTGACGTATCGCGTCTCGGCGCGCAGGTCATCAACGGCATCGGTTTTCTCGGTGCGGGTACGATCATAGTCACACGCCGCCAGGAGGTTAAGGGTCTGACCACAGCCGCGGGTCTTTGGGCTTGCGCTTGTATGGGTCTTGCCGTCGGCGCGGGATTTTTCGAGTGCGCGATCATCGCCTTTGCCGCGATCATCCTGTCAACGACGCTTCTCGATAAGATCGAGAAGATGATAACCTCGCGCTCGAGGAATATGAATATCAACGTAATGGTGACCGAGACCGCGGTCATTGCGAGCGTACACGAGGTGCTCCGCGGAATGAACGTCAGAATTTTCGACTCGGAGATCACGAACGTCCGCGAGCTTGCAAACGAATCGCCGAACGTGGTTATCGAGACTCAGCTCTCGCGCCGCCGTCCGCACGTTGAGATAATTGCCGCGCTTGCCGCTATTGAGGGCGTTATATCTGTGGAGGAGCTATAAAAATGACATTTAATGAAATAATGAAAATGCTCCGCGACGTCGGTGCGGTCGGAGTTATACTCAGATTCGCGCTTGCGCTCCTTTGCGGAGGAATTATCGGTCTCGAGCGCGAGAGCAAGAGAAGAAGCGCGGGCTTCCGCACGCATACTCTCGTTTGCATCGGCGCAACTCTGACGACACTTGTCGGTCTTTATCTTTACAAATCAGGGCTTTCGACAGACCCGACCCGTCTCGGCGCACAGGTCATCTCGGGTATGGGCTTTATCGGCGCGGGAACGATAATCGTTACCACACGCCGTCAGGTCAAGGGACTTACGACAGCCGCGGGGCTCTGGACATCGGCTATTATCGGTCTCGCCATCGGAGCGGGATATTACGAAGCCGCGCTGATCGGCGTTGCGATCGTGCTCCTCGCCGCGCTCGTTCTCTCGAAGCTCGAATATTTTATTATGTCGAGCGCGAAGAGAATGAATATCTACGTCGAATTCGACTCCGCGGGAATGCTCGACAGACTCGTTGAGAGACTTGAGGGCAAGGGTATCCGCGTTATTGACATCGAATTTACCAAGCAGCGCACAGTCTCGGGTGAGCGTTGCAGCGCGGTGCTGACCCTGATCTTCAAGAAGAGACAGAAGCACGAGAATATCCTCAGCGAAATGACGCAGTTTGACGGAGTTTACAGCGTTGAAGAACTTTGACGGCTGACGCCGTAGTGAAAAGTGTAAAGTGTAAAGTTATGGAGAATTTCCGAGCCGATGTCTCGGAAATTTTCATTTATATAAAAAAGCTTTGAAAGTTTTTGAAGAGTCAAGAGGAACTTTTTTCAAAAAGTTTCTCTTGTGGGGTACGGGGCAAAGCCCTGTAATTGCGCCAAGCAATTCACGTTTACAAAAAATTTACAAAATAAATCCCCATATTATTATAGATATTATAGGGAAAATGTGCTATAATATATTGGATTTGGATACAAGTCCGATTTTATTTATTGATAAAAATTTTATTTTCCATATTAGGAGGAATTACAATGGCAAAGAAGTATTGCTATCTCTTCTCCGAGGGTAACGCAAATATGCGTGAGATCCTTGGCGGTAAGGGCGCTAACCTCGCGGAAATGACCAATATCGGTCTTCCCGTTCCCCAGGGCTTCACTATTTCGACCGAAGCTTGCACACAGTACTACGAAGACGGCCGTCAGATCAATGACGAGATCATGGCAGAGATCATGGTTTACATTGAGAAGATGGAAGGCATCACCGGCAAGAAGTTCGGCGATCTCGAGAATCCCCTTCTCGTTTCCGTTCGTTCCGGCGCACGCGCATCCATGCCCGGTATGATGGACACCATCCTCAACCTCGGTCTTAACGAGGAAGTTGTAGAAGTTATGGCTAAGAAGTCGGGCAACGCTCGCTGGGCTTATGACTGCTACCGTAGATTCATTCAGATGTACTCCGACGTCGTTATGGAAGTCGGCAAGAAGTATTTCGAAGAGCTCATCGACAAGATGAAGGAAGAAAAGGGCGTAAAGCAGGACGTTGAGCTTACCGCTGACGACCTCAAGGAGCTCGCAAACCAGTTCAAGGCTGAGTACAAGGCTAAGATCGGTCAGGACTTCCCCTCCGACCCCAAGGAGCAGCTCATCGGCGCAGTTAAGGCAGTATTCCGTTCTTGGGACAACCCCAGAGC
>JAZQXP010000022.1:0-1614 GCA_045632925.1 Eubacteriales bacterium | reverse complement strand
GTCCTCCTTCTTGGTGCGGTTGCCGCTATTGACGTCGATAACGTGCATAGCCTCAGTGTGTTCGATGATCAGGTATGCGCCGCGCTTCAACGAAACGTACTTGGCAAACAGCGACTTGATCTGCTTCGAGATGTCGAAGTTGTCGAAAATGGGCACCGAACCCTTGTAGTGACGCACGATCTTCTCCTTGTCGGGCGCGATCACCTTGATGTAGTCGCGGATCTGCTCGTACATCGCCTGATCGTCAACCGTGATCGACGAGAACGAACTGTTCAGCAGGTCGCGAATGATCGTATTTGCGCGGTTCAACTCGCTGAGCAGCAGCTCGGGAGGAATCTGGTTGCGGACATTACTCAGCGCGGTGTGCCACTTGTCGATGAGCGAACGAATATCGTGCTCGACATCGGCATCGCTTGCGCCCTGCGCCGCCGTGCGGATAATCACACCGAAGTTGCGCGGCAAAACGGCCTGAGCAATACGCTTCAATCGCTTTTTCTCCTCGTTTGAACGGATCTTCTGCGAGATGAAGACCTTGTTCGAGAAGGGTACCAGCACCACGTTTCGACCAGCCAACGAGATGTCGGCCGTCAATCGCGGGCCTTTGGTCGAGATGGCCTCCTTTGCCACCTGAACCATAACGCTCTGTCCCACTTGAAGATACGAGCTGATCTTGCCGCCCTTTTCGATTGCGGGCTCCAACTGCATACCTTCAAGACGCATCGGGCGGCGACCGCCGTTCTGACCCGCAATGAGCTTCGAGAGCGAAGCAAACTGCGAACCCAGATCCAGGTAGTGGATAAATGCGTCCTTTTCGTGGCCAATATTTACAAAAGCGGCATTCAGACCGGGCATAATCTTGCGGATCTTACCCAGGTAGATGTCGCCGACGGCAAAACCCGTCTTGCATTGTTCCTTATTGAGTTCGACCAAAACCTTGTCTTCGACCAGAGCAATCGTGATTTCAGTCGGTGTAACGTTTATAATTAATTCTCTGTTCATATATCGGGAGTTCCGCTTTGACTTTGCCCTTTGCGGGGCGGCACGGGCGGAAACGGCGACCGTACCTTACTTATTTGTTTGATTTAGAGCGCGTCGGGCTTTGCTGTTGTGCGTCGGACACGCTAAGCTGTTAGTGGTTTGCCTCGGCCTGAATCGAATTGGCGCAGAGGGCTTTCGGGGCGGTGGAGGGCGGAGTCGGTCGTAGAGTTGTGTTCTTTGAAGTGTTCTTTGAATTGATGTAGACCGACGGCAGACTGCACCGCGATGATTTTTGGGGTTGATTCTTGCGAATCGGTGTTGTTTGATAACAAATAAAGCCAAAAACCGCAGTAGCGGTTCTTAGCTTTATTTATCGTGCTCACGCATACGAGAGCTACCTACTTCTTCTTCTTATGACGATTCTTGCGAAGGCGCTTCTTGCGCTTGTGGGTAGCCATCTTATGCCCTTTTCTTTTCTTACCGCTTGGCATAATTTTGTAATTTTAAGAGTGAATAAACTTGCCTAAATTATTTTACCTTAGCAACAAAGCTCTTAGCGGGCTTGAATGCGGGAATGTTGTGCTCGGGAATGGTGATGGTAGTATTCTTCGAGATGTTACGAGCCACCTTGGTAGC
>JAZQXP010000021.1:0-11782 GCA_045632925.1 Eubacteriales bacterium | reverse complement strand
ACTAAACACCCCTCTCCCAACTTGGCGTGATCCTCCGCTGGGAGTATCACGCCAAGTTGGGCGAGGGTTATTTGCAAAACCGATGAGACAGAGAAAACGACCGAAGAGACAAAAATCAACATTTCTCCGCTTTTGTATGATATAATATTATCAGATCAAAACGGAGGATAATATTGATGCAGGCGATAAAAACTACGGGTCTTGTCAAGCGGTATAAAGAAATAACCGCCGTGGATAAGCTTAATTTGGAAATAGGCGAGGGCGAATTGTTTTCTCTGCTCGGCGTAAACGGAGCGGGGAAGACCACGACGGTCAAGATGCTCTCCTGCCTGACGAAGCCGACGGAGGGTGACGCATTCGTGGGCGGTTACAGCGTCACTAAGGAGCCCGAAAAGGTCAAATCCTTGATAGGAGTTTCCCCACAGGAAACGGCGGTCGCGCCGAATCTTTCGGTCAGGGAAAACCTCGCGCTGATCTGCGGCATTCATGGGTTTTCAAAGGAAAAGACTTCGGAAAAGATCCGCGAACTTTCGGAGCAATTCTCTTTGGAGAGCGTTCTCCTCAGAAAGGCGGGCAAGCTTTCGGGTGGTTGGCAACGCCGCGTCAGTATTGCGATGGCACTTATCAGCGAGCCGAAGATCCTCTTTCTGGATGAGCCAACGCTCGGTCTCGACGTCATTGCAAGGCACGAGCTTTGGGATGCGATCCGCACCCTCAAGGGCAGGGTGACGGTCATTCTGACGACGCATTATATGGAGGAAGCCGAGGCACTCTCCGACCGAATCGGAATTATGAAGGACGGAAGCCTTCTTGCGGTCGGAGCGGTGTCAGAATTGAACGCGTTCGCGGGCAAAAACGACTTTGAAGAGACCTTTGTTTCGATCGTAAAGGAGGGCGCGTGATGAGAATGTTGACCTTTGCCAAAAGATGCTCAAAGGAGATACTGCGCGATCCGCTGAATCTCGGATTCGGACTCGGTTTTCCGCTTGTCCTCCTCTTTCTGCTCAGCACTATTCAGAAAAATATTCCCGTCAGTATGTTTGAGATCGACACGCTGACGCCCGGTATCACCGTTTTCGGTATGTCTTTTATGACGCTTTTTTCGGCTACCTTGGTTGCCAAGGACCGTGAAAGTGCGCTTTTACAAAGACTTTATTCCACACCTCTCACGGGATTGGATTTTATTTTGGGATATATGCTTCCGCTTCTTCCGATCGCGCTCGGACAGACGTTCGTTTGCTACCTCGCCGCGATCCCCTTGGGGCTGACCGTCAGCGTGAATATCGTCTATGCCGTTGTCGGTATGATCCCGATGGCGGTCTTCAATATCGCGCTTGGGCTCCTTTGCGGCTCTCTTCTCGGAGTAAAGCAGGTAGGCGGTATCTGCGGAGCATTGCTGACTAATCTATCCGCGTGGCTATCGGGCGTGTGGTTTGATCTCGGACTCGTCGGCGGATTTTTTGAGAAGCTGGCAAATGCCCTGCCCTTTGCTCACGCAGTAAAAACGGAACAGGCTCTGTTCAATGGTGATCTCGGACTTGTCGGTGAACATATTCTGCCCGTTCTTTTATACAGCCTCGGAACGGTGGCGGTTGCGGTCTTCTGCTTCCTCCGCCAGATGAAAAAACAGTAAGGATTTTGGAAAATGAAGTACAAGCTCATTATCGACAAGGATGCAGAGGAAGAAATAATCGTGATCGTTCACGCGCCCTCCTCGCTGACCGCGCAGATCGAAGATCTTGTTTGCGGATTTTCGGGTGCCGATTGCATTATGGGATATGCGGACGATGAAATGCGTAAGCTTTCATTCGGTGAGGTCGAATGCATCACGGTTCTTGAACGTAAGGTGATCGCCATTGATACGCAGGGAAATCACTATGTGCTGAGGGAGAGACTACGCGATCTTGAGGCGGTCTTGCCGTCCTATTTTATCCGTATCAATAAGTCAACTCTCGCCAACGAGCACAGCATTCGACGCTTCGATGCGGCTTTCAGCGGCGGGATCGACGCCGTTTTCGCCTGCGGATACCGTGAATACGTCTCAAGGCGTTGCTTTTCGGAGATCAGAAGGAGGTATGAAGGGAAATGAAAAGGTTTGTTCTTGAATTTTTGCGCAGAGGCGCGATCGCATCGGGCATCGGACCGATAGTTTTAGCGATAATTTATCTCATTTTGCAGAAGGCGGCAAATGTTGAAATCTTGAGCGTAGATCAGGTATGCATTGGCATAATCTCAGTGACCCTGCTCGCCTTCATCTCGGGCGGTCTGAATGCGCTTTATCAGCTCGAACGCCTGCCCCTGCTTGTGGCGATCCTAATTCACGGAGGTGTCCTCTACGTTGGCTACCTCGCCACATATCTCGTCAACGATTGGCTCGACCTCGGAGTCATCCCGATCGTGGTCTTCTCGGCGATTTTCGTTGTCGGTTATATAGTGATCTGGGCGATCATTTACTCGATCATCAGAAGAAATACCGCAAGGATCAATGAAATACTGGAGCAAAGGAACGCATAGCAACAGCGCGTTGCTTGCTATTTCCGCATAAGTGTGATATAATATATTCATCTTGAACCAAGGCGGTGAAAATATGGAAACCAAAGATGTAATTCTTGAACTCAGAATGAAAAGTGGGCTCTCTCAGGAGGAGCTTGCCGAGAAGGTGTTCGTTACAAGACAGGCGGTGTCGCGTTGGGAAAACGGTGATACTATCCCAAACACCGAAACGCTCAAGCTTCTCTCGAAGCTTTTTGACGTGTCGATCAATACGCTTCTCGGCTCCCCGAGGAAGCTCGTCTGCCAATGCTGCGGAATGCCGCTTGAAGATCACGACATAAGCCGTGAGACCGACGGATTTTTCAACGAGGAATACTGCAAGTGGTGCTATGCCGAAGGCAATTTCTGCTACACGAGCCTTGAGGAGCTGACGGATTTTCTGGTTGATCATATGTCAAACGAAAATTGGCCGCCCGAGCAAGCTCGCGCATATTTTGAAGAACAGCTACCGAAGCTCAATTATTGGAAGCGCTACGCTGAGGTCGGCGGTGACAAGAATTTTGAGGAATACAAACGGCAGCTCATTCGCGAATTCAACGATTTGCACATCGAGGGAATGCCAGAGCTCAAAATGCTGAACTTCCTTGTCGGCGGCTATATCAACCTCGAATACACGCTCCCGAACGGTCAGAAGGTGAAATTTCTTGACGATAACGCCACCTACCTCGGCTATCAGCTTGAATCCGAATTCGGCGGCGACCGTTGCTTCGGACTTGCGGCAAGCATGGATTTTCTTCTCGTCTGCACCTATGAAGCAAACGGAGAGAACCCGGAGCTTGTGGTTTATAAAAAAAGATGAAAACAAGGCGGCAGAAATGCCGCCTTGCTTTTATTTTGATTTGATATTGCAGAGCGTGACATTTTATGGTATAATAAAGTAACAAATAAGGTCACGGTGAATCTTATGAGATCAGATAAAGAAAGTGTGTGGGACAAGCTCCTGCAGATAAAAACGGTCGGGCGTGACGATACGAACGCGGACGAATACCGCTACCCGTACGAGCCGACTCCGTACAGCGTCCTCGAGCGATTGGCAAGCACAGAGCTGATCGGCAAGGGGGACGTGGTCCTCGATTACGGCTGCGGAAAGGGAAGAGTCGGATTCTTTCTTTCCTACCGAACAAAAGCCGAGTCGATCGGAATTGAATACGATGAACATATCTACAAGGGCGCGCTCGAAAACCGCAAGACCGCCCATCCGAGAGCGAAGGCGGACTTTGTTCTGACCCGTGCGGAGGAATATGAAGTTCCGAAGGGTGTCAACAGATGCTATTTCTTCAATCCCTTTTCGGTTGAGATACTGCAAAAGGTGCTTTCAAGGATCATCGAATCCCGGTACGCCGACCCGCGCGAGATCCTTTTGTTCTTCTATTATCCGTCCGACGAGTTTATGTGCTATCTTATGACCGTCGACGAGCTTGAATTCTACGACGAGATCGAATGCGGCGACCTCTTTTGCGGCAACGACCCGCGCGAACGCATAATGGTTTTTGAGTTGCCGTGTTATGAAGTTTAATTATTGAAATGAGGACAAGTCTATGAAGAAAATTCAAAAATCAATACACCCCGATGATGATCTGCATTACGAGCAGATGGGGCTCAAGAAAAACGAGGTCGAGATATGGGAGGACGGCTCCCGCGTTGACGGCTCGAAGGGCTGCTACGAATGGTGGTACTACGATTCGCACTATCCCGACGGCACGGTGCTCGTCCTGTTCTTCTTCTCGAAAATGCCGATAGCGGTTGACGGTCCGATCAAGCCGATCTCGACGATGGAGCTGACTCTCCCCGACGGCAGAAAGTTCTCCGAGGAGGTCTATGCCACGATCGAGGAAAGCCGGTACGCCAAGGACAAGTGTGACGTGAAGATCGGCGAATGCTACTGCCGAGGCGATCTCAAGCACTATGACGTCGTCTTCAAGGGCAAGAATATGAGCGCGCGGCTGACGCTCGACGGAACGATCCGCGCTTGGCGTTCGCAGACGGGAAGCATCTTCTTCGGCGACAATGAAGAGCACTATTTCGCGTGGCTGCCCGCGATCCCCGAGGGGCGTGCGGTGGCTGACGTCAGATACGACGGCGGCAAGGAGCTTCATCTCGAGGGCTCGGGCTATCACGATCACAACTGGGGCAATATTTCGATGATCAAGCTGATGCACCATTGGTATTGGGGCAGAGCAAAGATCGGAAATTACAAGGTCATTTCCTCCTGGATCACGGCGGGGAAGAAGTACGGCTACAAGGATCACGACGTCTTTATGATCGCAAAGGACGGCGAGATCCTCGGCGACAATTCCAATCATACGCTGAAATTCCTTCCCGAGGAAAGATACATCGACGAGCACACGGGCAAACCCGTCTACAACAAGGTCGTCTACGAATACACGACCGAATCGGGCGACGAATACCGCATCATATACGATCGGAGCGGCGACATTAACAAGACCTGCTTCGTCGACGTGCTCCCTAAACCGCTCGGTCTGCTTGCGAAAATGATCGGATTTGACGGCGGTTACCTGCGTTTTGAAGGTACTGCAACGATCGAGAAGCTTGAGGACGGCAAGATCATCGAAAAGGTCAGCGATCCCGCAGTCTGGGAGCTTATGTACTTCGGCAAATCCTGCGACGACGAGAAATACAGAGAGAAAAACGGGATCAAATAATACTGATTACGTTTGATCCCGGTCTGAAGCGAAGCAAGGTATTAACCTTGCGAGATATGAAAGACGTGAAAATTTATCGCCGCATAGCTTATGGGTTTTATATACGGTTTCCGAGAAAGCCGGCTTGGAACTGGGGGCGTCTCTATCGGAATACTATTAATTTGTTTGACTTTAGAGTGACAAGAATAATCCGAACCAGCCCGGGAGCCTTAATTTTTGGTGCTTTTCGGCTTGTCGTCCTAGCAAGGTTAATACATTGCTTCGTCCTCCGCACCAAAAATCACCTAAAAATTAAGGCTCGCGGGTCGGAGATTTTTTGGCTGACAAATATTTGTCAGCAGCAGGAAAACGCCGAAGATTGTATATTAATACTATCAAGGCGTTTGACGAACTGATGGCGAATATTTGTCGCCAAAAAACTGGTTCGTATTATTCTTGTCACTCTAATGATAATCGGAAGGAAACTGAAAGGATCACCGAAATGATTAAAATTTCTCACCTGGTGAAGAACTACGGCAATTTCACAGCCGTGGATGATATCAGCTTTGAGGTTGCTAAGGGCGAGGTTCTCGGATTCCTCGGTCCCAACGGCGCGGGCAAGAGTACGACCATGAATATGATCACGGGCTATCTCTCCTCCACCTCGGGCTCGATCAAGATCGGCGGCGTTGATATTCTCGACGACCCGCTGAATGCAAAGAGACTGATCGGCTACCTGCCCGAGCAGCCTCCTCTCTATCCCGATATGACTGTTGAAGAGTATCTCTCCTTTGCTTACGATCTCAAGAACTGCAAGCTCAACAAGGAGAAGCACCTCCGCGAGATCTGCGAGGTCGTCAAGATCACAGACGTTTACAAGAGAATGCTCAAGAACCTCTCGAAGGGCTACAAGCAGCGTGTCGGAATCGCGCAGGCACTCGTCGGCAATCCTCCCGTCATCATCTTTGACGAGCCGACCATCGGTCTCGATCCCAAGCAGATTATCGAGATCAGAAATCTTATCCGTACCCTCGGTAAGGAGCACACCGTCATCCTCTCCACGCATATCCTGCAGGAGGTACAGGCGGTCTGCGACAGAATCGTTATCATCAACAAGGGTAAGATCGTAGCCGACGAGCTGACCGAGAATATCTCTCGCGCTGTCGAAAATACCCGCCGCTTCAACGTCAAGATCAGCGGTCCTCAGCGCGACGTTCTTGCAATGCTCCGCAACCTTCCCGGCATCTGCTATGCCGAGGTCCTTGCGGCTCGCGACGGCGACGCTTATACTTATATGATCGAGAGCGAGGTCGGCATCGACATCCGTAAGAAGCTCTTCTGGGCTCTCGCGGAGAGAAAGTGGCCCCTCATCGGTATGGAGGCACTCGGCATGAGCATCGAGGACATCTTCATTGCCGTTGTCGATAAGACTGCACCCGAGGGCGCACAGAAGACCAAGAAGAAGACCCGTTACGAGGGCGTACGCGCCGCTGAGGAAAAGGAAGTCGCCGCCGACATCGTAACAAAGACGGTCAAGGAGCAGGAAAACGCTTCCTATGACGAAGAGACTTCGGACTCCGAGTACTACGAGGATCATTCGATCAAGGAAGATACCTTTGCTTCCGAAGAGAAGACCGAAGAGAAGAAATAATAGAAAGGAAACTCTACGCAATGCTTGCAATTTATAAGAAGGAGATGCGTTCATATTTCATCAACCCGGTGGGATATGTGTTTATCGGAGTATTTCTGGCTCTTTCGGCAGGTCTCTGCTGCTACACCACTCTCCAGAGCAATACCTACAGCACCGCATCCTATTACTATTGGCTCATACTCAGTATGATCATCATCATCCCGCTTCTCACAATGAGAACCTTCTCCGAGGAGCGCAAGATGAGAACAGAGCAGATGCTCCTGACCGCCCCCATCTCGATCACGGGCATGGTCATGGGCAAGTTCCTCGCGGCTATGTCGATCTTTGGCGGATGCCTCGCGGTATCCTGCATCAATCTCATTCCCCTTTACGTTATCGGTAAGCAGGAAACTGCAGCCGCGGAAAACGAGATCATCGGTCCGGTTACCCCCGAGATCATCGGCTCGCTCATCGGCGTGCTTCTCGTCGGCGCGGTATTCATCGCGATCGGCATCCTCATTTCCTCTATGACCGAGAACCAGCTCTCCGCGGCGGTCGTTACCATCGCGGTCCTCGCAGTTATGCTCATCCTCAATATGCTCAACAACGTCGGCAGCGAGGAGGAGGGCACAAGACTTATCAACAACTACGTCATTCGCTACTGCATCGACTGGGTAAGCATCGTTTCGCGCTTCTCGAACTTCCAGTACGGAATCCTCGACTGGTCGGCTCTGCTTTACTACGTATCGGTGACCTTTATCGCAATTTATCTTACGGTGCGCGTTTATGAGCGTCGCCGTTGGGCTTAAGAGAAAGTGAGGATCATTGAAATGAAGAATTCTGCTTTCTCCTCCCGTAAGTTCAAGTACGGAAGCCTTTCGGTCGTTATGACCTGCGTTATCATCGCGGCTGTAATGCTCCTCAACGGAGTTTTCAAGCTCCTCGCGGACAAGTACCTCTGGTACACCGATCTTACCCGCGACGAGATCTACACCTTGTCCGACGTTGCCGTTCAGGCTCTTGAAAATGTCGATAAGGACGTTCACATCCTCTTCTGTGACGACCCCGATAATCTTGAGGCTGATTACTACAGCAAGATGGTCTACAAGACCGCTCTCGGTCTTGCGGAGAAGAACGATTACGTTCACGTTGACACCGTAAACATCTGGCGCGAGCCCTCCGCGGTCAACAAATTCAAGAATAATTCGAAGGACGCGATCTACTCGAGCGATATCATCATCCACTCGGGAACCGAATTCCGCGTTTACAGAATCAAGTCGATGTTCACCTTCAACGATGCAACCTCGACAACTCCCTGGGCGTACAACGGCGAAAAGAAGATCGTCTCGGGTATCCTCGCGGTTACTCAGGCAGAGTCTCCCATCGCCTGCATCACCGTCAACCACGGCGAGCCCTTTATGACCGAGGGTGCTCTCGCGGAGACCCAGTACATCGTCCAGCTTCTTGAGGACGGCGGATACGAGGTACAGCTGCTCGACCTCGCACATCAGGATATCCCCGAGGATTGCCGCCTTATTATGATCTACGATCCGCAGGACGACTTCCTCGTTAAGGACGGCGTTTCGAACATCTCCGAGATCGAGAAGCTCGACCGCTTCCTCGACGGCACAAACGCGCTTATGGTATTTATGAACCCGACAACTCCCGTACTTCCCAATCTCGAGGAGTACCTCGAGGAGTGGGGAATCAAGTTTGACCGCCATACCGACAATCTCGGTATAACTCAGGGAACTACCATCCGCGACTATCAGAATTCGCTTACCGAGGACGGTATGACCATCGTCGGAAGCTACGCGACCTACGGTCTCGGCGCATCGCTCCACAGCGATATGCGCACCACCTATCCTCCCAAGGTCATCTTCAAGAACGCGATGGGTATCTCCTATTCCGATACCTATTCCGAGGCTTGGTACGAGGACGAGGAGGATACCAATTATAAGTTCAGCTACGGCGCATACTATAAGGACGGCGTTTCGCGCGCAATGTATGACGTTTTCCTTGCTCCCACGACCGCAAACGCAGTTGTTGACACAAACGTCGTTGATAAGGCTACCGAAACCGATCCCTTCAGAATTATGACCCTCAGCCGTGAGTCGAGAATGGTCGACAATCAGAACGAGGACTACTCCTACGTTCTCGCGTGCGGCTCGACAGATTTCCTCTCGAGCACGCTCCTTCTCTCGAACACCTACGGTAACACAGACCTGATGCTCAGCGCACTCCGCGCAACCGGACGCGAGTTCATCCCCGTCGGTCTCGATCTCAAGCCCTTTGCTTCGACCGATATCGAGACTCTCACCACTGCTCAGGCTAACAGATACACCATCATCCTCATTCTTCTTCCCACACTCGTTACCGCCGCTGCAGGCATTTACGTTCTCGTAAGGAGAAAGTACAGATGACAAACGGCAAGGTAATGAACGAGAGCCCCGTAAAGCTCCGTCGCCGCCGCTCTGTCGCAAAGATGCAGAGGAACTGGATCATCGCGCTTGCGATAGTTATCGTTCTTCTGATCGTCGCCTTCTGCGTTGTTGACTATTTCGTCAGCCTCATCTATTTTGAGGATGCCGACGGAACCGAGTATGTCATCAAGCAGAAGAACGGCATCTATGTCATGTGCGACAAAAACGGCGATACGCTCGAGCTTTCGGTCTCTGCGGATACAAGCAAGAATCTTTATATTTACGTCACCGCTCTCGGTACCGAGGTTGAGGTCAACCACGAGACGGGCGTCAACAAGGTATACTCCGTCGTTGACACCGAGGAGGGCGAGGAGGTCGGTATAGCAAACCGTATCCAGATGTTCAAGCAGATCAAGCAGGCTGACATCGATAAGCTCGAGATCCATAACGAGCACGGCGCGTATACCTTCTACGTCGATAAGGACGGCGATTTCCAGATCAAGGGCCATGAGGGAGTACCCTTCTCGCAGGTTATGTTCTCCTCGCTTGCCGTTTCCTGCGGCTATTCGCTCTCGACGCGTAAGATCGTCGACCCCATCAAGGACGAAAACGGACTCTACACCGAGTACGGTCTGGCTCCCGAGGTCAGAGTCGACGAGGAGGGCAACGAGTACAACTACGAGCCCTGCTGGTACAGAATTTCGGACATCAACGGTAATTCGCATACCGTTTACGTCGGCGACGCAGTTCCCTCGAGAACGGGATATTACGTCAAGCTGACGAACAGAGACGCCGTTTACGTAATGAACTTCAGCATCGAGGGCTCGATGCTCGGTATGTACGACGGCAAGACCTATGACAGCATCGAAAGCGTGCTTCACGTTCCGATCGAGCAGTTCGTCACGCCTCTCGTGACCTACCCGATGGAGATGAACAACTATTTCGACGTTGATACCTTCACCATCTGGGAGGGCGCAAAGTTCCAGTCCATCCCCGATGATGCTACCGACGAGGAGCTTGATAAGCTCGATATCGATCCGATCGTTTCCTTCACCTTCAAGGATCTTGACGAGAGAACGGGTACCTTCTACGCGAACACTCCCTACTTCCTCCTCTATCCCGCGGGATACGTTGCAAACGACGGCTCGATCGACTCGTGTCTGCAGTCCTTCTACACTCTCTCGCCGAAGGGCGTTGTTAAGCTCGGAATCGAGGAGGAGGACCTCAAGACCTACGGACTTGACAATCCCGAGTACGTTATCTACTTCGTATTCCAGGGCGAGTACGAGCATCTGATCCTCATCAGCGCCGAGACCGAGTCGGGAACGAGATATATGAGCTCGGGCCTCTATGACATCATCGTTGAGGTCGACCGCTCGCAGCTTTCCTTCCTTAATTATACTCAGAACGATTGGGTAAACGATCTCTACTTCTCGATGAACCTCGCGTGGGCGACCAAGATCGAGATCGAGTTCGGCGGAAAGTTCTATACCTTCGCGCTCGATAACTCTCTTTCGGATTCGGTAACAAACAAGAATTGCTCCGAGGATGCAAAGAAGAAGGGCACGATCACTTCGGATAAGATGACCATCCTTGCCACCGATTCTGAAGGCAATAAGATGGAGGCTGTCTCCGAGCTGACCGTAATCGATAAGTCGGGCTTCAAGTGGGTCATCGACCACGAGACCGTCAAGGCTTATAACAGCGCGGGCGACAAGGTCAATATCACGGGCGGCTACTATGCTCCCAGCGCACGCGGCGAGGAGGTCGTAGTCCTTCAGGGCTATATCGATACGGTCGACGGATATCAGGTATGGGTCTATGCCGATACCATCCGCATCAAGACCGCGGACGGCGCACTCGTCAAGGAATATCTCCGCTTCGGTATGTCGAACTTCCGTAAGCTCTACAGCGCGCTTCTTTACGCATCCAAGCAGGGAAGCGTACACGATGGCGTGAACGGACTTACCGATGAAGAGGTAGCCGAGATCCTTAAGACTCCCGACAATTACGACGTTCGTATCAGAGTCGAGACGAGCCATAAGGATGCCGACGGTAATCAGACTGTCTACGAGTACAGATATTATCACTACTCCGAGCGTCAGTCGATGATCACGGTCAACGGCGGCGAGGGCGAATTCCGCGTCCTCCGCAGCTTCACCGATAAGATCGCGGAGTCTGCCGCGAAGATCATCACCGGCGAGCCCATCAAGGCAACCGATAAATATTCATAAAATAACAAGGGGTTGAGTCATTATCTTGAGTGATTCAGCCCCTATTTATGACCTTGACATCCTCATCCACCGGCGTACGCCGGTCCCCCTTCCCCCACTTGGGGAAGGTTAAATGGTTAGATCGCTAATTCTGTTTATACAGCGAATTACATTCAACTCTATAGCCGAAGAGAGCCTAACCCATAAGCTCTGCGGCGATAAATTTTCGCGTCTTTCGGCGTGATATATCTCGCAAGGTTAATACCTTGCTTCGCTACATCCCACCAAAATCCATCAAAAATTTATTCGCCGGAGAGTGCG
>JAZQXP010000020.1:0-8356 GCA_045632925.1 Eubacteriales bacterium | reverse complement strand
GTTCCGTATTCAGTTCTTGAAAAATAGCATTTTCGGTAGTTCGAATCCTTCGACTCGAAGAAAAACCGAAAATGGATCTATGGAAATTCGAAAAAAGTTAGGCGCGAAAAAAGCGGAGAAATCTCTCGAAATCTCCGCTTTTCTCGTTTTTTCTCGGTCGGATCTAAATCGACCTAAAGACTTGGCAGGGGCGGAAGGACTCTGAACCCGTAGTTCGCGCATAATTGGGCGGGAGAGTTACGTGCTGTGGTAGCGCGAACAGTATTATTGTTTCGCAAAGCGAAACAATAAGGGGTACATCGTCAATACAGTCACTACAAAAAATAACGGATAGCCGAATGGCTATCCGTTATTTTTGGCAGGGGCGGAAGGACTCGAACCCACGACCCATGGTTTTGGAGACCAGTACTCTACCAACTGAGCTACACCCCTACGTACCGAAATATTATATCATATGTTGGGTCAAATGTCAAGCCTTTTTCGCGAATTTCTTTTAATTAGTGAAAAATTCCGTGAATATTTGTGTTTTTATCGAAAAAAGGGTGACAGAGTCAATACTTCCCTACATTCGGGAAGTATTGACTCTGTCCAAACGGTCGGCAGGGGCGCCGCCCGTTTGAAGCAGTAGCGAAAGCTGAAGCTTTCGTATTAAGACGAGACGCTGTCTCGAGCTCTGCAAGCTTTTGAAAAAGCTTGACCAAAACTTTCGATCTTTTTTATTATAACGAAAATTTCCGAGCCTTTCGGCTCGGAAATTAACCATTCACTAGTCACTAGTCACTAGCCACTAGCCACTTAAATTTCGGGTATCTCGATCTCCACCTCGCGTCCGATCGCCGCGGAGCGTGCAAGTCCGTCGATGATCGCCTGGTTGTAGATGATCTGCGAGGTCGGAACGGGTGCGGTGCCGCCGTTTTTGATTGCCTCGACAAAGGAGCCAACCTTGAGTCCGACACGGTCGCATTTGCCGCCGATGATCGGAACTTTCAGCTCTGTAGGTACGCCTTCGAGCTCCTTATAAATGGTCATCTCGCCGCCGACGGTGCCGTTCCAGCACTCGGTTGCGGGGATGCGGAGTCCGCCCTCGGTGCCGAGGATGATGGTGTCGCCGGGCGAGTCCATATTCATAGCCCAGGAAATTCTGAAATCGAGGATGATGTCGCCCTCGAGACGGATAAATCCGCCCGCGAAGTCGTCAACGCCGAATTTTTCCGAGTATTCTTTTGCATTTTCGGGAGTGTAACCGCTGTAGTTCGGGTCCTTACCGAAGCGGTCGGAGATCATACCCGTTGCGGTGAGGGGCTTGGGGTGACCGATCGCGTTCATGATCATATCGATCGAGTAGCATCCGATATCGCCGAGAGCACCGATTCCCGCTGTGTCGTCGCGGATGAAGGTGTCCTTGTTGCCCTTTGCGGGGATTCCGCGGCGGCGTCCGCCACCTGTCTGGATGTAGTAGATCTTGCCGAGCTCGCCCGATTCGCAGATCTTCTTGATCATCTGCATATTGGGGTCGAATCTCGGCTGGAAACCGATCGAGAGGATGCGTCCCGTCTCTTTTTCAACCTTCATGACCTCGATTGCCTCGTCGAGAGTGACGGTGAAGGGCTTTTCGAGAAGGACGTGGAGACCCGCGCGCATTGCCGCGATGGCGCAGCAGGCGTGCTGACGGTTGTAGGTGCAGATCGAGACCGCGTCAAGATTCAGGCTCTTGTCCGCGAGCATCTCCTCGTGGTTACGGTAATCGGTCTTCACGCCCTCGAGCTCGTAGGAAGCGAAGAATTTCGCCGCCTTGCCGGGGACGATGTCGCAGCCCGCAACGATTTCAACGTCGGGGCGACCGAGATATGCTTTCATATGAGAATTTGCAATTCCGCCCGTGCCGATAAAGCCGATGCGGACCTTTTTTGATGTATCAACGGTCTTTTCCTCTACCGCAGTAAAGGTGTTAAGACCTGCCATTGACTTGTCTGACATTTGTTTTTTCTCACTTTGATAATATTTTTCCAAAAGTGCGAAAGCTTTTGAAAAGTCAAGAAAAACTTTTCTCGAAAAGTTTTTCTTGCGGAGCACGAGGCAGAGCCTCGTACTGATACGAAAGCTTCAGCTTTCGCTAACTGCTTCAAAATTCTGAAGCTCTGCTTCTGAATTTTGGACGGAGTCAATACTTCCCGAATGTAGGGAAGTGTTGACTCTGTCACCCTTTGGGCAACAGAGTGTTCGTGCTTTCTGCGGGCATATACAGGTAATTGCACGCCCATATAGAGATTTTGTCGATATCCTTGTAATTTTGAATCTGCAAATCGGGACCCACCCCTTACTCCCCTCCCGTAAACCGGGAGGGGAAATTAAAGAGCGCGAACCTTTTATTAAGCGTTCTAAATATCGTTTTGCCGGTGTTGCGACCTCTGCGGAGGTCGCGTGATATATCAACTGCGTTGATACGATATGTTTCACACGATATACCTACGGTGCGATATGACGCTTGCCTTCGGCAAGCCGCGACTCTGTCTCGGCGGTTGAACACCGCCGTTTTCCTTTGGAAAACCGCCAGAGCCGCACCTGCTTTGCGGAACGTGTGTTAATAGGAAAATTTCCGCACGGCGGAAGTATTTGCCTTCGGCAAATTTCGACTCTGTCTTGTCGGCTTACGCCTCCATTTTCCTACGGAAAACCGCCAGAGCCGTTCACCATAAACTTCGCCCTTCGGGCGAACATTAACTCGGCGCAAGCCGATCTTAACTCGCGCTTCGCGCGATATTAACTTGCCACAGGCAACATTAACTTTCTGTGCCTTACTTCTTTATCTCTGAAAACAAAAATCCTATCGCCGGCACTATCCACTTATCCCAAAACGCCCAGGTATGTGCTCCGGGGCCTTCCTCGTAGAGGTAGTCGAAGCCCTTGCCCACGAGGTGATTCTTGAAGGTGATGTTCTGGCTGTAGAGGAAATCCTCTGTTCCGCAGGCGATATAGAGCCGCGGCTTCTCCTTATCGGCGGGGAAGCTGTCGACAAGGTGGAGAAGATCGTCCTCCGAGCCGGGAAGAGCGGTTTCGTAGTCCTCACCCCAGATGGAGGTGACGATGGTGTGCCATCCCTCATCGTCCGCCTTTACGTCGACGTTCATGTCGAGGCATCCCGAAAGTCCCGCTGCCGCAGAGAAGCGATCGGGATTGCGCAGAGCGACCTTGATCGCGCCGTAGCCGCCCATAGAGAGGCCTGCAACGAAGGTCTTTTCGCGCTTTTGGGTGATGAAGGGGAGAAGCTTGCCGATATATTCGGGAAGCTCGCACGCCACGTAGTCGTAGTAATTTGCGCCGTACTTCATATTGCAGTAAAAGCTGTTGCCGACCGAGGGCATAATTACCGCGAGTCCGCGCGCACGCGCATATCTTCCGATCGCGGAGCCGTTGACCCATGAATTATGGTCGCCGTGCATACCGTGAAGCAGGTAGAGCACGGGCATATCGTCGACGATCTCGTCGGGAAGATAGATATTAACGGGAGTTCCCGCCCCGAGGGACTCGGGGCGGAAATTGAGTGTCAGATTCGGCATCAGATCTCGGGGATAATGATCTCGACCTCGCGGCCGCACTCAGCGGATTTAGCGATACCGTCGATGATTGCCTGGTTGTAGAGGATCTGAGAGGAGGGAACGGGAGCGGGAGTGCCGTTCTTTACTGCGTCGAGGAAGGTACGGATCTTGAGATCGAAGAGGCCTTCCTTCATCTTGATGATCGGGATCTCGGTCTCAACCTGCTGACCGCAAACCTCGTGGTAGATCTCCATGGGGCCGCCTACCGAGCCGTTCCAGCACTCGGTGGAGGGGATGCGGAGACCGCCCTTGGTGCCGAGGATGATGGTGTCACCGGGGGTGTCCATATTCATTGCCCAAGCAATACGGAAGTCGAGAACGATGCCGCCCTCGAGACGTACGAATGCAGCTGCGAAATCGTCAACGCCGAAGAGCTCTGCATATTCAGCTCTCTTGTCAGCGCGATAGCCCGAGTAGTTGGGGGACTTGCCGAAGAAGTTGGACTTGTAACCCGAAACGGTGAGGGGCTTGGGATAGCCGATAGCGTTGAGAACCATATCGAGGGAGTAGCATCCGATATCGCCGAGAGCGCCGAGACCTGCGGTCTTGTCCTCGATGAAGGTGGTTCCGAAGGGGGTCGGGATACCGCGGCGGCGTCCGCCACCTGTCTGGATGTAGTAGATCTCGCCGAGCTCGCCCGACTGGCAGATCTTCTTGATCATCTGCATATTTGCGTCGAGTCTGGGCTGGAAGCCGATGGAGAGGACCTTGCCGCTTTCCTTTTCAGCCTTCATAACCTCAACAGCCTCGTCGAGAGTTACGGTGAAGGGCTTCTCGAGGAGCACGTTTACGCCCTTCTTGAGTGCATAGATAGCGGGCTCTGCGTGCTGACGGTTGTAGGTACAGATCGAAACTGCATCGAGAGCGAGGGACTCGTCGTCGAGCATTTCCTTGTGGGAAGCGTATTCGGTCTTAACGCCTTCAACGCCGTGCTTTTCGAAGAACTTCTGGGCCTTGCCGGGGATGAGGTCCGCGCCTGCAACGATCTCTACGTCGGGCTGATTGAGGTAAGCCTTCATGTGAGAGTCTGCGATCCAGCCGCATCCGATGATACCGATGCGAAGCTTCTTTGTGGTGTCGACCTTGGTCTCAACCTGAGCCTCAAAGCTGTTAAGTCCTGCCATAGATTTGTCTGCCATTGTTTTTTCCTCCAAAAAATATGTATTTGGTTTTTAAAAGTGTGATTTAATTTGGTTTTCTGCTGTTTATTGGGTGATATAATGTCCTCCTCATCCACCACACGTACGTGTGGTCCCCCTTCCCCGCTGGGGAAGGCTGAAGGGTTTGTGCTTCAATGTAATTGGTACAGCGAATATCGTCGGATAAAAGTCAAACGAAACGACAACTTCTGCGGATCGTAGGATTCGGATATTCGCATTCGACGAACACGTTAAGATGAGTGCGAACGTTAACCATAGGGGGTGGAACGTCAACAGTCTTTTGATTCGATGCAAATACTTTCGCAAGAAATTTTAATTGTATCAGAAAAATTGGTGGTGACTGTTACGTTTATGCGCGAATTGTTCTTTATTATAGTGAAAGCTTCTATTTCGGGATGCGGATTGACGATATTGAACTCTTGCACAGAGTTCATCATTTTTTCGTAATCAAAATTTGCCGAGAAACAGTTTTTGAAGCGAACGGTAATGTCTTTGTCCTTAAAACCGATAGGTTTATCGGAAAAATAATATACATCAATTAGCAAGTTGGTATTGTTTTCCCAACGAACATCACTGATAATTCCTTCACTAAAGTCATAGACAGAATTTATGTCGTCATAGTTCTTGCTAAATATCATTTTCTTTCTCCGATTCGGTTAAAAAAATTCAGATCTGTACGGTAAAGACAGCGTTTGGTTTTTTATTGAGTGGAATAATGTCCTCCTCATCCACCGGCCTACGCCGGTCCCCCTTCCCCATGCGGAGCTATTTGCAAGCAAATGGGGGATGAAGAGAGCGAAGTCTGTACTACATATACGATAAGCGCAATGAAATTCTTAGCGTAACTATATTGCTATAGCAAATGTTCGCAGTTGTTCAATCAGCCTTCCCCAGCGGGGAAGGGGGACCGTCGCTTGACGACGGTGGATGAGGAGAGCAAAGTCTGTACCGCATAAAAGATAGACTAACAAAAGCTATTTTCTCGGTTTCAAATCATCAAATGTCAGCCCGAGATGCTTGAGAATATCATTGCATACACCGTTGAAATTCTTATTGATTGCAATATTCGTGTATCTCAATACGGTAATATGCAGTTGTGCAAGCTCCGCGTCTCTTTGGGCGTCATCGGCTTTTTGGTACGGAAGGTTATGAAAACTTCCGGCCAGTTCAATAACTATTCTCGCGCTCGCGATATAGAAATCAACAACATAATTACCGATATTCTTTTGCCTGTTGACCGTCACCGGCAGTCTTTTGAGAAAATCATACCAAAGGTGTTTTTCCTCGGGAGTCATTCTTTTTCGGAGTGCCTGTGCCGTACCGACCAGTTTTTTGTTATAGTTGTATATCATGGAAGAGGTATCGGTTTCTGTTTTGCGGCGGAGAAGCGGCAAAACAGCTCGATCTTATCGGTATAGACGGTCATATAACCGTCGTTCGCGGCGGTCTTCCAGCCGTTCGGATGGTCTCCGTATTCTGCAAGCAGGGCAAATTTTGACTTGCGGAGCGAATGACCGTTCACCGCGAGGCAGATGGTTATCTTTTTGATAAAGGCTCTGAACTCGGCGTCGGAGCTGTCATAGCTCTGCCATTTGCGCATCGTATTGTAACCGAAGCTGTAGAAGAAGCTGGATTTTGAACCCGTTTCCTCTGCGAGTGGGTAGACGTCGGTGTCGCGGTCGATCTTATCGGATACCTTGCAGTCGAAATGGATCTGCGCGCGGTTTCGGAAGAGGATCGCCGCCTCGTAAAGCGTGGGGATCCTTGACTTCGTCGGCTTACCTGCGTAGAGAAGACGGAGCTCGCGCAGCTGCTCGTAGGTCCAATCCTCGATCATCGGTGAATCCGGAAGGCCGTTTTTGCCGTGCTTGTTCTTCCAGTCGGTGGTGCGCAGGAGGGTCTCGTCGTGCATCAGGACCATTACGTTGTCCTTTGTGAGTCTGATGTCGATCTCAACCGCGTCCGCACCGAGCATTATCGCGCTGAGGATCGCCTCGAGCGAGTTTTCGGGATAATTCTCGACGTCTCCGCGATGCGAGGACGAGCATATTCTGCCGCTCGGGTAGGTCAGAGCGTGGATCTTTTCGTCGTAGTCAAGCATCCAGGCGGGAGGCGTGAAGCTGTCCGACCACTTGGGGACGAAGGTGTCGGTATGAAATGCGAGCGAATCGACAAAGTATCTGTCGTAGTCGTAATCGTAAACAAAATCCGAGCCGAGGTTCTCGATCCTGCCGTCAAAGAGCATTTCCGTGAATACACGGACCGCCTGCACGGTCGCAAGCGGACTTCCGCCGAGGAGTACGATCTTGCCGTTCTTGATACGGATCG
Source organism: Eubacteriales bacterium (assembly GCA_045632925.1). Classification (GTDB taxonomy): domain Bacteria; phylum Bacillota; class Clostridia; order Oscillospirales; family CAG-272; genus CAG-390. The sequence goes on along the minus strand of JAZQXP010000020.1, from coordinate 1,272 downwards.
TGTAATCCATACAGCCGAGCGACTCCGCCGCTTCGATCGATTCGGCACGGTCGGTCTCGCCGATGAGCAGCTCAAGCCGCGAGGCTTCTGTCTCAAGGTCGGTGGAGACGGAGAGGGAATCGGATATCTTGCCCGCAAGCTCTTCTGCGGCGAGGCGCACTTTATCGGGTGCTTTTTTGCCGCAGATCACGGTGTATCTGCTTGATATGAGCGAGAGGGGAGCGTAGCCGCTCAGATCCTCCTCGGTGATCGCGGGTGCTTCGGTCACTTCTTCAGAAGTGATCTCCGATGTCGGTGGAGTATCTTCGGTCGGCTCCCGTGTGCAGGAGGCTGTAAGGGCGAGGATGAGAATCAGTCCTGCCAATATGCAGCTCCTGCCTACGGAAAAATCACCGTGCTTCGTCATGGAAGCGGAATTGGCTCTTGATTAGCCGATACGAAGCGGCAGAAATCGTAGATCTTGTTGGTGAAGGTCATCTTGTAGCCCTCATCCCAAGCCTTTTGCCAGCCTTCAGCGTGGTCGCCGTGCTTTTCGATCATATCGAAGTTGCGCTTGCGGAGCGCGTGTCCGCTGAGCTTAAGGTAGTTTCTTGCCTTATTGACAAATTCCTTGAACTCGGTGTCATCCTTGTTGTAGGAGAGCCAGGTCGCCATCGTGTCGATGCCGTAATAGTAGAGGAATGCTTGCTTCGATCCCGTTGTCTCTGCGAGGAGGTAAACGTCGGAATTCTTCTGGATGTTATCCGAGACCTTGCAGTCAAAATGGATCTGCGATCCCGTGCCGGCGAAGAGGAGTGCCGCCTCGTACATCGTGGGGATCCTGTACTTGGTCGCCTTGCCATTATAGAGCAGGCGGAGTTGGCTGAGTTCCTCGAATGTCCAATCCGAGACCTGATCCGAGGAGGGAAGACCGTTCATACCCTTCTTCGAGTTCCAGTCGGTCGTGCGTTTGAGGGATGCGTCGTGCATCAGGACCATAATATTGTCCTTGGTGAGTCTGATGTCGATCTCGACAACGTCGCAGCCCATCATGATCGCGCTGAGGATTCCCTCGAGCGAGTTTTCGGGGTAGTTCTGAACGTCGCTGCGATGCGCGTCAGCCGTCATTCTGCCCGTGGGCGAGGTCAGAGCGTAGAGCTTTTCCTCGGGATCGAGCATCCAGGACGCGGGTGTGAAATCCTTCGCCCAGGAGGGGGTGAAGGTCTCGGGTTTGAAGGCGATCGAATCCGCGATAAGATGGCTGATGCTGAAATCGTAGACGAAGCCCTCCTC
>JAZQXP010000019.1:0-11804 GCA_045632925.1 Eubacteriales bacterium | reverse complement strand
GCACCTCACGGCGAATTAATTTTTGATGGATTTTGGTGGGATTTTGCGAAGCAAGGTATTAACCTTGCGAGTAAAAGCACGCCGAAATACGCGAAAAGTAATCGCCGTGAGGCAATTAGGTTCGACTCCCGTACGGCTAGGTAGTGATATAATTATAATATGAAAGTTCGCGGATGTCAAGATGGAGGAGGAAATTTGGGAAAAAGAAAAGTACAGGGAGATGAAGCACTAAATGATTTTCCACAGGAACAATGAGCGGGTCTTACGGTTTTCGTAAGAAAACGGCGGTGTTCAGCCGCCGAGAAAGACCCGACTTTCGCCGAAGGCGAATATGCACACTATAGCGAGCTAAAGCTCGCGGGGTTCTGATTCCATGGAGTTAGCAATAGAAAAAGCCTCTCGCATTGCGAGAGAGCAGAAATAGAGCCGTACGGGAATCTGAACCCCTGTGTGCGGATTTGATTTGTACGATAATAATATTTGGCTTACCGCATGCTATAGTCTGTTTTCGCGAGCGAAAACAGACGGGGTTCTGATTCCATGGAGTTAGCAATAGAAAAAGCCTCTCGCATTGCGAGAGGAAGAAAAAGAGCCGTACGGGAATCTGAACCCCTGTGTGCGGATCGGATTTGTGCTCGAGTAAAATGCGGATTACCGCACACCATGGCGAGCTAAAGCTCGCGGGGTTCTGATTCCATAGAGTTAGCAAAAAGAAAAGCTCGACGCGAAGCGTCGTGGAGAAAAAGAGCCGTACGGGAATCTGAACCCCTGTGTGCGGATTGGGTTTGTGCTTGAGTGAAATTCGGATTACCGCACACTATAGCGAGCTAAAGCTCGCGGGGTTCTGATTCCATGGAGTTAGCAATAGAAAAAGAATCTCGCTTTGCGGGAGGCTTTTTCTATTGGTGACCCGTACGGGAATCGAACCCATGTTCCCAGCGTGAGAGGCTAGTGTCTTAACCGCTTGACCAACGGGCCATCGTTTGGTGCTTGAATATTATAGCATAGTTTCGGAAGAATGTCAACCCTTTTTTGAAAAAAAGTTTGAGAAAAATGCGATTTTTTTATTATTTTTTCGTTTTTTGAGGGAAAAATTGAGCAAGAGGCGGAATTTTCTCCGTGGTGAATAGAAAAGCGCGCGGCGGTGAATAATATTTTCAAGCACAACGGCTCCCGAAAAGAGGGATCGTTGCAAAATAATATGGAGGCTTACCTATGATCATCGACCGTATTGCTCTCATTCTGACCATCGTCGGCGCGTTCAACTGGGGCGGCGTCGGACTCTTCAAGTTCGACACGGTTGCCTGGCTCTTCGGCGGCAACGACAGCCTTTGGGCGCGTATCGTCTATACGCTCGTTGCCCTTGCGGGACTCTGGTGCGTTACGCTCCTCTTCCGCGCCCGCGACGAGTACGAGGAATCGTCCACAATGTAAAATAAAGCGGAGCGCAAGCTCCGCTTTATTTTTGATATTTATTGTTCGGATTGCTTGTCGACGGAAGATTTTCATTGACAAACCTTCGCCTTCGTGTTATTATTATAATGAATAAAAAGCGTACCGTAATAATGCACTAAAACGCCCGCGCGAGTTTGTGCGATATGCCGAAAAAATATATTTCCGAAAAAATTTTCCGAAAATCCGTTACCACGGAGCCACATTTTACGGCTTATAGGATGAAGACACCCGAAGGGAGGCGAGCTTATGAATGACGAAAAAATAATCGAACTGTTTTTTGCCCGCAATGAAGATGCGATACGCGAGACCCAAAAGAAGTACGGAAATCTCTGCCTCTACGTTGCCGCGAATTTTCTGGCACTCCGTGAGGATCGCGAGGAATGTGTGAATGATACCTTGCTCGAGCTCTGGCGGCGCATCCCGCCCGAGAAGCCGCTCGATCTACGCGCTTACGTGACGACGATCATCCGTAGCCGCGCGATAGACAAGTCGCGCTCGAACAATGCGTGGAAGCGGGGCGGCAATGTACAGATCGTAGGCGAGGAATTCCTCTCGATGCTTGAGGACGGATGCGATCTCGCACAGAATTACGAATCGGCAAGAGCAGGCAGGGTCATCAATGATTTTCTCGGAACTCTACCGAATCCCGAGCGCGCGGTCTTCGTCATGCGCTATTGGCTTGACGAAAGCATCTCGAATATCTCGGCGCGGACGGGATTTTCCGAGGGTAAGATCAAGATGATGCTGATGCGCACGCGGAAAAAGCTTGAGGAAAGGCTCAGATTGGAGGGTATTACGGTTTGAAAAAGGATACAGCTTTTGAAGACAAGAGGCTTCTTGAAGCCATAAATCATATAGACTCCCGCTATGTTTCCGAGACGATGGAGTATTACGGTGACCTGCCGCCCGTAGGCGGATCGCCCGAGCGGGACAAAAAAGTAACACGCAAGTCGATAAGATACGCTATAACCATTGCGGCGTGCCTTGTACTTATCTCGGCTGTACTGCCTGTGGTCAGCTATATTACCGGCGGATCCGGATTTACCCCCGGAGGAACTCTCGCGGGCTCCGAGTCCGAAAGCGAGACGGTCGCCGAGGTGATCGACAGCGAAAATGTCACCGAAGCAATTGATAGCGAGACCACTTCCGAGCCCGCTGAGAGCGAGCCTGATCCCGAAGTGACCGAGGATGGCGGAAACAGCGAGTCTCCCGACGGATTCAACTATATCAAGCATGTAGGCGAGATTCCCGAGGAGTTTGCCGAGATCGTTAAGACGAATTTCTTCAAGGATATCTATGTCAATAACGGTGTTCTTTCGAAATATGCCGATGCGGGCGAGGCTCACGACATCGAGCTTTTCAACATATACGGCAAGTTGATCGCAGAGATAGACTTTAAAGATACAGTGGTTGTTCCCAGAAGAATATCAGTGCTGTCGGACGGAACCTATATTACGCGATCGGGCTATGACAGCTATTATACGTACCGTATGGATCCTGAAACGGGAAAATCGAAGTCAGAGCAGGTCGTAAAATATCCCCGCGTGGTAAGATTCGATAAGGACGGAAATATCCTTTTCGATATCACGCTGGATGTCAAGAGCGAGATAGGATTCTTTGTCGAGACGCCGAACGGATATATTGTTGCGGGCAGTACCATGAATATTGTTGGTTTAAACACGGATTATTACTATGTTTTCAGCATTGATAAGTCGGGTAATATACTCAGCAAGAAAACTCTCGGCGGAGAAAAATATGATGCTCTTCATAGTATTGAATATACCAAAAAAGATGGGTTGGTGCTCTACGTAAGACAAAGCATGAGGAACGGTAACAAGTATTATGCTTACCAAAAGCTCTATCTGTATGAGTATACTCTTGAGATCAAGCGCACGGAGATCATAGACAGCGCACCGACAAGCGATGCTAAGATATATCAATCGATAACAAGACTCCGCCCGTATTGGTATATACAAGACTTCCTTCCCGATTTTGACGGCGGACGGGTCACTGCTGCCATAGAGTATGACGATTTCTATCTTATCCTCTCGGAGCACGATACCAAATTCTTTGGTTTAGAAGGCTATGCATCGAGCACGATGCTGTTCTATACCGAGACCGTATATTCTGCTTATACCAAGGACGGCGAGCTTATCTGGCGCAGCGCGGTTGATTCATCGGATTATGAAAAATTCCGGGAGATAAGCGAAAAATACGACGGCAACTGGCCCGGAAAGAACTTTATTGTAGAATTAGATTAGGTGTCAATTGAAAAAACACGGCGGTGCTTTGGCTCCGCCGTGTTTTTTTTGATATTTAACCGAATACCTTTTCGCAGACGTTATCAAGCTCGCCGATATCCCAGAGGAGTCTGGGGAGGACGTACTTGTCTCTGATATCCTTGGTGGATTTGAGGGTCATTGCGAGGGTGGAGGAATCAAGTCCGATCGCCTCGAGGGTCTTGGGTGCCTCGATGGAATCAAGGATAGCCTCGAATTCCTCGACCGAGGGAAGCTCCTCGTCGATGATGCGGAGGATGTCGTCCCACTTCTCGAGGATGACCTCGAGTCTTGCCGCGTGCTTGTCAAGGTCGTATTTCTTCTCCTTGGCTTCAAGCGCGATCATAGCCTCTGCTCCCTTGCCGACAAAGGTACGGAGCTGTTCGCTCCAATCGGAGAAGTCGAAGTTTTTAGCGTAAGCGAGAGCCTTTTCGCGGTCGGGAGTGATGTTCTTGAGCTCCTGATAGCACTTGATGGTGTTGAGAGTGCCGAGAGCGACCTGCATACCGTGCGAGGAGGTGGGAGTTCCGAAATCGAGACCTCTCATATCCCAGATATGCGAGAAATAGTGCTCAACTCCGCCGCCGGGTCTAGAGCAGCCTGCGTAGTCCATAGCCTTACCGCAGTTGATGAGTCCCTCGAAGAGCATCTTCATGCTCTCGTCGTTGTGCTCAAGGAGTCCCTTTGCGCCGTTTACGCAAGCGCGGAGCGACTGACGGGTGAATTCCGCAACCTCTTCGCAGTAATATTCGCCGTTGATGAGGTTCGAGAGTCTCCATTCGCAGATGCTGACGTATTTTGCGAGCATATCGCCGAGACCTGCCTTAGCCATATGAATCGGTGCGCCGTTGAGGATATTGATGTCACCGATGATGACGTCGGGCGACTTTGCGGGAACGGTGACCTTGACGCCCTCGATAGCCATGGAGGAGCTGCCTGCGGCGTAGCCGTCCATAAATGCCGCGGATGCTACGATAACGTAGGGAGTGTTCGTCTGATATGCGATGATCTTGCTGATATCGTTGATAACGCCCGAGCCGATTGCGATAATGATGTCGCTCTTGGCGTCATAATGCAGAACGAGGGAGCCGACAGCCTTTTCGTCGGGCTCGAGGCGTCTTTCCTTGAAGACGTACTTCGAGCAGGAAATGCCCTCTGCCTCAAGCATAGCGGTGATCTTGTCGCCTGCGAGAGGATAGGTGTTGACGTCGCCGATGAGAAATGCTTTTTTTGCGCCGTATGCCTTTGCGTATGCGGGGATGGCGTTGATCGCGCCCGCCTCGATGGTCACGTGCTCGACGGCTGTGGTGTGTTTCTTTCCGCAGGAGCAGACAACTGCGGGATCAAAATTGAAGCTCATTATGTTTTTTCCTCCGAATTAATATGCTCTTACCTCGAACACGGTGATATTCTCCGCGCCGTTGGTGGAATGGATGACGAAATCGACCGTGTCGCAGTCGGTGGGATCGAATTTATGTACGACGTGACGCTGATGGTTGCCCTTGACCTCGAGGGTCTTGACGACCTCGCCATTCTTCTTGAAGACGACGTCGTAATCCTTGACAAGCTCTGCGGGAACGCCGGGACGCTGCTGGACCTGACGGTTGGGAGCCATTGTTACGCGGATGGGGTAGTTGAAGTCGGATTCGAAGGTCAGCGCGATCTCGGAGATCGTCTTTTCCGAGTCGAAGGACATCGTGAGCACCTCGCCGCCCTCACGGATTCCGTCCGATTCCCAGCCGTGGGAGTCGTCGCCGAGTCTGCGGGAGATACCGTCTGTGACCTTTGCGGGCTCGCTGCCTGCCTTCGCGGAGGTCGCGGTGAAGGTTGCGGTGCGCGCGAGGTCGAGGATATCCTCGTTCTTGAAGCCGGGGATGAAGCAGTCACGGCGGAGAAGGAGCTGCTGAAGCTCGGGAACGTGGGGTGCGAGTCCGCGAGGATCGCATCCGTACTTAGTGCAGAGTGCCGCAGCCGCACCGACAGCCTGTCCGCCGACGGCGCAACAGCCTATGATACGGGTCGAGCACATACCGAGCTTGGTCGCCGAGATATTTCTGCCCGCCATAAAGAGGTTGGAGACGTTCTTCGAGTAGTAGGAGCGGTAGGGAATGGTGTAAACGCCGTCGTAGAAGCGGCAGTCACCCGAGGGCATAATGTCGGTGTCGAGCAGACCGTGCGGACAATGGAGGTCAACGCACCAGCCGCCGTATGCAACGGCATCCTCGAAGATGCGGTTGTCGAGAATATCGGTCTCATTGAGGACGTAATCGCCCATCAGACGGCGCGATTCGCGTGTTCCGGGGAGCATACCGACCCATTCGAGGTCGTGATTCTCCGCGCCGTGGTCGCCGCCGTTCTTGATGTGATCCCAAACGCCGTAGAGGGATGCAACGAGCTCGTCGCGGATGTTTTCGTAATCGGGGATGATGTCGTCCTTGTCACCCATCAGCTCGATCCAGAAATAGCCATAGTCAACGCCGCGAGCCGAAACTCCGCCGCAAGCCTCGTTCTTTTCGGGGTCCTTACAGCCCGAGAAGTCGACCTTGTGGTTCGCGCAATGCATACGGAAGCGCAGGTCGTGCTCGGTGTATTTCTTTGCAAAGGAGGGGGGAGTGAATTTTACGGGATGACCCATATTGCGCGCGCGGAAGAAGATGGTGTTGCCCATTCTCTCGTTGTTGCCTACCTCGGGAGCGTCAAGCTCGCCCGTTTCAGCCTTCGATTCGCTTCCTTGACGGTATTCTGCGCCCGCGTAGTAGCCGAGCGTGCCGTTACCCGTGCAGTCTGCGAAGAGGGGAGCGGTCAGACGGTAGCGCATCTCGGTCGTCTCCTGAACGCAGAGAGCGGCGGTGATGCGATCGCCCTCGGTCTCGCAGTCGTAGAGGACGGTGTTGTAGTAAACGGTAAGGTTTTCGGTGTTCTTAGCCGCCTCGAAGAGGATCATATCCCAGATCGAGTAGGAAAAATGCTCGTTGCGAGCCTTGTTTTCGAGCATAAGCTCGTAAAGGAGACCGCTTTCGGCGAAGTCGGGCTTCTCCATACCGTGGTCTGCGCCCGAGATGTGAACTCTGACCTCGCTCGATGCGTTACCGCCGAGGACGGGACGGGCATGGACGAGCGCGGTCTTCGCGCCCGAGCGTGCAGCCTCGATAGCGGCGCAAACGCCCGACATACCGCCGCCGACGACGATAAAATCATAGTTTCTTTCGGCAAATCTTTCGGAAATTCTTTTCATTTTAATATGTACCTCATAGCTAAATTATTTCATTATAATTATAACACAATTGGTTTTGATTGTCAATAAGTATATTGACAATTCGTGACACTTGTGGTATTATTAATATTGCACAAAAAAATACCCTCTTCTTTGTGCAAGTAGACGATCTTTCGAAAATGCTGAAACCAAATTGCCGATTTGTGGTACTTGATAAGTGAAGGGCCCTGATCGAAAATCAACAAGAAAGGAGATCGCGGATGAGAGATGACGAAATAATTGATCTGCTGTTTGAACGCAGGGAAAAGGCACTCGGAGAGGTGCAGATCAAATATGAAGCGTTTTGCCACACGGTCAGCTCGAATATTCTTTCGATGCGTGAGGATCGAGAGGAATGCTTCAACGAAATGCTGCTCGTGCTCTGGAACAATATTCCGCCCGAAAAACCGCAAAATCTCAAGGCTTATATCGCAAAGATCATTCGCAATCTCGCGCTCAAGAAGTCGAGATCCGAGAATATCTGGCGGAGATGCTCGAATTTTGCCGACGTTGGCGAGGAATTTCTCGAGACGATCCCCGATTCGGTCAGCCTTGCCGAGAGATTTGAGTCGGAAAGAGCGGGCGAGATCATAAACGATCTTCTCGGAAAGCTACCGCAGCACGAGCGCGAGGTCTTCGTTCTGCGCTACTATTTCGGCGAGAAGGTATCCGACGTTGCGTATGATATGGGATTTACCGTCGGCAAGGTGAAATCGATACTGATGCGCATCCGCATCAAGCTTTCGGAAAGACTCAAGAAGGAGGGTATTTTGAATTGAAAAGACATAGCGAACACACAGATAAGAGGCTCGTCGGCGCGCTCGATCATATCGACGACCGTTTTGTTGCCGAAGCCGCAAACAAAATTAAGGAGAGACCCGCAGCAGGTACTGCGGTCAGGTTCAATAAGATGAGATCCTTCAAGCAGATCGCGATCCTCGCCGCGTGTCTGTTGCTGATGGGTGCTGCAATACCGCTGGCGGCGAATCTTATCGGAAGACTTCCCGATATGCTTGCGGGTGCGGGATCGGGCGATCCCGATACAACAGAAGCCCCCGAGGAAGCACTCCCCGATGAATATTTCAGTACGGGCAATATCGTTTACTATGGCTCGGCAGGTGCAGGAATAGAATACGAGGGCTCGTGGATTTTTGTCGAGCATCTTAACTCGGGCGGCGATCGTATTGCTAAATACGATCCCGAGACGAAGGAGAGCTCAAGAGTTTGCCTCGACACCGAATGCGATCATTCAAGTATGTCCTGCCCGCTTTTTTTGCCGAACAAGTGGATGCTTAATTACATTGACGCGTTCGGAGATTGGCTGATGTATGAGACAAGCACCCAGAGCGGCAGCAATTACGGTCCCAACGGCAAAAGACTCGGTATCTACAATATGAAAACCGGTGAGTCGAGAGTGATCAGCGAGAAGACGGAAGAAAACGGCAGCATCAAGTATCCCGGCGGTGCTTTGCTTATGGACGGTAAGGTTTACTACACAGTGAATGAGATCGACGTTACCGATCCGAAGAATCCCACGTACAAGAACTCTTCCATTATGTCCTATGATCCCGTGACCGACGAGGCTGTATTTATGTTCGAGGAGCCCGAGGATCTGAACTTTATCGGAATCACCAACAAGCGCATTATCTTTACAGGACCCCGAAAGGGACTCTTTGATCCTGCCAATATCTGGACGACAGATTACAGGGGCGGTGAACTGAAGAAGGAATCCGTGCTCGATTTCGATACCGTAATACTCTGCGGAACCTATGCATATTCGGCGGTGGAGAGCGATTATGCAAAGGACGGATGCAACACGCGCGTTTATGATCTTACCTCTGATACAATAAAAAAGATCGATCTTGGCACGCCGATCTCTTCGATCTTCGTTGGTTCGGGCGTGATCGGATACGTGACAAAGAGCAATATCGACGAGTATAAGGAATATATGAGTCACAAGACCGCGTATATTATGAAGCTCTATCCCGAGATGACCGAAGCTGATATCAACACCGCGTGGTACGATTCGATCAAGGAAAAGCTCGACGGAGAGATAAAGCACAAGGGAACGACCTACCTTTATTTAACCGACGCGCTCGGCGAGAATAAGCAGCTTATCTTCGAGGGTGAGAATATGAATATGTCTCTGCTTTGCAAAGTCGGCGACTATATTATGGCGAGCATCGAGTACGCCGATCCGAATGACGGATATAAGATCACGGAAAAGGGCTATTACGCGATCAACGTGAAGACGGGCGAGCTCAGCGCGGTACCCGCAGTAAATAATCCTTAAGATTGAATAATTGAGTAATATGGGGCTGAGTCGAGCTTTTTTGACTCAGTCCTGTTTTATTCATATCATTGATTAATGGTTGTGTATTCTGCGTTCTCCCTTCGGGAAAACTTATATATCACTCTCTGCCCGAAGGTTTTGCTTTGAATCATAAACAGATGCAAACGCGGGCTCCTTCCACCGCCGTCAAGCGGCGGTCCCCCTCCCTCCCGGAGGGAGGTAAAGGAATTCGCGCAAATTTCGATGTTTCTACAGCGAATATCGTTTGTATCTGTAATTTTGTATATTTAAATAGGAATATTATTTTTTCAGTTTGCACTTACAATGGAGTTTGGGTAAACCTTTTCAAGAAAATTTTTATTTAGTTTTTTGGGGTGTATAATGGAACGATGTTCGCTGAAACGCGATGAGATTCGGAAGACCCATTTAGCCTCCCTCCGGGAGGGAGGGGGACCACACGAACGTGTGGTGGAAGGAGCCCGCGATCGCGCTTTTTTATGTTTTGTCACACGAGCTTCGGGCAGAGAGTGATTGCTTACGTTTTGGGCAAGCTTTTTCAATAAAATATTTCCTTTACTTTTCTCTTGACAAATCTCACTTTTCGTGCTATTATGATCGTGTAAATGCACAAAACCAGCCCCTTCCTTTTGTGCAAAATCACAAATCTTCGGTTTTTTCAATTTTTTCTGATAAAACCTGTTACCTTTGAGGCAGAGAATGCAACTTAATTAGTGAAGGACAGTTCTATCAAATCCATTATTTGACCGAATGTAAACAACTGCAAATCAATTGAAAAGGTTTTTTCGGTGGCTTTGCCGACGAAAAAACACCACTAAGGCGAGCAGGGCGAGCCCGCGCGCCGAGGGGAGCTGTCGAAAACAGAGTTTTCGGCAAGCGGAGATAAGCGCGCGTACCCCGCCGCGCGGATTTCAATTGTAAAACGCAGTTTTACAATTGGATACTAAAAAGGAGGTCAGTCAATGAAGGACGAAAGAATAGTTGAATTGTTCTGGGAGCGCGATGAGAACGCCATCCGCGAGACAGAGAAGAAGTACGGCGACTTCTGCCATTATCTTGCGAAAAACTATCTGTCATCCCGCGAGGACCGCGAGGAATGCATAAACGACGCGATGCTCGCTCTCTGGAACAACATACCTCCCGAGAAGCCGAAAAGCTTCTTTGCTTACCTCTCGGGTATTATCAGAAAAATTTCACAGCAGCGTTCGCGTTCAAACAACGCCTGGAAGCGCGGCGGTCAGGTGCAATTCGTCAGCGACGAGATACTTATGATGCTTGACGACGGCAGCGACCTCGCCGCGGATTACGACTCAAAGCGCGCGGGAGAGGTGCTCAATAAGCTTCTCGACCGCTCGAGCGAGGGCGACCGAACGATCTTTATTATGCGTTTTTGGTTTGGCGAGAGCTACGCAAGCATCTGCGCGCGGACGGGCTTTACCGAGGGTAAGGTCAAGGTCACCGTGATGCGTATGCGCAAAAAGCTCAAGGAAATGCTCAGCGAGGAGGGGATCATAGTATGAAGGGCTACAGAGATACAAGGCTTCTCGAGATGCTTGATTATATCGACCCGAAGTACATTGAGAAGACGAAGAAATATTATAAGTCGGTCCCCGTAAGCGGTGCTGCGGGCGCGAAGATCGACCCGAAAAAGCAGATCAAGTATATCACCGCGCTCGTCGCGGCAGTGCTTCTGCTGAGCGCGTTCATCCCGGCGGTCACGTATATCATTCAGAATCATCTGCATTTTGCGGGCTACAGCGAGACCACGGGCGGAGATACGACTCTCGCTCCCGAGATCACGAGCGAGGAGATCACAAGCTCCCCCGAGCCCGAGTCGTCCGCCCCCGAGACCACAGAGCCCGAGCCCACGCACGAGACCACAGAGCCTCTCTACGACGGCACGACTGCTTCTCCCGAGCCCGAATACGACGGCTCGCGCGGACTTGTTTATAAGCTCTCGGAGGACGGCAAGTCGGCGTGGCTTTTCGGAATGGGAACGTGTACCGACGAGGATATCGTCGTTGCGTCAACGTATAACGGAGTCCCCGTGACCGCGATCGGAAAAGAGGCACTCGCAGGCTATGACAGGGTAAAGAGTGTGGCTGTCCCCGATACGGTGACAACTATAGAAAACAAAGCCTTTGCGGAATGCAAGGGGATTGAGAAGGTCGACCTGCCCGACAGCATAACCCACATAGGCGACGAAGCTTTTGTGTACTGCACGTCCCTCAAGAAGATCACGCTCCCGAAGAATCTGACCGAATTGACTCTCGGCGTTCTTTCGTATTGCAAGAGTCTTGAGGAGATTATAATTCCCGAGGCGGTGACAGAGATATCTACCGGCGCGTTTTTGGGTTGCGATGTTCTGCAAAGCTTCAGGATGCACGCCAATGTGAAAAAGATCGGAACGATCGTGTTTAACGATTGTCCCAAGCTTACAAGTCTCGATTTCGCCGGAACCGTGGAACAATGGAATTCGGTTGAGAAGGAGCAGGGATGGAATTAC
>JAZQXP010000018.1:0-72148 GCA_045632925.1 Eubacteriales bacterium | reverse complement strand
ATTCAAAGCAGATTGGAATATTTTATTTAAGAATAATATGCACTTTCGATGGAGTTTAAGCAAATTAATTTCAATAAAAATCTTCCAATTTGGTATATAAAATTATAAGTTTGAACGATATTCGTCGCTCAAATTGAATTAGCGACGTTGCCCCTTTACATTCCCCAGCGGGGAAGGGGGACCGCGTGAAGCGGTGGTTGAGGAGAGCAAAGTCTGTACTGTACAACAAACAAGGCACAAAACGAAACTCGGATATTACGAAGTTTTTACGCTTCATAATATCCGAGATTTTTTATTAATACAATTTCCGAACGAAGTGAGGAATTCTCATTCCACTAGCCACTAGTCACTTTTTTCGTCACTAGCCGCTCCTTAATTATAAACCTTCGCCGCCTTGAATTCGTCGAGGTGCATAATATAGATGTAATCATCCGCGAGGGTCGCGCGTGCGGCGCCGGGATCGCCGATTTTCTGTCCCATCTCTTCGTCAAGGACCTCGACAAGCTTATAGCCGTCGAATGCAAGGAGAATATATCTGTTCGTCAGATACACGTTGCTCGAATCCTCGATCAGGATGCCGACGAGTCCGCGATCACGGTCGATGAAATAGGACTTATAATCCTCCGAGAAGGAGCAGTATTCTCTTTCATACGACGCAACCGACTCGACCTTATCGCCGTTCTCGACGTAGACCTCGATCTTGAGGGTATTACGGGTCGCGCCGTAGCCGATGCCAAGCAGGAATCCGTCGCCGAAGTTGACGAGCGAGGAGGAATAGCCCTCGATGACGCCCGTATCGGTATAGGTGATATTGCTCATATCAGAAAGGTCGAAGAAGTAAACGGGATCGGTGAAGGTGATGACGACAGCGGTACAGACGTAGGCGTTCGTTCCGTCAAAGCGGACAGACTCAACCGTCTCGCCGTCGGGAGCAAAGTCGCGTACCTCGCCGATGATCTCGAAGCTCGAAAGATCGATGCAAAAGAGCGCGGCGTTCGTTCCTGCGTTTACGGCAATACTGTCGCCGTCGGTCTCGATAATTCCGTCCTTGACGGTGATCTCACCGCCGATAAACTTCGTTCCGCCCGTGGTGGTGACCACTCTGAGCACGCCCTCGTATTCGTCAAGGCTGTACTGATCCTTCACTCTGCCGTCGACGTCGACTCTTCCGAGCTTATTAAAGCCGCCCTCGCCGTAGCCGAGCGCAAAGATCTCGGTCATAGTCTTGTTTTCAACGAATTTTACGCCGTCGTCCACGCCCTCTCCTATGCCGCTGTAGGCTCTGGTGAGGAATATCTTATCGGCGGAAACGTAGACCTCCTCCGAGAAACAGAGGCATCCGATCGCGCCCTCGAGCTCGAGGCTATCCATATCGACCTGCGTTACGACCGTGTAGTACTTCGAGGTGAGCTCTTCGGGGAAAACGATGTCCTCGGCTGCCATAGCCTCAAATCCATCACCCGTGTCGATCACGGGAAGGAAGCTCTGCTCGTAGTCGTAGTCGACCTTGTTGACGTAATAGCGGCTCATCAAGATGATCTTGCCGTCAACGAGTCGCGCCGAGAGATAGTCGCCGCTGATGGCGAAATGATCCTTGCGCTTGATATTTTCGGGATCGGAAACGTCGAGCGAGATGAGCATTGTTACCGCGAGCTTGCTCTTTTCCGACACGTTTTCGGTATAACCGATGCCGCTTCCGAGGACCGTCAGCGTACTGCCGTCATCCGAAAGGAAGATCTGCGAGCCGTAGAGATGCGAGAGCATATTCTCGTAGCCGTGGTTGAGCGCGTATTCGGCAACCTGCTTACTCTCCTCGCCCTTGATCGAATAGACCTTGAGCGTCATATTTTGGCGGTTGAGATAGAAGATATGCGTCTTCGTGCGCTTGAAAAGGTCGGCTTCGATAACGCCCGCAACCTGATTATCCGTTGTTTCAACGTATTCGTTGGCACTTCCGTCCAGTGAGTTGTAATAAAAATCCTCGCTTGACGGAGCCGACGCGTTCGGCGGTGCTACTTCTCCATCCATGGCTGCTCCGCCATTCAAACCGCCTCCGAAGAAAATGTCTCCAAGATAATCAAGGAAATTTCTGTTGGGACGGTAGGTCTTCTGCATTTCCTTATCGTACTTGTAGAAGGCGAGCATCAGATCGATATACTCGCTGTCCGCGTGCGCCTCGAGCTCCGAGGGGAGATTATCCCTGTTCAGCGCGCCGAGATCCTCATCGGCATTTTTTCCGGGCAGAAAGATCCCGAGGCAGGCGGACGTCACGATCAGGCTGAAGCACGCCGCGATCAGCGCGAATCTGCGCCAGAACAGATTCTTTGACGCAGATTTCGGCGCATTCGGATCGGCTTCTGCGATCAATTCGGGGTCTATATTCGATAATTCTCTGTAGATATCTTGCTTTTTCATAATTCGATTCCCTCCTTATGCAGGTGTTCTTTGAGCTTTTTGCGTGTTCGGAAAAGGAGCATTGTGACCGCGCTTTCCTTCATATCATATCGGCTTGCGATCTCGGCGACGGGACAGGTATAGAAATATCTCTGCAGGAAGATCACGCGCGTTTTCGTATCGAGCGATCGAAGGAAGGAGTCAAGCGCGATCCGCAGAGCCGCGGCATCGCATAGCTCACCCTCTCCGCCCGTAACACATTCACCGAGCTCGTCGAGCGCGATCTCCTGCTCTCCTCTCTTCTTTGCCGTCCGCAGATTATAGCGGTTGAGCGAAAGATTGCGGCAGATCGCGGCGAGATAGCCCTTGAGCGAGGCCGGTCTTTCGGGCGGGATCGATTTCCACGCGCGGAGATAGGTATCGTTTTCGATCTCCTCGCAGTCACATTCGTCCCCAAGCACGCGAAAGGCTATGTAACGCAGATATTTGCCGTATTTCGCGGCACTTTCCTTGATAGCTGTCTCGGAGCGCTCCCAAAACAGCTCGATTATTCTTTTGTCTTCCATAAATTACTCCTTTCGGAAACCCGTACGGGTGAAGGTCCTTCATCCCAATAGACAGCAAAAATAATGCCCGCAACACTCAAAAAGGGAATTTTTATTTTATTATACAATATTTTTTGACGATTGGCAAGACATTTGTGTAAGCTTACGCAGATGTGATAAGAATCTTCAAAAACTTCTCGCTGACGTTGTCTGAATTTTTAATCTTTTCTCTCAAAAATCTTGACTCGGGCGCGAAATCGTGATATACTTTATGCAGTATTATATTAATCGGAGGAAAATACATGATCCGTGCTGCAATGATCGGCTTCGGCGGTATCGCCCAGTCGCATAAAAACTCTTATCTCTCGCTCGAAAAGCGAGGAATCCCCGTAAAGCTCGTCGCTATCTGTGACATTGACCCAAAGGCATTCGAGCGCCGTGTCAAGATCAATATCGACACGGGCGAAGCAGGCCTCGGCGGTGATTTCCGCACCTATACAGACCTCGAAGAAATGCTCGCAAACGAGCAGATCGACCTCATCGACATCTGCCTTCCCACTCCCCTTCATTGCGAATACGCGATCAAGATGCTCGAGCGCGGCTACCACGTTCAGAGCGAAAAGCCGATGGCTCTCACCGAAGAGGACTGCCGCCGTATGATCGAGGCGCGCGACCGCTCGGGCAAGCAGCTTATGATCGGTCAGTGCCTGCGCTTCTTCCGTCAGTACGAGTTCCTCAAGGCTTGCATTGACGACGGCAGATACGGCAAGCCCACCGCCGCGCAATTCGACCGTCTCGGCGGACCTCCCAGATGGGGCTGGAACAACTGGTATATGAAGCCCGAGCTTTCGGGCGGTGTAATCTACGACCTCCACATCCACGACTGCGATATGATCCGCTGGCTCTTCGGCGAGCCGAAGTCCTTCTCCGCAGTTGCGGCGGCGACCTTTGTCAAGCACGACACTGTTTTCGTACAGTATCACTACGAAAACCTTCCCGTCAGCGCGGTTGCCGAATGGTCGCTCAAGGGAGTCAAATTCCACGCAGCCTACCGCGTAGGATTTGAGAAGGCGTCGGTCATCTACGACGAAAACGGCGTGACCGTTTATTCGAAGGAAGACGGCTCGGCAGAGAAAATCGAGATGGCACCCTACGGAGGCATCGAAGCCGAGATCGAATACTTCGTCGATTGTCTCGAGAAGGGTATCGCCCCCGAGCGCAATATGCCCGAATCCTCCGCACGCACCGTTGCGATCGCAAACAAGCTCCTCTGGTCCGCCGACCATATGGGCGAAAGAATGGAATTCGACCCGCCCGTTTACGGAAACTGATAAACTAACACAGCGGAAAGTTTTGATCGAACTTTTTCAAAAGTTTGCAGGTCAAGGGCAGAGCCCTTGTCGCTCTCCGCAGAGGGCGAAACACTAATATACTGCTTCAAACCGACTGTGCCCTTGCGGTACAGTCGGCTTATTCATTTCAAGGAATTTGACTAACTGATGGCGGATCTTTCTCACCAAAAACGGTTCGTATTATTCTTGTTAATCTTTAGAATTATTAACATCTGCCACCTGCACAATTTCATAATTTTCCCTTGACTTTTCTTCTAATTTATGTTATATTATAATAGTAATAATATGCTTAAAATTTAGTTATACAGAAGGTAAAAAGAAATGGCAAACTACAGACGCGGCAGGATCAATGACGAAGTCCAGAAGGCTCTTTCGGAAATTCTCCGAGAGGTCAAGGACCCCAGAGTCAGCTCCGCCTTTATCAGCATCACGGGCGCGGACGTTACGCCCGATCTCAAATTCGCAAAGATATATTACTCCCTCCTCGGCGCGGACGGCGACCGCGAAAAGGAAAAGAAGGTCGCAGAGGGTCTCAAGTCGAGCACAGGCTTCATCCGCCGCGCGCTCGCAAGAGCTGTCGACCTCCGTCAGACTCCCGAGCTGACCTTCATCCTCGACCGTTCGGGCGCAAACGGCGCGTATATCTCCTCCCTCCTCCACAAGGTTGAAACCGACAGCGCAGAAAGAGCCGCAAGGCTCGGCATCACCTCCGAATCTTCCGATGAAGAAGGTGACAAATAATGCGCAGTCTGACCTTTAAAGCCGCCTGCAGAGCTCTTTACGACCTCTCGCGGCGCGGCAATCTCGCGCTCCTCGTGCACGCTCGTCCCGACGGCGACTGCATCGGCTCGGCTTACGCAACAGCCGCGCTGCTGGCATCGGTCGGATGCCGCGCGCACGTCGTATGCGCCGATCCCCTTCCCGCGCGACTTCGTTTCATCGCGGAAAGCTCGGGCTTCGATCCCGAGATCACCGTCGACAAGCTCCCCGAGGATTTTCTCCCGGGAAATGTAAGCGCGGTCGCCCTTGACATCGCGGCGTCGACTCAGCTCGGACTGCTCGAGGGCAAATACGAGATCGCACTCTCCTTCGACCACCACGCGCGCTCGACCCCATTCTCGGATCACTATCTCTCGGCAGAGGCATCCGCAACCGGAGAGATCGTCTGGCGCATCGCCCGCGAATGGATCCGCATGGGATACATCGACTACATCCCCTCGGCGGTCGCTCCCGCGGTTTATGCCGCGATCAGCTCGGACACCGGCTGCTTCCGTTACTCGAACGTAACTCCCGCCACACACCGCACCGCGGCTCAGCTCATCGCCCTCATCCCCTCGCACGCCGAGATCGACCGTCTCCTCTTCGAGACCAAGACCCCCGGCAGACTCGCGGCTGAAAAGGCGGCGCTCGAGCTTCTCAGCTTCGCATCGAACGGCAAGATCGCGGTATGCTCGATCTCGCTTGAGCAGATCTCGGCTCACGGACTCGCATCCGAGGATCTCGACGCCCTGATCGACATCGCGCGCTCGGTTGCGGGCGTTGAGATCGCATTCTCGATCCGCGAGGAGGCATCGGGTAGCTACCGCGTTTCGGCTCGATCGAACTCAAACGTAGACGTCTCCTCGCTTTGCGCCTATTTCGGCGGCGGCGGACATGTCAAGGCAGCGGGCTGTACCGTCTCAGCGGACAACCTTGAGGCGGCAAAGGAAATTATTCTCAGAAGGGCAGAACGTCTCGTCTCTTAAAAGATGTCAAAGGAAAAAAGATATTTCACCCCGCGAAGGATCCTCGCGCTCGTCTCGGCGGCTGTCGTTGCATCCCTCGCCGCGCTTCTTACTTATTTTCTATGGAATAAGATCAGCGCGATCGCGTCCTCGCCCGAGGCTCTGCGCGATATTATCCTCTCCTACGGCGCGGGATCATACGCCGTCGGACTCGGTCTGCAGATCCTGCAGGTCTTCGTCGCGCTCATACCGGGAGAGCTGATCGAGCTCGCGCTCGGATACTCGTTCGGATTTTTCGGCGGAACCGCGGTCTGTCTGATCGGAATTGCGATCGCAACCCTACCCGTCTTTCTGCTGACCAAAAAGCTCGGCACGCGCTTCGTCGAGATATTCTTTTCGCGTGAGCAGATCGAAAATCTTTCCTTTATTAAAAGCGAAACGAAGCTGAGGCGGCTTATCTTTCTTCTCTTCTTCATACCGGGAACGCCGAAGGATCTCCTGACCTACTTTGTCGGCTTGACGCCGCTCAACCTCGGCGACTTTCTCATTCTCACCTTGACCGCGCGCATCCCCTCGATCGTCACCTCGACCGCAAGCGGCTACTTCTTCGCAGAGGGCAATTATCTCGCATCGGCGATCATCTTCGCCGTCACGGGCGCGCTCTCGATTTTCGGTCTTTGGATCTACAAGCGCATCACGACGCGGGTCAAGTCCAAAAAAGATAATTAAATATTCCGTTTTTGGAATTTTTTCGGTATTCGTCGATTTATAAAATCAACGAATACCTCTTTTTTTCCGCTTTT
The DNA here is from genome assembly GCA_045632925.1 of Eubacteriales bacterium. GTDB lineage: Bacteria > Bacillota > Clostridia > Oscillospirales > CAG-272 > CAG-390. The sequence goes on along the minus strand of JAZQXP010000018.1, from coordinate 65,330 downwards.
GGAATTTTTCTTTTAAAAAGTACTTGACAAACGGGCAAGATAGTTGTATAATGTAATAAAAGAATTCCAAATTTCGTTTTTTAAGAGGTAACTAAAATGGCAGCAAAGAAAAATACAACGGCACTTCCCGCAGACGGCGACGCAAAAAAGAAAGCCCTGCAGACCGCGATCTCGCAGATCGAGCGTGATTTCGGCGCGGGCGCGGTTATGCGTCTCGGCGAAAACGCACATATGGAGGTGCAGGCGATCCACACGGGATCGATCTCGCTCGATATGGCTCTCGGAATCGGCGGACTTCCCCGCGGAAGAATCGTCGAGATCTACGGTCCCGAATCCTCGGGTAAGACCACCGTCGCGCTCCACGTCGTAGCAGAGGTTCAGAAGACCGGCGGCGAAGCCGCTTTCATCGACGCAGAGCACGCGCTCGATCCCGTTTACGCCAAGGCTCTCGGCGTTGACATCGACAATCTTCTCGTTTCTCAGCCCGACTGCGGTGAGGACGCTCTCGAGATCACCGAATCGCTCGTTCGCTCGGGCGCGGTAGATATTGTCGTCATCGACTCGGTTGCCGCACTCGTTCCCCGTCAGGAGCTCGAGGGCGACATGGGCTCGTCTCAGGTCGGCGTTCAGGCAAGACTTATGTCGCAGGCAATGCGTAAGCTTTCCGCCGCAATATCGAAGTCGAACTGTCTCGTTATCTTCATCAACCAGCTCCGCGAAAAGGTCGGCGTTATGTACGGCAACCCCGAGGTCACAACGGGCGGTCGTGCGCTTAAGTTCTATGCGTCTGTCAGAATCGACGTCCGCAAGTCGGAGCAGCTCAAGACCGGCAACGATATCTACGGCAACCGCGTAAAGTGCAAGGTCGTAAAGAACAAGGTCGCTCCTCCCTTCCGCACCGCAGAATTCGACATTCTCTACGGCAAGGGAATCTCGCGCGCGAGCGAGATCGTTGATATGGGCGTCGCGCTCGAGGTCATCCAGAAGAGCGGCTCCTGGTTCTCCTACAACGGCGAACGCATCGGTCAGGGCCGCGACAACGCAAGAAAGACGATCGAGAGTGATCCCGCGCTCTTCGCCGAGATCGAGGCAAAGATCCGTTCTATGAGCGACAAGCTCGCGGACGAGGATGCCGCAGATTTCGAGCTTGACGACGACGATCTCGACATCGATCTTCTCGGCGATCTCTGATGATCAAGATCATCTCTCTCCGCGCCTCGGACGGCGGCGGGGCGATACGGATCGATATCAAGCGCGAGGGCGAGGAAAAGAGCGAGGCTTTCTATATCCTCTCCTCGCATTTCAGAGAATACGAATTTTCAAAGGGTGAATACCCCGACGAAGCATATGACGTCCTTTTGCGCCTCGACGCAGTCTGCAGAGGCGTAAAATGCGGCAGACGAATACTCGGTTACGGCGCAAATTCGGCGTCGGCACTGCGTATGAAGCTGATCGGCAAGGGTATCAGACCCGAATACACAGACGAGGTAATCGAGATCCTCTCCTCCGAGATAGGGCTTGACGAGGCACGCGACGCGATGCGTCTTTGTGAATTGCAGATCGCAAAAAACATTGGCGCGCGCAGAATATTATCCTATCTCCGCGGCAGAGGCTACTCGGACGAAGCACTCGCTGAGGTCCGCGAATACCTCTCGGGGGTCGATTTTGCCCCGATATGCAAGAATGCTATGCTAAAAAAATACGGCGGCATTCCCGATGGGCTCGACAACAGAAAAAAATGCATCGACTATCTTTTGCGACAGGGCTTTTCCTACAGCGAGATAAAGCACGCTATGGAAGCTTGACGCTTGGGTGACACAAATGAGCAGAAAAACAAGCACGGGGGCGGTAACACTCTCCTCCCCCGTAACAGTCCTTTCGGGCGTTGGACCCGCAAAGGCGGCGGCATATGCAAAGGCAGGTATCGAGACACTCGAGGACCTGCTTCTGCACATACCGCGCAGATACGAGAATCGCGGCGACGTCCGCCTTCTCTCGGATGCCAGAACAGACGGCGGCAAGACCGCAGTCGTTCTGACTGTAGCAACCGCTCCGCAGGCGGCAAGGCTCAAAAGCAGGATGACGGTCGTAAAGTTCCGCGCCTTCGACGAGAGTGGCTCCTGCGAGCTCGTCTTCTTCAATATGCCCTTTTTGCGCCAGGTCTTCACGGTGGGATCCGAGTGGCGCTTTTTCGGCGTTGTCGAGCGAGTTCCGAAGCGAAATATGATGACGTACAAGCTCTCCTCGCCCGCATATGAGCCCTACACAGAGGGCGGATTGCCCGATTTTACTGCGGTCTACCCCTTGTCCGAGGGACTGACGCAGAAAAATCTTGCCGCGTACGTCAGCGAGGCGATCAGGCTTTGCGGTGCGCCGACCGACGTGCTCCCCGACGAGATCCGCCGCAAGCGCGCACTCTGCACACTTTCATACGCCGTCCGAAACATCCATAATCCCGAGGATTATGCGGCACTCGCGGCGGCAAAGAGGCGTCTGATATACGACGAATTCTTCCTTTTCTCGCTTTCGATCGCAATGCAGGGCAAGCGAAAGCGCGAGGGACATTCGGTTGCTTGCACAAAGCAGAACATCTCCCCACTTCTGAAACAGCTCCCCTACGAGCTGACGGCGGCGCAAAAGCGTTCGATCACCGAGATCGCGGCGGATATGAAGAAAGAGACTCCTATGCGGCGTATGCTGATCGGAGACGTCGGATGCGGCAAGACGATCGTTGCGGCTTCTGCAATGCTGATCGCGGTTATGAGCGGACGGCAGGCGGCTCTTATGGCACCGACCGAGATCCTCGCGCGTCAGCACTACGAGGATCTTTCCGCTCTCTTCGGCAAGCTCGGAATCGAATGTGCGCTCCTCATCGGCGCAACCCCCGCAAAGGAAAAACGCCGCATCTACTCCGCACTGTCGGCAGAGGACGAATCCTCGCGTCTTCCTATCGTCATCGGTACACACGCGCTCCTCTCCGAGGGCGTTCAGTTCTCGGCACTCTCGCTCGTTGTAACAGATGAACAGCACCGCTTCGGCGTAAATCAGCGTCAGGCACTCACGGAAAAATCCAAGGGCACGCACCTGCTATCGATGTCGGCGACCCCGATCCCGCGTTCGCTTGCGCTCGTAATGTACGGCGACATCGACATTTCACGCATCGACGAAATGCCTCCCGGCAGGCAGAGGGTCGACACCTTCGTCGTTGACGAGGGATACCGCCCGCGTCTCATAAATTTCATCAAAAAAACCGCCTCCGAGGGCGGACAAATATACGTCGTTTGCCCCGCCATTGAGGAAAAGGACGGCGGCGAGGTCGATCTTTTTGATATCACGGACGACGGAATCAGACAAAAACCGCCCCTCAAGGCGGCAATCAAGTTCGCGGAAGAGCTCAGCGAGGCTCTGCCCGAGCTGAATATCGCCTTCCTCCACGGCAAGCTCAAGAGCGACCAAAAGGAAGCGATCATGACATCCTTTGAATGCGGCGACATCGACGTTCTCGTATCGACGACGGTAATCGAGGTCGGAGTCAACGTACCGAACGCATCGCTGATGATCGTCGAAAACGCCGAGCGTTTCGGTCTTTCACAGCTTCATCAGCTTCGCGGACGAGTCGGCAGAGGAAAGAGAAAATCCTACTGCATCCTCGTCTCGGACGACAGCGCGGAGACCGCACGAAAGCGTCTTTCGGTTATGAAGGACAACTACGACGGCTTCGCTATCGCGGAGGCTGACCTTCAGGCGCGCGGACCCGGCGACTTCCTCTCGACCAATTCGGACGAGATCCGTCAGAGCGGCGGCTTGCGCTTCAAGTTTGCCGACCTCTGCGGCGACGCATCGATCTTTGCAAATGCAACCGAGGACGCGCACTCCATCCTCAACGCATCACCCACACTCGAATCCTATCCCGACCTGCGAGAGGCTGTAAGCAAACTCGGCGCGGGCAAAAATTCTGATTAAGAGGTAAAAATCATGGAAAAAACACGCGGAATCATCATTCTTGACCCCGGACACGGACAGTTCGGCAACCCCCACACCACCCGCGCGGGCTTCTACGAGGGCACACAGAATTTCATCCTCTCCTCCTTCCTCAAGGCAGAGCTTGAGGCTCTCGGATTTGACGTCCGAATGACGAGAAACAAGGTCGAGGACGATCCCGGGCTCGTCGAGCGCGGATCTATGTCGGGCGAGCTCGGCGCAGTAATGTTCCTTTCGATCCACTCGAATGCCCCCGGCGGCAATCCTTCCGACGAGAGATATCCCAAGGTTCGCGGCGCCGAGACCTTCTATTCGGTTTCCGACTGCGAGGGCAACGCTCCTATCGCGCGCGACCTGACCGATGCCGTCGTCCGCACGATGGGCACCGAGGACCGCGGAATCAAGACCCGCCGCTACCCCGATAACGAGTCGATCGATTACTACGGAGTTCTCCGCTCCGCCGCCGCATCGGGCTGCAAGCGCGCCTTCCTCATCGAGCACGGCTTCCATACCAACCCCGAGGACTCGGCATTTTTGCAGGATTCCGACTGCCTCGCACGCCTTGCCAAGGCTGAAGCCGAAGTTATTAACAAGTGGTTCTAATATAAAGTGGCTAGTGGCTAGTGACTAGTGACTAGTGACTAGTGACTAGTGGAAGGTAGAAATTTCCTCACTTCCTTCGGAAATTATTCCTATTGATAATTCAATTAAGCGTTGATAATCCGTTATTAAATCAGTTAATTTAATATCTAAATAAAACGATCTCGGATATTAAGAAGCGTAAACTTCAAAGTATCCGAGATTTCTATTTATTTGTTTAATTATTGTACCGCACTATATTTCATGAGCACAATACAAAATTATTAATCGGTAATTTTCGCCTCAGCGAAAATTTTCCTTCCACTAGCCACTAGTCACTAGTCACTAGTCACTTCCCATAATGTCCAACAACTGCACAAAAAGTCCAGCACTCTTTACGACAGGGAATCCACGTACTTACAAGCCGCGAGAGCCGCGCAAGCACCGTCGGAGGTTGCTGTGGAGATCTGGCGGACGCCCTTCTTGCGGCAGTCGCCTGCGGCAAAGATGCCTCCGCAGCCCATATCGCCGTCGTCCGACGCGATCAGGTAGCCGTAGGGATCAATGGGCGCGAGATCCTTGAAGATCTCGGTTGCGGGTGCCATCCCGACCGCGAGGAAAACGCCGTCGAGCTTGAGCTTGGTCAAGTCACCCGTTTCGGTATTCTTGACGATGATGCCGCTCAGCTCGCCGCCCTCGGAAAGATATTCCTCGACAACGGTATTGTATATGATCTCGACGTTCTCCATTGACCTCAGCTCTGCCGCCGTGCTCGCCTCGCAGGTAAGGTCGGCGAGATTCTGCACGATCGTCAACTTCTTTGCGATCTTCGCAAGCAGAAGTGCCTCGACAGCCGCCGAATTTCCGCCGCCGATAACGGCAACCTCACCGCCCGTGTAGAACGCGCCGTCGCAAACTGCGCAGAAGGAAATGCCGTGGCCGACAAGCTCCTCCTCACCCGCGATTCCGAGTCTGCGGTGGTGCGAGCCGACCGCTACGATCACGCTTTTAGCCTTGAAATCGCCGTCGGGAGTCTCGAGTGTATAGAATTTTCCGTACTTGTCATATGAGATTGCGGTGACCTCCGCACATTCGATCTCCGCGCCGAGTCCGAGCGCCTGCTCTACCATCTTATCGGCAAGCTCGTTGCCCGAGATCTCGGAAAACCCGGGATAATTCTCGATCTTCGGCGAAAAGGTCATCTGTCCGCCAAAGGTAGATTTTTCAATAACGGTAACGCTCTTTCCCGCGCGAACCGCGTAAATTGCCGCGGTCAGTCCCGCAGGACCCGCTCCGATTATAATAATATCCTTCATATCTTTCTCTTTTCAATTAATTATTTTCGCGACAGCGAAAATTTCCTATTCACTGACCACTAACCACTGACCACTTAAAAGGGCAGACCCATTTTATATGAGTCTGCCCTTGATGCTTTATGCCTGAGCCGTAGTCTTGATAAACTCCTTGACGCCCGCGATATCGGCAAACGCGGTGAAGTCCTCGCCTACGATATAGAGCAGGGTGGGAGCCTGACGGGTGTTGTACTTCTTCGCGAAGTCGGGATCATCCTCGAAGTAGACCTTCTCGAACTCGATGCCCGCCTTCTCAAGGAGAGAAGCCGCGATCTTGCACTTGGGGCAGGTCTTGGTTGCAAAGAGAACGATCTTGCCGTCCTCGTAAACGGCGTCTGCAGTGGGAGCTACAGTGCCGCGGGTAACGTTTCCGTGACCTCTGTCCTCGAAGTGAAGCATCGACATCTCGGGATCGTACTCAACTCTTTCCTTATATTCCTGCGACTTACCGTCGTTCCAGTTCTGAACGGGACGATAGTAACCGGTGATACGGCTGTAAACCTCTGTAACCTTACCGCACTTGGGGCAGGAGAAGTGCTCGCCTGCAATATATCCGTGCTCGGAGCAGACAGAGTATGTGGGGGACAGAGTGTAGTAAGGAAGCTTGTAGTTTTCAGCAATCTTGCGGATGAGGGAAGCAGCTGCCTTCCAGTCGGGAAGCTTCTCGCCAAGGAAGGTATGGAATACGGTGCCCGAGGTGTAGAGAGTCTGGAGCTCGTCCTGAATATCGAGAGCCGCAAATACGTCATCGGTGAAGCTTACGGGGAGGTGGGAGGAGTTGGTGTAGTAGGGAGTTTCGCCCTGGGATGCGGTGATGATATCGGGATATCTCTTCTTGTCGTGCTTAGCAAGACGGTAGGAGGTCGACTCTGCGGGAGTTGCCTCGAGGTTGTAGAGATCGCCGTACATTTCCTGATAGTCGGAAAGTCTCTCGCGCATATGGTTGAGAACGTCCTGAGTGAACTTCTGCGCCTTCTTATCGGTGAGATCCTTCTTGATCCACTTGGCATTGAGACAAGCCTCATTCATACCGACAAGACCGATGGTCGAGAAGTGGTTGTTGAAGGTGCCGAGGTAACGCTTGGTGTAGGGATAGAGACCCTCGTTAAGGAGCTTGGTGATAACGTCGCGCTTGATCTTGAGCGAACGAGCCGCGATGTCCATAAGTCTATCGAGCTTACGGTAGAAATCCTCCTCATTCTCGGCGGTGTAGCCGAGGCGGGGCATATTGATGGTAACAACGCCGACGGAACCCGTGGACTCACCGCTACCGAAGTAACCGCCCGACTTCTTGCGAAGCTCGCGGAGGTCAAGACGCAGACGGCAGCACATCGAACGAACGTCGCTCGGCTCCATATCGCTGTTGATGTAGTTCGAGAAATAGGGAATGCCGTACTTCGAGGTCATCTCGAAGAGGAGGCGGTTGTTTTCGGTATCCGACCAGTCGAAATCGCGGGTGATCGAATAGGTGGGGATGGGATACTGGAATCCGCGGCCGTTGACGTCGCCCTCGATCATGATCTCGATGAACGCCTTGTTGACCATATCCATTTCCTTCTTGCAGTCACCGTAGGTGAAGTCCTGCTCCTTGCCGCCGACGATAGCGGGCTTATCAATCATGTCGGGAGGACATACCCAGTCGAGGGTGATGTTCGAGAAGGGTGCCTGAGTACCCCAACGGGAGGGAGTATTCACGCCGTAAACGAAGGACTCGATGCACTTCTTGACCTGATCGTAGCTAAGGTTATCGGTCTTTACGAAGGGAGCGAGATAGGTATCGAAGGAGGAGAACGCCTGCGCGCCTGCCCACTCGTTCTGCATAATACCGAGGAAGTTGACCATCTGGTTGCAGAGGGTAGCGAGGTGCTTTGCGGGAGCAGAGGAGATCTTGCCCGTGATTCCGCCGAGACCGTCCTCGATGAGCTGACGGAGCGACCAACCTGCGCAGTAGCCGGTCAGCATAGAGAGGTCGTGGAGATGGAGATCCGCGTTCTGATGAGCCTGTGCGATCTCGTCGTCATAGATCTCGGAGAGCCAGTAGTTTGCGGTGATCGCGCCCGAGTTCGAGAGGATAAGTCCTCCTACCGAATAGGTTACGGTCGAGTTCTCCTTAACTCTCCAGTCGGTGCTCTTAACGTAAGAGTCGACGAGTGCCTTGTAGTCAAGGATGGTGGACTTCATATTACGGAGCTTCTCGCGCTGACGGCGGTAGAGGATGTATGCCTTGGCAACGTCCTCGTAGCCTGCCTGCGCCAGAACAGACTCAACGCTGTCCTGAATGTCCTCAACCGCGATCTTCTCGTCCTTTACCTTGGGCTCGAAGTGGGAGGTGACGCGAATGGCGATAAGATCGATCACGTCGGAATTATATTTTCTGTCGCAAGCCTCGAATGCAAGCGTTATCGCCTTGGATATCTTTGAAATGTCGAAATCAACTGTTTTGCCGTTTCTTTTTACTACCTGATACATGCTTTTGTTCCTTTCCTTTATTTAAATCTATATGTAGTGTTTGGGTTTTAGCGTGGCGAGTTATATTATACTATATATTGTGGTATTTGTCAACCCCTAAAAACAAGATATTGTGCCGATTTTAAAAAATCAGCACAATATCTAGTAAATATTCTTGATTTTTGGTTAGTTTCAACAATAACGTCAGTCAACGCCCCGAATTTCGACGAGCCCGACCGAATCTCTTACGATATCGGCAAAAGCCTCGATTTCATTCCGATCGAATCCGTGGAGCCCGCCGTACATGACCGCGCCGGAATCGACAAAATTCTGGAGGTAATAAGCCTTTGCGCCGCGGATAAATTCCGCAATGCCGCGCATAGAATCGGCGTCGTGGAGCTCGCGGACGAGGGTCGTCCTCAGCTCATAGTCAATACCCGAAAGCATTATGAATGAGAGCGAGGCTCGGATGAGCTCGACGTCGAAATTCTTGACACCGACTGTCTGCGCGTATTTTTCGGGCGAATTCTTGATATCCATCGCCACCTTGTCGCAAAGTCCCTCCGAGATCACGTGCGCGAGACGCTCGGGGTGCGTGCCGTTTGTGTCGAGCTTTATCTTGTAGTCTCCGATGTCGCGGATCGCGCGGAGGAAATCCTCGAGGTCGGGCTGAAGCAGAGGCTCACCGCCGCTGACGCAGATGCCCTCAAGGATACCCTTGCGCTTGCGGAGATGCGCAAGCACCTCGTCGACGGTATAGCCCTCGGTGCCTCTCGGATCGAGAACGAGGGGAGAATTATGGCAGAAGGGGCAACGCAGATCGCATCCGCCCGTGAAGACGGTGCAAGCGGTAAGCCCGGGGTAGTCGAGAAGTGTAAGTTTATTAAAGCCTTGAATGTTCATTATGTACCTCAATTATATTCCGCGTAAAAGCTTCGCGCCTTATAGAAGGCTCTGCCCTCGAAAATATATCCGACACAGATCGCAACGCTTCCGTGGAATTCGTAAAGATAGAAGCGGTCGGTATTGTGAGATGCATAAACTCCCGTCGCAACGGTACGAGCCGCCGTTCCGTCGGGGAAGGAGCAGATGCACTTGACGTTGCCCGAATCGATCTGACTCGAGCCCGCGTAATTCGAGATCAGCTTGCCCGAGGTCTTGTCAAAAACGCGGATGATGCTTCCTCCGACCCAGACCTGATCGTCGTTTCCGCAGATCGCGGAGAGATCGTGGCCACCCTTCATATCCTTGCAGCCGTAGGTCGTGATCTTTGTAAGAGAGGGATTTGAGGGATCGTCGCCGATCTCGTAAGCCACGATCTCGGTGCTTCCCATCGCCCAAAGGATCTCGCGGGTCTCGTCCCATAGCACGGCGTGCGCGCTCGTAAGCCTTGCCTCGGCATACAGATCCTTTCCTTTGCCTTTATCGGTGGCGTAAAGTCTGATAAAGCCCTTCGAGGTGTCGCTGCCGCCCGAGGACGCGACCGCGATCATGCCGCTCGGCAGATACTCGATCGAGTGTGGCGAGGTGCCCTTGAGCTCGACCTGCCAGAGACATTTTTCCGAAGGATATCCCGCAACTCCGACGTAGCCCGCAGACGAGGTAAACATAATGATATATGATCCCCACTTCTCGCTGTAGCGCAGACGGGCCTCGTCAACGCGGTTGCCGTAACCGTTAAGCGAGAATCCATTCGAGGTCTTCGGCTTGAATTCGTATTTATGGATCGGTTCCTTACCCGACGAAAGATCATATACCGCTATACTCGCATTTTGCTGATCGGTGAGAGCGATCGGCTTTGTGCCGAAATCGTCAAGCGCGGGATAGGTAGCCTTTGCAAAAGCCGTCACCTTGGCGTCCGCAAGCTCAAGCGAGACCTTTTCACTTCCCTTCGGGAAGAGGAGGCTGATAAACTCTCTTGCCGCCTTGACGACAAGTCCGCCGTCACCGCAAAGGATCACGTTCCCGTCAAGGGCTCCGAGGACGTATCCCGCCTCGCTTCCCTTGAGAGAAGTGAAGGTCTCGGGAGTTTTCGAGGTATTTCCGACAAGGATCAGCGCGCCCTCGGGGTTGTCCGAATCCTTTGCAACGCCGAGACTGATTCCTGTTTTCTCGTTAACAGCATCGGTTATCAGCTGTGCGGCGTATTTTTCATCAGCATCGGCATTTTTCGGAATCGCGATAACGTATTCCTCGATATTTTTTCCGTTCAGTATACATTCGCTGACCGCGTACTGACCTGCCGAGAGGTAGGAAAGGCTGCACTCAACCATTCCGTCCTTTACACAGTATTCAAGGAAATGCTCGATCGCCTTGATAGTTGCCTCATCCGAGCCGCCGCAGATGACGATCCTTCCGCTTTCGGCGCAATATTTCAAAACGAAATCGCCCGCTAGCAAACCCTCGCACGCTTCCGCACTTTCGGGACGGTTGGTCTCGCCGATAAGTATCTCAAGAGCCTTGGCGGGAAGCTCCTCGCCGCTCTTTATCCAGTCGTCGCCGATCGTAATATTCTCAGAAACCCCTTCGAGTGTCTTTCTCATATCAACTGCGGCGGAGACGATCTGTTTCGAGGCATCCGAAGGGCGGATGAGCTTGTATCCCGCAAGAGAGATATGTGTTGGTGCTTCGGTCTTCTCCTCTGTCGGTTGTTCGACGCCGGGATCGGTCACGATCGGATCGATCACATCGCCCGAGCAGGACGAGAAAAGCATCAGAGCGCAAATAAGCAATGCAATAAATCGGTAAGTTTTCATAATTTGATCCTCCATACCCATACATTTTACAATTATTTATCTGAAAAGTCAAGGGATTCGAGAAAAATTTTCGTATACCCCTTGAAGGACAGAGAAAAAAGTGGTACAATTATTACATATTAATAAATCGGAGGTCACCTTCATGATTAACGAAACGATCGCCCTCTGGGACAAGCATCCCGAGGCTACACTTACAACCTACTGCGTAACTAACCACCCCGAGCTCAAGCTGAAGCCGCGACGCGCCGTCGTAGTCTGCCCCGGCGGAGGCTACCACTTCCTCTCCGAGCGCGAAGCTGAGCCCATCGTCTTCAAGTTCCTCTCCGCGGGCTTCAACGTATTCCTTCTCCGCTACAGCATCAAGCCGAACGCGAAGGACTATGCGCCCCTGATCGAGGCGGGAATGGCGATCAAGTACATCCGCGAGAACGCAGAAAAATATAATACCGATCCCGACTACGTCTTCATCAGCGGCTTCTCGGCAGGCGGACACCTTGCCGCAAGCGCGGGAACTCTCTGGAACGTAAAGCCCGTCCGCGAGGCTCTCGGCATCGAATCGGGCTCAGTCTCCGAGGGCATCAACCGCCCGACCGGAACCATCCTCTCCTACCCCGTTATCACGGGCGGCGACAAGGCGCACAAGGGCTCGATCAAGAACGTTTCGGGCTGTGATCCTCTCACCGACGAGGCGATCGCCGAGTTCTCGCTCGAGCTTCACGTCGACGAGACCACATCTCCCGCCTTCATCTGGCACACTTTTACCGACAAGACGGTTCCCGTTGAGAATGCGCTCCTTTATGCATCGGCTCTGACCGCGCATAAAGTTCCCTTCGAGCTTCACATCTACCCCGAGGGAGTTCACGGCCTCTCGCTCTGCAACGAGTGGACCTCCTCGCAGAATCCCGACAAGATCGTGCCCCACGCTGAGGATTGGATCAATCTCGCGATCAAGTGGGCTCTGGAGCTCAAATAATGCCGAAAAAGCATCCGCGGCTCGCGTTTTGGCTTACAGTCATCTCCGCCGCTCTCGGTTCTCTACTTGCAATATATCATCTGGTAACGGTTGCCGTCACGCTCAGTGACAAGAACTACATTCCAATGCTCGGCGGATTCACGGGCGCGATATATCAGATGTTCGACTATTTTGCCATATGTCTGCCCGTCTGCATCCTGCTTCTGGCGGCTCTGCTTATGAACATCTTTTGGTCGCGCGCGCTGTCAAAGGCTTGGGGCATATCCGCAATTGCCGCGATCACGGTCTTCCTCGTGTGCGGACTGCTTATGATCCTCGGCGTTCATTCGGGACAGCTGACCGTCTCGCTTCACATCGCCGCCCGAGCCATCGCGCAGTCGCTTACGGCAGTCACGCTCACACATAGCCTTACGAGAAAAGTAGTCAGTGGACAAAAAAGTGGACAGCGGTCAGTGGACAGTGGACAGAAAGATGCGTAGTTTATCTGAAATTTTGTTCGGCGCTCCTATAACTTCGTTAGATCATAAAATATACTATTTAAATAAGTAAATAGAAAATCTCGGATATTTTGAAGTTTAACACTTCTCAATATCCGAGATTATACTTTATAATTAAATTATTCATCAGTACAATAGATTGAAAGTACAAATTAAATTATCATTCGCATCTTTCTGACCACTGTCCACTAACCACTGTCCACTTATTCTTCAACAAGCTCGATATCCGCGCCGATATCGCGGAGCTTGCCGACGATGTTATCGTATCCTCGCTCGATCTTTTCGACGCCCGAAACGACGGTCTCGCCCTCGGCATTGAGTCCCGCAATGATCAGAGCCGCGCCCGCACGGAGGTCGGATGCGGTAACTTCCGCGCCCTTGAGTCTTTCAACTCCATTGATCGTCGCACGGTTGCCCTCAACGCTGATATCCGCGCCCATCTTCCTCAGCTCCTCAACGTACTGGAAGCGGCTTTCCCAAACGCTCTCGGTAACGCTCGACGTGCCGTTTGCAACTGCGAGCAGAGCCGAAAACTGCGGATGCATATCGGTCGGGAAACCGGGATAGAAATATGTCTTCACATTTGCGGGTCCGGGACGGACAAAGCGCGAAACCGTGATAATGTCGTCATAGATCTCAACGTCAACGCCCATCTCGAGCAGCTTGGCGGTGACGGTCTCCATATGCTTGGGAACAACTCCGCGCACGCCAACGCGTCCGCCGACAGCCGCAACCGCCGCCATATACGTTCCCGCCTCGATCATATCGGGGAGAATTGTGTAGTTGCATCCGTGGAGCTCCTCAACACCCGTGATCTTGATGACCGACGTGCCCGCGCCCGTGATCCGCGCGCCGCACATATTGAGGAAGTTGGCGAGGTCGACGATATGGGGCTCGCGAGCCGCATTGTCGATCGTGGTCTTGCCCTTTGCAAGAGTCGCCGCGAGCATTACGTTGATAGTCGCGCCGACAGAGGCGATGTCGAGGTATACCGAGGTACCGTAAAGTCCTCCGGGGCCCGCCTTGACGTAATTATATGTATCGCAGGACTCAAACTTCGCGCCGAGCGCACAGAAGCCCTTGATATGCTGATCGATCGGTCTCGATCCGAAGTCGCATCCGCCCGAAGAGCCCACTCTTGCCTCGCCGAATCTGCCGAGCTCCGCGCCGAGAAGGTAGGTCGAGCCGCGAAGCTTCGATACCATCTCTACGGGCGAGGTGCCGTTGACGAAATTCTTTGTGTCGATCGCAACCACGTTGTTCTCAAGTCTCTCGACGGTCGCGCCCATGCTCTCGAGGATCTTCAGCGAAAGCTCAACGTCGCTGACCGCGGGAAGGTTCTCGACGACACATCTGTCGCCGACAAGAATGCTCGCGAAAACAATGGGAAGGGCGGCATTCTTCATGCCGCTGATATTTATATTGCCGTAAAGCGGCTTGCCGCCGCGTACCAAGATCTTCTTCATCTATAAAAAGCCCCTTGCGAAAAATTTCGTGCAGGTATAAAGTCACACATAATATATTATATCATATAACCGCGAAAAATGGTAGCCGTTTTATGAAATTTCATGAAAAATTTTTATTCTTCTCCAAGAATGTATGCGACAGCCAGATCGACGACCATTCCGTAGCTCTTTGTTCCCGGAGTACCCTGGATAGTCAGATAGGTGTTGTTCACGGTCTCGGTGACGTTTGCGGCGACGTTTTCGCGGTATTTATCGAAAAACTTGCTGTAAGCCGACATCTCGACCCTCGCCTTGCGGTCAAGACTCGAGCGCACCTCGGCATATGCCTCCTTATCGGCGGAGTAGAGCGCGTTCGAGACGTATTCATAGAGATTGAGGTAGCCGCTGTAGCGGATATAATCATCGTCCGATGCGGCGCAAACAAGAAAAGCAACGAAATTCGCCTCGTCCTCACGGGCGATACCTCTCTGATGTGCCATCTCGTGCGCGGCTGTGTAGGGGAGAGTGTAATCGGGGAAATTGACGTTGATATTCGCCTCGCCCGAAAAATAGGTGTAAACGCCCGAGATGTGTGTATACGTCCAGGGCTCGCTGAGCATTACGGGCTTGACTCGCGAGGGGAATCGCGAGACGAATTCATACTCGTCGCAGACCTTATCGTACGCCTCGACGAGCTTTTCGCTCAGCTTTTCGTAGCCGTAGGGCATAACTGTCGAGCCCTCGGCATTCACCGCGAACCGGTCGGTATATTTATTGATCTCACCGACGAGATACTCGGCAGTTTCGCGCAGCTGCTCCGCGCTTACGTCCTCGCGGTCGAGCTCGAGGAGCTTATCGACGCTGCTCGTGTGATAACCCGCGCCGAAATTCAGCGCGAAGGTTGAAAAGAAGAGCGATGCAACCGACAGAACGATCAGAAGGAATCTTCCAACCTCGCGCCAGCTCGACGTAAATCTCTTGTTCGCGTAAATAATTACCGACACGGCAAGCAGGGGCGACATGATTATGAACGCCTCCGCGAGCGAGCAGGGCAAAATTCCGCTGACGGATGCAAGAACTCCTCTGAAAAACGCCGCGGGATAGCGGTTATAGAAATTCGCAAAGCCTTCGCTGAGCATATAGCAGAGCATCACGATAAGTCCGAGTGCCGCCATTCCGAAGAAGACCCACGAGAAGATCGGCAGTCCGAGAAAACGCTTCGGCTGCTTCTCTGCCTTTTCATTAATATTCATTTCGATATCGGTATTATTCATCATCAGAACTCCATATCAGTTTTTCGCAAAGCTCGGCAAAGTCATCGGGAAGCGGCGCCGAGATCGTGATCGTCCTGCCGTCCGCGGGATGAGCAAAGGTCATCCTTGCCGCGTGAAGCGCGTGGCGGTCGATCAACTCGCTCCTCTCACCATAGAGGAAATCTCCGACGAGGGGACATCCGATATACGACATATGCACGCGGATCTGATGCGTTCTGCCCGTAAGCGGGCGCAGAACAACAAGCGAATGTCTTCCGTCGGGCGCAACCGCGACGGTATTGTACTCGGTTTTCGCTTCTCTTCCCTCGGCGGAGACGGTACGCATCAGAATTCCTTTATCCGCCCTTGCGATCGGAGCATCTATCAGCCCGCGCATCGGCTCGGGCACGCCGCAGACCACGGCAATATACGTCTTCCTGATCTCGCCGCTCTTCATCTGCTCGAAGAGTCTGCCCGCCGATATGCGGTCGTTAGCTGTGAGAACGATCCCGCTCGTGTCGCCGTCAAGTCTGTTGACGGGACGGAATACAAAGGGCTCGCCCTTGACCGACGCGAGATAGGCAAGCGCATTGGCAAGCGTATCGTCGAGGTGACCGTGCGAGGGATGGGTCGGCATATGGGGCGGCTTATTGCAGACGGTTATATGTGCGTCGCGGTAGAGGAGCTTTATCGGAAGCATACGCGGGATCACGGATTCGGCGCGATCCTCCTCCCTGTCCTCGACAGCAAGCTCGATGACGTCGCCCTCTCGCAGCACACGGCGGACGGTTACCTCCTCACCGTTGACGCGGATTCCGCCCTCACGGAATTTGAGCGACTTTATAGTTCTGCTCGAGAGCCTTTCCCTGCCCTTGAGTAGCGTAAGGAGGGTGATCCCGTCCTCTTCGGGCTTGACTATTCGCTTCATACGGGACTCCTCCTCTGATTTTCATTCCTATTTATTATAGTATATCATTTATATCTGCGTTTTACTAAAGTGTAACAAATTTTTGGGGCTGCCCGAAGGCAGCCCCATATTGACGAAAAAATTATTTCTCAATCGAGAGAAGATCCTCGAGAAGTTCGGGAAGAAGCTTCTTTTCAACTCTCTGGGAGATCTTCTTGATGGAGGAAGCAACGGTATTTCTGCCGTTCTTGACCATATCTCTGGGAGTCTGATGGACAGACTCGATACACTTGGTATAAAGCACACCAGCGTCGACCTTGACGTTCTCGTAGATCATATCGAGCATTCTCCAGGAATCGCTGTCCTCAAGATATCTGCCCTTGAGTGCGGTCTCGTAGTATGCGGGAACAACGCTCTTGTAGCTCTCGACTGCCATAGCCTCGAGAACCGCGCCGAGCATCTGAACCTTCTCCTCATCGTTCGAGAGAACCGAGGGGATTCCGAAGGAGGTAAACTGGTCGTGGAGATAAGTATAATAATTTTCCTGCGCCTCATCATACTTCGGTACGGGAATTACGCCGTACTCGTCCTCCATCAAGGCGAACTGTTCGGTCTCAACAGAGCAAAGACGCATTGTTGTGGTGCCTACAAGTCCCGATCCGAAGAGATCGCCGAGTGCCTTCTGCTTGCCGTCGTCGCCCGAGGAATTATCGACCCAGGCGTTGGAATCGTGATAGAGCACGATCAGCTTGTCGATAACGTTGCTCAGCTTCTCGGAGTCAAGGCTGAATTCGAGGAGGTTATCCGCGTCCTTCGAGAGGATCGGAATATCACAGCTCGACCAATAGGGGTCAACGTAGAGGACTGTCGAGGTTGCAAAACCGACTGTATCTCCCTCGGAGATCGTGCCCGAGCCGTCATTGTCGCTGTAAAGATCCTTCGAAAGTTGGATCTGATAATCGAGAGTCCATCTCTTCTCGTCGACTACGTCGTAGAGGTTCTCGCACTGTGCCGACTCGAGAAGGTTCTTATTATAGAAGGTAACGAACATGTAGCGGAAGAGTGAAAGTGCGATCGCGCCCGTCGCAAGATACTGTGAATTACCGATCGAGGCATTCTCATTGAAGCCCTGCGACCAGTAGATGGCGTCGAGATCGAGGTACTCGCACTCGGTAAGGTCGAGAAGGATATTCTCGCCCGTGTACATAATGGTGGAATAGGTACTGTTTGCCGCGATATCGAAATAGGTCTCGCCGTTATTAGCGGCGTTTCGGAGCTCCTCGGAGATGATGTAGTTGCTCGAATCCGAGGTTGTGATGCTCTCGAAGATAACCCCGAGCTGATCCTGAACCTTTTCGTTTCTTTTGTAAACGGCGTCGTTTACCATCGAGCCGTTGATATCCTCGACCATAACCTCGTCTTTGACGAATTCTCGGTCGCGGCTGAAGAAAACTACGGTCTCATTCTTGTATTTGAGATCGGAGGGGAGGGTCTTGCTTGCAAGCTCGGTCTCCTCGGGGATTTCCTCGGAGGCTGCGGGGGCGGTGGTAATTGCGGTGGGTCCTGCGGTGGTACTTTCACCTTCGGTGGGAGTTTCGGCACATGCCACAGCCATCGGAAGGATCATCAGAACCGCTAAGATAAGCGAAAGAACTTTCTTTGTCATGGTCTTGATTCCTTTCAGATTATTTATTTACATTATTAATTTACGGTAATTTTGCGAGCTTTTTATTGACGGCGGAGAGCTTGCTCTTAAAAGCTTCGGAGAATTTCTCAGCACCCGAAACGGCATTTGCCGCGGCATTGAAGGTCGCATCGGCAAGTCCCGCGTAATACTCCGCATAGACGCGCTCGAATCCGAGCTCGGTCTCCTGCGAAAGAATTTTATGGAGAGTCAGACAGGAATTGTTATCGCGCAGGTAATTCTCGATCGAAACAGCTAGGAACTGATCGCGGATCCAATCGCCCGAAGCGGCATTGAATCCCGAAAGCCAGAGACTCGTCTGCTCGAGACGTGTGTTTGTCACGGGCAGGCAGACAACGGGTCTGTCGTCCGAGATCGCACCGAGCCCCTTCTCCGAGGGAAGAGTCAGGATGCCCCATTCTATCGCCTTGTCGTAAAGGTCGGTGATATCCGCGAGGGTGCCCATATAGAAGGGGACCTTTCCCGCGATGAATGCCTCGAGCGGAGACGCTCCGCCCTCTGCGGGAGTGTATGCCGAAAGAGACTGCACCTTTTGCGTAAATTCATCGATCGCGAGGATATCGCCGTCAGCGAGGCTGATCTTCGGAACGCCCGCGCGATCCTTGGTAATATAGCTTATGCCGAGAAGCTCAGCCGCGATATTTCCGAGGAGGTTATTCTCACCGCCCGTATACGCAATATCGGCTTCTCTTCCCCCGATCGCCGCCGATGCGGTCAGAAGAGTCTCGAGGGTCAGCGAGGAATCGAGGGAGGCGCGGTAAAGCGCATCGGTCGTATCCGCGCCGAGGAGAGCACGGTTGAAATATATGGCGTAGATATTTTCGGGGGCATCGGTGCCGTCACCGAGGTCAAAATAACGCTCGTATCCAACGCTTCCGCCCATATTGCCCGCCTTCGTATCATAGAAGGGCAGGGTTCTCATGTCACTAATCAGCCCTTTTGCAAGGAACGCGCCCGCGCGCGATGCGGGGATCATGATAAGATCGAGATAGTACTGCGCTCCGTCGCCCGTCTGAACTGCGGCGAGGAGGTCGCTGTATATCGTGTCGGTATCGACGTCCTGCTCATAGATCGTGAGGATGTCGACGTCATACTTATCGAACAGCATACTGTTTCGATTCGAGCGAGCCGCATAGAGAGGTGATTTTTCGTCCGGAAAGAGCACGTCAACGATGTCGCTCGAGGTTGCGATGATGATCTCGAACTCCGAAATATCGATCGTATCGGTGAGCCCCTCGAGCCTTTTCTCTGCCTCCTCGATCCTCGAGGGGAAGGTCACGGGTGTGATTACCACGGTCTCCTCAGGCTCCTCGGTGTTCTCGGGAGTCTGATCTGTGACCTCGGGGGGATCGGTATCCTCGGGAGGAAGCGTGATCTCCTCGGTCTCGGGAAGAGTGGTCTCGGCGGTGGGAGCGGAGGTTTCCGCATTGTCACCGCCGATGATTATCACGCCGCATCCGCAAAGCGTTCCGCCAATCATCGCAAGGACGAGAAGCAAGGAGAAGAGCCTGCGGACGGACGAGGTGATATTCTTGATTTTCATTTGAATAAAGGTATCAGTTGCGTGTGATGGTTACAATGAATCCGCTGTAGTTGTTGCCCGAGATAGTGTATATCGAGGGATCGGCAGGAACGGGGATCGTGGTCGTTGTTCCCGCTACTGCAGGTACGAAATAGATCTCGTAGCTCTTGCCGTCGACCTCAAAGATAAGGTGGTTGCCCTGATAGGTGCACTTCTCGAGAGCCGCGAGGTACTCCTCGAGGCAGAGGTTGTTCGACTGCATATAATATGCGTGCGGAACGCCGACGTATCTGTAATGCCAGCGATCGGAGGTGATCTGTGTCACAAGGTCCTTATCGGGAGCAAAACGGCGGACAAAGCCGTACTTATAGGCATTTGCCGTGATCCAGGAATAGATCTTCTGGCAATTCCCATTGGGATCGTCGAGATTGTAGGTCACGCCCGCGCTTCTGTCCCAGATCTGAAGGTCAACGCCGAGACCCGTGTGGTGCTCGCTGTAGCCGGGAAGCGCGGCGGTTGCGGGATAGCGGTTCGAAAGATCCTGCTGTACCTCGTAGCTGCGGTAGCCCGTTCCGAGCTTAAGCCAGTTGAGCTCGGTCTCGGTGTAGAGCGCATTTGCCATTGCGAGGACGTTGCGCGCCGCGACCGCCTGAAGCTGCATAGAGGTATCGTCGAAGTAGTTGCAGCGAAGATCGTTTGCGACGTACTCGTTATATACCGTAAGAAGGCTTGCATTCGAGGTCGGGAAGCGGTAAGCATACTGCGCGTTTACGAGGATGAGGTCGCCCGTATACATATTCTCATTGCTGATCGTGATGGTTGTCGTGCCGTGATCGACTCTGCCCGTAGTGGTCTCGGGAGTGCTGTCGGGAGGAGTGGGCTCTGTTGTTACCTCACCCTGATCGGGAGCCGTGGTCTCATCAGGGATATCGGTCTGGCTGTTGGTTCCCGCCGCGGGAGACTTCAGCGCAACGGGTGCGCCGCTCTTGTCCTTGACGGAAAGCTCGTTGACAGCCCAGAGCACGTCCGCATTCTCGGTGATATAAATTCTGACCGCAGTCGCCTCAAAGGGAAGATTGCCGGTCGTATATTCCTTTTCGCCCGCGTTCGAGCCGAAAACGCCGACGGAAACCCACTCGCCGTTGAGCTTGAGCTGAATTTCACAGCCGCGGATGAAGTAATCGGGCTCACTCGATACGAATCTGACCGATCCGACCTCTGCGGGAGTCTCGAACTCACAGCTGAAGAAGGAGCCCGCGCTCTGCTTTGTAACAGAGAGCATATAGGTCGCGTCGTTTCCGTCGTATGCGTTGCCAAGGCCGTGATTATCGTCAACGATGCCGGGGGTGTTGCTTTCGCCTGCGATACCCGAGGTCTCGCCGCCTTCACCCGATCCGACAAGATCGGCAATCACGAACGCGATAGCCACGATCAGCGCAATTATAAGGAGAGCAAGAAGAATGAAGAAAAGAAGCTTATTCTGGCCGTGCTTTTTGTTTCTTCTGTTTCTCTGCGAATAGGTTGTTGTTGAATACTGTCTGGTATTTGACTTGGGATTATTGTTCATTGCGGTCTCCTTTCGTAAACCAATTGTAAAACTTCGTTTTCCAATTGAATGCCGCGCATACTCGCTATGCTCGTTTGGTCGGTGTTTTATAATATTTGCGTATTTTTACAATCGGCTAAAATGCAATGAGAGAAGGGGATATTGATATTGTGCAAAGATCGTACCCCTTCTCTCGAAGTGTGTTATTCAGATGTGATTATTTAGCATCCTTGATGGAGAAGTCCATTCTGCCCTTCTTGTCAAGGCCGATGTACTTAACCTTTACGGTGTCGCCGAGAGAAAGAACGTCCTCTACCTTCTCGATGCGGCGGTCAGCGATCTTCGAGATGTGGACCATGCCCTCCTTGCCGGGAGCATACTCAACAAAGCATCCGAATTCCTTGATACCGGTAACCTTACCGGTGTAAACTGCGCCAACCTCGGGCTCGAAGCAGATAGCGTCGATGATAGCCTTAGCTGCGTCAGCGGAAGCGCGGTTAACTGCTGCGATATAAACGGTGCCGTCGTCCTCGATATCGATCTTCGCGCCGGTATCAGCGGTGATCTTCTGGATCACGGAGCCGCCCTTACCGATAACCTCGCGGATCTTGTCGGGATCGATCTTAACGGTCATCATCTTGGGAGCGTACTCGTTGACCTCAGCGCGAGGAGCGTCGATAGCCTTGAGAATTACGTTGTCGATGATGTAGTCACGGCCTGCGTGAGTGGACTCGAGAGCCTCCTTGATGATCGCGGGGGTAAGACCGTCGATCTTGAGGTCCATCTGAATGGAGGTGATACCCTTGTGAGTACCTGCAACCTTGAAGTCCATATCGCCGTAGAAGTCCTCAACGCCCTGGATATCGATCATGGTCATCCATCTCTCACCCTCGGTGATAAGACCGCAGGAGATACCTGCAACGGGAGCCTTGATCGGAACGCCTGCATCCATAAGTGCAAGAGTAGAACCGCAAACGGAAGCCTGAGAGGTCGAACCGTTGGAGGAAACTACCTCGGATACGAGACGGATAGCGTAGGGGAACTCAGCCTCGGAGGGAAGAACGGGAACGAGCGAACGCTCTGCGAGCGCGCCGTGACCGATCTCGCGACGGCCGGGAGTACGGGATGCCTTTGCCTCACCTGTGGAGAAGCCGGGCATATTGTAGTGGTGCATATATCTCTTCTGGGTCTCGTTGTCGATACCGTCGAGCATCTGAACCTCAGCGAGAGTGCCGAGAGTTGCGAAGGTGATGACCTGAGTCTGACCTCTGGTGAACATACCCGAACCGTGAACTCTGGGGAAGAGTCCAACCTCTGCTGCGAGAGGTCTGATCTCGTTCATTGCACGGCCGTCAACACGCTTGCCGTCCTCGAGGAGCCAGCGGCGGACAACCTTCTTCTGCATCTTGTAAACGAGCTCGGGCATCTGAACGGGAAGATCGGGATACTCCTCGGAGAACTTCTCAAGGATAGCATCGGTGATCGGAACCATTCTTGCGTCGCGGACGTTCTTGTCGTCGGTGTCGAGAGCGTTCATAAGATCCTTCTCGCAGAATGCGAAGATCTTGTCGAACATATCGTGATCGAGCTCGCCGGAGGGATACTCGAACTTGGGCTTACCGATCTCGTCAACGATAGCGTCAACGAAGTCGAGGAAACGCTTGATCTCCTCGTGAGCAAGCATGATAGCGTCGTACATAACGTCATCGGGAACCTCGTTTGCTCCTGCCTCGATCATAACGACCTTCTCGCGGGAAGCGGCAACGGTGAGCTCGAGGTCGGAGACCTTTCTCTCAGCCTCGGTGGGGTTGATAACGAGCTTGCCGTCGCAAAGACCGATGTGGAGACCGCCGAGCGGGCCGTTCCACGGGATATCGGAGATGGAAAGTGCGATCGATGCGCCGATCATTGCAACAACCTCGGGCTCGCAGTCGTAGTCAACAGACATAACGGTGAGAGTCAGAGCAACGTCGTTGCGGAGGTCCTTCGGGAAGAGAGGACGAACGGGACGGTCGATAACACGGGAAGTGAGAACTGCCTTTTCGCTGGGCTTGCCTTCTCTCTTGAGGTAACCGCCGGGGATCTTACCTGCGGAATACATTCTCTCCTCAAGGTCTACCGAGAGGGGAAGGAAGTCGATGCCCTCGCGGGGCTTCTCGGATGCAGTCGCGGTGCAAAGAACGGATGTCTCACCGTATCTTACAAGGCACGCGCCGTTTGCAAGGCCTGCAAGCTTGCCGGTCTCAACGACAAGGGGACGGCCTGCGAGTGTGTAGTGGAACACTCTGTGCTGGTCAAAAACTTTAGCGGAACTTTTGATCTCGTACATAATTTTGTACCTCCAAAAAATTTTATATTCATCCGCTCACGGTTTAGCACTTAACATTACGCGCAATCATCTCTTGTGCGCGATGTTAACTGCTAATCCTTCGCGGACGTGATTTGAAAAATGAATAATGAATGATGAAGAATGAATAATGAAGAATTGCGGTTGAAATCCGCGGTGCGGATTTCTTACGGATTTTAAGCTGAATAAATAAACGGTGAATAATTTCAAGTAGAAATTTTCGCGCGCGAAAATTCACCTTAATTTTTCACTATTCATTATTCATTTTTCATTATTCACTCAAAAATACATTTGGGGCAAGGGGCGGCACGTCAAGCGCGACCGTCCTCCTTGCCCCATCCGTATTACTTTCTGATGTCGAGTCTTGCGATGATCGAACGGTAGCGCTCGATATCAACGTTCATCAGATACTTGAGGAGATTTCTTCTGCGTCCAACCATCTTAAGGAGTCCGCGACGGCTGTGGTTGTCGTGGGTGTTAGCCTTAAGGTGCTCGTTGAGCGAGTTGATTCTGTGGGTAAGAATCGCGATCTGTACCTCAGGGGAACCGGTATCGCCTTCGCAAGTTGCGTATTCAGCGATAATTGCCTGCTTTTCTGCTTTAGTCATGTCTTTTCACCTCATGAAAAATATTTTTATGCGCTGACCAAGCCCTCGGCGGGTGAAATGCACTTGGTGCCTTTGTCCGAAAACCTAGCCGGCGTCATTCGTATGAGATTATACCACATTCGGATAAAAAAGTAAAGAGCTTTTTCGCAACTTTTAGAATCCGTTCACAATTTTTTATCTTTTGTTACTATATTATTATTATTTATAATACAGCCCCGCGATAACGCCTCCCGAAAAAACGCAAAAAAATTGTAAATTTTGAAGAAAACCCGAAACCTTTTTCGATTTTTTCTGTCTTATATCTATGAGAGGTACTGAACCAAAAAGCTATTGACAACCGCGCGCACGTATGCTATACTAAATCCGACCCCAAAATCAAGGAGGTAAACATGAAAATCATATTCAGAATCACGTCCCTAATCCTCGTCCTTCTTATGCTTTCCTCGCTATGGGGCTGTTCTCTCCCCGGCATCGGAGACGGAACCTCCGCGAAAACAGAAAAAGAAAGCACGTCTCCCGCAATTACGGTGATCGAGGACACAACGGAAGATATCTACTACGTCGTCTGCCCCATGCCCGATGACCCAAACTACAACGGCGAAGAGGTCGGCGTGATCACCTGGGCGGATGCGCCTTACGCTGAATTTTTCTCTTTTGAATACGAAGGCGAAAAAGATATCGTCGAGCAAGAGATCTATAACAGAAGGATCAGAACCGAAGAACGTCTCGGAGTCGATCTTGCCATTGTGGAGAAGAACGGCACGGGCACGAGCGAAGCTGAGTGGATATCCTACGTAACAAATTGTGTCAAAGCAAATACCGACGATATTGACATTATCGCGGGCGTTTCTTACGCTGTCGGCAAATGCGCCCTTCAGGGTCTGCTTTTCAATATGCTTGACTCCTCCTGCGATTACTTGGATTTTAAAAAGCCTTATTGGTACGAAAGCTTTGTCACGGATGCCCGCATAGGCAACAAACTTTACTTCGCAACCGGTGATATTTCACTCAACCTTATTGAATCGATGTTCGTCTGCTATGCTAACGACGCTCTCATAAAGGGCTACGGACTGCCCGATCCCGCAAAGCTCGCGCTGGACGGTAAATGGACCTTCGAGCAGCTCATTACTATGAGCACGGGCATCTATACCGAATCCGAAAAGATCTACGGCTTTGCCACGCGCGGAAAAACCGCAGATCCTTGGTTCTACGCCTCGGGCGCGCGCTATTGCGAGCTCGACGGAGACGGAAACATCACGGCATCCCCTTCCTTCTCGGGCGACAAGGTGACCGAGACCGTAAGACTTCTCACCGATTTCTTCAATAATTCCGACGTCAGGTTCCCCGCCAAATCATCATCCGAGATAACCGAGACCTTTGCATCGGGTCACTCCCTCTTTGTCTTTGATGATTATGCCGAATCGCACACAAGCTTTTCGGAGTCGGGCGTGGATTTTTCGATCCTTCCCATCCCGAAATACAATGAAGAGCAAGAGCGGTACTACACAATTCCCGATAATTCTTACACTCTCTACGCTATAACCGCCAATGCAGAAAGCCCGGCAAGAGCATCCGCAATTCTCGAATCTTTAGCTTCCAACAGCTACAGAAGCGTCACCCCTGCGGTATATCTGAGAACGATGAAGCTTGATAATTACACCGACGATGCGGACTCACTCACGATCTATGATCTTTTGCGCGAAACGCTCGTCTACGACCACGGAAGACTTTTCGCGGACGAGCTGATCGGTCAGAGCGTTTTCCGCAACGCCGCGGGTAACAACGCAGATTGGCAGGATTTTATCGGCAGCCAAACAGTCAACAGGTATCTGAAAACTCTCGAAAACAATGCGGCAAGCCTCAACAGCATATTCAAAACCAACACTAATTAGGAGGTAAACATGAAAACCATATTCAGAATCACGTCGCTGATCCTCGTCCTTCTTATGCTTGCCTCGCTATGGGGCTGTTCTCTACCCGGCATCGGAGACGAGAGCGGCGAGGCTACGAGCGAGAGGGCAACGACCACTCTCCCGCCCGAGGATATTGCAGTCGAAGACACCACGTCCGTCGAGGGCATCCCCTATGAGACCGAGACCGAATATCTCGGTCCCTTCACCGAGCCCGTCCCCGAAACGACTCCCGATCCTCCCGTGACGACCCACGAGCTCGACCTTCCGACTCTCGATTATGACGGTGAGCCCGTCCGCATCCTCTACGGCAGCGACGCCGAAAGAAACGAATTCGACGCCGATATCAGCGGAGAGATCATTGACGATGCCGTCTTCGCTAGAAATATTACCGTCGAGGAGCTCCTCGACGTAAAGCTTGAGTGGCAGGGCGTCGCATCGAACGCCTCCCACGCAAACGAGTACGTTCGCTACGCGGAGAATATGCACGCCGCGGGCGAGCCCTACTATGTCTACGCCGCAACACGCCGCGCGATGAGTCAGATGCTTATGAACGACCTGCTCCTGAACATCACCTCGGTCGAAAACCTATTCATTGATCTTTCCAAGCCCTGGTATCCCGAAACGCTGAACAAAGATCTATCGATCAGGAGCACCTGCTTCTATATTACGGGCGACATTTCGGCAAACGCCCTTCTGCAGATGAACGCCATCTTCTATAACAAGGCGGTCGCAGAAAGATTCGAGCGTCCTATCTTCGAGGATCTTGTCCGCGAAGGCAGATGGACCCTTGACGCCCTCATCGAAAATTCAAAGGGCGTTTACATCGATGAGGACGCCTCGGGCACAAAAACGGGCGGCGATATGTACGGCTTCACTCAAGCCACCTATTTTGACACCGACGCCTTTTACTTCGGCTCGGGTCTCTCCTTCTTCAAAGCCGATCCCACGAATGAATACTACGTCATCGCATCCTACGAGGACATCGCGTCCGCAAAGTCAGACACTCTCGCGCAGAAGCTCTACGATTTCTTCAATTCCCCGAGCAGCTACGTCGGATCTTCCGCCGCCTCCTCATATGATTACACTCTTCCCTTCTCCACGGGTCTTGCCCTATTCTGCCACGGAACTCTCTCGCTTACCGATAGAAACGGGGCTCTGTCAAAGCTCACCGATACTTACGGCATCCTTCCGATCCCGAAATTCGACACCGAGCAGGAGACGTATTTCACGACCCTCTCGAACAAAGCGATCTTCTGGGGCTTTAACCGCCTTTTGAATCCCGACACGGAATCCATGATCACCGCCGTCACCGAGGTCATGGCTTACGAGGGCTACACCCGAGTAGCCGAGGCGGTATTCGAAAGCGTTATGAAGCAGAGATATGCGCCGATCAGCGATTCGGGCGAGATGTACGATCTCATCCGCGCATCGGTCAGAGTCGATATCGGCAAGCTCTTCGCCGAGGAGCTGGGCCACTGCCCCACGGGCTTTGCGAGCAGCGTCACGAGCAGTCCGACCGAATGGAAGCTCACCGTAATGACCGCAAACTCCCGCGCTCAGTTCGAAAGGATCGCAAAGACCTTCAATAATAAGCTTACACACGTCTACGTTTTCGAGGAACCCTTTCAATAAATAGCGGCTAGTGGCTAGCCACTCAGGTTGCTGACAAACTTACGACAAAAAATAGCATATAGCAAAATGCACAAAAAGCAGAAAACTATGTTCGCACTCGCGATGCAGGGGTGAAGGGGGCGGCAGCCCCCTTCAAAGAGAACGATGTCATCCTGAGGGCGCGTCCGCAGGATGACATCGTCTTTCTTGCAGGGGCTTCGCCCCTGCACCCCGTTTAGCAAGTGCTAACACACCGGTTTGCCTGATTTTGTGCACTTTGACATATCTTTTTTTAGAATAAGGGTTTGTCAGTAATCTGAGCGGCTAGTGACTAGCAACTAATCCCTCCTCCTTTTTGAGCATATTGCCCATATTCCCCGTGAAAAGTTTGTGCAAAAAGTCGTTGACTTTCTCCCGCTGAATATGTTACAATATATGATGAATAAAAATCCAAGGAGGATATTATGAAACTTTACGCAAGAATAATTGCTCTTGTCTGTGCGCTTCTTATGCTCTCCGGCTGCTTCGTTGGCTGTGCAAACACCACCGAGCCCGAAGTCACAACGGAAAACGCTCAGACCACTACTCCCGACGTAGCGGGTCCCGAAGTAACCGAGCCCTCTAACGTAGACAAGGACGGCTATCTGCTCGACGATCTCCCCAAGGAGCTCAACTACAAGAACGAAATCGTTACCATCCTTAACTGGAAGGCTGAACGTGTCGAGTTCGACGTTCTCGAGGAAGAGACCGGCGTCGATATGGTCAAGGACGCTGTCTACAGCCGTAACGTAACCACTCAGGAGCGTCTCGGCGTTACCTTCGAGTGGACCGAGCAGGCAGGCAACAACGGTAACCGTAAGCAGTTCACCGCTTACGTTCAGAACTGCTACTCCGGCGGCACCTACTATGACATCATTGCTACATACTCCAGAACCTCCGCTATGCTCTGCACCGCGGGACTTCTCGAGAATCTCAACGAGATCGATGAGAACTACATCAACACCGATCAGCCCTGGTGGCCCGCATCGATGCTTGAGACCTGCTCGATTGACGATGCTCTCTTCTTCGTATCGGGCGACATCTCGACCAACATCCTTCACTTTATGTACGCTATCTACTACAACATGGATCTCCTCCAGAAGCTTCAGCTCGAGGATCCCATTGCTCTCGTAGATAACAAGACCTGGACTCTCGATAAGCTCATCGAAATGTCCTCCGGTCTCTACAGCGACGACGACCAGTCGGGCAGCCCCACAGGCACAGACTCCTACGGCTTCTGCTCCTCTTACTTCCACCTCGACGCATTCTACACCGGCTCGGGTCTCCGCCTTGTTGAGGACTCCAAGGACGAGGTACTCGCTATCTCCGAGGACTTCTACAGCCAGAAGGCTATCGACCTCGCCGACAAGCTCGGCGCATGGTTCAACCAGGGCGACTGCTACGTAAGCCGCAGAAATGACAGCTTCGACGAGGACGAGCCCTTCATCGAGGGTAAGGCTGTATTCATCCAGAACCGTGTTTACATGGCAGACTCTCAGTATCAGGGAGGCACAGGTCCTCTCCGTAACGTAGACTGGGAATTCGGAATTCTCCCCACTCCCCTCTATGACGAGAACCAGGAAGACTACATCACCCTTCTTGGCAACCCCATCACTCTCTGGTCTGTAATGCAGAATGCTAAGGATCCCTCCATGAGCACCGCAGTTATCGAGTGTCTCGCTTCCGAGGGCTACCGCAAGACTTCTCCCGCTCTCTTTGAGAACAACATGAAGTACCGTTACACTCCCGACGTTGAGGGTAAGGGCGACGGCGCTCGTATGTTCGACCTCATCCGTAAGAACATCTCCTTCGACCTTGGCAGAATCTTCTCCGAAAGCCTCTCTTACATGAGCGAGATGCCCTCCGACGCTGCTGCTAACCGCACAAGCTGGGCAACCATCTCCAAGCAGCAGAAGAAGGTTCTCGGTAAGGCTATGGTTAACCTTAACAAGGCTCTCGAGTCCATCATCGACTAATTTCATACTTAATTTAATGGCTGGGTCATTTTCAATGGCTCAGCCGTTTTATTTTTGTTTATAAAAAAATTATTGACATGCGAGGATAAATGTGGTACAATTTATCTGCAAATTATTATTTAAGGAGAAATCCCATGAAACTTTCAGTAAAGCTCATTGCATTGCTCTGCGCGCTTCTGATGGTCCTCCCCTCGCTCGTCGCTTGCGCCGAGACGAAGGATCCCGAGGTCACCACAGATGGAGAAGCGGCATCCACCACAGAGGCTCCCATCGATCAGCCCGAAACCACGACCGACCCCAACTACGACGAGGACGGCTACCTCAAGTCCAAGCTTCCCGAGGACCTCAAGTACACGGGCGAGACCATCCAGATCCTCAACTGGAATTCCGAGCGTCCCGAGTTCGAGATCCTTGAGGCTGACACGGGCCTTGATATGGTCAACGACGCAATCTACGAGCGTAATATCGCCACAGAATCCCGCCTCGGAATCACCTTCGAGTGGACCGAGCAGAAGGGCGACTCGAACACTCTTAAGGATTTCGTAAACTTCGTTCAGAACTGCTACAACTCGGGCGATTACTACGACATCATCGCAACCTACTCGAGAACCGCAGCTTCCCTTTCCTCGAACGGTCTTCTCGAGGACCTCAACAAGGTTGAGAACAGCTATCTCGACTTCGATATGCCCTGGTGGCCCGAGGCAATGCTCTCCACCTGCTCGATGAAGGATTCCCTCTTCTTCGTTTCGGGCGATATCTCGACCAACCTCCTCCATATGATGTACGCTCTCTACTACAATATGGATATGCTCGAGGATCTCAATCTCCCCGACCCCATAAAGATGGTTGACGAAAAGACCTGGACCATCGACGCTCTCATCGAGCTGACCGCCGATCTCTACGAGGACTCCGACAGCTCGGGTCATGCCAGCGACGGCGACACCTTCGGCTTCACCTCCAACTACTTCCACCTTGAGGCATTCTACTCGGGCTCCGGAATGATGCTCATCGAGCCCGGAAGCGGCGACAAGGTCCTCAAGATCTCTGATGACTACACAAGCCAGAAGACCATCGACCTCGTTGACAAGCTCCGCGGATGGTTCGAGCAGGGCGATACATACATCAATCCTCCCGGAGGAAAGCTCAGCAATGACGGCGTATTCGCAGAGGGTAGAGCTCTCTTCACCCAGAACCGCGTTTACATCGCAGACGCCAAGTACAACAAGGGCACCCTCAGAAACGCTGACTGGGAATACGGTATCCTTCCCAATCCCCTTTACGATAAGGATCAGGAGGACTACATCACCCTCCTTGGAAACCCCTTCACTCATTGGTGCATTATGAAGGAAGCGCGCAACCCCTCTATGAGCACTGCCGTTATCGAGTGCCTCTGCTCCGAGGGCTACCGCAAGACCTCTCCCGCTCTCTTCGAGAACAACATGAAGTACCGTTACACTCCCGACTCCTCGGATAAGGGCGACGGCGCGCGTATGTTCGACATCATCCGCGAGAACATCTCCTTCGACCTTGGCAGAATGTTCGCGGCTGAGCTTAACTACATCAGCGAAAAGCCTCTCCGCGCCGCTCTCGATAATCAGTCCTGGGCGACCGTAAGCAAGCAGACAATGGTTGCGCTCAATAAGCTCCTCGGAACCCTCAATAAGGGGCTCGACTCGGCTCTTGATTAATATATAAACGGAGCCGGCTTAATAAACATAGTTCCAATCAATAATTACGCGTGCTTCTTTCACCGCTTCCGCGATGGAAGGAGCACGCGTAACTTGATTCTATTCAAATGTAAATGACTCGCTACCTTTCTTTTCTCTTTTGTTCGTTAATAGTGAATTCCACTTGACAGGTCTTCTGAAATGTGGTAAAATTAGTTGAATTAATTATTCAAGGAGACAATTATTATGAGACTCGCAACGTCGACCTGTATTTTCCCCGCTCACCGTCAGGGCGGCAGAACTCCCCTCGAGGAGTCGATAAAGATGTGCTATGAATGCGGCTTCCGCGTCATCGACCTCAACTGGGGCGGTGCGGGCGGACTCGGCGCAAAGAGCGAGCTTGCGGGCGACGATTGGGAGCGCAATATCGACTCGATCGGCAATCTTGCGGCAAAGCTCGGCGTCGAATTCTCGCAGTCGCATATGCCCTTTGACTCGAATCTCTACCGCCCCGAGCAGAAGCTCTCGGACGAATACCGAGTATGGTTTGCCGAGGCAAGCCGCCGCTGTATCATCGCCTCGGGCAGACTCGGCGTCAGATGGGTGGTCACACACGCGCAGACCGCGACCGAAGAGGACGAGATGTGCTTCGAGGAGAATATGCGCGCGAATATCCACTACTATACTCCCCTTCTCGAGCTTGCAAAGAAGTCGGGAACCGGCATCGCCATCGAGAATATGGCTGAATTCAACCCCGGAAAGACCAAGCACCGCTTCACAGCCGCGCTCGAGGAGCAGATAGCCATCATCGACGCGATGGGCGATCCCGAATCCTGCCGCGCTTGCTGGGATTTCGGCCACGCCGAGCTCGTCTACCGCGATCAGGTCAAGCCTCTGCGCCGCCTCGGACACCGCCTTGCCGCGACCCACGTTCAGGAATGTGACGGCCGCGAGGACGACCATTATCTTCCCTTTGTCCGCGGAAACACGAATTGGGAGGAGATCATGCCCCTCTTAAAGGAGATCGGCTACGACGGCGACTTCACCTACGAGGTCCACGGCTTCTACTCGAAGATCCCCGATGACCTCCGCATCGAAGCGGGAAAGCTCGGATTCAAGGTTGGAATGTATCTTATGGAGCTGTATAATAAGGCATAAATGAGTGACTAGTGGCGAAAAAAGTGACTAGTGGCTAGTGGCTAGTGACTAGTGAATGGAAGCTTTTCTCGCGTGGCTCAAAAAGCATACAGAAATAATTTTGTTCTGTGTTAATAGTCATTTGTTAAGCTAAAAGCTATAATAAGCAAATAGAAAAATCGAGATGTAATGAAGATCAAACTTCAAGGCATCTCGATTTTGTTATTATTTTGCAAAACTTCAGACGATTATAACAATGCAATATATTATCACGCAGAAACTAAATTATCGGCATAATAATTTCCGAGCCTCCGGCGAGGAAATTTCTACCTTCCACTAGTCACTAGCCACTAGCCACTAGTCACTTTTTTGTCACTAGCCACTTAAACATGACACCGGCAACTTACATCATCGTCAAATCATCAAGCAATCTACCCGCCACCATCTTGCCGACCGTCTCAAACGCCTCCTTCGTCAGGTGGCAATAATCCTTGAAGCACTCCTCGCCCCAGTCGCGGGTTGCGGCAAAGAGATCGTTGATCTCGACACTCTCGCGGCGGCAGACGTCGCAAGCGAGCTCGTTATAGCGGATTATCTCGTGGTTATACCTCGGATTCGTACCGACCTTGCCGTTCGGATTCATAGGTGTCGTTGTGGCAAAAACGATCTTGGCGTTCGGGAAAAGCTTGCGGATAAGGAAGATGATCTTACCGATATTTCTCGCGTACTCCTCCTCGCTCGTCAGCGATTCGGGCGTGCCGCTGAAATGCGCGGTATCCCAATGTCCGCAGTTGAAGTGGACGAGGTTCACCTTCGACGTATCGCTGAACATATTCGCCCATTTGCGGATCATAAAGATGACGTACTGCGTGCTGCGGCAGTTATCGTCTACGTAAAAGACCTCCGCCTTGCCCGCGAGCTCGTCCTTTACGGTCTTGCAGTAGCCCTTTCTGATCGAGTCGCCGATCAGAAAAATATTCGGGAGCGTGTCGCTGCAGATAAACTCCGCGCTTGCCGCGCCTTCCTCGACGTATTTTGTAACTTCACTCATTTTCTGAGACCCTTCTTTGCGAGATATTCCTGCGCCTTCGGCAGATTATTTGTCGTCAGATTGACGCAACGCGCGTTGATCGCGTTGTCCATCTGCTCCTCGGTCGTACCCGAAAGGAAGAGGACGAGACCCTTACCCTCAACGAAATCCGCGCCGTCGAGCGTCTTCTTTACGCTCTCGGGATCCGTCTTAGAGCCGGGAAGCGAAACTCCGTAGAGTCTGTCGTAGATCGACTCGTCGAGTCTCTTCATCGAATAGGGCATGAAGGAGAGGGTCTTGAACTCGGGATAGTAATCCTGGAGATATTTCAGCGTCGGGCAGTCTCCCGCCTCGATGACGGTGCGCTCGACGAGATCGTACTCGCGGAGCATTTCGACAACGATATCGACGCACTGCGGGCGGAAATCCTTGATCTCAACGATATGGAGCGGCTTGTAGTCGTAGCTGACGAAGAGATCGAGCGTCTCCTTAAAGGTCGGAACTCGGCAACCGCGGAATTCCTCGCCGAATTTAATGCCCGCGTCGAGCTTCTTGATCTCCTCGAGGGTCATAAAGCTGATCGCGCCGAAGCCGTCGGTCGTGCGCTCAACGGTCTGGTCGTGCATGATGACGGGGACGTTGTCGCGGCTGAGGTGAACGTCGTATTCGAGGACGTCGCACCGTCCGTCGAGAGCCGCGCGGAAGGATTCAAGCGTGTTCTCGGGATAGAGATCCTTGATTCCTCTGTGCGCCGTGATCTGGATATTCTGTCTTGTTGCGTCTTCCCATCTGATAGCCATGAGAATTTTTCCTTTCTACTTGTAATTTATAAGGATTTGTGGTAAAATATTTATGTATATGATAACCTACGACAACAACTCTGTATTTGTTCTCTCCCTCCACCGTCGTCAAGCGACGGTCCTAAGCTGCGTCAGCAGGTATTCCCTCACTCAGAGGGAGGCAAATAGTTTGTACGAACAACTCGTACAAGAATTCTATATATCTTCTGTCTCACCGACACAGCCATATAGTACTCAAAAAGCTATGTTCGCACTTGCAAGCCTGCCTCCCTCTGAGGAGGGAGGGGGACCGTGCGCCTGAACATCAAAAGCGCGATTACGCGTTTTGGTGTTCAGGCACCGGCACGGTGGAGGGAGAGAATTAATTTGTTAATGTACTACGGTTTCACATATCAAACAGATAAAAAACAACTTGGATTGGTAAGTCAAAAATGAAAACTTTCACCCTTGACTCGAATATAATAAATCTTGAGGATGCGCGCGAAGCGGATATGATCTGCTTTATTCCGACTGCGGGATCGCTCATCAGGTGCCGAAGTGCGTGGCGCGAGGTACTGATCGACGCTCTGCGCCGCGATATTCCGATAACGGCGGTCATCGAGGGCTTCGTCTCCCCGCTTGAGCCCGCGGAATACGACTCGGTCTGCGAGATGCTCTCCTACGTCAGCTTCATCTTCATCGACTCGCCCTCGGCGGAGCTTTTCGTCAAGGAGGACGTATACGAGGACGAAGCGATCCTCCGCGCGATACATAAGCGTTTCGGCGTCACGTCCGTCGTCCTGACCGACGCCTCTCTCGCCTTCGACGGCGAAAAAATCACACCCTTTGAAGGAGAATGAATATGTTATTCAAAGAAATCGATCCTTGTGAACTCGAAAATATGAACGCATTCCGCGCCGTCGGCAAGGAATGGTTCCTCATCACGGCAGAGCACGGCGGCGTCCGCAACGCGATGACGGCTTCCTGGGGCTTTCTCGGCAATCTCTGGAACAAGAACGCGGCGGTCTGCTTTGTACGTCCGCAGAGATTTACACATACCCTTACAGAAAACGCCGACCGCGTCAGCCTTTGCTTCTTCGGTGACGGATACCGCGCAGAGCTCGGAAAGATCTTCGGCAGAATGAGCGGCAGAGACCTCGACAAAGCCGCAGAAGCGGGCTTTCATTACACCTACCTCGACGGCGTTCCCGCATTCGAGGAGGCAAGTCTCGTCCTCGTCTGCCGCAAGATGTACACCGATCTGATCAAGGAAGAAAACTTCCTCGATCACGAAGTCGACGCAAAATGCTACCCCGAGAAGGACTACCACACGGTTTACGTGTGCGAAGTCGAGAAAGCATACATCAAAGAAGTGCAGAGTTAAGAGTGCAGAGTTCAGAGTTAAGGAGAATTTCCGCCTGAGGGCGGAAATTTTCTTTTTTATTTATTTTGCCGCAGGCAAATCATCATTCCGCCTTTGGCGGATCATCATTCCGCGTAAGCCGATCATCATTTTGCCGTAGGCAAATCATCATTCGCGCGTAGCGCGATTTACAGATTAAACGCCACCTCGATCTCTCTGATCTCTTCCTCGCTGATCGGAACGATGGTTCCGTTCATTGCCGCGATGTCGCAGAGAGATTCCGCGCCGAACTCGAGTACCTCGAGGCGGTCGTATGCGTTCAGAAGCGAGGTTCCGCCAACGATCACGCAATCGTTCTCTACGATCGCAATCGGCGACTTGATGCTGATCGAGCCCGTGATCTTCTCGGGCGCATTCTCGATCGTTCCGTAGGGATGGCGGACCGTATTGCGAAGGCAGATATAGCCCTCGGGAATGAGATGCGAATTGAACTCGGCATCGGTAGCCGCGAACGCCATAATGTAGGGCGCACGGGAGAAGGCGATGCTGTCGATATCGTCGCGTGCGGCAAAGATCTCGCCCGCGATCTTTGCAAACTGAGAGGGGACCTTGCCCGCCTCGCACTTGTCGCCCTCAACTCGGACATGCATATCGGGAGTCAGACGGAGCAGATCCTCGTCGTCGGGCGTGATGATAAATCCGTTCTCAAGCTTCTTTGCGAATGCGCCGACGCCCATCGTGAAGATGCGATTCTTACAGCATCTTGCGCACATAGCCGAGATCTCCTCGCGGATAGCGGTCTCGTTATCCGCGCCGAGAACTGCATCGTAAACCTTCGGATCGTTCTTGACGGCAAGCTCGTCCGCGGTGAGTGTACGTGCGGTCTTCTTGAGCATCGATGCCGCGATGCCGGTCCTTGCGGCGTAATCGAGTGCCTCGAACATCATAAATGCTCTCTCAAGGCTCTCCGCACCGAGAACAACGCCGTGATTTTCAAGCAGAACGGTATCGCAACCGCCCGCGAACTTCTCCGCGATCAAGTCGCCGAGCTTTTTACTGCCGGGGAGCGCGTACTTTGCGATCGCGATCTTGCCGCAGAGCTTTGATACGCCGGGCATAATGTCGAGATCGGGAAGCTTTCTCTCAAGGCTGTATGCAACGAGAGCGGCGGGATGCGCGTGGAAGACTGCCCTCAGGTCGGGGCGTGAGCGAAGGACCGCAAGGTGGAAGGGATATTCGGTCGAGGGACGGTGCTTGCCGTGGACAACTCCGTCGGGAGTGACCCACATTATATCCTCCGCGGTCAGATGCGCCTTGTCAACGCCCGAGGGCGAGATCCACATAACGCCGTCGTCATCCATTATCGAGAGGTTTCCGCCCGACGTTGTGGTCAGCTTGTTGTCGTAAAGACGGGTCATTATGTAGGCTATCTTTTCAGCCGAGGTCATATTGAGTAATTTCATCTTGATTTCCCCTTAAATTATTAATATAACAGAATTATATCATATAATTACCGATTATTCAAGAGTTTGGTCTTTGTTTTATGAAAAAACCGAAATTCACCGCCAAACGCGCAAAAGTTTTTCATTTTTTGCGCATTTGACGTGCTTCTGCTTGACTCGAATGCGCATTTGTGGTATAATCTATTTATCAAACACAGGAGACGATGCCATGTCAAAGGAAGAAAGATACGCGCAGATACTCGATATTTTACGCACGCGGGGCGACGTTACCGTCGGCTATCTCGCAAAGAAGCTTTTCGTCAGCCCATCGACGATCCGCCGCGACTATCAGGAGCTCGAGGCGCGCGGACTTTTGCACCACACGTACGGCAAAGCGACGCTGAATTACGGCGAGGAGGCGGGGCTTCCCATCCTTTTGCGCCGCAAGAGCATGCCCGAGGCGAAGCTCAATATCGGAAGGCGCGCCGCCGAGCTGATCCGCGACGGCGACATCATCTTCATCGACGGCTCCTCGACCGCGCTCTGTATGGTCGAGCATCTTTCGCGCTTCAACCACCTCACCGTAGTCACGAACGGTCTGCACGCGCTCGCACAGCTCGAGCATTTCAGCAACCTGACCGTCTATTCGCTCGGCGGTCTGCGGATGAATAATTCGATGGCGCTGACGGGTCAGTTCGCGCTCGAAAATCTCTCGAGAATGCACGTCGACAAATGCTTCTTCTCGACCACGGGAGTCTCGACGGACGGCAGACTTCTCGCCGCGATCGAGCCCGAGGAGACCGTCGTATCGATGGCACTTTCACGCTCGAATACAAAAATTTTCCTCTGCGACAGCTCGAAGATCGGAAAGACATATCTTATCGAGCTCTGCCGCATCGAGGACGTCGACTACGTCATATCCGACGCCGACTTTTTCGAAACGGTCAAAAAGCCCGAGAATTGCGAAACGGTTTTTCTCAAGGCTTGACAAGTTAATTTTTACATGTTATAATAATTTATTCTAACACGGAGGGTAGATAAATGAAAAAAATTATTTCCTTACTTCTCGCATTCCTTATGCTTATTTCTTTTGCCTCATGCGACGAAGATACCGAAAAGGACAGGGATGACAAGGATAAAGGCAAGGACAAAACGAGCAAAACCACCAAAATTGAAGAAGAAACCGAGCCCGAAGCAGCCACATTCCGCGGCAAGATCGACACCATGGATGTAAGCACTGTTTTTATCGTCGCCGTAAAAAATGATGGAACCGTTATCTCCACAGGAGGAACAAGCTTTTCCGGCGGCATCGACACCGGGTATTGGAAAGACGTTGTAAAGGTATCTGCCGGTGTCAATCATATTGCAGGACTCACATCGAGCGGTACTGTTTATGCAATGGGATACAACAAGCATAACAGATGTATGACTTATGAGTGGACCGATATTATTGATATTCACGCAGGAAACGAAGTAACCGTAGGACTGAAATCAGACGGTACCGTCATCGCTACAGGCGGCGCAACCGCTTTTGAGTATTGGAAGGACGTCGTATCCTTGACAGGATTTGGTGACCGTGTATACGGACTTACCGAGAACGGCGAAGTTTATGCGCCCCATTCGAATGGAACTATCATTTCAGACGTTAAAAGCATACATACCAACGTGTATTTCGCCCTCTTTATCAAGAACGATGGAACCGTTGTCGGAAACGATCCTGAATACAGCCATTATTATTCGGGAATAGAAAACTGGGCGGGCGTTAAAGATATTGCAATGAGCCACTGCAATCTCTCCGCAGGACTTATGGAGGATGGAACCGTCAAACTTATCGGACTTGACAAAACCGTTGCTCGCTGTGACGTATCCGAATGGAACGATATCGTAGCAGTTGCAGTCGGAGACTACCATGTTGTGGGACTTAAATCGGACGGAACCGTAGTTGCCTCGGGTGATAACGGATACGGACAGTGCGACGTCTCGGAGTGGAAAGATGTTGTTGCCATCTGGTCTGACAATATCGTAACCATCGGCTTGACCGAGGACGGAAAAATCCTGAAAGCAGGTCGCTTTATGGGTGACAAATACGAAGCAGATACCTGGACCGGTATCAAGACAGGAAAATAATAAAAAAACGCCGAGAGTTACCCCAAAAAGGTCGCTCTCGGCATTATTTTTATCCTGCCCAACAGTACATATTATTATTCTTTACGCTTATTTCCCCTGCGTACGCATCTATAACCCCAAGCATAAAAAGCTTGTTACGGGCAAAATGGTTCAATTCAAAAACCGTGACTTGTTCTTCTCCCAAGTCAAGTATCGACTCACGCAAAATACCCCAATCAAACAGGGCTTTCAGATATTTTTTTGCGATATCTGTTTCACAGGACAATAATTTAGCCACCGATCCGATCGTCATCGAGCTGTACTTTTCCTCAAAGAGTCTGCGCACCAGCCGTCGGAATCCTTCCTCGCCGAGCATATCAAGCACGGAGCAAGCACCTTCCGAGGTAAAAATTTCTTCTTTCTGCTTCTTGAACAGTACCGCGCCGAGTTCTCCGCAGTAAAATACCGCGCCTTCGCCGCAATTCATAATTCCGGTTTTAAGATGCGGATCCTCCGAAAGTGCCTCGCGGTATTTGCGCTTTTCTTCGGCACTATTCTGACCCATAAATCCCCCTACGCCGTTAAGAAGCGTTTCGATCGTGTCCGAAAAGACTTTCTCCGCGCTCTTCGCTTCGTCTGTTTTGATCCGTCCGTACATCGCGTCAACCGTGACTCCGAAAATGTCGGCAAGCACGGGAAGCAGCATAATATCGGGCATTGTCGTGCCCGTTTCCCATTTTGAAACAGACTGCGCAGACACTCCGATGATTTCCGCCAGCTTTTCCTGCGTCATTCCGTTTGCACGGCGCAGATTTGCAATATTCTCTCCGATTTGTTTCATAATCCGAAACCTCCTTTGTGTGATGACTACATTATACATCCGCTTGCGGCATATTTCCATAAATCATTCGGCGAGTGACTCGCGCAAATGGAAAGTTTATCTCCCAAAAACGCGATCAGCGCCCTTTTTCAACCTGCTCGGTGATTATTATATCATATATCCGCAAATCCGTCAATTAATATGCAATAATATCAGCCCGCATAGAGATTTTGTCGGTATCCTATATTTTCACTTGTTTCAAGTCGGGACCCCACCCTGCACCCTCCCCGTTAACCGGGGAGGGAACGAGTACGTTGCTTGAAGGAAAAACGAAGTATTGAATAATGAAATCCATGTTGCGATTTAGCAATAGGACTCACACTTTTTGTTAAGTGATTTCAATACACAGAAGGCAAAATGAGGTTGTTCGCACATTATCCCTCCCCGGTTAACGGGGAGGGTGCAGGGTGGGGTCCCGATTTACAAATTCAAAATTACGTGGTTATCGACAAAATGCATATAGCTGAATAAAATTCGAGCAGAAACAAGGTTCCCCGCCCCGGTTTAAGGGGCGGGGGCAGGGGGGGGGGCCCTATTGAAGGGGGGGGGTTTTTTTTATTTTAAAAAATGAAGGAGCAAAAATCTCCCCATCGGGGGAGATTTTACTCCTTCCAAACATCCTGCGGGACGCAGTCTGTTTGAAGCGCAAGAGAGAATTTCGAGCTCTGCGGAGCTCGACTTAAGGCTCTGCCTTAAGAATCCGCGAACTTTGAAAAGTTCGATCAAACTTTTCTCCTTTTTTCGGGAATCAACACAGACTTCGTCAATCAGCGTACTTTTATTTATTAAATAACCTTCTTCTCTTCTTGAAATACACGTAATTGCACGCGATCATTGCGATATTCATAATGACCGAAGTTCCGACCGACATTCCCGTGATGATGAAATCGACGGGCTCGTAGATCGACGAGGTCAGCGCAAGCACGGTGACGTTATAGATAAGCGAGATCGCAAAGCCGTAGCCATAAAGTCCAACGATCAGCTTCGGCGCGTTTTTCTTGTAATTTGCCAGCGCAAATCTCGTGATCAGCGCAAAAACGCCCATTCCGACCGTCAGAATGCCGTAGAAAAGATCGAGAGTCCCGAGGATCGGGAACATAGCAAGAGCCTCCTCGGTCTGCGCGCCTCCGCTGATGTATGTGTACGCGGACAAAATGTTCACCGCCGCACTTATCCACAACACAAAATAGATCAGCATCTTGTACCACAGCATCGGCATCTCTCGAAGTCCGCCGCGAACGGCAGAGTCGGACGTGCCTTTGTAGTTGTCAAAGGGGTTGTTGTTCATTTCTTTCTCCTTATACAGCTAAGAAAATTCAGTTTGGATGATGGACGAAAACAAGTGCAGAGTGCAGAATGCAGAGTGCAGAGTTATGGTATCTTTTTTCGCTACGCTCAAAAAGTATTTTAATAAAAATGAAAATTTCCAAGCAACGTGAGTGCCTTCGGCGAATACTTGCAATTTGCAATTTGCACTTTGCACTTACAATTTCGCCGGCGGCTCGTTTTTCAGGCATTCCTTATAAATTTCGGGCACACCGTAATGGTGCATACATTTGAAATCGAGCATCCGCATTATCATTTTGTCGCGGACAGCGTGGAAACGCTCATCGTGATAAAGATTGACCCTTTCCTCGGGGTCGTTTTTGAGGTCGTAAAGCTGTCCTCGCTCTGCTCGGAAATCATTATAAAATAAATACTTTTTGAGCAAAGCGAAAAAAGTTACCATAACTCTGCACTCTGCACTCTGCATTCTTAACTTAACAAAAACGGGGCCGTTTTT
Organism: Eubacteriales bacterium; assembly: GCA_045632925.1. Taxonomy (GTDB): domain Bacteria; phylum Bacillota; class Clostridia; order Oscillospirales; family CAG-272; genus CAG-390. Next base: position 23,685 of record JAZQXP010000018.1, on the reverse strand, counting down.
GTTACACAGCCCCATCTTTATTGCGAGAATTACTCGTTCTCTTCTTCTGCCTCGTCGTCGTCGAATTCGAATTCGTCGTCGATGCAAGCCAAGCAATCGCAGTCGTCGCAATCGCAATCACAATCGTCGCAATCGCAGCAATCACAATCGTCCTCGTAGCAGTATTCCTCGAGCTCGCCGAGATCCTTGTCAACTTCCTCGATGTAATCGCCGAGATAGTCCATATCCTCGCCGATAGCATCGATGGTGTCGGTCATCTCGTCAAGAAGCTCGAGCATTGCGGCAATAAGCTTGCCCTCTGCGGTGGTCTTATCGAAATCAAGACCGTCTGCAAGACCCTTAAGATAAGCTGCCTTTTCCTTGAGTGCCATTTCTGTTACCTCTCGGAATTATGCGCGGGAGAGATACTCGCTGGTTCTGGTGTCGATCTTGATGATCTCGCCAACCTCGATGAAGAGGGGAACCTTGATCTCTGCGCCGGTCTCAACGGTTGCGGGCTTGAGAGTGTTGGTAGCGGTGTTGCCTGCAAAGCCGGGGTCGGTATCGGTAACCTCGAGCTCTACGAATGTGGGAGGCTCAACGCTGAATACCTTGCCCTTGAAGGAGCAAAGCTTGCACATCATCTCTTCCTTAACGAACTTGAAGGAATCGGGAAGAACCTCAGCGTTAAGGGGAACCATATCAAAGGACTCCATGTCCATGAAGTAGTAAAGGTCTCCGTCGCTGTAGGAGTACTGCATATCTCTTCTTTCGATATATGCGCTGTCGAACTTGTCTGTGGGGGAGAAGGAACGCTCGATTACCGCACCGGTAATAACGTTCTTCATCTTTGTGCGGACGAAAGCCGCACCCTTTCCGGGCTTAACGTGCTGGAATTCGATAACCTGGAATACGTTACCTTCCATCTCGAATGTTACACCGTTTTTGAAATCGCCGGCTGTTACCATGTGAAAATACCTCCGTGGTTTTGGTTTTTATAAAATTACAATCTATTATATAATATTTTTTTCGATTTTGCAAGAGGTTTGCGCTCTTTTGTTTGAAAAAATGACGGTTTTTGATCATATTTTAAAAAAAGTTTACATTTTCTGTCCCCAAATGCAACGATCCGCACCGAGCTGTATATACTAAACTGTGAAAAAATCAAGAAACGAGGTACAGAAAATGTGCGGAATTATCGGATATACGGGGCGCGAAAACGGCGTCCCCAAGATCCTAAAGGGACTCTCCGTCCTTGAATACCGCGGCTACGACTCGGCGGGAATCGCCGCCGAGTCCGAGTCGGGAATTGAAATAATCAAGTCGCGCGGGAGGATCGGCGTGCTCTGCGAGAAGCTCGCGGAGGCTCCGATATCGTCGCATACCGCCATCGGGCACACCAGATGGGCGACCCACGGCGCGCCGAGCGACGTCAACGCCCATCCCCACCGAGCGGGGCGCGTGACCCTTGTCCACAACGGCATAATCGAGAACTACGCGGAGCTTCGCGAAGAGCTTTCGGGGCGCGAGTGGAGAACCGTCTCCGAGACCGATACCGAGGTCGCCGCGGCACTCATCGCGGAGGAATACGAGCGGACGAATTCGCCCCTCGTCTCGATCAAAAACGCCTGCGCGAGGATGGTCGGTTCCTACGCCTTTGCCATAATTTTCGATGACGCAAGGGGCGTGATCTACGCCGTCAGACGGGGCAGTCCGCTCCTCCTCGGAAGAAGCACGGACGGCTCTTATCTCGCCTCTGACATGACGGCTCTTCTGCCCTTCACGCGGCAATATTATCCCCTCGAGGAGGGCGAGATCGCATGTCTTTCGGCTGATGAAGTCGAGGTTTATAATGGAGCATCCTCCCATACTCCTTCCTGGAAAGTCACCGAAATGACCGCAGATTTGGCGCAAAAGGGAGGATATTCCCATTTTATGCTCAAGGAGATCTTTGAACAGCCCGAGTCTCTCCGGAAGGCTCTCTCACCCCGTCTGCACACTCCTCTTCCCGACTTTTCATCCGACTCGATTGAGCCCGATTTCTGGCGCAAGATCGGCGCGTTTCAGATCGTCGCCTGCGGCTCGGCTACCCACGCGGGAATGGTTGGTGCGCACTTCATCGAGCGTTACGCCCGCATCCCCGTGACCGTCCACACCGCCTCCGAATACCGCTATTCCCCGCCCCTCGCGGCAGAGGGAACTGCAGTGCTTCTGATCTCGCAATCGGGCGAGACCGCAGACACCCTCGCGGCACTCAGATACGCGAAATCGCAGGGGCTTCCGACCCTCGCGATCGTCAACGCAGTCGAGACCTCGATCGCGCGCGAGGCGGACCGTCGGATCTACACCTATGCTGGTCCCGAGATCGCTGTCGCAACGACGAAGGGCTACTCAACGCAAGCTGCCGTTCTCGCCCTGATCGCCATCGCAGCGGGTCTCGCAAGAGGCGTGATCTCGGCATCCGAAGGAGAGGCTCTCTCGAATTCTCTGCTTCATTCCGCGCCCGACGCGATCGCGGATATGCTCAAGAGACGCGGCGAAATCTCGTCCTTTGCGCAAAGGCTCAAATCGCACGCACACGTCTTCTTCATCGGACGCGGACTCGACTATTCGCTCGCACTCGAAGCTGCGCTCAAGCTCAAGGAGATCTCCTATATCCACGCCGAAGCATACGCGGCGGGCGAGCTCAAGCACGGCACGATCTCGCTTGTCGAGCAGGGAACGCCCGTTGCCGCCATTACCACCGATCCCGCCCTTTCCGCCAAGACAGAGAGCAATATCCGCGAGGTCGCAAGCCGCGGCGCGGACGTCATCCGAATCTCAACGGGCGAGTGCGACATCTGCGTCAACGGCGGCTCGGAATTCGCATCATTCTTCTCCGCCATGACCGCCTGCCAACTTCTGGCATTCGAGACCGCACTTGCGAGAGGATGCGATATTGATAAGCCGAGAAATTTAGCGAAGTCGGTGACAGTAGAATGAATACGATCTCGCTTCGCGAGAATGATGGTCTGCCTTCGGCAGAATGATGATCGGCTTGCGCCGAATGATGATCTGCTACGCAGAATGAAGGTGAATTTCCGCAAGCGGAAATTTTCACATTTATTAAAAAGATAATAGCGGAAAAGTTTTAGTCAAGTTTTTTCAAACCTTTCCGGATTCTTAAGGCAGAGCCTTAAGTCGCGCTCCGCAGAGCAGCGAAAACGGTTGCCTTTGGCACCCCCGCAAGCTTTGCTTGCTCCACCCCTGCGCTTCAAACAGGCACCGCCCCGGTGCCTGTTTGGAAGGAGCAAAAACCTCCCGCGCGGGAGGTTTTTGCTCCTTCACCCCATTTTTGCACGATTTTCATCTCGTTCACAAAAATTTTACAACTTAACTTATACCCGTTTTTCTCCTTGTCGAGCTATATTTTTCAAAGAACTTGACTTTTGCATTAAAATATAGTATAATTAAGTGTATATGCAATAATGGATAAGTCTATTTGTTATATAATATAATAATTGCACCACCCCGAAGGAGAAAAATCATGTTCAGAAGTATGACTGCATACGGCCGTCACGCCTATATAAGCGAGAGCCGTGAGATCACCGTAGAGCTGAAATCCGTCAACAGCAAGTTTCTCGACCTCTCGGTAAAGGCTCCCCGCACGCTCTCTCCGCTTGAGGCAAGGATCAAGAGCGCGGTCACAGCGCATCCGATCAGCCGCGGAAGGCTTGACGTTTTCATAAATTACGTCCGCTCTGATTCCTCGGGCACGACTCTCGCGCTTGACGAGGGCTACGCCGCGGGATATATTGCCGCTCTTCGCGAGCTGCGCGATAAATTCGACCTACGCGACGACATTTCGGTCATGACGGTTGCGCAGAACCGCGACATCTTCACCGTCCGCGAGGTCGGCGAGGATCTCGACGAGATCTGGTCGGAGCTTGAGCCCGTTATCGACTCCGCTTGCCGCGAATTCGTTGCCGAAAGAGAGCGCGAGGGCGAAAATCTCCGCCGCGATATCCTCGGGAAGATCGCACATCTCCGCGAGCTTGCCGACCGCATCGAGAAGATCTCGGAGGGCGAGATCGAATCGGCACGCGACCGCATCAAGCAGCGGCTCATCACCGTCCTTGCCGACAACCGCATAACCGTCGACGAGAACCGCATCCTGACCGAGTGCGCCATCTGGGCAGACAAGATCGCCATCGACGAGGAGCTCGTCCGTCTGCGCTCGCATTTCGCCGCGCTCGAGGCTATGGCAGAGCTCGATATCCCCGTCGGACGCAAGTTCGACTTCCAGCTTCAGGAATCAAGCCGCGAGATCAATACGATCGGCTCGAAATGTCAGAACGCCGAGATCGCAAAGCTCGTCGTTGAGATGAAGAACGAGTCGGAAAAGATCCGCGAGCAGATACAAAACATAGAATAAGAGGCAAAAACAATGAAATTCATCAGCATCGGCTACGGAAATTCGGTTGCCGTCGAGCGCGTCGTCGCCCTTGTCAGCCCCGAATCCGCACCCGTCAAAAGACTCATCCAGGACGCCAAGGAAATGGGACGCATCATCGACGTCTCCTGTGGACGAAAGACACGTTCGGTCCTGATCACCGACTCAGAGCACGTTATCCTCTCGGCTCTCACAACAGAAAAAATCGCTCTCAGACTTGAGGGCGTCGCATCGTCCGACGACGATGAAGAATAAATTTAAAATTAATTATTTCACAAAATAAAGGAGAAACATCATGATTTATCCCACCATCGCAAAGCTTACACAGGGCAAGTACAACCGCTATCAGCTCGCAATCGCAACCGCTAAGTGCGCTCGCATCATCACCGACGAGTATTCCACCCAGCGCAAGAACGCGGAAAAGCAGCTGACCGGCAACAAGGACATCGACCGTCCCATGATGGAGCACGCTGTCAACGCCGACTACCGCGACAGAAAGGCTGTCAAGATCGCTATCGACAAGCTCGACGACGGCGAATACGTTATCTGCGAGAAGACAGAAAACGGAATGAGCTTCGAGGGAAACCCGAATAATTCGTAATCTCGCTTCGCGGAAAATGTTCAATAGGAAAATTTCCGCTTTGCGGAAATTCACCTTAATTCTGCACTCTGCACTCTTCACTCTGCACTCGTTTCGCACTTTTGGAGGTACGCCAAATGCAAACCAAATACGCAGGCGTTTATCTCCTGGATGCGCCATTCTCACTCGACCGCGAATACGATTATCTCATCCCGCAGGGGATCGAGATTGAGCCCGGCGACTTTGTCGGTATTCCCTTCGGAAACGGCAACCGCCGCCGCATCGCGCTCGTGACCTCTCTCAAGGAATATACAGACGTCCCCGCGGACAAGGTCAAGCCCCTGCTTGCCAGATGCGCGGACGGACTCCGCCTTGACGGCGAGATGCTCGAGATCTGGCGCTTCCTTCGCGCAAATACTCTTTGCACGACCTCCGACGCCATCCACGCGATGATCCCCTCCGCCGCGCTCTCGCGGCTCGAGGAATATTATTCTCCCGGCGAAAAGGCTCCGACAAAATCGGTGACCGAAAATGCGCAGGCTATGATGATCTACAACTTCATCGTCAGCCGAGGCAGAGTCGGCGAGGAAACTCTGCGCTACCGTTTCGGTGTCAAAACCGCCGAATCGGTGGAAAAGCTGCTAAAAACAGGCTGCATCAAGCGCGAGCTCGAGCTTCGCGAGCCCTCCGAGGGCAAAAGCGAGTCTCTCTATTCGCTTGCGATAACAGCCGAAGCCGTCGGGATCTATGCCGAGGGCGGCATCATCGACGGCAAAAAAGTGCCGAAGCTCCGCTCCGAGGGTCAGCTTCACGTCCTTCGTATGCTTCTCGAAAAGGGCGAGCCGATGACCTCCGCCGAGCTTCGAGAGAACACCGAAGTCACAGCGGCGAACATCTCCGCGCTCGTGAAGAAGGGGCTCGTAAACGAGGAAAAGAGATCGGTCTTCCGCGATCTCACGCTCATCAACGCGCAAGCAGAGGCATCCGAGCGCAAGGAATTGAAGCTCAGCGACGAGCAAAGTGAGGCACTCCGCGTCCTCTCCGAGCTCTATTCATCGGGCGAACCGCGCGCCGCTCTGCTCGAGGGTGTCACGGGAAGCGGAAAAACGAGCGTTATGCTTGCTCTGATCGACCGCGTTCTTGAATCGGAACGCGACGTCATCCTGCTCCTTCCCGAGATCGCGCTGACGCCGCAGACGCTATCGATCTTCTGCGCGCGCTACGGCGAAAGTGTCGCGCTTCTCCACTCCGCGATGTCCGCGGGCGAGAGGCAGGATTCCTACAACCGAATCAAATCGGGCGAGGCAAGGCTCGTTATCGGAACGCGCTCCGCCATCTTCGCTCCGACGAAAAAGCTCGGTCTCGTCATCATCGACGAGGAGCACGAGCACACCTACAAATCAGACGCCTCCCCGCGCTACCACGCAAGGGATATCGCGCGTCTGCGCTGCGCCTACTCGAGATCCCTGATGCTTCTCGCCTCGGCAACACCGTCGCTCGAGAGCAGAAAGAAGGCGGAGGACGGCGCGTACACCTTAGTCAGACTAACGAAGCGTTACGGAAACGCCATCCTCCCCGAGGTCATAGTCGCCGATATGCGCGACGAGGCAAAATCGGGAAATCCCTCCCCCATCGGGCGCGAGCTCTCCGCAGCTCTTCTCGAGACCTATGAGCGAGGCGAGCAATCGATCCTCTTTCTCAACCGACGGGGCTACAACAATTACGTTTCCTGCGCCGCTTGCGGCGAGGCGATCAAATGCCCCTCCTGCAGCGTTTCTATGACCTATCACACAAGCCGCCGCAGCTACGAGGAGGGTTACCTCGTCTGCCATTGGTGCGGCAGGCGTATGCCTTTGCCGCGAGAGTGTCCCGAATGTAAATCCGAGCACCTGATCCGTATGGGCTACGGCACGCAAAAGGTCGAGCAGGAGCTTTCCATCCTCCTTCCCGACGCAAAAATTCTTCGTATGGATACCGACACGACTCAATCGAAGAACTCATACCGCGATCTGCTCGGCAGATTCCGCCGCCACGAGGCTGATATCCTGCTCGGCACGCAGATGGTCACGAAGGGGCACGACTTCCCCGACGTCACCCTCGTCGGAGTTCTTCTTGCCGACACCTCGCTATATTACGACGATTACCGCGCAGAGGAGCGCACCTTCGCGCTCTTGACGCAGGTTATCGGACGTGCGGGTCGCCGTGACAAGCCGGGCCGCGCGATCATCCAGACAAACAATCCCGACCACGAGGTCATCGAGCTTGCGAGTATGCAGGATTACGAGACCTTCTACCGCCGCACGATCCGCTTGCGTCGTGCGCTGACCTTCCCGCCCTACTGCGATATTGCGCTCCTGACCGTCACGGGCAGGGTCGAGCAGGACGTCCTAAAGGCTTCAAACGCAATGAACGATCTTCTCCGCGCGCTCACGCAGTCGGAAAAATACCGCGATCAGCCCTTCATAATGTTCGGTCCCTTCGAGGCACCCGTCTACCGCGTTGACGGCAAATACCGCATGCGTATGGTCGTCAAATGCAAGCTGAATGCAAAATCGCGCAGGCTTTTCGCGCAGTTACTTACCGAATTTCCCGCCGAGGGTGCGCAAGCGCCCACGCTTTCAATAGACTTCAATCCAACAAATCTCTAAAAGGAAAAATTACCATGGCTAAACGCAAGATACTTACAGATAACGATCCCACCCTCCGCACGGTCTGCCGTCCCGTACCGCGCATCACTCCCCGCGTCGTCACTCTTCTTGACGATATGATCGAGACTATGCGCTACGCAAACGGCGTAGGACTCGCGGCTCCCCAGGTCGGAGTTCTTCTCCGCGCCGTCGTCATCGAGACCGAGCCGGGCGTGGTCCACGAGCTGATCAACCCCGAGATCATCGAAACATCGGGCGAACAGGAGGGCAGCGAGGGTTGTCTTTCCCTCCCCGGACAGTCGGGTCACGTCAAGAGACCGAACTACGTCAAGGTCAAGGCTCTCAACCGTAACGGTGAGGAGTACGTTCTCGAGGGCACCGAGCTTCTCGCGCGTGCTATCTGCCATGAGACCGACCACCTCGACGGCAGACTCTACATCGACGTCGCCGACTATATGTACGAGCCCGAGGAGGAGGAGCGTGTTTCGCCCCGACTCCGTAAGCACGCGAGAAGAAAATGAATAATGAAAAATGAATAATGAATAATTATGGTGAATTTCCTCGCCCTGCTCGGAAATTTCCATTAAAAATATTTTCTCGGTTCGAGAAAAATCCCATTAAATTATTCATTATTCATCAGCGAAGCGACTTCATTATTCATTATTCATTTCTGCTTTCAAAAGAGGTACAATAAAATGAAAATATTATTTATGGGAACACCTGATTTCGCCGCAGTCGCGCTCTCCGCAATCTGCGACGCGGGCGAGGACGTCATCGGTGTCATAACACTTCCCGACAGACCCGTCGGACGCGGCTACAAGCTGACTCCCTCCGCCGTCAAGGTCTGCGCACTTGAAAGGAATATTCCCGTTTATCAGCCGACAACCCTCAAGGGTGAGGAATTCGCATCGCTCCTCGACTCGATCGCACCCGAGCTGATAATCGTTGCCGCTTACGGCAAGATCTTACCCAAAAACGTACTCGACTACCCCAAGTACGGCTGTATCAACATCCACGGCTCGCTTCTTCCCGAATACCGCGGTGCCGCGCCGATGCAGCGCGCCATCATCGACGGCAAGCCCTTCACCGGCATCACTACGATGATGATGGACGTCGGTCTCGACACGGGCGACATTCTCCTTACCGAGCGCGTTGACATTCTTCCCGATGACAACTTCGAGACCATTCACGATAAAATGGCAGAAGTCGGCGGCTCTCTTATGCTCAAGACCATCGACGCCATCCGCGCGGGCACTCTCGTCCGCATCCCGCAAGATTCGATCGACGTCGAGCCCACCTACGCCGCGAAGATCGAAAAGAGCGAATGCCTCATAAATTTCGCACTCGATGCAAATACTATCCATAACAAGATACGCGGTCTCTCGCCCTTCCCGCTCTCCTACGCAAGAATGCCCGACGGCAAGATGCTCAAGTTCGTCGCATCGCGCGTTGCCGAATCCGGCGCGCCGACCGAGATCGGCAAGGTAGTCTCTGCTGACAAATCCATCATCATCGCCTGCGGCGAGAACGGCACCGATCGCATCGAGATCACCCGCGTTCTTCCCGAAGGAAAGGGAAGAATGGACGCCGCGGACTTCCTCAGAGGGCGGAAACTCGTTCTCGGAGACATCTTAAATTAAATTTAATTTCTCGTACAACTATTCGAGTGCAGAGTTAAGAGTGCAGAGTGCAGAGTTTCGGTAACTTTTTTCGCTTTGCTCAAAAAGTATTTAAATTAAATAATTTCCGAACAACGTGAGGAAATTTTCCTTAACTCTGCACTCTGCACTCTTAACTCTGCACTAAAAGGAGTTTCCCATGCCTTTCTTCTACTACTTCGACCCCACCTATATCCTCGTCGTCATCGGACTTATTATCTCAGTCTGGGCGCAGATCTCGGTGCAGTCGACCTTCAACAAATATTCAAAAGTCAGAATTTCGCGCGGGTTTACCGGTGCCGATGCGGCACGTCAGGTGCTCTCGGGCGGCAAGGTAAATGACGTCTCGATCAAGTCGATCCGAGGCAGTATGACCGACCATTACGACCCACGCGACAATTCTATCAGCCTCTCCGAGACCGTCGGTAACGTCTCGACCGCCGCCGCTATCGGTGTCGCCGCGCATGAGGCGGGACACGCGCTTCAGCACGCCGAGGGCTACGGTCCGATCAAGCTGAGAATGGCTATCATCCCCGTTTGCAACTTAGCATCGGGGCTTGCAATGCCTCTCTTCCTGCTCGGAATTCTTTTTTCGTCCTGGAATCCCGAGACGGGCATCGGTTATTTTATGATGCAGGCGGGAATTATCGCGTTTTCCGTCGCGGTCTTCTTCCAGGTCGTTACCCTTCCCGTTGAATTCAACGCATCGAGACGCGCTATGGCGGCACTTGAAGCCACGGGCAGCTACACCGACGAGGAGCTCGACGGTGCGCGCAAAGTTCTCCGCGCCGCCGCTATGACCTACGTTGCCGCGCTTGCGGTATCTCTCCTCCAGATACTCCGACTGGTCATCCTTTCGGGAGGCAACAGACGAAGATAATGGCAGAGGTCAAAAACGTACGCCGCGCCGCGCTCGACATTCTTATGCGAATGGAAAAGGATCGGGGCGAAGGCTATTCAAACCGCTTGATCGACTCCGCGATCTCGAAGCACGGCTTTGAGGGAGCCGACCGCGCTCTCCTTTCACAGCTTGTTTCCGGCGTGACCGAGCGGCGCATCACACTCGACTATATAATTCAGCAATTTTCCAAATCTCCCCTCTCGAAGCTCGACTGCGATGCGCTTTGTCTGCTTCGGATGGGCATCTATCAGCTCCGCTACCTCGACCGCATCCCCCGGCACGCCGCCGTCAACGAGACGGTCAACCTCGCACGTTCGCGTTCACGCGGCTTCATCAACGCCATTCTGCGCTCATATCTGCGCACCGATTCGATAAAATTCCCCGAAAAGCCCGATGATCTCCGCCTATCTCTGACCTATTCGGCTCCCCGCGAGCTTTGTGCGAAGTTCATTTCGATCTTCGGAGTCGAAAAATCAGAGAAAATTCTCGCTTCCTACCTCGACACTCCCGCGCTGACTCTGCGCGTAAACACGCTGAGGACCGCGCGCGACGAGCTTATCTCTATGCTCGAAGTGGAAGGCTTTGAATGTATTCCCACCGCGACCTCTCCCTACGGCATCAGGATCACTGGCTCGGGTCTGCCCTCGGCGATCTCGGAAGGACTTTGCTACGTTCAGGACGAGTCCTCGCAGATCTCCTCGCTCGTGCTCGATCCTCAAGCGGGCGACGTACTGCTCGACGCCTGCGCCTGCCCCGGCGGAAAATCCTTCTCGGCGGCAATGCTTATGAATAATTCGGGCAGCATCACCTCACGCGATCTCCACGCCTCCAAGCTTCCGCTTATATCATCGGGTGCAGATCGGCTCGGGATCACGATCATTTCGACCGAGGAGCGCGATTCCTCGATACCCACCGACAAAAAGTACACCAAGATCATCTGCGACGTGCCCTGCTCGGGTCTCGGCGTCGCGGCAAAGAAGACCGAGATCAAATACCGCTCGCTCTCCGAGAACGCGGAATTACCTCCGCTGCAGTATAAAATCCTCTGCGCTGTGTCCGAATCGCTCGAGATCGGCGGTACGCTCGTCTATTCCACCTGCACGATCCTTCCCGAGGAAAACGAGAATATTGTTGATAAGTTTATCTCGGAACATCCCGATTTTGAAGCCGTACCCTTTTCGGTCGGTGAACATAACGCTCCCTCGGGCAAGCTGACATTGCTTCCCACAGCGGAGCACGACGGATTCTTCATCTCAAAAATCACAAGAAAGTCAAAGTAAAATGGCAGAAATTACTCAAACAGACCTGCTCTCGCTCTATCCCGAGGAGCTGCAGGAGCTGATCGTCTCACTCGGCGAGCCGAAATTCCGCGCCGGGCAGATCTTCCCCGCTCTGCACAAGGGTCTTACACCCTCGAAAATGACGAATATTTCAAAGGCGACCGCCGAAAAGATCGAAACGGCAATGCCGACGAGGATGCCCGAGATCGAAACAAAGCTCGTCTCGGCTGTCGACGGAACGGTGAAATACCTCTTCCGCCTCCACGACGGTCAATGCATCGAGACGGTTCTGATGCGCTACAACCACGGCAACACCGTCTGCGTCTCGACTCAGGTCGGATGCAGAATGGGATGCGCCTTCTGCGCCTCGACGATCGGCGGAAAGATTCGCGATCTGAGCGCGGGCGAGATCCTCGCGCAGGTCATCCTCGCCTCGGCTGATACGGGCGAGCGCGTCTCGAACATAGTCCTGATGGGCATCGGCGAGCCTATGGACAACTACGAAAACGTACTGCGATTCCTCCGTCTCGTCAACGACGAGCGCGGAATCTGCATCGGCTACCGCCACATATCCCTCTCGACCTGCGGTCACGTTGACGGTATCCGCCGACTTATGAAGGAAAATCTCCCGATCACGCTCTCGATCTCGCTCCACGCCGCATCCGACGATGTGCGCGACAAGATCATGCCGATCACCCGCCGCTGGCGAGTCTCCGAGCTCCTTGCCGCCTGCCTTGACTGGTGGCACGCCACGGGACGCCGCATCTCATTCGAATACACCCTCATCGACGGTCAGAATTCAACCCCCGCCGACGCCGCATTCCTCGCGGGAGTTCTGAATTCCGCTCTCCGCGGCAAGCCCTCGAAGGGCGAAAAATTCCCCATCCACGTCAATCTCATCCCCGTCAATCCCGTCAAGGAAACGGGTCTGATGCCCCCAAGTCCCGATAAGATCGAGGCATTCCGCTCCGCTCTCGAGAAGAAGGGCATACGCGCAACCGTCCGCCGCAAGCTCGGACCCGATATCAATGCCTCTTGCGGACAATTAAGAAGACAGCATAAAGAAGTAAACAACTCGAATTAATTCATTTAGCACGCAGAAAGGTGTTCTCATGAAATTCTACGGAAAAACCGACGTCGGCGTTTGCCGCACAGAAAATCAGGACTGCTTCGGTATCTACGAAATTCTCCCCGGAGTCACTCTGCTTGCCGTTTGCGACGGTATGGGCGGAATGGCGGGCGGAGCTACGGCTTCCCGACTTGCGCTCGATACCTTTGCGCAGTCTATGCGCGAGCATATCATACCCGATAATCCCGAGGACGAGCCCGATCTCGGCAGTGTCGGATTGCGTTTTTCGCTCTCCGCGTCTGCTTCCGAGGCTAACCGCGCCGTCTGGGAGGAGGCAGAAGACTCCCGCGGCAAGCTCGACGGTATGGGCACGACTCTCGTCGCCCTCCTCGTAGTCGAGAACACCCTTATCTACTCCCTCAACATCGGCGACAGCCGACTCTACGAGATCACAAAGGACGGCATCGAGCAGCTGACGAAGGATCATTCCTACGTCCAGCATCTGATCGACGTCGGCGAGCTTACATACGAGGAGGCAAGGACCTCTCCCGTCCGCAATATCATTATGCGCGCCGTCGGCATCGAGGATGACGTCGTTGCCGATATCCGCTCGCACAATCCCGCCCCCGGAACGCCCGATTCTCCCCGTTGGCTCCTTCTCTGCTCGGACGGACTTTCGGGTGTGGTATCCGACGAGGATATTGCCAAAATCGTACGCAGCGAGGACAGCCTACAGAAGAAGACGGAGGATCTTGTCACCGCCGCATGCATCGCGGGAGGTCCCGACAATATTACCGTCGTCCTCGCAGAACTCTGATCCACGGAATAATTAATATTAATATGGAAAATATCAAAGCATTCAACGATCTTGTCGGCACCACGCTCGACAAGAGATATAAAATAGAAAAATGCCTCGGAACGGGCGGAATGAGCGTCGTCTTCAAGGCGACCGATATCCGCGACGGCTCCGCGGTTGCGATCAAGATGCTCCGCGACGAGATCGCAGACGACAAGGAGGCTCTCGACCGCTTCATCAACGAGTCGAAGGTTGTTTCGATGCTCTCGCATCCGAATATCGTCTCGATCCGCGCCGTATCCTTTAAAACCAAGAGAAAATACCTCGTTATGGAATATATCGAGGGTATTTCCCTGCGCACCTATATCGACAAGCGCGGAAGGCTTGACATCGACGAGGTCCTCTCCTTCACCGAGCAGATCCTTGCCGCGCTCGAGCACGCGCACAGCCGCGGCGTCGTTCACCGCGACATCAAGCCGCACAACATCCTCGTCCTCAAGGGCGGTTTCGTCAAGGTGACCGACTTCGGTATCGCAAAGATCCCCGAAAAGAAACGCCACGAGACCGTCACCGACAGCGCGATCGGAACCGTTTACTATATCAGCCCCGAGCAGGCGGCGGGTAAAGCGACCGACACTCGCTCCGACCTCTACTCGCTCGGCGTTATGATGTACGAAATGGCAACGGGCGAGCTCCCCTTCGACGACGAGCGTCCCATCTCGGTGCTTATGATGCAGATGCACGACAAGCCCATCCCCCCGAGAAGGATCAACAGAAAGATCCCGCGCGGACTCGAGCGTCTGATCCTCTTTACGATGGAAAAGGATCCGAAGAGACGCTATCAGACGGCACGCGACATCTTCCGTCAGATCCGCCGCCTCAAGGAAAATCCCCATTGCGCAATTCCCGCGCCGAGACAGCTCTTGGCTGAGGATCGCTCAAGGAGAAACCGCACAGAGCGTCCGCCCAGCCGCTCCTTCTTTCCCATCGCGCTCGGAATCGCCTGCGCCGTCTGCTTTGTCGGACTGATCTCGGTCTTCTACGGCCTTGATACGCTCAATTTCGGCGCGCCCGGATCGTCCTCGCTCAAGGTTCCCGACGTACTCGGACTCGAATACACCGAGGGAGTCGAGGCAGAGCTTGGCTTTGACCCCGAAAGCTATATCGTCAACGTCGAATACGAAACCTCCGAGACCGTCGAGCGCGGTATGATAATCACACAGTTCCCGACGGCGGGCTCACGCAGAAAGGCACCCTGCACAGTCACTCTGACGGTCAGCCTCGGTCCCGAGGAGGTCACCTTCGGAGACTACCTTATGATGAACTGGCGATCGGCGCAGACGCTTCTCCGCGAGGCGGGCTTTGCCGTCACCATCGTCCGTAAGGAAAACGCCGCGATTCCCGAGGGCTACGTCTACTCGACCGACCCCGCGCCCGGATCGAAGGTCCGTCCCGGAAGCTATATCACCGTCTACGTCAGCGCGGGAACCGAGCAGCTGCTCGTCACCGTCCCCGAATTCAAGGGACTTTCCGAGCGCGAGGCAAAGACCTTGCTCGACGAGGCAAATCTCCTTGTGGGCAACGTGACCTACACCCGCTCGCCGAAGCCCGCGGGAACCGTCCTCTCCGCGTCGCTTGAAGGGGGCTCGAACGCCTATGCCTACGTCACCGCGATCGACTTTGTCGTAAGCGGAGGCAAGGATTTTGAAGTAAGGCTCTGCCCCGACACGATCGGTCTCGACTCATCAGCCGCGCGCGAGCTCCTCGAATACTACGGAATGAAGGTCACCCTTCTCACCGTCCGCGATCTCGCTCCCGAGGGAACCGTCATCACGCAGTCGCCGAGTGCCGAGGAGGCTATCGGCGGTACGGGCGAGATCATTCTGACCGTCAGCGGCGGTCCTACATACTCGCAGACCGTCGAGATGATGAATTTCGTAGGTCAGACACTCTCGCGCGCCGAGGCGATCCTCGACTATATGTTCGAGGGCGTCTGCGAATACAAGATCACCGTCAGATACGAGCAGAGCCTCAAGCCGCGCGATACCATCCTCTCGCAGACTCCTGCGGCGGGCAAGGTCTCGCTCACCTCGGGCGTGCTCGAGATAGTATTCAACCTCAGCGGCGGACCCGGTTATATCCCGCCCGACGTTGAGTTCCCGGTTCCCTTCGTTGAGGGACTCTCGCTTGCCGATGCCGAGATCGCACTTCGTGCGGCAGGTATTTCGGTCGGAAACGTCTCCTACATCGTAAGCGGCGCGCCCGCGGGATTCGTCGTTCTGCAGTCCGCCGCCCCCGGCAGCATCATTATGGGTCAGCCCGGCCGCGTATCGATCGATCTCACGGTCAGCCTCGGAACGTCCGAAATTCAGCCCTAATATATAAATAAGGAAAGCAATTTTTATGCAACTAACCGAATTTATTAAGAAAAATAAAAAATCGGTCTCATTTGTCATCAAGGCATCCGTAATCGCGCTCTTTGCGATCCTGCTTATCACGATGCTTCCCGCCGCCATGCCCGACACAACGGATGAAGCGGACAAGCCGTCGATATCGATGCCCTATGACGATGAAATGCCCGAAATAGACGGCGTCGCAAGGCCCGATCTCTTCCCCCACCTCGTCATAGTCTACCCTTCGGGTGATGCCTGGGGTGCGGAGGAGGCGAAGCATCTCGAGACGCGCCTCGGCTCGCGCTTCCACGCGCATTTCGTCCTCATTTCCGACAGCGAATATCTCGCTCTCGACCGTGAGGTCCTTGCGCTCTACAACGCCGAGCCCTCGCTCACCGTCAATCTCGGGATCTCATCCCTCCTTGACGAGACCTACCTTGAGACACTTTCGAGACTCGGACGCGACGGACTCGAGATCAAGCGCGAGGGTAACCGCATCGACGTCACCTCCGCCTCAAGCCTGAGGCTTCGCGAGGGGATCGATGCTTTCGTCTCCGCGCTCAGCTTTGACGGCGAATTCGGAATCTCCGAAAAGCTCTACCTCTGCGACGAGCGTCCCTCGCCCGAGACCGACTTCAAGCCCGATCTTATTTCGGACGGCGAGCTCGATATCCTCGTCCTCTCATATATCGACTCAAACCCCTACACTCTCCGCGCCATCGAGGGCATAGTTGCGCACGCAAAACCCGATCTTGTCGTTTTCAACGGCAAGATTGACGGCGGTGCGACCAACCGCCACGACCTTGCCGTTCTCTGGCAGGGCATCTCGGATGCGCTTGTGAAGACCGATACTCCCTGGTGCTTCACGCCGGGTACACTCGGCGGAGATCTGCCACTCATCACGGTATGCGAGGTCATCTCCTCCTTCCCGGGCTGTATCCGACCCTTGAGCGGCAATTCTGACGGATCATATGCGCTGACCGTGGCAAACTCCGAGGGCATCGTGACCGCGAGCATCTACGTTGGCGGCGATCTCTGCGAAAAGATCGAAGCTGACAGCGTTCTTTACGCGCGCGCTTCGTCCTACAAGAGACAGATCACCGCGATCCTTCCCGCAATTCCGAACGCGATCATATCGAAGACCGAGGGCCTGCCCACCGATCACGCATCGAAGGAGCTCTCCGACGTCTACGATTCTCTCCTTTCCGCGGGCGCCGACGCCTTTGTCTGCGCCGCCGATCCGATCTCGACTCAGAGCCTTGAGTTCGCTGACGGTAAGCTTGCTCTCTGCGGCTCGGTCGGCTTTGACTCGCAGGGTCTCGGCGGAAGATTTGATTATCACAACAGCCTCCGCGGCGCGCTTCTCCTCAAGATCACGTCGCACAGAGCCGATTACGCGGACGCTGAACTTTCTTACATATACGCGGCAGACCTCGGTCTCTGCGAAAGGTGACAGATGGAATATAAAACTCAATGCCGCATTCTGCGCGGCGTCGGCGGACTTTATTACGTAAGCCTCGCCTCCCCCGAAGCACATTCCGAGCTTTATCCCGACACTTCCTCGCCCCTGGCGGGCAAGAGTCTTCTCTCGCGTGCGCGCGGCTCGCTTCGTACGCCCGACGGAGGAAAGATCAAGGTCGGCGATATCTGCGAATTTATTTATACCGACAATTCCTTCACAGGGGACGGCATCCCGCAGGACGATTCATCGGGACTCCCCGAGGGCGCGGTCTCCTCGATCCTTCCGAGGCGCAATTCCCTCATCCGTCCGCCCCTCTCGAACCTTGACATGCTCGTCATCGTCTGCGCCGCGGCAGCACCCGCTCCCGCAACCGAAACGATCGACAAGCTCCTCTCGGTTGCCGAATATCACAATATCGAGGCGGCTGTCGTCATCGGCAAATGCGAGCTTGACCCCGACCGCGCGGACGAGCTCGAGAAGACCTACTGCTCTGCTCTCTACCCCACCTTCAAGCTCTCCTGCTACGAAAAATGCGGGCTTGAGGAATTTGAAAAATACATCAAATCCGCGCTCCCCGGCAAGGTTGCGGCATTTGCGGGAGCATCCGGAGTCGGAAAATCGACTCTGATCAACGCCCTTTTCCCCGAAATGAAGCTCGAGGCGGGCGAGATCAGCCGCAAGATCGCGCGCGGCAAGCATACGACCCGTCAGGCGGAGCTTTTCCCGCTCGAGATCGGCGGATTCCTCGCCGACACGCCCGGTTTTTCGATGATAGACTTCGAGAACTTCGATTTCTTCCCCTTTGATGCCCTGCCGGAGACGATGCGCGAGTTCCGCGAGCATTACGGCGAGTGCCGTTACCTCGACTGCTCGCACACAAAGGAGGAGGGCTGTGCCGTCCTTGACGCCATCGAGCGCGGCGAAATTGCCGCATCGCGCCACGAAAGCTATCTTTCTATGTACCGCACGCTCAAGGCGAAGCCCCGCTGGGAGAAAAGATCATGAAAGCATTCATCTACGTCGGCGGCAAGATCGACCCCGACTTCATAACCGAACACCCCAAGGGCGATGATATCACCGTCGCCGCAGATTCGGGCATCCGCAATGCGCTCTTGCTCGGAGACCATATCGACGTCGCCGTCGGCGATTTCGATTCCTTCCCCGAGCGCGATATTCCCGAGGACGCCGAGATTGTCCGCCTGAAACCCGAGAAGGATCTTACCGACTCGCAGGTTGCGGTTGAGGTCGCGCTCGAGAAGGGCGCGGAATCCTTCGTCATCATCGGCGGACTTTCCGGCAGACTCGACCATACGCTTGCCAATCTCTCTATCCTCGAGGATCTCACCGCACGCGGTCACTACGCAATTATGACCGACGGAGTCTCGCGCGTTCATTTCATAAACGGCGGCTCGGCTCTGATCGGCAGAAGCGGATTCAAATATTTCTCCCTCATCGCCGCCACCGATATCGCCAAGGGCGTTTCGATCGAGGGCGCGAAATATCCGCTCAAGAATGCCCGCCTTACCCGTCGCAACGGCGGTTTTGCTACCTCAAACGAGATTGACGGCAACTGCGCGCTCATCTCGGTCAAAAAAGGCGCGCTTTTCATCATAGAATCGCGCGACTCGTGATCATTTTCCGCACTCTCCGCATATACTTTCATTGAAAACACATTGCGGAGGTGGATCATGAGAGACTGCAGAAGACTTAGGAAAACGATAGGAGTACTGACGCTGACCTTCGGCGCGGGCATACTCCTCGCTTTTCTGCTACCAGGAAAAATTCTCGCCTTTATCGAGGCGGCGGTCCTCCTCTGCGCAGGCTTTATGCTCATCAAATAGGAGGAAGCTATGAAGATCGTTCTGATGCGCCCGCCCGCCTTTCTGGCACCTATTTTAAGAAAATTCTTTGGAATAAAGAAGACAAAAAAGTAAGCTTTTAATCATTTCAGGAGTAAAAAATGCTCGGAACAGAATTTCTGCCCATAAGCCCCGAGGAGGTAAAAGCCCGCGGCTGGGACAGACCCGATTTCGTATACGTCACGGGGGATGCGTACGTCGACCATCCCTCCTTTGGCGTTGCCATAATTTCGCGCGTGCTTGAGGCGGCGGGATACCGCGTTGCAATACTTGCACAGCCTGACTGGAAGACACTCGACGATATCAAGCGCTTCGGCAGACCCCGCCTCGGATTCCTTGTAACCGCGGGTAACGTCGACTCGATGGTCTCGCACTATTCGGTCACCCGCCACCGCCGTTCCTACGACTATTATTCGCCCGGCGGAAAGACGGGCCTCCGCCCCGATCGCGCAACCATCGTCTATTCCAATCTCATAAGACAAGCCTACGGTGACGTACCGATCATCCTCGGCGGTCTTGAAGCCTCGCTTCGCCGTTTTGCCCACTACGATTACTGGGAGGACCGTATGCGCCGCTCGATCCTCGTCGACAGCCGCGCCGACATCCTCACATACGGTATGGGCGAGAATATCCTCGTCCGCATCGCAAATCTGCTTGACAAAGGTGTTCCCGTCAAGAAGATCCGCGACGTACGCGGTTCCTGCTATCTTTGTCCCGCGGACAAGCCCGAGGTGCACTACGAGGTTGCCGCGGAGCTTGACTGGGAGGAGCTTAAGGAGGGCGGACGTGCCTACGCCGACGCCTTCGGCAAGCAATACCGCGAGCAGGATGCCATCGGCGGACGCGCCATCATCGAGCACTACGGCGACAAGATCCTCGTCCAGAATCCCCCGATGCCTCCGCTCGAGCGAGAGGAGCTTGACCGCGTATACTCCCTTCCCTATACCCGCCGCGTCCATCCCGTCTACGACCGTGACGGCGGTGTGCCCGCGATCGCGGAGGTCGCGTTCTCGATCACGCATAACCGCGGTTGCTACGGTGCCTGCAATTTCTGCGCGCTCGCATTCCATCAGGGACGAAGCGTCCGAAGCCGATCGAAGGAGAGCGTACTCGAGGAGGCTCACGAGATCGTAAAAATGCCCGATTTCAAGGGATACATACACGACGTCGGCGGTCCAACCGCGAATTTCCGCGCTCCCGCGTGTGAAAAACAGTTAAAGCACGGTGTTTGTCCGAACCGCAAATGCCTTGCCCCGAAGCCCTGCCCCAATCTCAAGGTCGATCACAGCGAATATTCCGATCTGATCAGCGCGGTCGAGGCTGTCCCCGGCATCAAAAAAGTCTTTATCCGCTCGGGAATCCGCTTCGATTACCTTATGGCGGACCCCGACGACTCCTTCTTCCGCAAGCTCGTCCGCGACAACGTCTCGGGTCAGCTCAAGGTTGCTCCCGAGCATTGCTCGGCGGGTGTTCTCGCTTATATGGGCAAGCCCGATTTCTCGGTCTACCGCCGTTTCCGCGAGAAATTCTTCGATCTTTGCCGCGAGTGCGGCAAGGAGCAGTACCTTGTCCCCTATCTGATGTCAAGCCATCCCGGCTCGACCCTCCACGACGCGATCGCGCTCGCGCTCTACCTCAAGCGCGAAAATCTCTCGCCCGAGCAGGTTCAGGACTTCTATCCCACCCCGGGCACGGCGTCGACGGTAATGTTCGCGACGGGAATCGATCCCTTCACGGGCAAGAAGGTCTACGTAGCACGCGATCCGCGCGAAAAGAGGCTCCAGCGCGCGCTTCTGCAGTACGGTAAGCCTGAAAACGCACCTCTCGTCCGCGAGGCACTCATCGCCGCGCACCGCGAGGACCTCATCGGCACGGGCAAGGACTGTCTCGTCCGTCCCGAAAACAGTTTCAAGCCGCAAAGTAAGAATCAGGGCAAGAATCAGAACAACCGCAAACGCAACGATCAGCGTCCGCAGAAAAATAATAGAAATTCCAAGCCATCCGTCGGACAGAAGAACAACAAAAAGAATTCAAAGCGCAAATAGAAATTCACCTTGGTTGGCTTATTCAGTCAATTTATTAGTGATATTTTTGCAAAAAATGCACAATATCGCCCTCTGCCCGAAGCTCGTGTGGCAAAATGAAAAAAAGCGCGATCGCAGGCTCCTTCCACCACACGTTCGTGTGGTCCCCCTCCCTCCCGGAGGGAGGCAAAGGAGTCAGCGCAAACTCGTTTGTCGGTGCAGCGAATATCGTTTATATCTATAATTATGAATAATAAAAGGAATATTTTATTGAAACGGTTTGCAAAAACTCAAATGTGAGTGCAAATTGATTCTAATAAAATATTCCTTTTTGTATTGTATAGGTTAAAATGAAACGATGTTCGCTGAAATGCGATGAGATTCGGATCACCCCCTTTAGCCTTCCTCCGGGAGGAAGGGGGACCGCCGCTTGACGGCGGTGGAAGGAGCCTGCGATCGCGCTTTTTCCATTAATCCGCACGAGCTTCGAGCAGAGAGTGATAGTATGAGTTTTTCCCGAAGAGAGAACTCAAAATTTGCCAAAATGTTAAGTTAGTACCAAAGTTGAATTACCGGCGTTACAGTAGTGATTATGCACTTTACTTTATTATTCTTCAGCAGAGGAATGGCATATCATGTCTTAATGAGCGTGTCCGTGTAATATTATCTTGATAATTCGGCGTCAATATGCTATAATATAGTTAATCAGTTCAAAGGAGTCATCAAAATGAAAAAAAGGCCGAATATCCTCTGGCTCTGCGCCGATCAGCAGCGTTACGACACGATCCGCGCGCTCGGCAACGAGTACATAGACACCCCGAATCTCGATAAGCTCTGCCGCGAGGGCGTTGCCTTCGACAAGGCATACGTGCAGAATCCCGTCTGCACACCGAGCCGCTCGAGCTTTCTCAGCGGCAAATATCCTTCCTCGATCAACGCCAACATCCTCGGCGGCGACAATCTCCCCGAGCACTGCACGCTGATCACGAAGGCTCTCGCCGATTCGGGATATCATTGCGGAAACATCGGCAAGCTACATATCACGACCGCGTGGCGCGGCTATGAGGAGCGCGGTGAGGACGGCTACGAGACCTTCGTCTACAGCCTCTCGGGCGGTCATCAGATGGAATCGGGCGTCAACGCCTACCGCGATTGGCTCGTCTCGAAGGGAATCAATTTCCGCGACATCATGACCAACGACAGCGGCAAGAGCGACTATTTCTGGTACCGTGAGGACGCTCCGATCGAGCTCCGTCAGACGGCCTGGATGGCTGAGGAAGCAGAGAAATTCATCCGCGAAAGATCGGAGTCGGACGAGCCCTGGTTGCTTTCGGTCAACTGCTTCGACCCGCATCCGCCCTACGACGCGCCGACTCACCTTGTTGAAAAATATCTCGCGCGGAACATCCCAGATCCGATCTTCAACGAATCCGATTACACTCTCGGCGAGCAGCTTGCTCTTGCATACCATCAGTCGAAGGGTGTCAATGCTCCCGACGACGTGATGCGCCGCAACAAGGCGTCCTACTACGGCACCTGCGAGATCGTTGACACACATTACGGGCGCATCATCGACCTGATCGACGAGCTCGGTCTGCGCGACGACACCGTCATCATCTTCTCCTCCGACCACGGCGAGATGCTCGGCGACCACGGACTCACCCACAAGGGCTGTAGGTTTTATGACGGCGCGGTGCGCGTACCGCTGATCTTCTCCTGCCCCGCGCGTTTCGCCTCGGGCAAGGTCGTCAAGGGGATCACCGAATACACCGACATCGCCCCCACGATCGCGGAGCTTTGCGGAATCGAGTTCCCCGATACGCACGGTCACTCGCTCTGCGCGGCACTTTCTCCCGACGGAGGCGAGGGCATTGAGCGCGATTACGTCCGCACCGAGTATTATTGGTCCTGCCTCGGACCCGGCAGACCCGCGGCATACGCGACTATGTTCCGCGACCGCCGCTACAAGCTCGTCGTTTACCACGGCATCGAGACGGGTGAGCTCTACGATATGGAAGCCGACCCGCGCGAGGAGCATAACCTCTGGTACGATCCCGTATACGCCGAGATCCGATTCAATATGCTGAAAAAATCCTTCGACGTCGCGGCTGTGGTTCAGAGACCGGGACAGAATAGGATTGGAAGATATTGATATCCGCTTCGCGGAATGATGGTCGCCTGCGGCGAATGATGATCGGCTACGCCGAATGAGGATTCGCCCGATGGGCGAAATAAAGGTAAATTTCCTCGCTTTGCTCGGAAATTTTCGATTTTTTAATTTATAATAGCAGGAAAGTTTGATCAAACTTTTCAAGAAGTTTATGCTTGCCTACGGCAAGCTACAGATTACTGACAAACCCTTATTCTAAAAAAAGACATGTCAAAGTGCACAAAATCAGGCAAACCGCTGTGTTAGCACTTGCTAAATGGGGTGCAGGGGCGAAGCCCCTGCAGAAGAAACATTGTCATCCTGAGGGCGCGAATACTTGCCGTTGGCAAGTGGCAATTCCGACTTCTCGGCTTACGCCTCCATTTTCCTTCGGAAAACCGTCGGAAATGCCCGCAGCCGCTTGCGCCCGGTAGGTGTGTTGCTTTGCAACGCAC
>JAZQXP010000017.1:0-4815 GCA_045632925.1 Eubacteriales bacterium | reverse complement strand
GTGAAAAAGATCGGAACGATCGTGTTTAACGATTGTCCCAAGCTTACAAGTCTCGATTTCGCCGGAACCGTGGAACAATGGAATTCGGTTGAGAAGGAGCAGGGATGGAATTACGATAATGTTATAACCACCGTCCATTGCACCGACGGCAACGTTGAGATCACATCTGCGACGCCGCCCGAACCAGAACACGACGGCTCGCAGGGGCTTGAATACAGTATTTCTGAGGATGGCTATGCCATATTCGCCGGAATTGGCACCTGCACTGATAGCGACGTCGTTATAGCAACCGAGTACAGAGGCTATCCCGTCAAGGCGATCGCGGCAGGTGCTCTGAGCGGACAAAAGAACGTCAGACGTGTGGTCATTCCCGAGGGCATATCGGAGATACCGTCACAAGCGTTCTATGAATGTACCGCGCTCAAATCGGTAAAAATCCCGAGCACAGTCAAGATCATCGGAAGAAATGCCTTTCAGGGTTGCTCGTCACTCGTTGAGATCGCGTTTCCCACAGGGCTTGAGGAGATCGATCAGTATGGCTTTTCGCAATGCACCGCACTTGAGAGCATCAGGATCGAGGGTCGAACCACAATAAAAAACTATGCTTTTACGCATTGCTCCAGCTTGCGAGAGGTTGAGCTCGGAGACTCGGTAACCTTCGATTACACACATATCTTCAACTACTGCACTAGCCTTGAGAGCATCCGCATACCGAAGCGTGTGACGAGGCTTACGTCATTGTTCGAGGGATGCACGAAGCTTCGTGAGGTCATAATGCACGATGACATCGACGATATCGACGTCTGCTTCTATAATTGCCCTGCGCTCGAAAGCTTTTACATCGGTCCTAAGGTGCAAATACTTTTCGGAACGATCTTCTACGGCTGTCCGGGCGTTAAGGAGATAGTGTACGGCGGCACAATGCACGATTGGTACACGATCGAAAAGTCGTCTACGTGGCGCAGCGGTGCTCCCAATCTTAAGGTCATCAAGTGTATCGACGGCGAGATTACGAATCTCAACGCCGGTTCCGCGGCGGGAAGCTTCGGACTCCTTTATGAAATGAATGCGGACGGTGAATCCGCTACCTTCCGAGGCTTCAGAGAGGGCGTCAATTTCGGACTTGAGGTCGAGATCGCCACATATTATTACGGCAAGCCCGTGACAAGGATCGCGGATGAGCTCGTCAATGCCGCATACTTCAGCGGTACTCTCATTCTTCCGAACGGCGTTGAAAGCATAGGCGAGAGCCAGTTCGATAGCATGCCAAGGCTCAAGGGAGTGGTTCTACCCAAGAATCTCAAGAGTATCGACAAGGATGCCTTCCGCGGCGCGCCCGAGGTGAATACGGTAACTTATCTCGGAAGTATGGCGGAATGGGAGAAGATCAATAAGAACGAGCGTTGGAATTACACGGCGGTGTTTACGACAGTCCATTGCTCCGACGGCGATATCAGCATTACGCCGTTCCCCGAGACATCTGACGGCTCGCAGGGGCTGAAATATTATATTAACTCGAACGGCTATGCCGTGTTTGCCGGTATCGGCACCTGCACCGATAGTGATATCGTTATTGCGACCGAGTACAGAGGCTATCCCGTCAAGGCGATCGCGGAAGGTGCTCTGCGCGGAAAGACGAACGTCAGACATGTGGTCATTCCCGAGGGTATCGCGGAGATCCCGCAAAGTGCGTTTTATGAATGTACCGCGCTAAAATCGGTAACTATACCGAGCACGGTCAAGATCATCGGAGAGCACGCTTTTGGGGATTGCTCGTCGCTGGTCGGGATCGCGCTTCCCACAGGGCTTGAGAAGATCGATCAGTATGGCTTTTCGCGATGCACCGCGCTTAAAAAGCTCGAGATCCCCGATGGTGTGAGCGAGATAGGTTATGCGGCATTCTCGCGTTTAGACAGCGTAGAACGTATTTATATTCCGAAGAGTGTTACGGAGCTCGGATGGATGGAGTTCAACGAGATCAATAATTTCGAAATTGATCCCAAGAATCCGAAGTACGCTTGGAAGGGGAATTGCTTTATTGATAAGGAGACCAAAACTCTGATAACGATGTTCAAAAACGCAGTCATCCCCGATGACGGAAGCGTTGAGATCATCGGCGAGGATGCGTTCGGCTGGGAGCGCGGTCTTACGGAGCTGATCCTTCCGGAGGGCGTAAAACATATGCGCAACATCTCCATCTATGGCTTTGAGGGGATCGAGTATCTGCATCTGCCGAGCACGTTTGTGGGATTCGACGAATATGCCTTGAGGCAATGCATTGATCTGAAAAAGATCACGGTTGCAAAGGATAATCCCCATTATTACGTCGCGGGAGATTGCTTGATCGACAGAAGGACCGGCACCGTTATCCTCGGACTCGTCACAGCCGTAATTCCCGATGACGGAAGCATCAAGCATATCGGCGACAGAGCGTTTGCCGATCTTTCTATCGAAAGCATCAGGATCCCCGAGGGTGTCGTGTCGATAGAGACGGGCGCGTTCAGCGGTTGCGGCAAGCTCAAAGAGGTCATCCTTCCCGAAAGCCTTGAGAGCATCGGCGTGAGTGCCTTCTGGTGTTGCTCCTCGCTCAAAAAGATCGAGCTTGGCGAGAACGTCAGAATTATCGGAAACTCAGCCTTTGCGGGTTGTGAAGCTCTCGAGGAGATCCTGCTGCCCGAGGATATTGAAAGCATTGGCGAAAGCGCATTCTCAAGCTGCAGAGCACTTAAGAGGGTCGTCCTACCGAATGGCTTTGAGGGCGAACACTATATTTTTAGCAGTTGTAATGCTCTCAGGGAGGTCGTTCTTCCCGACGGTATGAAGCTGATCGGCAGATTCTTCTTCGGGCATTGCTATATACTCGAGAATATCGAGATCCCCGACAGTGTGACCGAGATAGCATATGATGCCTTTTACAGCTGTAGCGCACTCAAGAGTATCGTCATACCGAAATCGGTCGCGTCGATCGATAGCTCGGTGTTTGCTTTTTGCGACGCGCTCGAGGAGGTTTATTACGACGGCAGCATCGAGGAATGGAACAGGATCGAAAAGCACGAAAAATGGCTGGATCATTCCTCCGTCAAGGTCATTCATTGCACCGACGGCGATCTTGCTCCTTAAAACTGATCCCGCAGGCCGAAAAGTCTGCGGGATTTTTATGCGAATATTGGTTGCAAAGGCGAAAAAATGACCGATGCGAACGCTGGTTGCGCGGATTCCACCTATTGTTGGTTGAAAAATATGATTATTTATGATATAATAGAGCCAACAAATGTGAGGTGTGTGCAATGGACAAACTCGAAAAACTCGGAGAAAGAATAAACAGATACCGCACCGAGCGCGGACTTTCACAGCTTGAGCTTTCCGAGCTGCTTGAGGTCTCGCGGCAGTCGATCTCGAAGTGGGAGACCGACGTTGCCGTTCCCGAGCTTTCAAAGCTTGTGAGGATGGCGGAGATATTCGGTATCAGTCTCGATGAGCTCGTCCTCGGCAAGGAGAGCGACAAAGCGGAAGAAAAGCCGATCGAAGCCCCCGCGCCCGTCGATGCGAAAAAGCCCTACAGCCCGATCAAGGCGGGGATGGGATTTATGTTCCTAGGAGTCGGAATTTTATTGAGCGTTCTTTTATTGATCCTCACGGGCGATCTTTTCGCCGCGCTCGTTTTGTTCCTTCCGTTCGGTATGTCGGCGTTCTTCTGCCTCAAGCAATTTCGCCGTGCAGGGCTTTGGTGCACGGAATCCTGGTTCGTCTGCCTTGTCGGATATTTCAGTTTTGCAGCGGGCGTCGATTGGAATCCGATATTATTTTCGATCGGGGATGGTCCCAATCTGCGCACGATAATGTCCTTTGTCTTCTTCTTTTGCCTCGTAGGATTTATTTGCCTGACCGTCTTTTCCTATAGAAAGGAAGAGATCCTGCTCTCGAGAAAGAAGCATATCGCGCTTGCCTGCGTTACAGCCTTTGCGCTTCCCGTGAAGTGGCTTGCGGGACTGCTGATGCACCTCATCTGCCTGTACGGCTTTGCCAACGGAGATCCGGAATATTTCAACCGCGTGATCTTTGTGAACTATGGAGTGCCGATCTCGATACTGAATTTCCTCGTCGACTTCGCCTTCATCTTCGCCTTCACCGCAAGCCTCGTGCCGACCTTTTATTGGCTACGCGGAACGATCAGAAAGAGGAAAGAGAATAAATAAATTAAAACAGCCCTTCCGCATTCGCGGAAGGGATCAGACTGCTGACAAAGTAGCATAAAAAACATTCATATAGCAATATGCACAAAAAGCAGAAAGCTATGTTCGCACTCGCGATGCAGGGGTGAAGGGGGCGCAGCCCCCTTCATAGATGACGATGTCATCCTGAGGCGGCGTCCGCAGACCGCCTTGCCGCCGAAGGATCTCGTGACGCGCAAATTGTTCTTTGCGCGTCGCGGTGCCTGTACGAAGAAGCTTGATGTGAATTATCGGATAATTATAGTCAAACGTGAATGTTTGCACTTTTACAAGTCAGAATAATACGAAATCACTGTGTAATTTTGAAACTACACAGTGATTTTCCATATTCATATACTTTTAGTTGGGTCGGTGCCCTGCAGACTACTTTGCCAGCACCGCGACGCCCGAGGAACAACTCGGTCGTCACGATGATCCACTGTTTGCCTTCGGCAAACTATAGGTGCGTTGCAAAGCAACACACCTACCGGGCGCAAGCGGCTGCGGGCATTTCCGACGGTTTTCCGAAGGAAAATGGAGGCGTAAGCCGAGAAGTCGGAATTGCCACTTGCCAACGGCAAGTATTCGCGCCCTCAGGATGACA
>JAZQXP010000016.1:0-137570 GCA_045632925.1 Eubacteriales bacterium | reverse complement strand
AAGGGAAATACGGTCGCTTTTTGAAAGAAAGCCTTGTATGCCTTTGGCAAACCCGCAAACCTTCTTTTCCGCTGACACCCATAGGCATCAGCGTAAAAAAATATTGTGGTGTTTCCTTCGGAAATCGTCTGTAATTCCTTTCAAAAACGTGCGTACATAATGCACCCTCAAAACAACTATTTAATGGGCACTCAATGTATGCTCATTTTGAAATAGGGCGAACGAACTTTTTTCGAAGAAAAACTATCAAATATTCGTTTACGACGATAGCTTCCTGCTATCGTCGTAAACGAAGTTCTTTGCGCAGCTTTCTTTCAAGAAAGCGCGTATCTCTCTTATTTGAAAGGAAAATACTAAAATGAACTTACTTGGAAAAGCAATGGACAAGGACTTCTGGAAGGAAGTTCGAGAAAAAGACTGCTACAAAAAATACCGTGACGAATTATTCGATCTATGGAAGACACGTTGCGAGAACGGACCGATCCTTGCGCTGAAGTACAGCGATTTCAAGCTATACTGGGTAACGGGCGACAGAGGAATATACGAAAGAACCTACTTCACCCGCCGTCTCGCCATGGACTGCTCTGCGCTTCTCGCTCTCATCTACCCTGAGGAAGAAAAATATTTAAATCGTCTGATGGACCAGATCTACGCTATCTGCGATGAATACACCTGGTGTCTTCCCGCCCATCAAGGCAAGCTTGAAGAGAACAACAACGTCCGCATAGACCTTTTCGCTTCCGAAACCGGCTTTGCTCTGGCTGAGATCTACACCATGCTTGAGGATCGTCTTGAGCCGTTGATCAAGAACAGAATAATCGCCGAGATCGACAGAAGAATAGTTAAGCCCTACACCGCGGTTGAAAACTACGGCTGGTGGGAGAACGGCACTGCGAACTGGACCGCAGTCTGCACCTGCTCCGTTGCGGGCGCTTTCATGCTTATGCGTCCCGATCTTGCAAAGGATCTCATCCCGAGATTCAACAGATCTATGGAATGTTATATGTCGGGCTTCAAGAACGACGGTGTCTGCACAGAGGGTTGCGGCTACTGGCATTACGGCTTCGGATTCTTTACCGTTTACGCCGATATGCTCAAGAGCTTTACGGGCGGTAAGATCGACTGGTTCAAAAATGATAAGGTCAGAAAAGTCGCATCCTTCATTCAGAAAATGTTCCTTTCGGGCAACACCTGCGTAAGCTTTGCGGATGGCGGAAGACATCTGAGTTATCATATCGGTCTCTGCCACTATCTCAAGTCGCTCTATCCCGACGAGGTAGTCGTATATCATCCGAAATTCTCCTACAATTACGACGGTTGCGGACGCTACTGCCTGCATCTCCGCTCGGTTCTGTGGCTTGATGAGGAATATTACAATTCTCCCACCGACGATACCTTATCCGCAGAATATTACGCCGAGGATTCCGAATGGTTCATCAAGCGCACCGCCTCCTACGGCTTTGCCGCAAAGGGCGGAAACAACAATGAGCACCACAACAACAACGACGTCGGCAGCTTCATTTACGCTAAAAACGGTAAGCAGATCCTCACCGATCCCGGCGCGGGTGTATATTCCCGTCAGTATTTCGACAAAAAGACGAGGTACTCGATCCTCGAATGCTCCTCGCGCAGTCACAGCGTACCGATCGTTGAAGGCAAATTGCAGGAATTCGGCAAAGAATTCGCAGCTCTCGGAACAAAATATGAAAACGGAATATTCTCTATGGATATTGCCGGAGCATATAATTGTGACGGACTTGAAAGTATTAACCGCTCATTCTCCTTCACCGATGACAGCGTCACTCTGACCGATAAATTTGTCTACTCGGGAGGCGGCGAGATCGTCGAGAGACTTGTCTCTCTCATTAAACCGACGTACGAAAACGGTATTCTTTCAGTCGAAGATACGGTGATCGAATTTGATCCTAGCGTATGCGATCTTGAAATCGGCGTGGAAAGCAGCGATAGAAATCATTGCTATTTCCTTGATTTCAAGCTAAAGGACGGCGTTCGTGAGTTCGTTTGTTCAATAAAATAACAAAAATGCAGATCCCGAAACCAAAGGATCTGCATTTTTCTTATTTGAACAAATGATTTTGATGCTTTTTAAGTATCAGATAAAGCGGAATTCCGAAGCCGAAGACAGAAAGTATCTCGCCGATGCCGACCGTGAGGAATATCAGAGGCAATGCCTCGGGCGCACCGTATACGATCTTCACCACGAACGGTATTACGATCATATTCGCAAGCGCGTAAGGAACGGGAGCGAGGTAGGGATGCTTTCTGAGAAGTCCGCAACCTATCATTCCGACAAGGCTTGCCAGGCTTCCGAAGACGATGTCCCAAAGGGCGCATCCCGTCAGTAAATTTGCCATAAAGCAACCGAGAGTGACTCCGGGAACTGCGGCGGGGGTGAA
This sequence comes from Eubacteriales bacterium, assembly GCA_045632925.1. Classification (GTDB taxonomy): domain Bacteria; phylum Bacillota; class Clostridia; order Oscillospirales; family CAG-272; genus CAG-390. The sequence goes on along the minus strand of JAZQXP010000016.1, from coordinate 135,153 downwards.
CACGGCAAGGAAGCAGAGCGCCTCCGAGAGTCTTAGCTGTATCGCTCCGCTGCTCATACCGATTGTCGCGCAAAGGTATGTGAGAACGACGTAAATTGCCGCGATGAGTGCCGTCTCGCAAAGACGGCGGGTGTGGTTTTTGTTTTGGGTACGCATTATTATTCTCCATAGTTTTTATTTAGGTGAGGATGGTTTCGAACTCACCGCGAAATATTATATCACAAAGCGGAAATTTTGTCAAGTTTTTTCCTCAAAGGTCTTGAAAAAGGAAGAAAAAAGGTATATAATATTTGTATTGTGAACAGAGTAGGATACCTTGTGTCAAAAAACGCTCGGACGGGGAGTTGCCGTGCGGAATAAGATACGTTCGCCCAAGGTCTTCCGCATCCCGCTGTTGCCACGGGAAATCTATAATTATTTCCTCCCGCCGCACAGTCAAACTGTTTGCGAAAGGAGGATTTTTATATGTCAACAAAAAAAGAAAGAGGATTGCGCAACGTTCGCATCCTTACAACAGCCGCTATGCTCGGTGCGCTAAGCGTCGTCATCGGAATCCTTTGCAAGAATTTTCTCAACTTCGGCAACGGGCTTTTCCGCGTCACCTTCGAGAATTTTCCAATCATCCTATCGGGTATCCTTTTCGGACCCGCTGTCGGCGGTGCTGTCGGAATCGTTTCGGATATGGTCAGCTATTTCCTTTCGACACAGAGCTTTGCGATCTCTCCGATCGTGACACTCGGCGCGGCACTCGTCGGAGTTGTCAGCGGTCTCGTTTCCAATTATTTAATTAAAAAGAGAGGCAACGCGAGGGTCATTATTTCGGTCATCGCCGCGCATCTGATCGGCTCGATCATTGTCAAGACCTTCGGCATTTTCGCGTATTACAATATGTCGTACGGTATGCTCCTGCTCTACAGGCTCCCGACATACGTCGCAATCAGCGCGATCGAATCATTCTTCCTCTGTCTGATCTTCAGGCACAAGGCATTCAGTAAATACACGAGGTAACAAAATGAATTACACAGAAGCACTCGAATACATCCATTCCATCTGCTGGACCTTTACCAAACCCGGTCTTGAGCGCATCACCGCGCTTTGCGAAAAGCTCGGTAATCCGCAGAAGGATCTGAAATTCGTACACGTTGCGGGAACGAACGGCAAGGGCTCCTTCTGCTCGATGCTTGACTCGGTGCTCCGCCACGCGGGTTATAAGACGGGGCTTTTTACCTCGCCCTACATCAAGGTCTTCAACGAAAGAATGCAGTTCTGCGGCGAGAATATTTCCGACGACGAGCTTGCCGAGATCACAGAATACGTCAAGCCCTTTGCCGATTCGATGGAGGACAAGCCGACCGAATTCGAGCTGATCACAGCCATCGGATTTGAGTTCTTCAAGCGCAAAAAGTGCGACGTCGTTATTCTCGAGGCGGGAATGGGCGGCAGACTTGATTCCACGAATATCATAGACTCTTCCCTCCTCTCGGTTATCACGGGTATCTCGCTCGATCATACCGCATTCCTCGGCGACACGCCCGAGAAGATCGCGGCTGAAAAAGCGGGTATCATCAAGAAGGGCGGAACGGTGCTCTTCGGCGGAAATTCAAAGTCTGTCGAGGAGGTCATCAAGTCCAAAGCCGCTGAGATGGGCGCTGATTATTACTTTGCAGACAAATCGGGGCTTGAGATCGTCTCCTCCGATCTTTCGGGAAGTGCCATTAATTATAAGGAATACAGCGAGTTGAAGCTTCCGCTTCTCGGTCTTTATCAGCCTTTGAACGCCGCAAACGTCCTCTGCGCCGTCGAGATCCTCAAGGGCAAGGGATTGGTCATTTCTGATGAATCCGTCCGCAAGGGACTCCTTGCCGCTCGCTGGCCCGCACGCTTCGAGATCATCTCGCGCGATCCGCTGATCATCTTTGACGGTGCGCACAACCCCGAGGGAATTGAGACCGCAGTTGAGAGCATCAAGAGATATTTCGGTGATAAAAAAGTCTCTGTACTTACGGGCGTTATGAAGGACAAGGATTACAATTACATTTCAAGAAAATTTGCCGAGATCGCGGACCGCGCCTTTACGATCACTCCCGCCAATCCCCGCGCTCTTCCCGCAGAGGAATACGCAAAGGTCCTCGAGGGCGTCGGAATCACCGCAACCTCATATAGCAGCGTCGCATCCGCACTCGCCGATGCAAAGAAATTTGCTAAAGACAGCGGTGCTCCGCTCGTCTGCCTCGGATCTCTCTACATGTACTGCGAAGTAATTCAAATCGTATAAAATTCATATAAAATGAAATCTTCGATGCCGAGGCATCGGAGATTTTTATTATTAAGAGAAGTAAACGCAAGCGAATAGCCAGCCGTTGAAGGGCATTACGATAACTCCGTCATCGGTGAAGATACAATCGGGAGACGTTCTGTCATACCAACCGCTATCCTCCATAGCCTTGAGAATGTACATCAGATCATCGTTCAGCGGGTAAACGCCGTTCTTCGAATCTGCTGCCTCGGCATACGCCATTATCGCCTCGTTGAAACGCTCCTTGCGAACAAAATTGCCATTCTCGTCGTATACGTAACGTCCGAGATTGCTTGTTCCTACGATCGTAAGAAGAGCCTCCTGGAAGATGGTCTTATCTTTAAGTCTTACGTAAAGGACAGGTCCGTCAACCGAGCTGATATGGTAATAGCCGTCCTTCTCGTTATAGTATACGGGGATCTCTGATACTGCGCCGCCCGCGGGAAGCGTTACCGTGATCTGCACGTAATGCAGATTGCCCTTGGGAGTTTCGGTCTTTACGGGAGTCTTATACTCGTACATCTCATAGGGGATCTCATCGATGGACGTACCGATATCAGAATATTTCACAATAGTGAGAGTGCATTCGGTAACGGCAGAGGATGTGGAATCGAGTCCGAGAACCATAGTGCTTCCAACCGATGACTTAAGAACCTCAAGAGTGAGAGCTCCGTTTTCGTCGTACTCGCCCGTGTTGTTATCGTAAACGAAGAAGCTTCCGCCGTAGTATCCGACATTGACCTTATCCGAATCGGTATATACCTTATATATAGCCCCCTCGGAAGGAGTAAAGAAGAAGAATCTTCTGGTACCCTTTTCAACGGGAACACGTACAGAACCCAGCGATACTCTGTAAACACCGGTATCTTCGCCCGGGTAAACATACTCGGGATTCGATGCGTAGCCGACGAGAACGATCTCGGCGGTGGGATTTGCAGCGGTAAGCTTTACCGAATCGGAAACGTAATACTCTGCACCCGCATCAACAGATACCGCATATTCGCCCTCGGGAAGACTTACTGTAATCTTACCGGACTTGTCGGTCTTGCCCTCTCCCGCCTTCTTGTCGCCCGACACAAAGGATACGGTAATATCGGCAAGAGATGCGCCCAAGCCGTCGGTAACAGTTACCGAATAATCAGCTTTTGCAGGCTCGAGAACCGGTATCGTCTCTGTCCTTACCGTCTCGCCGCAGACAGAGCAAATAAGATGCTTCGAACCCGTTTCGGTATAAGTGGGAGCCTTATCGGTAATCCAGTCGCCGTCCTTATGACCGGTTGCGGGGATAGTCTGCTGTGCGACGGTGATCGCTCCGCAAACCTTGCATGACTTACCCTCTGTAAGTCCGCTTGCGGTACAGGTGGGACCGCAGGAGGGATGTGTTTCTTCAACGTGTCCCTTTGCGGGGACGGCATCCTGAGCCTTGATTACAGCCTTACATACCGAGCAATGCGAGCCTGCGGTAAGTCCGCTTTCAGTGCAGGTCGCGTTCTTTGCGGGATCCGCAACCTCGGTATGACCATTTGCGGCAACAGTCTTCTGCTCGGTGATAACCGCGTTACATACAGAGCAATGCTTGCCCTCTGTCAGACCGCTTTCGGTGCAGGTTGCAGCCTTGGCGGGGTCAATGACCTCTCTGTGACCCTTTGCGGGAATGGTTTCGGTATCCGAAGTCTCGCCGCACTTGGTGCAGACTCTGTGCTTCGAGCCCGCCTCTGTGCAGGTCGCTTCCTTATCGATGATCCATTCGCCCGGAACGTGAGGAGTTACGGAGATGGTTTCTGTCTTGATAGTCTCGCCGCATACCGCACAAGGCAGATGCTTGGAACCTTCCTCGGTAGCATTCGCTTCCTTATCAATGATCCACTCGCCGGCTCTGTGTTCGGTCTTTGCGATCGTCTGAGTCTCCTTATAACCGCAAGAACAAGCTCTTTCAACGAGACCTTCTTCCTTACACGACGTAGCCTTAAGAGTATTCCATTCACCAAAGGTATGAGTGTGGGGAGGATTAGTTGTGACCTCGGGAGCCTCGGTGGTAACTTCCTCCGTGCTATCGGGAGCGGACTCTGTGGTCACTTCGGCAATCGGCTCATCTGTAACCTCGGGAGACTCTGTGGGCTCATCGGTAACGGCAGGAGCTTCCGTGGGCTGATCCGAGCCCGAGGTCGTCTCATCGCCCGTGCCCGTGCAGGACACGAACGCAACCGACGCGCAAAGCAGAAGGACTGCGAGTATTGTCAATAAAAATCTGTAGTTTTTCATAATATCGTTCCTTATTCATTAAGGATTGAGGGGTGCTCCTACGTAACGGTAATAGTAGCACACCTTAGTCCAGGAGTTATCTACGTCCTTGAAGGTGTATTTATCCATAAGTGCCTGAAGGATCTCGGCAAGCTTTGCGTCAACCGCAACACAGCCGTTGCGCTCGGGATGTGCGGGATCGTCAGTAATCTGATTGGCGTATTCCTTGATTACCTCGGAGTAATCCTCTCCGCCTCCGTGATATATGCCCGCAAGAATGTCATCTACCATATAGGATGCATAATACTCATCATAGAACTCGCCCCACTCAGCCTTGAGCTGATCCTTCATCTTATCTCCGTAAAGGAGCATGAAGTACATGATATAGAGGTCATTCTCGGTGTACTTGAAGTTGAAGCCGTTCATATTTACCATATCCATGATGGTGGAGCTGAATATGGGAGTAAGCTGTGTGAAGTCCGCATAAAGGATCGAGCCAAGGCTTCCGTCCTCGCGGAGCTCGTGATAGTATCCGTCGTCGCCGAGGACCACGTCGATACCGCCCGCAACGGTTTCGTTCAGGGTCTGACCTTCCTCGCTCTCAAAGAAGGTGAAGTATCCGGGAGATGCGATTATGAAGTGATCGTACTTCTCGCCGATATACTCGATCTTGAAGGTGAAGGTGCCCATCTCGTACACATCGTAGAAGGCAATATCGATATAATAATCTCTGCCTGCCTCGAAGTAAACAACCATCGAGCAGTTATTGGGATCGGTATACATACGCTCACCGCCCTCGTATACGTAATACTCGGTTCTGTCAGCGTTGAATACCCAAGCGTCAACGAGAGACTTGCTGTCAGAGGTGATGCGGTATGCGCCCGAAACCTCGGGAATGAACTTATAGAAAAGTCCGCGGGGCATAATGATTCTGTCGTAGGTAACGACGTTGTCCTTGCCCATCTCGGCGACGAATGCAGAATGTGCCGCAAGACCGCGGATCGGGTCTGCGAGCTGCTCTACTCCGCCGTAAACGTCATAGTAGCAGCACATCTGAAGCCACTGCTTGTCATTCTCGACCTCAAGACCGCAAGCAAAGGCTACCTTCTGCAGAAGCTCTGCGAGTCCCTTGTCAACCGTGCAAACGCCGTTGATCGTGGAGTTGGAGGCGTAATTACAGTACTGAACGATCTGATCATAGTAGTTTACTCCGTCGATGGTAACGAGTCCGTTATATGCAAGGTCATAAACAGACGCATCCGAGAATGCGGTACGGTAGCCCATAAGGTTTGCGAGGAGGAGGGGGCCGTCTGCCTTGCCTACGTGATAGTATCCGTCCTTCTCGTTATAGACAACGTCAACGTAGTTTGCATAGCCGTATCCGTCGGCAACGCGCTCGGTAGCGCAGTTACGGGGAATGTAGCTTGCGACGTTGATGTCCTTGGCATCGCATACCTCAAAGTTTCTGATATAGATGCTATCCTCGCCGACCGTGTCGGAGGTATCCTTGATATACGCGATCGCAATGGTGTACTTGCCGTCCTTGAGCGCAACGTAGGGGAAGCAGGTCTGCCAATCGGTACTCTCACCCGAGATCTGATAGATCTGAACGTCATCGATGATGATATGGAGCACGTCTGCGCTCAGCTCGGAGGAGGCGAAATAATCAAACTTGATCGCCTGACCCGCCTTGAGCTCAACGTCAACGTAAAGGAGCGCGCTTGTGCCGTGTGCTTCCTGGTTAGTGTTAACAAGGCACTTTACGCCGTTCTTTTCTGTGAGAGTGAAATCCCAAATGGTATCCTGATACTCTGCGCCGGTCTCTGCGCGGTAGGTGATACCTGCGCCGTTCTTGCCGTTGACTGCAGCCTCAATCTCCGACGAAGCGGGCATATCGGTATCGGGCTTGGGAACCTCAACGAAAGCCTGGAGCGACTCTTCAAGTCTCTGAGTGTAATTATCGGACTTGAAATGATCGTAAGCGGCAATGAAGGGAGCCTCGGAGATTATGGCGCCCGCCTCGATTACCGAGATCATACCATAACGGTCGACCACAACTGAGGTGGGGTATGCCTCAACGCCGAACGCCTCAACAAGCGCGGTGTCGATCTTTGCCATCGGGAAGGTGATACCGCTTGCGGACTTATAAGTATTGATCGCGTTTTCTGTGTCGCTCGCGTAGGGGTTGAGCGCGATGATCGCGATATCGTCGCTGTACTGCTGGTAAACGCTGTTCATATAGGGGAACTCCTCCTGGCACCAGCTGCAGTTGATGTACCAGAAGTTGATAAGAACAGCCTTCTTGTTCTTAAGAGCCTCGGAGAGAGTAAAGGTCTCGCCGTCGGTCGTCTTGACCGTGAAATCGTGCATAATATCGCCGAGCTTATATCTTACGCCGGAGATAGACGAATCGGTAATGATCGAGGACGAAAGAGTGACCTTTGTCTCACTTCCCGAAATGGGATAGCTGTCTGCAAGCTCATAGCCCTCGGGAACGTCGGTAAGAACCGCGTGGTAAGTGGTGATATCCGCGGGAAGACTGAAGCTTGCGATACCGTTGTCGTCGGTCTTTGCATAGCCGTTCATTACGGTAAGGGTAGCGTCGGAATAGATCAGGACTGTGATATCCTTGAGCTTAAGTCCGCCCTCGCTGACGACCTCAACGGTATAGGGAATTTTATTCACATCGGGAGCAGTCGTCGTAGTGTCGGGAGCTGACGTTGTATTGTCGGGAGCCGAGGTTGTTACATCGGAGGAATCGGAAGGAGTGGTGTCCTCCGTGCCTCCGCCGTCACAAGCGGTAAGACAAACTCCGAGAAGCATGAGCATTGCCAGGATGAATGACAACGCCCGTGTTGTGGGGATTGTGATCTTCTTCATGTTTTTTCTCCTTAAAGATTGTGCTTTGCGCGGTAAATGATTTATGCACTGAAAGAAATTATATACGTTATTTTTTCGATAAAACTTTCACTTTGCGCAGTAATGTAAAGATACAATATTTTATCATAAATTCGTCTTTTAGTCAAGTATATATTATAATAAATAAAAGAATTAAGCGCGATTATCATCGGACGATACAAAAAATTTACACCGAGTTGCCAAAATGCTAACAGCTTTATTGACAAAAAAAGTGCGTTATGATATAATTATCACAATAAAAATCAATAGGAAGAAAGAAAATGAAAAACGAAACCTCACGTCTATCTCTGCGTTGGATATACATCGCGCTCTGCACCGTCTGTCTCGCATTCGCGGGTGTCATCTACGCCTGGTCGATCCTCAAGGTTCCGCTTGCCGCGGAATTCGGTTGGAGCAACACTGAGCTTGCGCTTAATTTCACACTGACGATGTGCACCTTCTGCATCGGCGGATTCCTCGGAAGCCGTATCTCCAAAGCCATCGGCGCGAACCTTTCGCTGATCCTCGCGGGGCTTCTTGCGGGCGGCGGTTTCGTGATCGCATCCTTTATGAATTCAAATATTATCGTTCTCTACGTCTCCTACGCCGTCCTCGCGGGACTCGGTATCGGAGTTGCATACAACGTCATAATCGCGGCGGTCAATGCATGGTTTCCCGACAAGCGCGGCTTCTGCTCGGGCTGTCTGCTTATGGGCTTTGGCATGACCTCGCTCGTTTTCGGTTCGCTTCTTGACTCGATGTTCGCAAGCGAAGACTTCGGCTGGAGAAAGACATTTCTCCTTTTCGGAATCATCATGGCGGCAATGATCTGTCTGGCGGGTATTATCCTTCGCAAGCCCTCGGCTGACGTAGTTTTCCCCGAGCCGAAAAAGGCAAAAGCAAAGAAACAGGAGAGCTTTGAGGTCGTGGACATGTCCCCGCTACAAATGCTCTCGCGCCCTTCCTTCTGGATCAGCTTTGTTTATATGACCTGCCTTGTTGCGGTCGGAAATTCGGTTATCAGCTTTGCTAAGGACCTTGCGCTCTCAACGGGCGCATCTGCGGCACTCGCAACAACGCTCGTCGGCGTTCTCTCAGCTTGTAACGGACTCGGACGCATCCTCACAGGCGCGCTCTTTGACGCCGCGGGCAGAAGATTCACTATGATCGCCGCGAACGTACTTTCGATCGTAGCCGCGGGAATCACACTTCTCTCCGTAGTTCTTAATTCTCTACCCATCTGTATCATAGGACTTAGCCTCGTCGGACTCGCATACGGTGCGTGCCCCACGGTCGGCTCTGCGTTTGCATCGTCATTCTACGGACAGAAATATTTCGCAACCAACTACAGCATCGTAAACTTCAACCTCTTTGCCGCATCCTTTATCGCAACCGCTTGCGCAAGCTTACGTACAGCGACAAACGGATTCGTCGCACCGTTTGTTCTGCTTCTCTGCCTTGCTTGCTTCGCGCTTGTGCTTAATATTTGCGTTAAAAAACCTTAAATAAAAACCTCGCCAAATTGGCGAGGTTCTTTCTTATCAATCCAAATAATAAATAATTCTGTAATCGGGTGAAGAAGCCGAGCTGAAAGGCGACCAATATTCGAGCTTGGGGTCATCGGTCAAAAAGTAGAATTGTTTTTCCTTCTCATATATCTGTTTGCTCAGCTTTAAGTATTTGTATTCCTGAACGTCCGAAACGTCGCCGGAAAGCGACGGAAATATCTCTCTGCGAGAATAATAATACTTTTCTCCGTCGTAAACGACTTCGGTTAATTCGATGCAGGAACTACCGTCGGACTTCATTCCTTCGGGTAGATCTTTCAGTCCTATGTTTTTTTCTACGTATATCGCCTTTCGGAACAAGGCAGGTTTGCCTTCTCTTACCTTTTGCCTGAATTCATCCCATAATTCCTCGCCCTCAACAGTTTTCATATTAACGCTGTTGAAATCGGATAAATAATAAACCAACCATCCGCCCTCAAGCACGTCGGCGTAAATCTCTTCCGCAGGCATATCGTCGGGATAAGCAAAAACCGCGCTGTCCACATAGGGATCGTAATCAGAATACTCGTTCTTTCCCGCGCCCGCATTACCGATATACACGCCGAAGCTCGGCAAAATATAATTCACCATCGGGAATGCCGCGGCACACAGAACTACGCAAGCGGCAAGAACAGCAATACGCTTGACGAGCCCTCTGCGAGCTTTTTTCGTCTTATCGGGCTCGGGGCTGTCGTAGTACTCAAGCGCGTCCGAGATAAAGCGCGCGTCTACGCCGTCAAGCACGCCGAGCAATCTCTTGTCATCAAAAGCTCTGTCTGTTTTCATAACGCGATACCTTCCTTTATCAGTTTTTCTTTCAGCTTTTTTCTTGTCCTCAAAAGCATCATCTTGATGCGTCCCTCGGTCGAGCCCGTCCTCTGCGCGATGGCTCCGATACTATCGCCGAGACAATAGCGCATAACAAAGACCGAACGCTCCAATTTCGGGAGAGTATCGAGAAAGTCATTGACGATCTTTATCGCGCGGGAATTCTCATAATCCGCGGCGAGATCGGTGCCGTCATCGAGGGTGGTAAGAAATTCCTCGCCGACGGTCTGAATATTTCCGCTTCTCTTCCAGGCATTTGCCGAACGGGTGCGGTCTATCGCTCTGCGGCGAAGGATCGTCACGCTGTAGGCGCGCAGATCATCGGGGCGTTCGGGCGGGATCGAATTCCACAGCTCGATTAGAACGTCATTGAGACATTCCTCTCTGTCCTCGGGGATGGCGAGGAAATTTGCGACTATGTAACGCCAAAGACTTTTATATTTCTTCTCGGTCTCGGCAAGAGCCTGCTCGTCACGGGCAAAAAAGAGCTCTATGATCTTTTCGTCATTCATCTGCCGTCTCCTTTCGATTGTCTTTCATATAGAGTGACAAGAATAATCCGAACTAGTTTTTTGGCGACAAATATCCGCCATCAGTTCGTCAAACGCCTCGAATGTATTAATATACTATCATCGGCGTTTTCCTGCCGCTGACGAATATTTGTCAGCCAAAAAATCTCCGACCCGCGAGCCTTAATTTTTAGGTGATTTTTGGTGCGGAGGACGACGCAAGGTATTAACCTTGTTAGGACGACAAGCCGAAAAGCACCAAAAATTAAGGCTCGCGGGCTAGTTCGGATTATTCTTGTCACTCTACATGTCGTAAAAAATCCGATTTGGTAACGCGCTCTTTTTGATTTTCGTCCGATTGCACAAAGAGGAAGGTGTGAATTTGTGCAGATCGACCAACGCCTCGCCGCTACAATACAATGATACCACATCAAAGAATGAAAGTCAAGAAAAAACGCCCCTCAAAAGCGAGGGACGTTATTAATCAATCGGTATCTATCGGCACTCTTGGATCTAACGGCACTACAAAAGAATAATCGTCATAACCTTCGGGCAATGTAATCGGATTATTCTGATACTTTTCCCGCTCTTCGATAATCTTCTCGACCGTTTCATAATTGGTTGTATCGATCGTTGCCCGCCAGAGCAATTCGCCGTCATAACTGTATGCGGAATATACGCTTTCGTGGTACAAATGCTCGGGATACGGATCTCCAAAACCCCAAAGATTGTAATCAGTAACAGTATAATGCGTGGAAATAAACAGAACAAAATCATCATACTCTATAACTTTCCCGCCATAGGATTTATTTCTGTCAAAATCAGCAAAGAAATCCTCGTATTTATAATAAGGTTCACCCGAAATATAAAAGCTCGGACCTAATTTGGGTATATCCTCTTCTTCAATATCTTTCTGTGATATCAAATTCAGATCATTGTCAAACTCATACATTCTAAAGCCGCCCGTTTCCGTGCTGTCTCTTCTTGTATGCAAATAAAAATACACCTTAATGCCTTTTTTTGTTTGCTCTACTCGGTATATCGTATCGTGGTCGTTTCCGCCTTCTTGTACATATTTGACAACATTTCCGTCAAAATCGAGCTTCAGAAGGGCGATATCATTGGTAGTGATTGTTCCAACCTTCTCCGCATCGCAGTCACCGACAAAAATATATCCCGAGTCGGTTTCAAAAAAGCGTTCTAACTCTCCGACAAAGTCATTTCCGAGAACCGTTTCGAACAAAACCCTTCCTTCAAGACTGAATCTGACAAATTTCTGCGGTCTGACTCCCCATTTTCCATCAACACTTCTTCTCGAAGAATCAAATACCATTATATAGTTTCCGTCCGAAGTAGGGTGTATCTCATGTACAGCGGGATAATATTCACCTCCGCGTTCAAGCTTAACCACAGAAATTGAGTCTCCGTATTTATCATAGAAATTGACGTAAACATAATCGTCATCCCATGAAACGGTATATACAATACCGTTGGCATAATCTGCTCCGCCAAAAAGATTGTTTTCCACGATCTTTTTGAATTTTTCCGGCACTTCGCCTATAGGCTTAAGAAAAGTAAAATCTCCTTCAGTATAGGTCAGATCATTCGTTGTTCCCAAAGATTCACTTCCAGCTCCTGCGTTACCTCCGAAAGTGACACCAAGCCGAGGCAGAACGTAATGCACCACGGGAAATACTGCCGAAATCAGCACGAGGCACGCGGCGAGCACCGCAAGACGGCGGTACGTTCTGAACAGAGACTTTTTATCGCGTTTATATTCGCCCGGAGCTTCGAAGGTGTAGCTCTCGGTCACCTCGGCTATGAAGCGCTCGTCGATGTAGTCGAGCGCGCCGAGAAGTCTTTTATCTGCAAATGCTTCCTGTGTCATAATGTGATTCCCTCCTTGTTTAGTTTCTCCCTGAGTCTGTCACGGAGACGTTTAAGTAATGATTTGATCTTTGAGTCGGAAAAGCCCGTCTTGCGCGCGATCACGAGAATATCCTCGTCGAACCAATAGCGCAGGATGAAGATCTTTCGCTCTGTCCTTGAGAGCGAGGCGAGAAATTCGTTTATCACCGCTCCCGCTCTGCTCGATTCGTAATCGTCCGCCAAAGTTCTGCCGTCGGTCAGATCGGACAAAAACTCCTCGCCGACCACTGTTACCCTGCCGCCGCGTTTCCAGGCGTTCGCGTCCCTCGAGCGTTCAAGCGCAAGCGTGCGGACGATCTTTGCAAGATAGGCGGTAAAGCTTTTCGGCTCGTCGGGCGGTATTTGGTTCCAGAGCGCAAGGAGCGCATCGTTGACGCATTCCTCGCGGTCCTCGTTGAGCGCAAGGTAATTCGCCGCGATCGCAAGGCAATATGAGCGGTACTTCTCTTCCGCCGCGCGTATCGCGCCCTCGTCGCGGTTCTTGAACATTTCTATCAGTTTTTCATCCGTCATTCGCTGCCTCCTTGCCGTTTTTGAAAGGTCCCTTCACTTATATAGTTGCAATTTGCAAAATTCCGTTGCACGGTTTTGGGAAAAATTTTTAATTAATTGAAAAAATCCGCAAGGCGGATTTTCACCTATTAAATCACGCCGAAGGCGTGCATGGAATCCTTCCGTAGGAAGGTACGGAATCAACGCGAAGCGTTGCATGGAATCATTACGAAGTAATGTATGGAATCGCCCCGCAGGGGCGATTGATGGGATTCTGAACCCTTGCGTGCGCGTACGTGCCTGCAAAATTTGATATGCGTACCACGCGCACGCTGAACGAGTTGCGGAGCAACTCGTAATGGGTTCGAATCGTACACGATTCGATCACCCCATAAAGAAACAGCGGAATCGCTTTGCGATCCCGCTGTTTCTTTATGGGGTGAATGATGGGATTCGAACCCACGGCCTTCAGGGCCACAACCTGACGCTCTAACCAACTGAGCTACACCCACCATATATGGCGCGCCTTGAGGGACTCGAACCCCCGGCCTACTGCTTAGAAGGCAGTTGCTCTATCCGGCTGAGCTAAAGGCGCATCATATCGGGGTACGATCGACTGCCTTGCGGCAATCGATCAGTCCCTATGGAGCGGGTGATGGGAATCGAACCCACGCGACCAGCTTGGAAGGCTGGAATTCTACCATTGAACTACACCCGCGTATTTCGGTCTCTTTCAAAACCGCCCTAATATAATACCACAAATTGAAGCATTTGTCAATAGGTAAATTGAAAAAAACCGAAGATTTTTGAAAAATATTTAGTTTTTACTCAAATTCTTTCCTTCTGCTATCGAAAAGATCGTAATAAGCGCGGATATTTTCAAGCTCGCTCCAACGCTTGACTCCCGCGGGGTCGCCGTCGAGGTCATATATCTTCGCTCCTCTCATTGAAAGAAGGAAGGGCGAATGCGTTGAGATTATCAGCTGACAGCCGTAAAACCGCGCGGCATCCTCGAGAAATTGCGCGAGCTCCTGCTGTAATTTCGCCGAAAGGCTGTTCTCGGGCTCGTCGAGGAGATAAAGCGAATTGGCTTCTATCTTGTTTGTAAAATACGCGAAAGCACTCTCGCCGTTTGAGTGCATTCTGTATTCCGTACCGCGCAATCTGTCGGCAACGTATTGCGATTTCGTGCCTCTGCGGACCTCGTTTCTCTTTCGGAGTTCCTCGTAATCGTCAAGCGTTTTCATCTGCCAGCCGCAGTGTGTCAGTTCACCTCGTATCGAATCGTATTCTTTAAGAATACCGTCGCGGCGGCGGTCGATGCCCTCGTTTATCGCGCGGATGTCGAGAAGATAATCAAAAACTCCGTCACTCGTGATTATCGAGCTTCCGTCGGGAAGATAGGGCGTGCCGTAGCTGAAGCTGTATCTACAAAGATTCAAATAATCCTCGATGATCGGGGAATTATTGAATGGCGCGGTTCTTTCGAGCTTCAATTTTTCTGCGATGACGTTAAGGATCGTCGATTTACCCGAGCCGTTGCCGCCGTAAAATATTGTTATAGGCTCGAATTCGATCTTTGAAAGCCTTTTATGCGGAAAGATACCGAAGGGGTACTGATTCGAGGCGTAGCATTGCATATCAAGTTTAGTAAGCTTACCCGGCTTGCTCGGTAGCAAATATTCAAGCTCATCCGCATCTGTCGGCAAGGAGAATGATTTCAGATACAGCATCCCGCGCCTCCTTTTTTCTTTTATTATAGCATATAAAAGAGTTTTTGTCAATTTGCTCTTGCCAAAGAAACGAAATTGTGATAAAATATAATAAATATTACTTCAATGAGGACAAAAATGCTCTCAAAACTTTTGCCTTACAGAATTTTTGATAAATTTGACGACATTTCGCCCGAGTATCTGACCTCGCGCGGTGTGCGTTTTCTGTTCAGCGACGTGGACAACACCCTCGCACCCTACGAAGTCCCCGAGCCCGATGAACGCATCCGCGCGTGGCTTGATTCCTTAAAGGACGCGGGGATCAGGGTCATTCTCGTCTCGAACAATCACGGCGACCGCATCGAGCTTTTCAACCGTACGCTCGGTCTTGCCGCATATCCCGACTGCAAAAAGCCGGGCAAAAAACGCCTTGGCGAGATTATGAAAAGTGTCGGCGCGACTGCCTCTGACAGCGCGTTTTTAGGCGATCAGATATTCACAGACGTGCTCTCTGCGCGAAATCTCGGCATCGAGACCGCTCTGCTCGTCCCGCCGATCAAGGACAAGCTGACCCTCTTTTTCCGCTTCAAACGGCTGATGGAAAAGCCCATCATCCGCAAATATTACAAGATACACGGAGGCGAAAAGAAATGATTACAGCAAAATTCGGTCCTGCGGGCAACTGCGACGCCTTTTACGCCTCGGGCAGGAAGGCGACCGTCGAGGCTCCCGCGTGGCTAAAGGAGATCGGTCTTGACGCCTATGAATTTCAGGCGGGCAACGGTCTGCGCGTTTCGGATGCGACTCTGAACGCTATCGGTAATCAAGCCAAGCACCACGGCATTGCGATGTCGCTTCACACGCCGTATTTCATCTCGCTTTCGGGAGTTGATCCCGAAAAGAGGCTCAAGAGCATCACCTACATCAAGGATTCGCTACACGCCGCTTCTCTGCTCGGCGCGGATATAATCGTCATCCACACAGGCAGCGCGGCGAAGATCTCGCGCGAGGAAGCCATAAGTCTCGCGGCGGATACTCTTTACAAAACTCTCGAGGAGATCGGAGATCAGCCGATCAAGCTCGGTCTTGAGACGATGGGAAAGATCAATCAGCTCGGAACGCTCGAGGAGGTCATTGCGCTCTGCAAGATTGATCCCATACTCTGCCCCGTCGTAGACTGGGGACATATGAATTCGCGCAACGTCGGTGGACTCTTCCCCGATGCCGATGCTTACCGCAGAGTTTTCCACTCGATCGGCGAGGTTCTCGGTGATTCCTACGCAAAGAATCTTCATTGCCATTTTTCAAAGATCGAATACACGTCAGCGGGCGAGAAAAAGCATCTGACGTTTGAGGACAGCGTTTACGGTCCCGATTATCTTCCTCTCGCTGAGGTTATCTCCAAGGACGGCCTCTCGCCGCGAATCATCTGCGAATCAGCGGGAACACAGGCAGACGACGCGCTCTTTATGAAACACACACTCGAAAATTTAATCAAGTAAGATATATGGAAGGAATATTATCATGACAAAACTCGAAAAACTTCGCGCCGCTATGGCGGAAAAGGGCTTTGATGCCGTTATCATTTCGTCCGAGGTCAATCAGAGATACATCACGGGCTTCAACTATCAGGACGGTCTCGTTCTCGTGACTGCTACCCGCGCGGTGCTCATCACCGATTTCCGCTACATCGAGGCGGCAAAGGCATCGAAGGCTGCAGCGGATTTTGAGATCGTTACACCCGACAAGCGTCAGTCGCTCTACTGCTACGAGATCATCAAGGACTGCGGCGCAAAGACCGTTGCTGTTGAAGAAGCAACGATCTCGCTCTCGCTCTACGAGGCGTTCAAGAGCGTCTTCGAGGGTTGCGAGGTCAAGGGCGGTGCATCCGCCATCATCGACAAGCTCCGCGAATTCAAGGATGCCGACGAGATCGCTTCTACCGCAAAGGCACAGGACATCGCAGACGCGGCATTCAAGCACATCATCGAATTCATCCGTCCCGATATGACCGAGATCGACGTTGCGCTCGAGCTTGAATTTTTCATGCGCTCGCACGGTGCCGAGTCGATCGCCTTCGAGACCATTGCGGTTTCGGGTAAGGCTTCGGCTCTTCCCCACGGCGTTCCGAGAAACGTCCAGCTCGAGAAGGGCTTCCTCACCATGGACTACGGCGCAAAGGTTGACGGCTACTGCTCCGATATGACCCGTACCATCGTCATCGGTAAGGCTGACGACGAGATGAAGAGACTTTACAACACCGTTCTCGAGGCGCAGCTTGCCGCACTTGCCGCAATGAAGCCGGGTGCACTCTGCCGCGAGATGGACAAGATCGCGCGCGATATTATCGACGGTGCAGGCTACGAGGGACGCTTCGGTCACTCGCTCGGTCACGGTGTCGGAATGTACATCCACGAGGCTCCCGGACTTTCGCAGAAGGTTATGCCCGCAGATCGCAAGCTGACCCCCGGACACATCGTCACCTGCGAGCCCGGAATCTACATCGAGGGCAAGTACGGATGCAGAATCGAGGATATGGTTGCAGTTCTCGACGACGGGATCCTCAATTTCACCCATTCTCCCAAGGAACTCATCGAAATCTGCTAAATCAGTCGCTTAATTGATCTTTTTTATCATTTAAGCCCAAGATAAACTCCCGGTTTACCCCACTCTACCGACAGTAGAGTGGGGTATTTTTTGATTCTACACAAATTTTTGTGGTGTAGGTTGCTTATTTTCGTCTTTTGGATTATAATAATGACAGCACAAAACACGAGGTAAATCATGAGCAACGCAGAAGCAAAAAAACTACTCCCCAAATACACACTCGGCGAAGAGCTTTGGAATTCGATCACCCACGGGATCGGCGCGCTTTTCGGCATATTCGTACTCGTCACGACCCTGATCAAGGCGGAGGGCGCGCGTGAGATCGCCGCCTGCTCGATATACGGCGCATCGCTGATCCTTCTCTACACCGTTTCCTGTGTCTATCATTCTCTCGCGCCCTGTGTAGGCAAGAGAGTGATGCAGATACTCGACCATTGCACGATATATTTTCTGATCGCGGGAACATACACTCCCGCCGCACTCATCGGTGTCCACAATGCCGATCCGAAAATGGCTTGGGTCGTATTCGTTCTCGTATGGACGCTTCTCATCCCCGCCGTGGTTCTGACCGCGGTGAATATGGAGAAGTTCAGCAAGGTCTCGATGGTCTTCTACATCGGTATGGGCTGGTGCATCGCGATCGACTTTTCAGCCGCTATCGACGGTATGGGTTGGACGGGATTCGGATTCATGCTCGCGGGCGGTATCGCATATACGGTAGGCGCGATCATCTACGGCGTGGGCAAAAAACATAAATATCTGCACTCTGTCTTCCATATTTTCGTAGTCATAGGAAGCGTGTTGCAGTATATAAGTATAATTGGGTATTGTATGTAAAAAGATGGCTCAAAACGAGCCATCTTTTTTAATGATAATTATAGAAAATCACCTTCGCCTCGTGCTTACCAAGCTTAATATCGATTCCCTTTCGAAGTTCTTCGGAAGCAAACTCTCCCACGGAGGTTACGTATTTTGCGCCGTCTTCGATGCAGGGCAGAACAAGGTTGAAGCTATCCACTTCGGCATCGGCGTTGCGGATGATCTGAACGAAGCCGCGGCGTTTTTCGGCGTCGTCGAACTGCATTGCATACCAATCCTCGGCAGAGCCGCGGCATTCTGTGATCGGATAATAATCGCCTTGGAGCTCGATCTCGGCAACCTTTCTCCAGAGTGATTGCATTTCGAGCGCGAGCTTGGTGTCATCGGCGTCGTAGCGGATCATATCCGTCATCGACGGCACAAAGGCATTCTGATAAGCAAATTCATCGGAATCGTATTCCTTACCGTCATATTTGCCGCTTTCCGCGTCGAACCAGTTCATATTGTGCGCGCGGAAGTAGGGGATCCACTCAAACATCTCGCGGTGTTGCTTCTGCTTGATCGGATGATCGCCGTAGCCGACGTCGGTATAGTGGAGCGTAATCGCGCGGCGCATCGTTTCAAGATCGTTGCGTCGCCCGCCCGAGGCACAGGAGTCGATGATAAGTCCGGGATTGCGGATAACGAGTTCATCCCAATACGCGAGATAACCCATTGCGTGGCGGTTTTCAAGGAAACCGATACGGTCGGGAGCCTCGTTTTCTTTCCATATGGGGAGCGGATCGAAATTGAAATCCTGACGGTAGATCTTAACGCCCGATGCCTTGATTATTGAATCCACGCGGTCGGTGATCCATTCTCTTGCCTCGGAATTACCAAGATCGAAGAGCTTATTGTCATTTCCTTCAATCGAAAGAAGGAAATCGGGATGCTCACGGTCGATCTCCTCGCCCGCGCGGACTCTTTCGGGCTCGAACCAAAGAAGCAGATCAATATCGTTTTCCTTGCAAGCCTTACCTATCGGTGCAAGTCCGCGCGGAAATCTTGTTTCATCAACCTTCCAGGTGCCGATGCGCGGCCAATTATAGTCGCAGGGATACCATCCCGCGTCGATCCACCAGACGTCGGGCTTCATTCCGCGACTGAGATAATCCTTAATTGCGCCGAGCTGATTTTCCTCAGTCGCGCCTGTGAACTCGGGTTTACCCTCAGCGCGAAAATTATGAAGACAAAGCTTGGGCGGCATCGGGGCACCGTTGTCCTTCGGAAGAATATGCGCAAAATAGAATCTTCTCCAGATATTGATCCCTCTGTACTCGCTTCCCGCGCCGTAAGCCATAAGCGTCAGCCTCGGTGAGGTAAAGGATTCGCCCGAGGAAAGCTT
This sequence comes from Eubacteriales bacterium, assembly GCA_045632925.1. Taxonomy (GTDB): domain Bacteria; phylum Bacillota; class Clostridia; order Oscillospirales; family CAG-272; genus CAG-390. The sequence goes on along the minus strand of JAZQXP010000016.1, from coordinate 115,891 downwards.
CGTATGGCATCTGTCCTGACCGCAGAGGATCAATATTCCGTTCTCCGCAGGCTCGATCTCGGTGACCCATTTCGACGGAAATCCGATAGCCGCACGTACCTCAACGCCCTCTCCGCGTATAGTCATATAGGGAAACGCGCCTTGACACGAAGTACCCGAAAATGGTGTCAGATTGATCTTTTCGTCAACTTCCCTTTCAAAGAAGCTGTATCCGTCGCGCTTGCAGGTGTCGCCGTTTCCGTATTTAAGGAGCGATCTTCCGCACGCGATCTCGCCGCCTACGCGAAGCTCGGAGATGATCGGCGTATCACGTCTGCCGTTGTTGGTCAGAGTAACTCTCCATTCGGTGACGGGAAAATCGCGGTATTCGGTATAGTCCGCCTTGATGCATAAACCGTTTTTGTTCTGCCCCTCGACGGCTATCTTCAATATATTGGAGTCGATAAACTCACGGTATACCTTGGGTGAAAAATCCTCGGGAATGCCTTTAACCACCCTTCTTCCGAGCTTGAAGCTGATCGGCACTTCTGCGGGCGAGGTATATTTGAGTATCATCGGAATATACGACATATTGATCATAATAATTCTCCTTTTGAAAAAACGCACAGAACGGGTCTGTGCGTTTTTTATTTATTTTATCTCCGCAAGAGTAGACAGATTGATCAGTCTGACCTTGTTCATAAGATATACTTCGGGGTCGTAGGTCTTGATGACGTGCACGTTTACCTCGTAGGCATAGCTGCCGGTGGGCGTGAACTTACTCATATTCGGCGAAGTGACGACAAGGATCTCGGGCTTTACGGCATCATAGAACTTGATCGTCGCGTTTCTTGCACGGTAGCTGTCGCGGTTATGCGCGTGGTGCGGAGTCGTTACGATATCCGAATCGAGATATTCCGCGCCGTAGCGGTCAACCATATCGTCGAGAACGATATTGGTCGAGTCGCCCGTCAGCATACAGGTGTTACCCTCGGGAGTTTTAAGTCTAACGACCGTCGACATCGAGTTGCCGTCGCCCTTTGTCTTGTCGGCATCCGATCTCTCATAGCCGATGACGAGCGGGATGAAGTCGGACATGCAGGCAAGGATCTCCATATCCATTCCCGGGAAACGGTAGATCTGACCCGTCAAGCATTTATACACGGGAACTTTGGGGTTCAGCGCTCTGATCGCACTCTCAACAGCCGCCATCTGCCCAGAGCTGAAGGTCTCGGTCTGCTCCTTTGTGTCGCAGAAATTAAATATGAAGCTTTCGATCGTAATTACCTTGTTGTTCTTGTATCTGTCGACGTAATTCCTGAAGGCACCGATATGGTCGCCGTGGAAATGCGAGAAGACCCACGCGCGTACAACGACATTCTGCGGATCGGGAGCGAAGTTGATCAGAAGATCGTAGATCTGTTTCGACTGATAAGAGTTATTGTTTCCGCCGTCGTAGATCATAAAGCTTCCGTCTGCAAAACGGATGATGCATCCCTGGGAGTCGCCCGATACCGCGCCCTTGTCGTCAAGACTGCGCAGGCAGATAAAGGCAGGCTCACAAACTTTGGTGTATTTTATTTCTTCAAGGGAGGGAAGATTTACGTCCTCTGCAATTATAACGCGGGTCTCACCCGAATTCGGGCAGAAATAGTAGTAAAGCATCTCGTCTTCCTTGGTATAGGTGGAATAAAGATTGCCCGAAATTTCGTTTTCGCTGTAGAGGGTATATCCGTATGCTTCGAGTCTTACCGAATAATACTCATACATCTCAGCATCGGTTTCATAAATGGTTGCCTGATTGTAATTGTTGCCGAGGAGCGCAAAATCCTCAACCATACCGCCCGGGTATGCGGGAACCTCATAGAAAGCCTTGCAGTCCTTGTTGCCCGCCTTACCGCTAAGGAAGAAATCGCCGGAGAGAACGACCTTTCCGTCCTCATCATTGTTTACGATGTATTCGACGAACTTTTCAAATGCAGTTTCAAAGCCCTCGCGCTCGTTTCCGGTTACAATAATCTTGTTTCCAAGAGCACGGATGATATACGTATTGAACATTTCGAGTTCGCCAACAGCAACGTGGAATTCCTCGATATCAACAAAGCTGAGAACTATTTCCTTTACAGACGGATCGGCTTCCTTGAAATAGCTGTTATTTGCTCTGACTGTATCGGGTTTGACTCCGCATGCTTCCTCGATCATACTCTGAAGCTTGCGTGCCGCATTGAATTCGGCATCGGTATCGTCCGAGGGATATACTATGCGATACTCGCAAACACCGGGCGCAAAGAGCACTATGCCCTCGTCCTGCGGCTGTGTTTCCTCGACGGTCGTATCGGGAGTCTGTGTGGTTTCTTCGGGATTACCGTTTCCGCAGGAAACAAGAAGAACTGCGGATACGAGAAGTGCAAAAAGCAGGATTAATATACGTTTTTTCATCGATTTTTCCTTTATCAGTTCATTTCTACTTTGTCAAAGGACATATCGATATCCTTCTTCGACCAACCGAGTCCGAGGTAATCGGTCTCCTCCCATACAGCCTTTGCGCGATCGTGCGCCTCGGGATGGGGCTTCCACGCAACCGCACGCGGAGGATGATCTGCGGGGTCGTCGCCTTCCTTCAAGAAGGGAGTGAAGTTATCGTTTTCGTATCTCTTGCGGTCCTCCTCGTCATCCCACTTGGGAACGTCGAAGGGCATACCGCCAGAAAGCACCGACTTCCACGCGAGAATGCCGACCGACGACATCGCGCAGGCACGGTATACGTTGAGATAGGGCTGCTCGTTCTTGCGGATAGCCTCGCCGAAGTAGTACTGTACCCAAAAATCTCCGCCGCCGTGACCCGCCTCGGATGCGAGATCGCCGTGCTCGGGCCAATCTGCTTCATAAGATCTATAGGGCTCAAGCTCCTTACCGTTGACCTCGGAATGATAGATCACGACATTGCCCGTCTGTCTTTCGACCTCTGCGGCACCTTTTGTTCCGTAGAGTCTCGCAATACCCGAATGAGTCCTGAACGCGCCCTGGAGCGTGCGGACAACGGCGCCGTTATCCATCTGACAAACGATAACTCCGCCCGAATCCTGCTGACGGTATTCATACTCGCGGTAGCTCTGATCCTTGATCTGCGGAACGAAGCCGTTGACGCGAACGGGCATCGTGTCAGTGATATGCATTATCTGCGCGATCGCGTGCGTGCAGTAATATGTAGAGGGGATCTGATTGCGCCAATGGTATTCACCGGGCGCGTACTTGTATGTAGTGTTGTTAGACATCGGATGGCAATATTCTGCCTCGCCGTAGAGGATCTCACCGAGCTCACCCGAATCGTAGACGCGCTTGATCTCGAGTCTCTGCTTTGTGTAGGGATAGTTTTCCGCGATCATGTAGATCTTGCCCGTTTCCTCAACCGCGCGGCAGAGCGCAACACCCTCGGCGAGCGTGGACATAGCGGTGCACTCGGAGAGAACGTGCTTACCCGCGCGCAGAGCCTTGATCGCAAATTCGGCGTGCTCGTTGAAATAATTCGCAAGCACGACGGCGTCAATATCGCTTTTAAGCATTTCATCATAATCGGTAAAGGTCATAAGAGTGCCGTCGGTATCGTATTTTGCCTTGATGACGGCAAGCTTCTCGGGACGGCGGTCACAAACTGCGGCAAGCTTAAGACCCGTGCATTCCGCGGGCTTCATAAAGGTCTTTCCTCTTCCCGTTCCGACAACGCCTATTCTGATATATTCACTCATAGTAGTTCTCCTTTATAAGTTATATATAATAATATTACTACATTTTTTCTCGATTGTCAAGTATTTTATTACCCGTAAAGCCCGGAAAGTATTGCAATACCGCAAAAAAAATGATAAAATAGAGGCAAGAAAAGATTTTTATCAAAAAATGTAACCCAAACGAATTTTTTGCATCTATACGTGTGAAGACAAAACCACACCGGAGAAATAAAATGACAGACGAAAAAATCATAGAATTATATTTTGCACGAGACGAGGCGGCGATCAAGTACACCGCAGAGAAATACGAGTCCTACTGCTTCACCGTCGCAAACAACATCCTATCCAACCGACAGGATTCGGAGGAATGCGTCAACGACACCTACCTTGCAGCTTGGAGCTCGATCCCGCCCGAGAGACCGCGTCAGCTTTCGGCTTTCCTCGGAAAGATCGTCCGAAACTTCGCTCTTATGCGCTACAGAAAGGATCGGGCATATAAGCGCGGCGGCAATATGACCGAGGTCTCGCTCGAGCTTCTCGGGCTGATCCCCGACGGATGCGATCTTGCGGAGGAATACGATTCCCGCCGAATCGGACTTATCATTGATACCTTTTTGCGTACCTTGAACAAGAGCGACCGCCAGGTATTCGTCCGCAGATATTGGTACGGAGACAGTATTGCCGACATCTGCCGTCAGTTCGGCTTCGGCGAGAGCCGCGTCAAGGTATCCCTGCACAGAACCCGCGAAAAGCTCGCAGAAACACTTAAGAAGGAAGGAGTGGCATTATGACAAAAATCGAACGTGCCGATATTCTGCTCGACGCCGTCGGATTCATCGGCGATGATATCGTTGCCGAGGCATCGGGTATGTCAAGCGTAATTGAGATACCGTCAAAGCTGAAGCTCAATCTGATGGTAATGCGACGTCTGATCGCGGCTATGATATGCCTTGTGCTCGTCAGCGCGCTGACTCCTTTATCGGTTTATCTCTACAATAATTATATACATCCCGCGTCTCAGCCTCCCGTTACAAGCACGGAGGAGAGCGATCCGCCCGTTACCGTTGACGTCACCGAAAACGATCTCCCCGAGGGCTACCGCGCGGACGGATTTATCAAGTTCGATATCCTTGCCGCAGACGGAAACGCAAAGCAAAAGCACTCCGTCTCCGCCTTCACTCTGACATCCGAGATCGACTCCTCTCGCGCTCTCTACCTCGAGGTAAGAAGCTTTGACGGGAATGAGCTTTCAGACAGCCTGCTCATACGCGGTCATGCTCTTATGGCAATGCGAGAGATCAATATCAGCGAGCTTGTGATATTCTCTGCCGCTCTGGGCGAGAATAGCGACGTCGTCGGCTACGTCGATATCTCGGTTTACTCCGTGATCGACGGTAAGCTCACGAAATCCGAAACCGTCGGCATAAGGCACGCCGAGTTTGATCTCTCCTCCGAGGAGAGCGTGACTACCTCGAGAGTGCCGGCATACAACGTATTTATGACTCTCGAGTCAGAGCTTGCTACCTATCATAACGATCTCCTTATCATCGACACCTATTCGTCCGACAAGAATATTATGATCCATCCCGATGAAAAGGCGGCTCCTCCCGATATCAATGCAGAAAGAAAGGCAGGCAAACGCACCTGGAGCCTCGATCGTATCTGCGAGCTCTTCGGCTACGAGCCTCCCGTGATCACCGAAAAGGAGCCCGTACCCGACGTCACGCTTGAAAACGGTCTTGTCCTCAGCTATATCGAGACAGAGGACGGAAGGGTATTTTACAACGTAAAGGGTTGCTCGACCGAGCCTATGGCTGAGCTTCGGATACCGAGCGAATATAACGGTATCCCGATATACACCGTTGAAACGAACGTATTATCCGAGTGCCGCGCAGAAACCGTTATATTCCCCGCAAGCCTTACAATGTTCTACAAGCAAAAGCTTACGGGAGGCGTCAAGCGTGTCATCATCGAATGTAATGACGATACCGATTTCCAACTCGGTGCATTCCGCGGCTCGCTGATAAAGGAAGCCGTGTTCACGGGTAATATTACCTTTATGCCGAACGAGACCTTCTACGGATGCACCGAGCTCGAGAGCGTGGTCTTTCCCGAAACGCTTGCGGGCATAGGAGAAGGCGCATTCCAGAATTGCTCATCCCTCCGCGAGGTCAATTTCCCCTTAGGACTGAGAAGCATACAGAAGAACGCTTTTCTCAGTTGCAGTTCACTCCAAAAGATCGTCTTCCCCGAAGGCTTTGAAAGCGTCGGCAACAGCGCGTTTTCGGGTTGTGTCAACGTCACCGAGATAGTTATTCCGTCAACTCTCAAAAAGATCGATAAACACGCCCTCAGCTATCACAGCTGCGATGCCATAACCCTCCCCGAGGGAGTTGAATATCTCGGCACAGATGCGGTCACGGGAAGCAAATTGCGCTTTCTCTATCTCCCGAGATCGCTGACTTATATCGATCACAATTTCCTCTATACCGATGAGCTACCGATAGAATCGGTTTATTACAACGGAACAAAAGAAGAATATGCAATCAATCTTGTAGTCCCGCAGGCGGGAAAGAACGAATACACGATCGTTTGCACCGACGGAATCATTGAGATCAAAAAACCTTAAAGAAAGGAATCAGCATGAAAATCAGATCATTCTTATCATTTTCACTCTGCGCCATTCTTCTCCTCTCGCTTGCCTCCTGCGCAGATCCGCAATCGCCCGAGGATACAAGCAAGACTCCCGCAGAATCGGAGAATACTCCCGCTTCTCCCGAAGCTACCACCGAACCCGAAGAGGACGTAACCGAAGAGGTCACGACCGAGGAAGAGACAACAGCCGAGCCTCCCGTCGATCTCTCGGCAAAGCAGATCCCCGAGGGGTATTACGTAAGTGCCGAGACCGAATTTCCGCTCATCATCACTCTCGGCGGCGAGCAGGTTGAGGCGACTCTCCGTGCAACAACTTTGCGCACAAAGCTCGGCACACGCGCTTGCTATATTGACGCCCTCTATGACAGCAAGGTCGTTGCCACACATTTTTTCAGAGGTGCAGTACAGATCTGCGCCACGAGCAACACGAGCGATCATTTTGCCCTGCTCAGAATAAGCGATAATTACGATTGGTCACCTTCTGCGGGAATTGCGTTTTATACCTATTACCTCTCCGACGTAGACGTCTCGCACGGCACTCCCGAAAAGCTCGAAGCACCCGAATTCCAATGGACGGGAGGTATCAATGCAAGCCTCCGCGCACGCTTTGACGGCGGTTCGGTGAACAGAAGTCTCCTCCAAGCCTTCATCAGAGAGCTTGACAAAGACATTCCCGAATTTGAGTCGAAGTATTCCAAGCTTTGTGTAGTTCTCGATAGCCTTTCGGATCTCGAAAAGGATCTCGCGGCTTACCCCGTTGACGGTCTGCCCATGTATAACTACGCAAACATTATGAGCAACCCCTACTATCTTGAGATCAGCGGAAATTACGCAGACTACGATCTGATCACGGGCAATCCCAATTACTTCACAAAAGAATACCTCCCTCTCGAACTTCCCGAGGGCTGGACTATGCCGAATTACCCCATCGGCGGTAACGTATATTACGTCAACATCGACGGCGTCAACTACCAATTCCTCTCAAGAATGATTCAGATCGACAACGGCGACCGCCACGCGCTCTATATCGATCTCGTCGATATCCTCAACAGAAAGGTTCTGACGAGCACGGTGCTCGAGGGCTTCTTCAAGCTTTACGAGCACAACGACAATTTCACAAGCCGTGCACGCTTCATTCTCGAACGCTACAACAAAACCGCCGACGGCAAAGTTGAGATCTCGACCTCCGAATACGCCTTCACCGAATACGTCACCGATGCCTCGGGCAGTACGAAGGCTGAGATCGCTTTCAGACCCGTTTACAATGAAAACAACTATTCCGCAACCGTAACTCTCGATCCCGCGGATACCGCTTCCGCCGAAAAGATCGCCGAGCTCGGCAAGAGAACGGCGGCTCTCGCAGGGTATACCGAATTCGGAGCACCGAGCTTCTGGAGCCGTGCATACGCAAATAACGCCTCCGTATCGGCAAATTATATCGGCGTTGCAGGCTCTTGGTACAAGCTCGATACCGAATTCTATACCGCAAAAGGACTTACCGATCGTGTTTTCGAGATCAAACCTGAATATTAAGGACTTGAAACTATGAAAAGCAATTATTGTTTTATCAGACTCATCGCGCTGTTTACATGCGCGGTAATCCTTCTCTGCTCCTTTTCTTCCTGCGCCGACCTTGAAGGCATCGGAAGCGATTCGTCCGAGATTGATGCGGGCAATTCTCCCGAGATCCCCGGCTCCGACACTGATCTTGTTGAGAGTGAAGCCGAAGAGACCGAGCCTCCGCACTCGGACCACGTTTACGAGGACGGCGGCTGTACCGAGTGCGGTGCCTCCGATGGCATCGCCTATACCGTAGACCGCAAAACCAACACGGCAGAGGTCACCAATGCGGGCGGCTGCAAGCAGGAAATCATAATTATTGCCGAATACTATAAGGGCTGTCCCGTAACCCATATCGCATCCCGCGCATTTGTCAAAGCGGAAAAAGCGAAAGAGATCTTTCTTCCCGATACCGTAAAAACGCTCGCAGAGGAAGCCTTCGCATTCACAACAGCGGAGATCATCACTCTCTCAAATTCGATCACCGATATTCCCGCGAATGCCTTCAAGCAGTCGCCGAATCTCAAGAGAGTCGCCGTTGGAAAAGCCTTAAAAACCGTAGGCTCGATGGCGTTTTATGATTGCGAATTGCTTGAAGCGATCAATCTGCCCGATACCGTAACCGAGATCGGCGGCAGAGCATTCGGTGATTGCAAGTCCCTGACCGAATTCAGAATTCCTAAGGGCGTCACATCTCTGGGAAACGACACCTTTTCCTACTGTTCTAGCCTCGTTGAAGTGATCTTTCACGAGGACGTCAAAAACATCGCACACACCTGCTTCCTCTACTGCGACAAGTTGACAAAGCTCACCTCATTCCCCTCAGAGCCCGATTACGTTTCAAACACCGCTTTCAACGCATCGGGCGTACCGCGTACCGAATATAAGAACTGCTTGTATATCGGAAACGAGGCAAATCCCTATATTATTCTTGAATCCTGCATCGATAAGAGCGCGGAGAATATCGAGATCCATCCCAACACACGCATAATAACCGATATGGCGTTTCATTCCTCGTCGCTTACCGAGGTCACGATCCCCGATAAGGTTGCAACCGTTGGTCACAATGCCTTCGCATACAGCCGCAGACTCAAAAAGGTCTCTATGTCGGACAGCGTCACTTTCCTCGGCGGAAACGCATTTCATCAATGCATTTCTCTTACCGATATCCGTCTTTCCGACAGCATAACAGAGCTTCAGACGCACACCTTCTACGGTTGTAAGGCACTTGAAGAGATCAAGTTGCCGGAATCGGTGTTGACCGTCGGTGAACAGATATTTGACGACTGCGAATCGCTCAAAACGATCCATATTCCGAAAGGTGTTAAGGAACTGAAATTCCATATTTACAATGCGCCCATTTCCGAGATCAGATTCGGCGGAACAAAAGATGAATGGATGAAGATACAGTATCTTCTTGAGCAATACTCGGGATTTACCGTATACTGCAGCGACGGAAAGATATCATACTGACAGAAAGGAAATCACTATGAATAAAATCAAATTAATATCGGCTCTCCTTTGCGCGCTTATGCTGATATCTTGCTTTGCTTCGTGCGCCGAAACGCGCACGGACGTGACAACAGAACCGCCCGCAGAACAGACTCCGGCGATCAGCCAAACCGACACGGATACCGAAAAAATTCCCGAAACAGATGAAGAAACAACCGAAGCGGCAACCACAGAGGAAGTGACAACTGAGGAGATCACAACCTCTGCGCCCGAACCCGAAATAGAGCCTATGCAGATATCAGAGCATTACAAGATCTGCGCTACTACCGAATTTCCCATGATTGCAACCGTTGGCGGAGAAAAGGTGGATGTGACCATGCGTGCGGCTGCTCTTCGAGGTGCCTTTGACGTAAGGTTTATCTATATCGATGCAGTGCTGGACGGAAAAATAATTTTCTCTAAACAATACAGAGCGATCGGTCAAGTAATGGCAACTACCGAAAAAACCGAATTTTTCGCGTTGCTTAAAATTCTTGACAGCCCCGCAAATTCAAGCGCTGACGCTACGTTCGTTACGTATTCATTAACCGATGCGAAAGGCAAGCTCGAATTGGTTTGTGCAGACGGCTTCAGCGCAACGCTCAGCGTGAGCTTGAACTACAACTACGATTACAAGTCGTCTCCAATCCAAAACGCCGTTCAGGGCGGTCATTTCCGCGTCTTTACGCGTCAAATAAAGCTTGAAGAATTTGAAACCAAGTACGCACCGCTTTGTATGGTACTTGACAATCTCAGCGATCTCAATAACGAAATCGGCGCATATCCTTCAGACAAGCTTCCGATATACGACGTAGAAAAATTTAACGAGCTTCAGTTTTTCCCGAATAAAAAGGTTCAATACGACAATTATTACAACCTCACCCAGCCTCTCCTAAGCTTCGACACTCTCGCTCCGATGATTCCCGAGGGAACGAAGGTTGACTATAACTCAGCAAAATGCTCGGCAGAAACCTTGACTATCGACGGTGTAAATTACAAAAAGATATGCAGGACGTTCACTATTTTGGACGCGGCGGGAAATACCTGTGGCAAATATACAGACGAAGTCAGCTTTTACGACCTCAGTATTATATCCTTTGAAATAACACCATAAAGACAAACCGCCGTGCGTGAAGCGCGGCGGTTATTTTCAAAAAAGACTGACTATCCAATAAATAACTCCGTAAAGCGTTCCCGCGGCGGTGCCGTAAAGCAGGACGGGTCCTGCGACGGTGAATATCCCCGAGCCGAGTCCGAGGACGAATCCCTCGTTCTTCGAGTCGATAGCGGCGGAGACCACGGAGTTTGCAAAGCCCGTGATCGGCACGAGCGTTCCGCCTCCCGCGACCTTTGCGATATTGTCAAAGATGCCGAGCGCGGTGAGTAATGCCGAAGCGAAAACGAGGATGACCGAGGTCAACAGCCCCGCATCCTCCTTCACCATTCCGAGCGATTTCCACAGGGTCGTCAGTCCTTGCGCCACGGCGCAGATGAGTCCCCCGATCAAAAACGCGCGGAGAGTGTCGCGCAAAAGGTCTGATTTCGGGGCGTGTGCGTCGGCGTATTTCGGATATTCCTTCTTCGAGATATTCATTTTTACTCCTTTTTTACAAAAAGCACTTTACACGGGGCGAAAAATAGGTTATAATTATATCAATGTAAGAATGGGGGACAAAATAATGTCAAATTCCTGGAACGAATTCCGCGAGGGTGCGGAAAGATTTTTTGATAAGCTTTCAAGCGAGGCTGTACGTCTCGGCGACGCCGCTTCGATGCAGATCAAGCTTGAAAATTGCCGAAACCGACTTGAAAAGGAATATGCCGTTCTCGGCAAGCTCACGTATGCAAAGCTGAACGGCGGCAGAGACAACGCCGAGCAGATCGACGCTTCGCTCACACGCATCTCCGAGCTCCGCAAGACCGAGAAGGAGCTCCTCCGCGATATCGAGGAAGCCAAAGCTGAAGCAGACGCGCAGAAGGAAGCCGACCGTGCGGCAAAGGAAGCAAAATAATTATCTATGGGATGATTTGTAAACACAAGTCATCCCATATTTTTTAGAGATAGGTCTTGAGCTTTTCTACAGACTTTTCTTCAAACTCGAGGGCTTCCTTGGCAAGAGACAGAACCTCGCCCGAGATTCCGACCTCCTCCGCCTCACCGATATCGCGGTAAAGCTCGGTAACGCCCATAGTCAGGCCCTGGATCATCATCTCAGCTAGATGCTCGCTTGTGGAATCGGTCGCGGTATTCATAACCATACCGATCTTTGCGCCCGCGCGTGTGAGCATATTCTCTTCCTTCGGCGTGATGCCCGCCTGGATCATAAGCTTCGAGACGCGAGAGGCAAGACCCTCACAGCCGTCGATGATGTTGGTCATCTCCTTGCGCAGATCGGGATCCTTGACTCTGCCGAGGATATCGGTCGTCGAGGTCGAGCCCATTTTAAGATTCTTGTAAAGATCGTCAAGCAGCTCTGCTCTTGTGATCTTTGTTTTAACCTGAGGCATTTTTGCGCTCCTTTATGATTTTGATTGAACAGGATGTCATCAATATTTTGTCCGAAAAAACGAAAAATATACAAAAAAGATGACCGCATAAGCGGCCGTCTTTTCATTTTAATTAATATACTTTTTTTACTTCGAAATCGCAATTGATTAGCGATTCGAGGCTTTCATTCAATGATTTCGCACTCGAAACATCGAAATTTTCATTTATTACAAGAGACGCGAAAGCCCGACAAACGTCGTCCTCTTCGTCGATAAAGCTTACGGCAACGACGGCATCTTCATAAATGTAGAAGTAAACCATATCCCCTTCGACCGCCTTACATTCAAAGACAGAGCCGACGTGAAAAGAAGAAGCAAGAGTGACACTTGTAATGCCGCTTTGGATATTGATTTGAGAAGCTATTGAAGTCGCGTTTGATCCCAAAATATCATAAACCTCGTCAGAAATATTATCTCCGAATATGGTATCGAACAGCTCCCTGTCATCAAAATCGACTCTATATACAGCTTGAGGAGTTGAAAAGTCTACCGCTCTCAGCTTCTCGATCACGTCATACTTTTCGTTATTGAATGTGTATATTTTATGCATATCGTCGCTGTTGATCAGAACCTGCATATCCTCGATAAGTCCAAGACCTCTGCCGAGGGGCGTATTTTGTCTGTTCGCGCAACCGCCGAGCAAAAGAGTCAATATACATATTAATATAAATACCGCTTTTTTCATCGTCTTACTCCGTAAGCTTAAGCTTTCTGACGTCGCTGCCGCTGAAGATGAGCGGACGGAATTCGCCGAGGATTCGGCTTGTGATTCTGTCCCAATAGCGGGCATTGAGCTCGGTCTGGTTGAGGTTTGTGCTGATGACGGTCGGTAGTCCGAGGCTGATGCGGTTATTGAGCACGTTGTAGATCGTGCTGACCGTAAACTGATTCGACACCTCTGCACCGAGATCGTCGATGATGAGCAGATCGCAGTCATAGTAGCGGTCGAGATCGTATCCGCTCTCGCCACCCGCGGAATTGCCAAAGCGGTGTTGCTCGAAATCCGCGATCATACCGATCGCGCCTGAATAAACAACGTCATAGCCGTTGTCGATCAGAGTTTTTGCAAGAGCCGTGGAAAGATGCGTCTTTCCGAGACCCGTGCCTCCGAGGAGCAAGAGATTTCCCGAGCGTGCGGGATTGAATTTATCGGCGTACTCGCGCATAGTTCTGAGCACGTAGCTCATATTCTCATAGGAACGCTGATTCGTTCTGTAATAATCGAGGCGGAAGGTCTCGAAGGTCTGCTCGTCCATAAGCTTTGCGATGCCCGAGCTTTCGTAGCCCGCAAGGCGAAGACGGAGCTTCATACACTCGCAGATCTCACCGTCTACGTATCCCGAATCGCGGCACTTTTCGCATTCGTAACGCGGGTCGGAGTAATCGGGCGGAAAGCCGTAGGTAGCAAGGAGGAGGCTTCTCTCTTGATTGAGTCTTTCAACGTCAGACTTGACCTTCTCAAAGCTTTCGCTGCTCTTGCCGAGAATGGCGTTGAGCAAGCGGGGACCTGTTGCCGAAAGTGCGGCGTCGATCGCGCGCAGACCGTCAACCTTTTCCCAAAGCTCGCGGCGGCGTACGTCTGCCTCTGCCTCTGCCTTTTTGTATTTTTCCCTGTATTCCTCGCGAATGCGGCGGAAATTCTTTACGTTATATGCCATATCCGATCCTCATTTTACTTTCTTTTCTTGGGTGCGGTCTTGGGAACATCCGGAACTGCGCCCGAATCGCTGTAGCTGCGGCGTAGCGCGGCTTCAAAGAAGTCGGTCGAGTCAAAGCTCTTGCCCGCGGCGGGTTCGCCCTTTGCCTCAGCCTCGGCTTCGATCTGCGACTTTACCTCGTCCTCGGTCTTAAGACCCTTCGAGTTCCAGCTCTCAAGGATAGCGTTTGCATAGTTGAGCGAGGGCTCCTGGATCTTATCGACTGTGATCTCATAAGCAAGCTTGATGACCTCGATGCCGTAGCCAAAGCTTCCGATCCACGAGTCGATGAATCTCTTTTCCTTTGTGGTCAGCGCGCGGCTCATACCCATACCGAAGAGCGAGCGGATCTGAGTCTCGAGCTCGTGCTTTGCCCGGACGGTGCGAAGATGCTCCTCGAGTGCCGCTTTATCGGTGATTCCGTCATCATAAAGCGCGATAGCAGTGGTCTCGAGATATCTTACCGAGGTCTTGCCGATCCCCGCGCAGTATTCGCAAAGAGTTGCGATATAATCGGGAGAAAAGCCGAGATAATCGCGGAGTGCAAGGATCTTTGCGGTCTCGCCTACGCGGAAAATCTTTCCGAGAGCGCGCTCGCATTCGTCGATCATAAGCGCGACGTCGCGGTCATTCTCGACCATCTCTGCGATCTCGTTGCTCGAATATTCGGGAAGCGAACCGAGGTCACCTCTCTTGCCCTTTTTGGTAGTTTTCTTCTCTTCTTTTGATTCAACCGCGAGCTCGGGCTTCTTCTCTTCACCGTAGGCGAGAATACCCGCGCCGCGCCAAAAGGCGATCGCACGCTCGACAGCCTCCTCGCTCATTGCATATTTCTCGGCAACCGATGCGGTGCTTGCATCCTTTTCCGAGAGAATTGCGAGAAGGACGATAATATCATTCTTCTTGGCGGAGGGGAGAACTCCCATCACCGCCTCGGGAAGAACTATCACTCCCTGTCCGTAATTGACACGGAGCTCCTTGTTTTCACTGTTATTCATAATCTACTCCGATCAGTCGTCCTCTGCGGACGCATTGAGATAGGTATCTGCGATCCTGCCCGCCTTGAGCTCATAATAGCCCTGTGCGGCAACCATAACGCCGTTGTCTCCGCAAAGAGACACGGGAGGAAGGATGAGCTCGGCACCCGAACGGCGGCAAGCCTCGCCGACTGCGGCGCGGAGATGCGAATTTGCCGCAACACCGCCTGACATAACGAGCTGACGAGCCCCCGACATCTTTACTGCCGCGGGAATCTTCTTCGCGATCGCGGAGCAAACCGTCTCGGTATAAAGCGCGGCAAAGGCGGGGCGATTGACCTCGACCTTCTGCTGTGCGAGCTTATTGAGATAATTCAGCGCGGCTGTCTTGAGTCCGCTGAAGGAAAAATCGAGATTTTCACCCGAAAGCGCGGGGCTCGGGAGTTTAAGATCAAGCTTCTCGCCGAGTGCAATGCCCTCGTGCGCAAGCTTGTCCATAGCCGCGCCCGCAGGGTACTGCAGTCCGATGACTCTGCCGATCTTATCAAAAGCCTCACCTGCGGCATCGTCACGGGTACCGCCGAGTTCAACGTATTCGGTATAGGATTTTACAAGATAAAAGGATGTATGTCCGCCCGAAACGACGAGCGAAAGATAGGGGGGCTTCGGGGGAGTTTCGGTCAGATAGGATGCCGCTGTGTGGGCGTGGATATGATTGACCGAGATCAGCGGAAGCTTATTTGCAAAGGCAAAAGCCTTGGCAAAATTCACGCCTACGAGAAGCGCGCCAATGAGTCCGGGGTGGGTCGTTACCGCAACGCCGTCAAGATCGGATATCTCGACGTTTGCCTCCGAGAGAGCACGCTCAACTACGTTCGAGATCGCCTCGATATGAGCACGTCCCGCGATCTCGGGAACAACGCCGCCGTAAAGACGGTGCGTATCTATCTGTGACGCCACTATATTGGAAAGAGCAACGAGTCTGCCGCCCTCTCCTATATCTCCGACGACGGCGGCGCTTGTCTCGTCGCAGGAGGTTTCAATTCCGAGAATTAACATATTAATGTCTGCCTCAATTCAGTTTTTTCATCATTTCAACCGCGTCCTCGGCAGGAAAACGGTAATAGTTTTTAATAATTCCGCAGGGCGCAAAGCCTTCCTTTTCATAAAGCGCGCGCGCACCCGCATTCGACTCCCGTACCTCGAGATAGACGAATTCGATACCGTTATCACGCATAAAAGCCTCGAGCGCGTGCATTATCGCGGAGGCGCATCCCCTTCTTCTGTAATCGGGATGAGTCGCGATATTGACGATATTCGCCTCGTCAAGGACGTACTGCGCCCCTCCGTAAGCCGCGAGCCTGCCCGTAGCCTTATCGATCACGGATATTGCATACGTGTTCTGCGAGGTGCACATATAGGTCAGCGCATTCTCGCTCCAGGGCTCGGAAAAGCAGAGGCGTTCGATCTCTGCCGCCTCGGGAATATGGGATAAGTCGAAGATCTTTAACTCAAAGCCTTCCATCAGTCCTCGTCGTAGATCTCGCCTTCATAGAGACCATACTCGCTGAATAGCAGACCCATATCGATATATCTGCCTGTCATTCTGTCGTGGATGTAGGTACCGTCCTGATCGGCTACGAGAACCAGGCTGTAGTAGAACTCGGGATATTTTTCCGAGGTGAACTTGATAGAATAATTCGAGGTCTCCATGATCGTCGAATAGCTGGGAGTATTCTCGTCGAGATAACGCTCAACGACCGCATCGATCAGAGCCTGATCGGTGATCTCGTAGATGGTATAAGCGGTATTTGCCTCGATACAGATGTACGCACCGGTGGGATCAAATCCCGCAACGTCGGGAAGGACCTCGCCGGTGGAGCAGAGCACCTCACCCATCATCGGGCAATATAGCCATTCGGTGGGCTCAAGACCCTTGATTGCAAAATACTCGATCTTAACGTCGTTGCGCTTCCACTTTGTGTAAGCCTCGGTATCATACTCGATGGGCTGATAGCAGGGATCGAAAACGTATGTATATGAAATGCCCGTCTTTCTGTGGGTAAGGCCGTCACCCGTCATCGTCATTCTATTGGCGCAGCCCGTAAGCGAGAGCATAAGGCAGATCGCCGCGAGGCAGAAGCATATGATTCTTTTTGCTGTTTTCATTGTTCATTCTCCTTAATAACCGAATTTTCCCGCGAGAGAATCGTCATCCTCGATCCAATCGAAGACGTTGATCACTCTGAAATTTTCCTTGTCGTCTCTGACGACGATACGCTCGATGCCCGCATTGATGGCAAGCTTCTTGCACATCATACAGCTCGTTGTGCCGGGCATAACGGCTCCGTCCTCGGGCGAGGTGCAGACCATATAAAGGGTCGAGCCGAGCATCTGCTCGCGGGGTGCGGCGATGATGGCGTTTGCCTCGCCGTGAACCGAGCGGCACATCTCGTATCTCTCGCCCCTCGGGATTCCCATCTTCTCACGGAAGCAGTAGCCGAGATCGTCGCAGTTCTTGCGTCCGCGGGGTGCGCCGTTGTAGCCTGTCGAAATTATACTGTCATTCTTTACGATGATCGCACCGAAGCGGCGGCGGAGGCAAGTACTTCTCTCGCTGACGGTCTGCGCGATATCAAGATAATAATTTTCCTTTGAAACTCTGTTTGCCATTTTTATATCCTCACATATTTTTTACAAGATCTATCAAAAAGCTCTTGAAATCGTCGGCAACCTCGGGATGCTTCAGTGCCTCACTGACGTTTGCCTCGAGGAATCCGAGCTTTGAGCCGAGGTCAAAGCGTTTGCCCTCGAAGTCGAGAGCGGTTACTCCCTCGCGGCGCGCGAGAGTTGCAATAGCGTCGGTAAGCTGGATCTCACCGCCCGCACCGGGTGGTGTATTGTCGATAATATCGAAAATATCGGGTGTGACGAGAACTCGTCCGAGGATCGAGTAATTCGAGAAGATCTCTGCGTCGGTCTTGGGCTTTTCGATCATATCGTCAACGAAAAACTCCGTGTCACTTCCCTCGATCGGGTGGGTATTCAGCGAGCAATACTTCTTGACAAGCTCTGTCGGGACCTCCTTGACTCCGCAGACAGATCTGCCGTATTTCTCATAGGTCTCGATCATCTGCGCCACGACGGGCTTCTCCGAGAAGATGATATCGTCGCCGTAAAGGATGGCAAAGGGCTCGTCCCCGACGAAGTTGCGCGCGCATCCGATCGCGTGTCCGAGACCGCGCGTGATCTTCTGGCGCAGGAAATAAACGCGAACACCGAGGGGCTCCGCTGTCTTTCTGATCGCCTCGATCTCTTCTTCTCTGCCCTTGGCGGTAAAATGAGCTTCATACTCGGGCGAATAATCGAAATAATCCTCGATCGCGTCCTTGTTTCTGCCCGTTATGATGAGCACGTCGGTGATACCGGATCTTGCCGCTTCCTCAACGAGATACGAGATCGCGGGGCGGTCTACTATCGGCAAAATCTCCTTAGGCACGGCACGTGCGATCGGAAGCATACGCGTTCCGAGACCCGCGGCGGGTATAACGGCTTTTCTGACTTTATTTATCTGCATGGCATAATCCTCGCATTATATTACAGTTATAATTATTATAATATAAAGTCACAAATAAATCAAGACCTTTTTGTAAATATGACACAAAAATGCGGACATCTCCTCTTTTGATAAAAGAGGAGATGTCCGCAAATCCGATAAAGGTCAAGCCGATAAAATTATGTAATTATTATTTGCGATATTCGCCACAGTTTTTCGAGTCAAAAGTCTAAACATAAAACTCTTTTCCGAACAAAACAATACTTAGAATTCTATTCTTCCTATTCCTGCTCTTTTTTGAGACCCATTTTCCAAAATATGGCATATCATTCTTAAAAACGCCCTTAAAATCGTTATCAATCGAATATAGAATAGCTCTGCCTTTTCTTTTGTTCTTTACAATGCGTCCTATGTAATATCCATCTCTGCACATCCATGTGCCTTGACCTGTAAACAAACCATTCTTGTAAGTGCCTTTACATGTCTCACCTTTTTTCCAAACAAATTCCGCCTCACCAACACGCACTCCGTTGACAAGGGTTCCTTTATAGCTAAGTGTTTCTCCTTTATACGGATAATCATAATAAAGTATCACCCCCGACCCATTGTAAGGGTTATTATCGAGAAAATCGCCCTTCCATTGTTTTCCGTTTGTCCATGTCAATTCACCGTATCCTGCTCTGATGCCGCAAAGCCATGATCCGTTATACATGTCTCCGGTTGAGTATATATACATACCATTACCGTGGAATTTTCCGTTTAAAACATGTCCTTTGTAATAAGAGCCGTCATTATATTTGATCTCTGTATAGTTTCCGATTTCTTCCGAATCGACTTTTTTCAAAGTATTTTTGCAATCCAAAAGGGAAAGAAGCCGTGTCATCATAGCATCAAAGAATCCATCCGGAACCTTGATTCCTTCATAAACCTTCAGCGCACTAATATTTTCCGGAAGCTCATCGGGAAAGGAAAAACCGCGCATAAGTATCGGAATTATATTTTTCTTCTTTTGTATGGCATACGCAATCTCAATTCTCACCCAGTCTTCAGGGTCGGAACAACGATCTAGCGCATTGGGCGGAAGGATGACCAATACATCGGAACAGCTATCGATGGCAGAATAAATTTGCAAATTGAATTTGCCCGCTCGCATAGATTCAACATCATAAAATACATTATATCCAAGAGAACTGAGTCTGTCTGCGATACGGCCCGCCATATCCTCTCCTCCAACACGGCGATAGCTTATAAAGATCTGGTGATTATTCATTATTTTCTCCAATAAATCTTTGATATTATTCAACAGCAAATTCGGTCTTTGCGAAGAGATATTTATTCGGACTGAGCTGCAGTTCAGCCTTTGAGCTGCCCGAGTAATTCTTGACGCTGACCTTTTCGGTCACTACGTAAGGATACTGCTGAACGTAATTTGCGCTCTTGCAATCCGAATTGAGATCGGCAAAGACATAGACGCTGCCCGTCGTGTCGGCGATGAGTCCATCGATGATTACGTTCTTCGGCATATAGCAGACGTATCCGAAATTATGATTCGACTTGTTGCTTCCGCCGAAAACGTATGCGTTTGCAGAAGAGGACGCAGGCGACAGCGTGGAGTTGCGGATGATGATATCGCCCTCCCATGAGCTTCCGTAGTCGGAGCGGAGGTTGATCATCTTGGTGGTCATAAATGTGGAATTTTCGATAAGGAAGGTGCCGTAGCCGATGATCGATGCCCCCGCGTGTCCGATGACGGAATTTTTGATCGCGCCGTTTGCGACGCCCTTATGCGCGTCGAATCTCGAAAGAACGCAACCGTCGTATACGAAATTCTTGCAGTAATTCGTTCCCGAAACGCCCCAGTATCTCGAGTCGTTGATGTCGTTTGCCTGACTGCAGTTTATGAAGGAAACGGAGATCGAATTGCCCATTCCGATGTCGTAAGAGCCCATTGCCGTGGTCGGGCTCTGATATGTCTTGTGACCCGTGAAAACGCAGTTGCGGACGGTCACGTAAGCGCAGTTGTTGATCGAAACGAAGCCGTTATAGGGTGCGCCCGTTCCGCCCTCGCCCGTGATCAGGTGGGTAACGCCGTCGATAACGGTATTAGAGCGGGAAACTGCGATTCCGCGCGCGTAATAAGTATATTCGGATGGTGCCTTGTTGGCGATGGTGGTGACGATGCCGCCGCTGACCGTCAAAGTCTCCTCGTCGATCGGACGGACAACGACCGAGGTCATTGCAGTGAAATCCCACATTACGGGAGCGTCCTGATCGATATTTCCATCCTTATCGACGACAATATTGTCGACCATTGTCTGACCGTTGTCTGCGTTGCCTCCGTAACGGATATAATGGGTCGTATTCGAGTCATACGCGGTTATGATGCTCGCCTGCGGGAGCTTGATGCCGATATTGGTCATGCCGCGCTTGAGCAGAGGAAGATTGTCGATCTTATAGGTCGAGTAGCTTCCGGGGATGCTGAAGATCCAGTTTCCGCGCTTGTCGGGCGTGACGCCCGAGTCATCGATGACGATCTCGGCATTGCCCCATTCAACGTCGGTCTTGATGGTTACGGTCTTGCCCGTTGAAGCCACGTAATACTTTGCGCCGTAGTCGGCAAAGACCTTGAATCCCTTTTCGTTAGCATAGTTATGCGCCGCGATAAGTCCGTCGAAGCAGCAAACCGAATCACCCGTAACAACGTCGAAATCGCTGTAGAAAACGGTCTTTGCAAGGTCGCGGCTGTAATTCAGATCCGCGGGGAGATCAAACGTACCGACCGAGTAGCCGATATTCTCGTACCAGAAGCAGACGACAGCCTTCTTCATTGCATCGGCGTCCTTTGCGGTGATAATGAGGTTTCCGTCAACAAATTTTGCCGAGATCATATCGCCCTCTGCACCCGAGGCTGTCAGAAGGATCTTCTTCTCTCCCGCATCGGTAAGAGTGGCGCCGCATTTGTCGCCGACGAGCTCCCCGAAGTAGCCGAGAGCTTCCTCGAAGCCCGCGTCGCAGGCAAGTGCGTATTCAGAAATATCAATTCCTCCGAGGGTGAGTTCGGAAAGGAAGAGTCCGTTGCTTTTAATATAACAGTAATCCTTGGGCATAGAAGTCTTTCCTCCTGCAATATCAAGATGATTTTCAATGAAATACTCTGCCGCCTCGACAAGAGCCTTGTCGTTGTTTGCTACGATGATGATGCGCTCACCAAAGGTCTTGATGACAAAGCCGTTGGGTCCGAGTCGGGTCGTATCGATACCCTCAAGCGCGCCCTCGGGGAAGAATTTCGTCTCGCCGACGAGGATCTCCTTGGCATCGGTCTTCTCGCCCCAGTCGGTGATCCTGGACTTTATTCCGCCCGCCTTGGCGGCGTTGTTTATCGTAATAGCAGCCCTTACGTTCGCACTTGAAGCGTTATCGGGGCGGACGATCATATAAGCCAGCTCGCCGTTCTCGACAAGCTCGAGCATCTCCACGGGCTCGGGCTCGATGAGTGTAGGATCGGTGTCGCTTACCTCGAGCGTTTCGGATGACGATCCTTCCGCTTCTCCTCCGCCGCCCGTGCAGGCAACGAGGGAAATGCAGGTTGAAAGGATCAATAATAATGCGATTAATTTACGCCAATCAAACATAACGGTAACCTCCAAAGAAGCTTTATATGTTAATTTTATCACATAAAGCCGCTCTTGTCAACAAAAATATGCCGATGCCAAGGCGGCATCGGCAAAATATTAAGATTCGAGTTGTTTTCCGAGGAAGGCGGCGGCTGTCTGGATGAGCTTGACCTCGACGTTCTTTTCGTGGTCGTTCGCTCTGGGCGCGGGCGACTCGATCGAGTCGAGCGAGACAACGCATCCGAGGATATCGCCCTCCGCGATGATGGGCATTGCGCATCTGATATAATGCGAGCAATTATCGTTGATCGGCTCGAGCTTCACCTCTCCGTCGCGGTGGTGATAAAGCTGACGGGTCTCGATCACGTGCTCAAGCTCTGGCGAGATATGCTTGTCGGCGTATTCCTTCTTGGAAGCTCCCGAAACCGAGATAACGACATCGCGGTCGCAGATCAGAACGCTGATCTCGCCCGTCTTGTGCAGGGTCTCGGCGTACTGCGCGGCAAAGGCATTGAGCTCGCCGATCGGCGAATACTTCTTGAAGATAACCTCGCCCTCGCGGTCGGTGTAGATTTCGAGAGGATCTCCCTCGCGGATGCGCATGGTTCTTCTGATCTCCTTGGGGATGACGACACGTCCGAGATCGTCGATCCTTCTGACAATTCCTGTGGCTTTCATATATATAATCTCCTTGAATTCAAACCTGTGGATTGCAAATCATTTTGCTCTCATAGTGTTTGCCGTATTTGAGATTTTATACCGAGGATAAAAAATATTGTCGATGAGATCAAAAAAAGATCATCTTGTTCTTCCGTAAAGATAATTCAGATATCTGAATTTACCGCGGTCGATGCGCCAAAACTGTTCCTTCGTTACGCGGTAGGACCAGTTGCCCTCTGCAATTCCGGGCTTATTGATCCTCGTATCCGAGCCGTAGAGGAGGAGATCCTGAACGGGCATGATGAAGATGTCCGCGTGGCTTGCGTACATCGTACGGATCAGGTAATCATAGCTTTCATCGAGGTTGCTTCCGCGGTAGCCGCAATAGTCGAAGACCCGTCTGCGTCCGCCGTCATCGAGATCCCAAACGAAGCCGAGAAGCGTATTATTATCGTGTGTGCCGGTATAAGCCACGCAGTTTGCGGGATAATTATGCGGCGTATGGAGGCAGTCGCCCTCGTTCAGAAAACCGAACTGGAATACGCGCATACCGGGGAATCCGCTGTCTCGGACAAGTGCTTCGACCTCGGGCGTGATGTCTCCGAGATCCTCCGCAATGATAAGCTTATCTCCACAAAGAGGCTTGAGTGCGTTGATCAGATCCATTCCCGGACCCTTGACCCATTTGCCGTTCTTTGCAGTCTTCTCTCCCGCGGGGATGCTGTAAAACGCCTCAATGCCGCGGAAATGGTCGATGCGGACACCGACGAATATATCAAGCATAAAGGACATACGGCGTTTCCACCAGGAATAGCCGTCCTTTTTCATATGATCCCAATTGTAGAGGGGATTGCCCCAGAGCTGACCGTCCTTTGCGAAATAATCGGGCGGTACTCCCGCAACCGACGAAGGTGTTCCGTCTTCCCCCAGCAGAAACTGCTCGGGCGCAGCCCATACGTCCGCGCTGTCGGCGGCAACGTAGATCGGAATATCTCCGATGATCTTGATGCCCTTCTTGTTCGCGTAAGCCTTGACCTCCGCCCATTGCGTGAAGAACGCGAACTGCGAGAAGTACCAGAGACGAAGCTCATCCGCATCCGGCTCGTCGACAGTCCATTCATTCCAAGCCGCGCCGCCGTTCGCCTTTTTGAGTGCCATATAGCGG
Source organism: Eubacteriales bacterium (assembly GCA_045632925.1). GTDB lineage: Bacteria > Bacillota > Clostridia > Oscillospirales > CAG-272 > CAG-390. Next base: position 92,265 of record JAZQXP010000016.1, on the reverse strand, counting down.
CAAAAGCTCTCGACCTCGGGATGATCCGCCATAAAAGCCTCTATCGGCGCGTAATTTGTCATACGCTTTGAAGCGAGCGCGAGCAATTCCATACGCTCCTCGTTCAGGCGGTCGAATTCGCAAAAGAAGGGTGTTTTCTGTCTTGCTTCATCGAGTTCGGAGCGCGTAATGAGTCCAACGTCGCAGAGCATCGGAAGGTCGATGAAGAAGGGATTTCCGCTGAACGCGCTGAAGGATTTATAGGGTGAATTTGCCTCGTCGGGCAGGCAAAAAGGCAGAGTCTGCCAATAAGTAAAGCCGCAGTCGGCAAGGAAATCTATCCATTCCCTCGCCGCCGCGCCGAACGAGCCCTCGGAATGCTCTCCCCAAAGCGAGGAGACGTGCATAAGGACTCCGCTTGATCTTTTCATAGGCTCGTCTCCGATCACTTGAGCTTTTCCGAGAAATCGCTCATCATCTCGGAGATCTCGATATTCTGCGGGCAGACCTCCTCGCAGGACTTGCATCCGATGCAAGCCGAGGGAAGCTTATCCTCCGCGAACGCGGAAAGTGCCATGGGAGCGATGAAACCGCCGTCCGAATAAACGTGCTCGTTGTAGAGCTCGATGATGCGCGGAATGTCGAGGCTCATCGGGCAATGGGTGGTGCAATAGCTGCAGCCTGTGCAATGGAGAGTCTTCTTGCCGACCATACTGTCCGCGATCGACATAAGAGTTTCCCATTCCTCCTTATTTACGGGCTTTTCCTCGGAATAGGTCTCGATATTTTCCTTGACCTGATCGAAGTTCGACATACCCGAGAGAGTCACGCAGACCTCGGGGATCGTCTGAAGGAATCTGAACGCCCAAGAGGGGATGCTCTCGTCAGGGCGGAGAGCGGTCAGCTTCTTCGCGTAAGCATCCTCAAGAACTGCGAGCTTACCGCCGCGAACGGGCTCCATTACCCAAACCGGAATATTTCCGTATTCCTTCATCATCTCGATCTTTGCCTTAGCGTTCTGGAAGCTGTAATCGAGCCAGTTGAGCTGGATCTGGCAAAATTCCATATACTGCGAGTACTTATCGAGGAAGCGGTGCATCGTCTCGAGAGTACCGTGGGTCGAGAAGCCAAGATGCTTTATCTTGCCCTCCTCCTTCATCTTGACAAAGTACATTACGTCGCCGTAATTATCATCGAGATAAGCGTCGATATTCGACTCGGTGACGTTATGGATGAGATAAAAATCAAAGTAATCAACGCGGCATTTCTCGAGCTGCTTTGCGAAAATTTCCTCAGCCTTACCCCAGTTTGCCTGTGCGTATCCGGGGAATTTAGACGCGAGATAGAAGCTTTCGCGGGGATAATTTTCGAGGACCTTGCCGACGACGAGCTCGCTCTTTCCGTCGTGGTAGCCCCAGGCGGTATCAAAATAATTTATTCCGTTTTTAATGGCGTACTCAAACATTTCGGCAGTCTTTGCCTCGTCGATGGTCTTATCCTCACCGTAGGTGGGAAGTCTCATACATCCCATTCCGAGTGCAGAAAGCTTTTTGCCTTGAAAATCCTTGTAGATCATATCAAACTCCTTCAAACTATCACAAAAGTCTTGACTTTTGGATTTAATAAGTATATAATATCATTATAAATTCAATTTGTCAAGATTTTTTCAAAAACTTTGGAGCAAACTTTATGAAGATCAGCCTTTCGGACAACTTCAGCTACGGCAAGCTATTGCGCTTTACGCTTCCCTCGATAGCCATGATGATCTTTACCTCGATCTACGGCGTTGTCGACGGTTTTTTCGTTTCAAACTACGTTGGCAAAACACCGTTTGCCGCGGTAAATTTCATAATGCCCTTCCTCATGATCCTCGGTACTGTCGGATTCATGTTCGGAACGGGAGGCAGCGCGCTCGTCTCTCTCAAAATGGGCGAGGGTGACAAGGAGAAGGCAAACCGCATTTTCTCACTTCTGATATACACCTCACTGATTCTCGGCTCGGCGATTGCGATCCTGGGCATAATATTCATCAGACCTATCGCGTCCTTCCTCGGTGCGGAGGGGCAGATGCTTGAGGATTCTGTCCTTTACGGAAGAATAATCCTCATCGCACTTCCCGCGTTTATTCTGCAAATGGAATTCCAGAGCTTCTTCGTCACCGCCGAAAAGCCACAGCTCGGATTTTTCGTGACGGTTGCCGCGGGCGTGGCTAATATGGTGCTCGACCTTCTTCTCGTGGGAATTTTTCCGCTCGGGCTCGTCGGTGCAGCTACCGCGACAGCTATAAGCCAGAGCATAGGCGGATTTGTTCCCCTTATCTATTTTGCAAGCAAGAATTCGAGTCTGCTCCGTCTCGGCAAGACAGAATTTGACGGTCGAGCTCTCTTCCGCACCTGCACAAACGGAGCATCCGAGCTTATGAGCAACATCTCGATGTCCGTCGTCGGCATGCTTTACAACACACAGCTTTACGACATTGCGGGCGAGGACGGTGTTGCAGCCTACGGAGTCATGATGTACGTCAGCATGATCTTCTGCGGTGCCTTTATCGGTTACACGGTCGGAGTTGCGCCCGTTATCGGATATCATTACGGCGCGGCGAATACGAACGAGCTCAAGAGTCTGCTTAAGAAGAGCGTAGTGATCGTTTCGAGCTTTTCGGTTTGTATGGTCGCGCTTGCTTTCCTGCTTGCCTCACCGCTCTCAAAACTGTTTGTCGGATATGACGAAACGCTCTTCGAGATGACAAGGAACGGATTCTTCATCTTCTCGCTTTCATTCCTCTTTATGGGATTCGCAATATTCGGCTCGGGATTCTTCACCGCACTCAACGACGGCTTGACCTCTGCTGCGATATCCTTCCTCAGAACCTTGGTCTTCCAGATAGCGGCGGTGCTTATCCTACCGATAATGTTCGGACTCGACGGCATATGGTGGTCGCTCGTTGTCGCGGAGGCGATGGCGGTCGTCGTATGGATAATCTTCTTGGTTGCAAAACGAAACAAATACAAGTATTTTTAAGGAGACAGAAAAATGATCAATTTCAATAATATTCCCGAAAAGCTTATGCCCAATTTCAAGGGCGGCGAGGGCGTTACCGCCGCGCATATGTTCGTTGACGATAAAAACAAGATCATGCGCCTCACTCTCGCTCCCGGTGCCTCGATCGGTATGCATTGCCACGAGGACTCCTGCGAGATCATCTACGTCCTCGAGGGTGTCGGAACCGCTGTTCTTGACGGAAACGAGGAGAAGGTCTCCGCGGGCGAATGTCACTACTGTCCCAAGGGCCACGAGCATTGCTTCATCAACCGCGGCAAGAAAGATCTTATCTTCTTTGCGGTCGTACCGCAGCAGTAATTCGAGGTAACAAAATGAAATTCATATCTTGGAACGTAAACGGTTTTCGCGCGTGTCTTGACAAGGGATTTGGGGATTTCTTTGCCGAGCAGGATGCAGACTTCGTCTGTATTCAGGAAACGAAGATGCAGCCGGGACAAGCCGCATTTGAGCCCGATGGATACCATCAGTATTGGTACAGCGCGGAAAAGAAGGGATACTCGGGCACCGCGATCTTCACCAAGCACGAGCCGCTTTCGGTAAGCTACGGAATCGGCATCCCCGAGCACGACACAGAGGGACGTGCAATCACACTCGAATACGAGGATTTCTACCTCCTCTGCGTCTACACTCCCAACGCACAGCGCGAGCTCGCAAGGCTCGATTACAGAATGTCATGGGAGGACGCGCTGCGCGGATATATCAAGTCTCTTGACGAAAAGAAGCCGGTCATATATTGCGGTGATCTTAACGTCGCGCACAACGAAATAGACCTTAAGAATCCGAAGACGAATCATCAAAGCGCAGGTTTTTCGGATGAGGAGCGTGCGAAATTCACCGAGCTTCTCGCTTCGGGCTTCACAGACACCTTCCGCGCGCTCTATCCCGATAAGATCGAGTATTCCTGGTGGAGCTATATGTTCTCTGCGCGGGCAAAGAATGTCGGTTGGCGTATCGACTATTTTGTGGTATCTAACCGCCTGTTTAACCGAGTTAAAGACAGCTTTATCCTCACATCGGTAATGGGAAGTGACCATTGCCCCGTCGGAATTGAATTGGAGTAAAAATGGTTTTTGAGAAAACTGTCGTAGGAATCTACGAAAAGAATATCTGCATCCGTCAGGCCGGAAATCCTCTGCTCTCTTATTTCTCTGCGGATGATTTCCCCGGACTTCAGCACACGCCCTTTGACTTCATCGGTAACAACGGACAAAAATTGCAGGGTTATTTCTACTATTATCAGAATCCGCGAAAGGACAGGCTGATAATCTTCGATCACGGAATGGGCTACGGTCACGTTGCCTATATGAAGGAGATCGAGATTTGCGCGCGACGCGGCTATACTGTTTTCACTTACGATCACACTGGTTGTCGCGAATCCGAGGGCGAGAATATTGTCGGCTTTGCGCAGTCTCTCTGCGATCTTGACTACGCCGTAAACGCCGTCCGTAGCATCGACGCTTACAAGGATGCGCTGATCTCCGTCATCGGTCACAGCTGGGGCGGTTTTGCCGCGCTCAATATCTCGGCACTTCATAAGGATATCGAATCCTGCGTTTCGATTTCGGGCTTTATCGCGGTCGAACGTATCATCGAGCAATTCTTCCCCGGAATTCTCAGATTCTACCGCCCGTCGGTGCTCCGTCTTGAGCACGAGGCGAACCCGATGTACTCGCTGATCGACGCCCGCAGAAGCCTTAAGGACACCTCTGCGCGCATCCTCTACATAGCCTCGGACGACGACCCGACCGTCAAGAAGGAATATCATTACGATTCTCTCGTCGGCAACGAAAGGGTCGAGCTTATGCTCGTTCACGGCAAAAAGCACAATCCGAATTATACGGCAGACGCCGTTGCCGGGCTTACTAAAATGACCGATGCGATGACCGCGGGATTTAAGAAAAAAGCCTTCAATACGCCCGAGGACGCCGAGAAATTCCGCACCTCGTGGGATTGGCATAAGATCACCGAGCAGGACGGAGAGCTTTGGGGCAAGATATTCGATTTTATCGAAGGAGGCAGAAAAAAATGACTCCCTTATCCGAATACGTTTTTGAGAAATTTCACGTCAGAAAATCAAAAAAGCAAAAGGACGGATTTATTGATTATATCAAGGAATTCGCCAAAAAAGAGGGGTATTCCTGCCGCGTTGAAAAGGGCTCTTTCGGGGCTCGTAATATAGTTATCGGCGATCCCGCAAGAGCAAAAGCCATCTACACCGCGCATTACGACACCTGTGCCCGACTGCCCTTTCCAAACTTCATAACTCCTAAGAATTTTCTATACTATCTTCTTTATCAGCTGCTGATTACCGCCGTTCTGATCGCGGTTTTGTTAGCCGCCGCATTTGGCGCGGGTATACTGATCGGCACCATTCTCGGCTTGCTCAAGGTTCATCAGAGCATTGTCGATTCGGTTGCCGCGTTTGTCCCGCTGATAGCATATTTCCTCGTATTCTACCTTCTTATGAACGGTCCCGCAAACAAGCATACCGCTAACGACAACACCTCGGGAGTCATCACGCTGATCGAGATCATGCAAGCACTCCCTGCGGAAAAGAGAAACGAGATTTGCTTCGTCTTCTTCGATCTTGAGGAGATGGGACTTTTCGGTTCGTCTGCCTTTGCTTCCAAGCACAAAAAGGTTATAAAGGACAAGCTGCTGCTCAACTTCGACTGTGTTTCGGACGGTGATACCATCCTCTTTGCCGTCAAACATAATGCGAAGAAATACATCTCCGCGCTTGAGCAGAGCTTTGTTTCGGATGATTATTTCAAGGTCGATATAGCATCAAAGGGCGTATTTTATCCCTCCGACCAAGCGAACTTCAAGGGCGGCGTCGGCGTGGCTTCGCTGAAATATTCGAAGGCTCTGCGCGCGCTTTATATGGATAAGATCCATACAAAACACGACACCGTATTCAACGAGGCAAACATCAAGTTCCTCACCGACGGTGCCGTAAAGCTTGTCGATCATCTGAACTGAAAATGGATATCAGAAAAGTAATCATCCCCTGTGACAAAAACGGCGAGCCGATGTCCGGAGAGCTCGAGCGGGAGTATATTTATTTCAAGGCGCGCTTCAATAATTTCCGCGAGATCAGCGGATCGACGGAAAACGCCGTTCTCGACCGCGAGGAATTTTCCGAGTGCGAAGCGGTGCTTTGTCTTCCCGATTCATATACCGACGACGGCGAGGAAACTCCGCTCATCCTCTCCTGCCACGGTGCGGGACCGACAGTCAGCGAGGAAAGATCCATGATCGGCGGCATTCCCTACGCTTTTGAATGCCTCAAGGCGGGATATGCCGTTCTCGATATCTGCGGTTGTGCGCCGCACGGATTGACTCTCGGATGCCCCGAGCACGTTTTTGCGCTATTCAAGGCTTACCGCCACGCAGTCAAGAATTACAATCTTTCCGAAAGAGTTCTCGTAGCGGGCTCCTCGATGGGTGGTCAGACCGCCATAAATTTCGCCAACACCTTTCCTGCAATCACGGTCGCGCTCGGACTTTTCAATCCGGGACTGAATCTGAACGCAGTCAAGGTCGGAGATCATATCTGCCGCAACCCTTGGGACAGAGTCACGGCAAAGGGACATCCTTACCGCGATAAGATCATCGAATATTTCCGTTTTCCTTCGGACGAATGGTGCGAGGAGAACACCGTGGGCTTCAATCCCTACCGCACGCGGTCGTTTGTTAACGCAGAGGGCGAGCGAACGGTCATCCCTCCCTGCCCCGTGAAGATATGGCAGGGCGCGGACGACAAGACCGTTGATCCCGTTATGTCGCGTGAATATATCGATTCGATCCGCCGCGCGGGATGCTACGCCGAATATCACGAGCTCGAAGGCGTAAAGCACAGCGTGACCCGCGTTATGCGCGAAGAGCTTCTTATATGGTTTAACAGATTTGTATAAAAGATGCCGACCTCGAGGTCGGCATCTTTTATTTGTTTTTCCGTTTTAAAGCAAATGCAAGCGGGAATATCAGCATTATCAGACTGAATGTGGAGATCGACGCGCAGCCTTTTTCGGTCTCGGGTTCGGTGATCGAGTCGGTAACACTTACGGTCACGGCAGTGATCTCTGTCGTAACGGCATCGGTTTCGGTCGCATCTTCCGCTGTGATCTCGGCAGTAGTTTCGGCTTCTGTCACCGCTTCGGTCGTGATCTCGGCTGTGGTCTCGGCGGGAGTCTTTGCCATTCCCGAGGGAGTTATCATATCCGCGGGAACTTCCTTTCCGAAGAGAAGAAACGCGAATTCGGGGTAGTCGATAAATACGTTTCGGTTGCCCTGAATTTTACCGATGACCTCGTTTCTGCCCATCTCCCATGTATCAACGGGGTCGCTCTCGCACCATTCAAGCAGGACGTCAACGCTCTCGAAGACGTTCGTGATGCTCGAGCACTTTGAAATCTCCCCGCCGTAGCGGACGTAAACGTAAAGACAAATTCTGGCAACGTCGCCCTTGACGTTATCGAGCGGCTCGAAATATCCTCCGCTCGATCTGCCGCCGAGCGCGCCCGAAACAAGCGACGAGCCATTGACCTCAACGCCGTTCTCCGAATTTCCGTATTTGAGATTGCCGCGCTTGGCGTTTGTGGTCACGTCGTCGGGACGGATGTGGTGGAGATCCGCGCCCGCTCCCGAATTATCGAAGCCGCCCAGGCTCTTCGGCCATACGTGCTCTCGGTTCCAGCCTATGCTTCCCGAGCCGATGAAATCCGAGAACTTCACGACCGACGAGGTATAAAGCAGGACGATGCTTCCGTCGCCTCGCTGACAATCGGTCTCGTCGGCATAATTTTTCGAATCGGCATAGGATGATTTATACTTATGAGTTTCGGTCATAAGGCTACGCAGACTCGAAAGAAGCTCGCTCTCCGTGAGTGCGGAAAGGCTTGCGTAGCTGTTATCGCCCGAATAATAGGTCTCGGCACCCGTACCCTCGAGAGAAAGACATATATCGTCCCGCACTCCCGAGTTTTTGGTATCCGAATATGTGATCTTCTCCGCATATGCGGTCGGAATGAGCGACAGAATCAGGATCAAAACCGCTCCGAGCGCCGCTATCCTCTTTATATTTTTCTTCATTTTTGTCTCCGATTTTCATTGATGACTAATTATAACACACAAATTCAAGCAAGTCAACCCGCGCGCGCATAAAAATAATATATAAACTATTGCAAAATTGCGTTAAAAATGCTATAATAAATTATATATAATTTGACGGAGGCTATCGGCTTTGAAAAGGCTCTTAAAAATTCTTGCTTTTACCTCTCTTCTCCTCGCGCTTCCTTTTATGGGAGCCTGCGCGGACAGCGAGGATATAACCGAAAACACAAGCGGCGAAGGAGAAGAAACAGTGTACGAAAATCCCGATAACAATTTTGAGGGCACTCTGAAATTCGAAGCAAGCCCCGACGGCAAGACCGTCGAGATCTCATATATGCTAAACGGCGAGAAGGTCTGCTACACGGTTCCGAATAATGCAAACTATCTTTCCGGTGGCTTTGCGGCTACCGATGACGTCGGACGCACTCTTCCGACCTCGCTGACCACAGGCATCTACGGCTCGAACGGCGAGCATTACGTCGGACTCTTCTACTTCCTCTGGCACGGCGAGCACGGCGACAGCGGAGTTTACGACCTCGAGAAGATCAAGGACACCTACGGCGAGCTCGCGAAGGATGCGAACGCGAAGGATCCCGAGACGGGAAAGAGCATTTACGGAAGCATCGGCACAATGCATTGGTTCGCCGAGCCTCTTTACGGCTACTACTACGCGAGCGACCTTTGGGTCATCCGCAAGCATATGGAGTTGCTTTCGAATGCCAACATCGACTTCCTCTACTTTGACGTAACGAACGGTTACATCTACAAGGACAACGCGCTCAAGGTCATGCGGATCTGTCATGAGATGAACGAGCAGGGCTACGACGCTCCGCAGGTCGTTTTCTATACCAATTCGAACTCCAAGGGCGTAATGAAGCAGCTCTACGATGAAATATACTCGAGTAAGCTATACCCCGACACCTGGTTCCTTGTTGACGGCAAGCCCTGCATCATCGGCGTTGAGGAGGGCAATATCAACAATTTCTTCACGGTAAAATCTGCTCAATGGCCGAACGAGGGCTACAATCAGAACGGCTGGCCCTGGATGGATTTCGAATGGCCGCAGAGGATCTTCGAGGACAAGCTCGGCAATCCGAGTGCCGTCAGCGTTTCGATCGCACAGCACAATAAATCGGTCACCTTCAGCGACTCCTCTCTTTACGGCTACGCATACAACCGCGGACGCAGCTTCAACGCCGCGGTGGGTGACAACGCCTCGATGGAGGCGTACCGCGCGGCATTTGACGCCGATAATTCGATCACGAATCTCGGGCTCAACTTCCAGGCTCAATGGGATCGCGCTATCGCGGCGAACGTGCCCTACGTTCTCGTCACGGGCTGGAACGAATGGGTCGCGCAGAGACAGAACGGTCAGCTCCATCGAGGTGACGCAAGCTTCGTTCATTTCGTTGATACCGCATCAATGGAATTCAGCCGCGACGCAGAAATGATGCGCGGAGGTTATTTCGATAACTACTATATGCAGCTGATCCTGAACGTTCAGCGTCTCAAGGGCTCGGCTCCCGTCATCCTTCAGGATGCGAGGAACAAGATCGACCTTGATGGCGGCTTCGATCAGTGGCAAAAGGTCATCGTTTCCTACAACGATCCCGAGGGTGACACAAAGAGCCGTGCGGGAAAAGTCTTCGGAAGCAGAGTGATCTCGGATAATTCGGGCAACAACGATATCGTTGAAGCCAAGGTCACAAACGACACCGAAAACGTTTATTTCTACGTCAGATGCGCCAAGGATATCTCGAAATTCGATCCCGAGCATTCCTGGATGCAGCTCTTCGTCAACACCAATAACAATCCCACCGACGGTTGGTACGGCTACGATTTCCTCATCAACGCCGTAGCAAAGAGCGAAAGCACCACATCCGTCGCATCCTGCTCGTCGAAGGACGGAGTTCTCGAGACATCCGAGGTCGGAGCGGTATCTTACAAGATCGAAGGCAGCGAGATGATGATCTCGGTCCCCCTCGAAATGCTCGGTATCGAGAATTACAAGGAAATTTACATTGAATTCAAGTGGGCTGATTCGGATGCCAAAACGAAATATTCGACAATGGAGGATTTCTACCTCTACGGAGACATCGCTCCCCTCGGAAGGCTCAATTGGATCTACCAAAACTACATCCCCGACTCGAAAAACTAACATACCATTGGAGTAAAAAATGAAAATTATTATTATCGGATGCGGCAAGATAGGCAAAAGCCTTATCGAAAGCCTCGTCTCGGAGGGACATGACGTTGCCGTCATTGATAAGGATCCCTCGGTAATAGAAGAAGCGACGAATACCTTTGACGTCATAGGTCTTTGCGGCATCGGTACCGACTGCGAGGTGCTTACGGAAGCGGGCGTAGCCAAAGCGGATATCGTAATCAGCGTCACGGGTTCGGACGAGCTCAATATGCTATCATGTTATATTGCAAAAACTCTCGGAGCAAAGAATACCGTTGCTCGTATCCGTGACCGCGAATACAATGACAAGAGCCTCGGCTTTATGGCGGGACAGCTTCAGCTTTCCATGGCTATCAATCCCGAGATGGCTACCGCGCATAACATCGCAAATATTCTGCGATTCCCATCGGCTATCAATATTGATACCTTTGACTCGAACAAATTCGAGATCGTAGAGATGATCCTCGGTAAAAAATCGCCTCTTGCCGGCATGACGATGATCGACCTGCGCAAGCGAAGCCCGGGTAAGTTCCTTATCTGCGCCGTTATGCGTAAGAATGAGATCATCATACCCGACGGTCGCTTTGTCCTTGAGGACGGCGACAGGATCGCTCTCACCGCCGCTCCGAACGAGATCGGTAAGCTTCTCCGAAGCTTCGATCTTATCACAAGAAAGACCAAGAGCGTTATGATCCTCGGCGCAAGCAGGATCGCGTATTACCTCTCGAGCAATCTTCTTGCCGCGGGCACAAAGGTCACCGTCATCGACAAGGACGAGGCGAGATGCGCCGAATTTGCCGAGTCGCTCCCCGACGTGACCGTCATCCACGGCGACGGAGCAAATCAGGATATGCTCGTCGAGGAGGGTCTCGGTCAGAACGATGCATTCGTGTCTCTTACGGGATACGATGAAAACAACATCCTTATTTCATATTTCGCAACCTCGCAGAACGTGCCGAAGGTCATCGCCAAGGTCAACCGCCCCGAGTTTTATCCGATCGCGGGTAAGCTCGGCATTGACACGATAATCTCTCCTATTCAAACGGTTGCCGACGAAATGCTGAGGTATGCCCGTGCGCTCGGGAATTCGGTCGGAAGTAACGTAGAAAAGCTTTATAAGATCATGGACGGAAAGGCGGAGGCACTCGAATTCAACGTACGCCCCGACTTCAAGCACGCGGGAAAGGCACTCAAGGATATTAAATTCAAGCAGAATATCCTTATCGCGGGCATTCTCCGCAATCGCAAGCCGATAGTACCGAGCGGTAACGATATCATCCTCCCCGGAGATAAGGTCATCGTAATTGCCGCAAACCACCGTCTCTACGACCTTTCGGATATTATCGAATAGGAGACTGATAATGAATCGCAGAATGATCTTTTACACCGTCGGGCATATTGCAATGGCGGAGTCTGCTCTGCTCCTCCTGCCCTCGCTGGTGGCTCTGATATATCTCGAGAAAAGCGGCATCTCCTTTCTGATAACAGCCGCGCTCGCTCTCGGAGTCGGAATGCTTTTCAGAGTATTTTCAAAGCCGAAAAGCAGGCTTATATACGCCCGTGAGGGCTTTGCGATAGTTGCTTACGCCTGGCTTCTTATGTCTGCTATCGGAGCGGTTCCTTTTGTTCTCGGCGGAGCAATTCCCTCCTATATCGATGCTTTCTTTGAAACTGTCAGCGGATTTACAACCACGGGAGCATCAATCCTGACCGACGTTGAAGCTCTCGACCGTTGCATGCTTTTCTGGCGCAGCTTCACGCATTGGGTCGGAGGTATGGGAATAATCGTTCTCGTAACGGCGATACTCCCGAACATTGCAGACCGCTCGCTCAACGTCCTCAAGGCAGAGATGCCGGGTCCGACCGTCGGTAAGCTCGTGCCCAGATCAAGAGATACCGCAAAGATCCTCTATTGGATTTATCTCGGATTAACCGTAATACTCTTCATCCTTCTGGTTGCGGGAGGTATGCCGGTATTCGACAGTATCGTTCACGCTCTCGGAACCGCAGGAACAGGCGGCTTCGGCATCAAGGCGGACAGCGTTGGATCATATTCGCCCTATCTGCAATGGGTGATCACGGCCTTTATGCTCATCTTTGCAATCAATTTCAACCTTTATTACCTTATTCTCGTGCGCAAGTTCCGCGCAGCACTCGGCTCGGATGAGCTCTGGTTCTTCGCGGGTCTCGTTCTCTTCTGCATCGCGGGAATCACGGTCAGCATTCTCCCCCTCTACCCCACCTTCTCTGAGGCTCTGAGGCACGCGGCTTTCCAGGCGTCATCGATCGTTTCAACGTCGGGATTTGCAACAGTTGACTTCAATCTCTGGCCGAATTTTGCAAAATCGCTTCTCTTGCTTCTGATGGTAATCGGAGGATGCGCGGGATCAACTGCGGGCGGTTTCAAGATGATCCGCGTTGTAATTCTGATCAAATCCGTACGCAGAGAGCTCAAAAAGCTTCTCCATCCGCGCTCGGTCAAGGCAGTTATGTCCGAGGGCAAGCGGCTTGACGACACAACGCTTACCGGCGTTACCTCGTATTTTGCGGCTTATATATTCTGCATCGTCATAATATATATAATTCTTTCCTTCGAGCCCTTTGATTTCGAGACGAACTTCACGGCGGCGCTGACCTGCTTCAACAACGTCGGCCCCGGATTCGGCGCGGTTGGTCCCGCATCGAGCTTTGCATGCTATTCGGACGGAGCAACTATTCTGCTCTCCTTCGCAATGCTTCTCGGAAGACTCGAAGTATTCCCCCTCCTTCTCGGACTCAATCCCCTCATTTGGAAAAATCAAAAAACAAGGAGACCTAAGTTATGAAAAAACTCAATCTCGCAATTATCGGTCAAGGCAGAAGCGGTAAGAACATCCACGGAAAATACTACCGCAGCAAAAGCAATCTTTACTACAACGTAAAATACGTTGTCGACACAGACGAATTCCGCAGAGGCGTTGCCGAGGAGATATATCCCGGATGCAAGACGTTCGCCGACTACCGCGAGCTTTTCGCGCTCGATGACATTGATCTCGTGGTTAATTCCACATACTCGGAAATGCATTATCCGATCACAAAGGATCTGCTCCTCCACGGCTTCAACGTACTCGTTGAAAAGCCATTTGCTCGCTCCCGCTATGAATGCGACGAGCTTATCAAGATAGCCAAGGACCGTGGCATAACCCTCGCGGTCTTCCAGCAGACCTTCCTCGCGCCCTTCTATCCCTTCGCGTATGAGCTGGCAAAGTCGGGAAAGCTCGGCGAGATCAAGCAGATCAGCATCCGCTACAACGGATTTGCGCGCCGTTGGGACTGGCAGACTCTGCAGAAAAAGTGTGCGGGCGGCGTTTACAACACGGGTCCCCACCCGATCGGTCTCGCGCTCGGATTCCTTGATTTCGACGAAAACGCCCGCGTTGCATACAGCAAGCTCGGTTGTGCTCTGACCTTCGGCGATTCGGACGACTTCGCCAAGATCATTATCGATGCACCGAACAAGCCCGTAGTTGACATCGAGGTCACCTCGATCGACGCTTACTCGGGCTACAACGTCAAGATCCTCGGTACGCGCGGATGCTTCAAGTGCACGCCGTCCGCTTATGAGATGACCTATATCGTTGACGGCGAGAATCCCGAGATGACCGTCTCCGAGACCTTTATTAAGAATGACGCGGGCGATCCCGTCTATTGCTCGGAAAAGCTCGTCAAGCACACCGAGGAGGGAAAGTTCACGGGTACGGCATTCGACGTCGGAACCGCTACCCTCTACGAGCAACTCTACTACAAGATCACCGAGGGTAGACCTATGACCGTAACGCCCGAAATGGCGGCGGCAGTAATCGGCGTTATCGAGAAGGTCCACGCGGATAATCCACTTCCGCTCAAGTTTTAAGGAGAATTATAATGAAGAAAATTGCTATTCTCGGCTGTGAAAATTCGCACGCCAACGCTTTTCTGAAATTCATTAAGGGCAACGAAGAATTCTCCGACATCGAATGTATCGGCGTTTACAGCGTTGATCCTGCCGCTTCGCAGAAGCTCTCGGATACTTTCGGCGTTCCCGTTCTCGAGAACTACGACAGCGCGGTCGGCAAGATCGACGGTCTCGTAATCACCGCTCGCCACGGCGGCGATCATTATAAATTTGCAAAGCCCTATATTGAAAGCGGAATTCCGATGTTCATCGACAAGCCGATCACGGTCAGTGAGGACGAGGCGGTTGAATTTATGCAGTCACTCAAGGCACGCGGTACCCGAATTTCGGGCGGCTCGTCGCTCAAGCAGGACGTTTACGTTTCCGAGCTTAAGAAGGACGCACTCGAAGAAAACGGCGGCAAGACTCTCGGCGGATTCATCCGCGCACCATATCAGGCTGAAAACGCTTACGGCGGATTCTATTTCTACGCTCAGCACCTCGTTGAGATGGTCTGCGAGATCTTCGGCAGATTCCCGAAGTCGGTCGAGGCTAAAAAGAACGGCAAGACGATAAACGTATTGTTCCACTACGATAACTACGATTGCGTCGGTCTTTTCTGCGACGGCTCTTACGTTTATTACGCCGCCCGTATGGCTGAAAAATCATCTAAATCCTTTGAGATCCCCACCACCTCCGATTGGTATTACCGCGAATTCAAGGAATTTACCGAGATTCTGAACGGTGCCGCGCAGACCTGCACGCACGAGGAATTCATCTCGCCCGTATTCATTATGAACGCAATTATGCGCTCACTTGAATCGGGTAAAGAAGAATCACTTCCCGAGATCAAGGTGTAATTATGGCAAATATCATACTTTCGGCATTTGCCGACGAATACGCGGATTCCTCCGAGGAACAGCTTCAGGGTTTATGCAAGCTCGGAATTTCTCATATCGAAATCCGACACGTTGACAAGAAGAACGTCTCCAAGCTGACAAAAGATGAGGTCCTTGAAGCCAAAAAGCTTCTCGATCAATATGGAATCAAGGTCTCCGCAATAGGCTCCCCTCTCGGCAAGATCAAGCTTGACGGAGATATTGACGGTCACATTGAAACCGCAAAAAGAGTTTTCGAATACGCAAACATTCTCGGCGCAAAATACGTCAGAATGTTCAGCTTCTATGCTCCCAAGGGGTGCGACATTACCGAGATGAAGGAAGAGGTCTTCTCTGCTCTTGACAAACTTATTTCGATTGCAAAAGAGTACGGCGTGATCCTCTGCCACGAAAACGAGGCGAAGATCTACGGCGATATTCCCGAGCGTTGCCGCGAATTGCTCGATACCTTTCCCGATCTTATGTGCGTTTACGATATGGGCAATTACGTGCTCGAGGGAGTCGATCCATATCCCGAAGCATATCGTATGCTCAAAGACCGCATAGCATATTTCCACGTCAAGGACGCCCTCTCCGCGGGCGCGATTGTTCCTCCCGGATGCGGTGAAGCGAAGATCTCGGAAATACTCGCGGAGCATAAAAAAGACACGGAGGGCGACTTCTTTGTGTCGCTCGAACCGCATCTTGAGCTTTTCTCGGGGCTTAATGCCCTCGTTGGACGCTCATTCGAGAATCCATATAAATATCCCGATGCCAAGACCGCTTTCACAGACGCGGCGGAGAAATTAAAAGAATTGATTTAACTGAAAAGCCTCGATCCGAAGATCGAGGCTTTTCTAATGAATAATAAAAATTACATAAGCTTTCTGATAAGTCCCTTGATATCCTCAACCGAAGCAGCCTTGGGGTTGCCGGGTGCGCAAGCGTCTGCGTATGCCGACTCTGCGAGGAAGTCGAGGTCCTCTTCCTTGAGGGCTTCGAGCTTTGTGGGGATTCCGACATCGACGGAAAGCTGACGAACTGCGTCAACTGCCGCCTTGCGGTATTCTTCCTGAGACATTCCGGTGGTGTCAACGCCCATAGCCTCTGCAACTGCCTTGAGCTTTTCGCCGGTCTGATCTGCGTTGTACTCCATAACGATGGGAAGCATCATTGCGCAAGCAACGCCGTGAGGTGTGTCGTAAACCGCGCCGAGAGTGTGAGCAACCGAGTGAGCAATTCCGAGACCTACGTTCGAGAATGCCATACCGGTCACGAACTGACCGAGAGCCATGCCCTCGCGTCCCTCGGGATCGTTGTTGACTGCACCGCGGAGGCTCTTTGCGATAAGGCGGATAGCCTCGAGGTTGAGGCAGTCGGGAAGATCCCAGGCAGCCTTGGTGGTGTAACCCTCGATAGCATGGGTGAGAGCATCCATGCCGGTAGCGGCGGTAAGTCCCTTGGGCATTGTGGACATCATATCGGGGTCAACGACTGCGATATCGGGAATATCGTTTACGTCAACGCAAACGAACTTTCTCTTGCGCTCTACGTCGGTAATAACGTAGTTGATGGTAGCCTCTGCAGCGGTGCCTGCAGTTGTGGGAACTGCGATGGTATAGACCGTGCGGTTCTTGGTGGGAGCAACGCCCTCGAGAGAACGAACGTCGGAGAACTCGGGGTTGTTGATGATGATACCGATAGCCTTTGCGGTGTCCATGGAGGAGCCGCCGCCGATAGCGATCATATAATCAGCGCCCGAAGCCTTGTAAGCCTCAACGCCGTTCTTTACGTTTTCAATGGTGGGATTGGGCTTGATATCGGAATAGATCTCGTAAGCCATTCCTTCCTTATCAAGAATATCGGTAACCTTCTTTGTTACACCAAACTTAACGAGGTCGGGGTCGGAGGCTACGAAAGCCTTCTTAAATCCCTTGGCAGCGATGATGCCGGGGATCTCGGCGATCGCGCCCTTGCCGTGATATGATATTGCGTTGGATACGAAACGATTTGCCATTTTAAGTACCTCCGGTAATATTTTACCTAATTAATTCGGGATCAATTCTGCCCGTTGATTTAATTATACCTTATCGGGCGCGAAAATTCAATAGCGAAATACAAATTATTTTGCATTTGTGTGGATTTTTTCTCTTCGTTATGATATAATTAACTCAACAAATTGAGAGGTACAATCAAATGTTCAGAGAAATTGTCAGAAAAAAGAACGCCATATCGCAGAATGAGTGCATAGAAATACTGAAAACCGAGCTCCGCGGAGTTCTCTCTGTCATCGGTGACGGCGGATACCCCTACGGTCTTCCGATCAATTATTTCTATAATGAAGAAGACGGTCACGTATACTTTCACAGCGGAAAATCGGGGCACAAGATCGACTCTATCGCAAAGTGCGACAAGGTCTCCTTCTGCGTTTATGACTGCGGTTATCGCGAGGATGGTGATTGGGCTCTCAATATCAAGAGCGTTATCCTATTCGGCAGAATCCGCGCGCTCGATGACTTTGACAAGGCAATGGATATCTGCCGAAAGCTCAGCTGTAAATTCACCGCTGACAGCGAATATATCGAAAAAGAGATCATATCATTCGGCAAAAATACGCTCTGTCTCGAGCTGATTCCCGAGCATATCACGGGCAAAATAATCAAAGAGTCTTAAAAAGTCATTGACAAATAGATAATAATTATGTATAATTATAGAGGTTAATAAACCGATTTTTTAGAAAAGGAGAAAACCAATGAAAAAAATTGCGTCATTCATCCTGCTTTTCAGCATGATCCTCGCCACACTTTCGCTCACCGTGACGGTCTCCGCAGACAGCGCGGTAAAGCTCACGACCGACAAGACCACATACTATGAGGGCGAGCCGATCATCGTCAACGCATCGAGCACCAATGCCTCGGGCAAGGATTGGCTCGGCATCACCGTAAAAGGCGATGAGACAGGCGCCTCGATCCGTTGGAATTATCTCACCGAGATCTCCGAGAACTTCGATATCCGAGAAGCATCGAGACTCGGCAAGAACCGTAATAACCTCTATTCCATCCCCGCAGGCGAATACACCGTCTTCATCATTCCGGATGATCACACGGTTAAGAGCGGCTACAGCAAGCGCCTCGCTTCGATCGATATCACCGTAATTCCCGACCCGAGCTCGATCGAAAAGATCCCCGAGCTCCCCGTCCCCGATAAGGACACCTACATCGTCACCGACAAGACCGAATACTTCGTAGGCGAACCCGTTTACGTTGCTGCTTCGAGTGTAAATGCCGGCGGCAAGGACTGGATCGGTATCTTCCCGAAGGGACACGTCGGTCCCTCTATTTACTGGGATTATATTGCCACGGTCGGTAAGGGTATTACCTTCGATATCGAAAAGGCAAGCTATATGGGCTCCTCGATGTCCGATTATTTTGGACTTCCCGCGGGTGAATACACACTGTATATCATTCCCGACGACCTGAACGGTAAAGAGGGAATCGGCATAGCGCTTGCATCCCTCGACATCAAGATCGTAAAAGATCCCTCGAAGATCGCCAAGGCTCCGCTTTCGGCTACCTACAAGCTCAAAAACGACACCGACGGCATGGCTGACGGTACTCTGACCATCAACCTCCCCGAGGATCACATGGCAGACGACATCTATATGTGGTGGGCAAACGATGCGGGCAAGCTCGAGGGCTACACACGACTCGCACGCTTCAAGGTAACCGGAACGACCGTCACCCACGAAATGACTCCGAACACCATCATCCCCGAGGGTGCAACGAAGCTTCTTATTTATACATACAACGACAGCAACGGTCTCTCGGAAAAGTGCCTCGAGGTCAAGCTCCCCGATGGCGCGGCTTCCAAGGGCTTTGGCAAGGTCCTCTCCGAGTTCCAGATCGTCAGCGATATCCATATCCGCGGCGATGCTTCAAATGAATACAGCAAGCACTTCATCGGAATGCTTAATGACGTTGTCAAGAACAGCCCCGAGTCCGTCGGCATCTTTGCAGTCGGCGATATCGTTGACCGCGGCGACACTCCCTCCTATTGGACCTATTTCCATCAGCATTATAAGTCCGTCAAGAACGCTCCCGCGCTCTACCTCGGAATCGGTAACCACGAGTATATCGGAACGAATTACGATGCAGGTCTCAAGCAGTTCCTTGAAAACCTCAACTTCCCCGACGGAAGCACCCCCGATAAACCCTACTACGACGTATGGGTGAACGGTTATCACTACATCTTTATTGCATCCGAAAACACCGGTGCTTCAAAGCTTACCAAGACTCAGCTCACCTGGCTCGAGGATAAGATCAATGAAAACCGCGACGGCAGACCCGTTTTCGTCTTCCATCATCAGCCGATGCTTAACACCACGTCAGGCAGTAGCCAGGCAGAGGGCTGGAGCGGTGTCTCCAACCACACCCAGCTCAGAGCTATCGTCGACAAGTATCCCGAGGTTATGTTCTTCAACGGTCATACCCACTGGATCCTCGATTCGGATAACTGCATGTACGAGGGCAAGAACGCAACCTTCTTCAATACCTCGTCCGTCGCTTACCTCTGGCACTCCTACGATATCGTAACCGGCGAGCGTCAGACGGGTAGCGAAGGATATTACATCCGAATTTACGAGGACAAGGTCGCCGTTCTCGGTAGAAATTTCGTAACGGGTGAATGGGTATCCTCCGCGCAGTTCCTAGTAAGCTACACTCAGACCAAGACAGAGGAAACGACTGCCGAGCCCGAGGTTACGACAGAGCCAATTACCACTCCCGAAGCAACCGAGCCCGAGGTTACCGAACCCGAAGCAACTCCCGCTCCCGAGGTGACCGAAGCTCCCGACGCTACCGAACCCACAGTCGCTGAGAAGCGTGGCTGCAGCTCCGTTGCATCCCCGATCGCGATTATTGCCGTAATTGCCCTCGGCGCGGCTGTCATCAAGAAAAGAAAATAAAAAATATAAAAAGGAAGGACAAACATTATGAAGAAAATTATTTCCGCGCTTCTCCTCGTTGCTACTCTTCTCTCGCTCTTCTCCTTCTCGCTCAACACCTCCGCTGCCGCAGAGACCGTTCTCACCACAGACAAGACCACCTACGTTGAAGGCGAACCCATCATCGTCAATGCCAAGAGTGCCAATACTTCCGGCAAGGACTGGCTCGGTATTACCGTCAAGGACGACAAGACGGGTGCTGCGATCCGTTGGAATTATCTCACTGAGATCACGGAGAACTTCGACATCCGCGAAGCAACCAGACTCGGCAAGAACCGTAACAATCTTTATTCCCTCCCCGCAGGCGAATACACGGTTTTCATCATACCCGATGATCTTTCGATCAAGAAGGGATATGACCTGATCCTCGCTTCGATCGATATCACCGTAATCCCCGATCCGAACGCAGCCAAGATTCCCGAGCTCACTCTCCCCGACAAGGACACCTACATCGTCACCGATAAGACCGAATACGTCGTCGGCGAAACCATCTACGTTGCGGCTTCGAGCGTAAACGCCGGCGGCAAGGACTGGATCGGTATCTTCCCGAAGGGATACGTCGGACCCTCTATCTATTGGGATTACATTTCCACAGTCGGCAAGGGCACTACGTTCGATATCAAGAAGGCAAGCCACATCGGCTCCTCTATGTCCGAGTATTATGATTTCCCCGCAGGAGAGTACACTCTTTACATTATCCCCGATGATCTCAATGGCACACCCGGTATCCCGTTGGCTCTCGCAAGCCTTGATATCGTTGTAAAGGAAGTACCCGAGACCACTGAGGCTCCCGAAACTACTCTTCCCGAAACCACCGCGGCTCCCGAAACTACTCTTCCCGAAACCACAGCTCCGGAGACGACCGCTCCCGAGTCCTCCTCGGATACAGGTGACTCCTTCGTTATCTTCGCAGTGATCGCTGTAATCTCCGTCCTCGGAGTTGCTGTCGTTGCCAAGAGAAGAGAAAATTAATTATCTATCATAACCGATCCGCCGAATCCGGCGGATCGGTTTTTTATTATACTTAATCCATTTCTTCATCGGAGATATCATAAAACCTTGTCAAATCGGTTGAATTATCAAGGAAAATGTGATATAATAAAACAAACGGAGGATACTAACATGAATGATTTTCAGTTCAGATATGCGACGGTGGATGACGCCGCGCTCGTCCTTGAATTTATCAAGGGAATTGCCACATATGAAAAAATGCTCGACGAGGTAGTAAACACCGAGGAATTGATCAAGGAAGTCGTTTTCGGAAAGGGAAACGCGGAGGTCATCTTCGCTCTTGAGGACGGTAAGGAGGTTGGTTTTGCGCTCTTCTTCCATAATTATTCCACCTTCGTCGGACGATCGGGGATTCATCTTGAGGACCTCTTCGTCTGGCCGGAGCATCGCGGAAAGGGCTACGGAAAAGCTCTCTTCTGCGAGGTCGCAAAAATTGCGAAAGAACGCAACTGCGGCAGAATGGAATGGACCTGTCTCAATTGGAACGAGCCGAGCATAAAATTCTATCTCTCGCTCGGTGCGGTTCCGATGGATGAATGGACCACTTACCGCCTGACCGAGGATAAGATTGCAGAACTTGTGAGGTAAAAGGAAATGTACAAGCTTTATATGGAATTTGAGAATCCCACCGTCGAGATGTTCGGCAAACGCCGTTCTGTTCAGGGTATGGCGATCCACGGCAACACCGCCTTCGTCCTCTTCCACAGCGGAGTCGCGGGCGCATACGATCTCGTCAGCCGTGATCCGAAGCCCGTGGGCGTCTTCAAGCTCGGATCATACTGCAAGCACGAGAATGACAAGAGATACGACAACCACGCGAACGACGCTATGTTCGGCGCAACCATGCCGGACGAGGATTTTCCGCTTATGTACGTGACCGCGGGCAACAGCGGCGATGCAGATGAAAAGGGATGGCTCGCTTACTGCGCAGTTGAGCAGATCAGACTCAAGGGCGGCGTTTACTCGGCTGAAACGGTTCAGCGTATTTACTACAAGCCGACAGAAAAGGACGGCACGAAATTCGAGATCCCCGGTTGGGGCTGGCCTGCGTCGCTCGTTGACGTCAAGAACGGCTTCTTCTATCTACACTCCGCCCGCTATCGCACTAAGCGCGAGATGTACCGCCCCGACAACGAATATATCGTAACAAAATTCCGCCTTCCCGACACGTCAGAGGGTGACGTGACCTTCACTGCGGACGACATTCTCGATCAGTTCTTCCTTCCCTTCAATGCTTTTGCTACGCAGGGCGGAACGATCTACGAGGATAAGCTCTACTACTCCTTCGGCTTCGGCCGCGAGGACACGCCGGATGCGCTCAACGTCATCGACCTCAAGGAGAAAAAATACGCTCTCTGCGAGGACCTTTCAACCGCGCCCTTCTTTGATCAGGAGGTCGAATGTGTAGCGTTCTACAATGGAAGAATGCTTATCAACACCCAAAAATGCAAGATTTACGAAAGAGAGGAGTTTGATTTCTGATGACTTTTCACGATTATGCTGTCGCTCACGCGGACGAGCTTACTAAGCTTACCTGCGATATGACCCTCATCCCCGCACCGAGCGGACACGAAAGAAAGCGCGCAGAATACTGTGCCGAATGGCTAAAAAATGCAGGAGCCGAGGGCGTGGAAATCGACGAATTCTGCAACGTAGTATGGAAAGCATTCCCCGGAAAGAACGGAAAATGGATCATCTTCTCTGCCCACACCGACACGGTCTTTGATTTTGACGTTCCTCTTGAGATCAAGGAAGAGGACGACAAGCTCTACTGCCCCGGTATCGGCGACGATACCGCGAATCTCGCGGTTCTGATGCTCGGAATGAGATATCTTATCGAAAATCCTCCCGTCGATAACGAATACGGTGTGCTCTTCATCGCAACCGCCTCAGAGGAGGTCGGAAGCGTTGGAATGTACAATTATCTGACCAAGCACGGCACCGACGATATTCATTTCTGTTACAGCTTTGATGCCTCGATGAAGCGCATCTACACGGGCACGGTCAACTATTACAATCATCTCGTCACTGTACACGCGCCCGGCGGTCACGCACTCGGCGCATTTGGTACTCCGAGCGCGATTGAGGAGCTTTCAAGGGTCATTCTCGACACCTCTGCAGCCTGCCGCGAGTATATTGCCGAAAATAAGCTCAAGCGCACGACTATCAACGTCGGAATGATCAGCGGAGGCAACCGACATAATATCATCGCCACCGAGGCTCACGCGCTCATCGAGCTCCGTTCGGATAAGTACGAAAGATACGAGGTTTTGGCATCTCATCTTGCAAAAGCCGTAGAAAAATACACGACCGAGCAGGTCACGATCACGAACGAGATCGTCAGCGACACGGCACATTGGAACACCGTTCCCGACGAGGTTATGAAAAAGATCGGCGAGGAGCACGGTGAGATGCTGCAGTCACTTGGCATCAAGCCGAGATATTCCTCGGCTTGCACAGATTGCCGCTATCCGATGAGCAAGGGGATCCCCTCTCTCGACGTTGGACTCTGCATGACCTCATATCCGCACAACCTCGGCGAGCTTCTCTACCCCGATTCTCTCCCCACGGGGCTTGAATTCTTACTGATGATCTTTGAAAGATATTTATAAGGAGGCACACGATGCTTGAAATCGGAATGAAAGCGCCCGCTTTCACACTTAAGGACAAAAACGGAAACGACGTTTCGCTCTCCGACTTTCTCGGCAAGAAAGTAGTTCTCTACTTCTATCCGAGAGACAACACGCC
This sequence comes from Eubacteriales bacterium, assembly GCA_045632925.1. Classification (GTDB taxonomy): domain Bacteria; phylum Bacillota; class Clostridia; order Oscillospirales; family CAG-272; genus CAG-390. The sequence continues at coordinate 68,371 of JAZQXP010000016.1, read as the reverse complement.
CGGCTGTACACGTCAGGCTTGCGCATTTGCAGGAGCTTACAAGCAGTTTGAGGCAAAGGGTGTCGAGGTCATCGGCATCAGCAAGGACAGCGTGGCGTCTCACGTAAAATTTGCCGAGAAATATAACCTTCCCTTCGTTCTTCTCTCCGATCCCGATCGCATCGCCATTGAGGCTTACGGCGTATGGCAGGAGAAGAAGCAGTACGGAAAGGTCGCGTTCGGCGTAGTCCGCACCACATTTATCATTGACGAGAACGGCAACATCGAAAAGATCATGCCGAAAGTAAAACCCGATACAAATGCCGCGGATATTCTTGCGGAACTTTAAGGAGGATTCAAATATGTATACCATTTACGTTAATTTCATCTGCCACGAGGGCAAGCGCGAGGCGTTTGTCGAAAGAATGAAGAGTGAGGGCGTGCTCCAGGCAGTCCGCGCCGAGGACGGTTGCATCCGCTACGACTATTATTATGCCGACGAGAACCCCAATGAGCTTCTGCTCATCGAGGCTTGGGAGTCGAAGGAGCATCAGCAGGTGCACATCGGTCAGCCGCATATGGCAACTCTCCGCACCTTCAGAAATGATTATATTGCGGAATCCAAGCTCGGTGAGTTTGAGCTGAAATGAAAAAAACAGACGAAAAAACAAACGTGATGCGTCTGCTTGACTCGAAAAAGATCAAGTACGAAAAGCATCTTTACGTAGACACCGACGCGATAAGCGGAGTGGAGATTGCTGCGGTATTGAATCAGGACCCCGATCACGTGTTCAAGACCCTTGTGACGGTCGGCGCATCGAAGAATTACTATGTTTTCATGATCCCCGTCGAGCGCGAGCTTGACCTCAAAAAGGCGGCGCGCGCCGCGGGTGAGAAGAATATCGTGATGATCAAGCAGAAGGAGCTCTTACCGTTGACGGGCTACATCCACGGCGGTTGCTCGCCCATCGGCATGAAAAAGCAGTTCCCCACCTTCACGGACGCAACCGCGGAAAATTTCGAAACCATCCTTTTCAGCGCGGGCAGGATAGGATATCAGGTCGAAATTACGCTTGAAGAGCTCCGCAAGGTGCTGAAATTTGAGTTGGTCGATATAACGGTATAAGGAGAAAAAATGAACTTCGCAGAAATAGCAAACAACCGTCAATCCTGCCGCGCTTACGATGCGGAAAAAGCCGTTGAGCAAGAAAAGCTTGACGCGATACTTGATTCGGCGCGGCTTGCTCCCTCGGCTTGCAACGGTCAGCCCTATCTTATGACGGTCTGCCGCGGCGAGTCGGCACGCGCCGTCGCAAAGGCTACTCAGGGTATGGGAATGAACAAATTCGCGTCCGACGCGCCCGTGCTTATCGTAATTTCCGAGAAACCCTACGTTGCCTCCGCCGCGCTCGGCGCAAAGGTCAAGGGCAATGACTACCGCTCGATCGACATCGGCATCCTCGCCGCATATATCACAGCCGAAGCCGCCGCGCAAGGACTCGGAAGCTGCATTCTCGGTTGGCTTGACGACGCAAAGATCCGCGAGATCTGCTCCCTCGACGCCCCCGTCCGCCTCGTCATCACAATCGGCTACGCCAAAGAAGGCGACAAGCTCCGACAGAAAAAGCGGAAGGATACGGACGAGCTTGTAAAATTTATTGATTAAACTAAAAACCTCATCCGTGGTGGATGAGGTTTTTTATTTATCCTTGCGGCAATACCGCTTCGGTCTTTTCCTCGTAAAACTCCTTGGCAAGTCCTTTCTTGGAAACGGGCTCGTCGTTTGCGTATAGGTGGGAGGTGTCGCCCATCTGCATACATTTGAAGAAGACTTCGCCCTTGACGCGCTCTTCGGTGACCATTGTTGTTACCGACGATGCGGGCATAAAGAAGCTCTGCCAGAGCATTGGGAGCGCAACACCCGAAAGATGCGAGATGAGTGCCATTCCGAGTCCGAAATGACAGAAAAACGCGATCGTGGTATCGGGGCTTTGCTCCGTGCGGTAGATAAAGCCCTCCTTTTTGTATCCATAGCCCTCGAGAATAGCGTCAAATTCCTTTATCGTATTGTTCCACACCTCTTCAACGTTGCCCGAACTCATAAGCTCGTTTTCAAGCCAGCGGTCCTTATCGAACATTTCGGGGTGCTCGTTCCAGAATCGCGGCTTCATATTCCACGCGCAGCGGTTCTTCTGCTTTTCTTCATCCCATACTCTGCCACGGAATTCGTGGAGCCAATCGAGCGTCTGCGCGCTCTTTCCCGTCAACTCAAGATAAGGCTGAGCCGTGTGCTGTGCGCGTCCCATCGGGGATACGAAGACCTCGCTTATCGGAAGCTTTGCAAGTCTCTCGGCAAGCATTTTCGCCTCTCGCCAACCCTTTTCGGTGATCGTATTATTCTCGTAATCGGGCTCCGCGTGTCTGATTATCAATATTTTCATTGCTTTTTCTCCATTGAATTATTTGAGTTCTATGACGTGCTTTCCATCGAAGGAATATACGATCTTCGCCGACGAATCGCTTTCGATATACTTGTTCGGTGTGTGCTTGCCGTAAAACTCTCTGTTAGCGCACCAAAGATAGATCTCGGGGTCGACAGCTTTGTAAAAATCGGTATAAACGCTGTTGTTCGTTCCGTGTGACATTGCCTGACAGATACTGCTTTTCAGCGACTCGGCGGTGTAACGCTTCATTATATACTGACCGATGACGACTCCGCCCGCATCGCCCGTAAAGATCATACGATCGGAGCCGACGCTGACGGTGAAGACGAGGCTTGTTTCGTCAAGATCATTGAAGTCGGTGAGAAACATATCGTCGACGCTTCCGAGGACGGTTACCTCAAGGTCGGCAAAATAGTAGGTCTGGCCCGTGCGCGCGGTTACGTAATCAGCTCCGAGGATCTTTGCCGCCTTCTCAAGCTTTGATACACGGCTCGCGTATGCGCTCTTGTCGTATGCGGTCTGATATGATTCAAAGGGAATATTATGATATACCGCGTCACATTCGATCATCGAGGCATATTTGCTCGACGCGATATCCGAAAATCCACTCATATGGTCTCCGTGCAAATGAGTGATAAACCAGGCGCGGATATGGGGCTTTGCGCCGTCTGCGGTCTGCTCGGCGAGTACGGAATAGAGTCTGTCGAGGAATTTGGGATCGCTGTCGCCTCCGTCGACAATAACAAAGCTACCGTCAGACGCCTTTATCACGTAGCACATACCCTTGAGTGCGCCTTCGTATTCAAGTCCGGGCTCGGTTACGCTCGGAGTTGTGATTGCCGTGATCTTCTCTGCCTTGAGAGGGGCTTCGTATGCGGGCTTGTCTATAAGTACGGCAAGCTCGCGTGTTTTTGTCCAGAAATCGACAGTGATCTCAACGCCTTCCTTTTTCATAACTGCAAAGCTCGCATCCGCGTTTTCCTTTTTCTGAATCAGCTCAAAGCCGTTCGCAGCAAGCTTCTCCAGGTATGCGGACATATCCGCGATCTCGCTGTTCTTGAAGCAGAGCTCATATGCACCGCGTGCGCCGCTGATATTGTAAATACGCGGCATACGGGTAAGCGAGAAATGCGGGATATTGGCGTCGAGCATCGAGGTATCAGCACCGCTTACGAGAACGTCCTCGGAAAGCGTGCCGAGAGCATCGCCCGAGTCGAATGTCTTTTTAAGCTTCATATAAAACTTCGTACAGCAGTCGCCGATCACGTCAACGCTCCAGGCGGCGACGACGACGTTTCCGTCATCGGTGAGTTTTACGGCATAGTCGCGGTAAGTAACGTCTTCGTAATAGGATGCATAGGTATCGTCGCTCTGCGCACCGACCATGATCAGCCTCTTGCCCTCGGCAAGGTTCTTGTTTTTCTTGACCTCGAATTTGACGCCGTATAGATCCGAAAGCTTTCCCGCGAAGGAATTGACCGCCTCGCGCATATCTCCATTGCTGTCCTCGGGCAGAATCACCGCGTACTGCGCCGCACCGTCGGATACGAGAGTCATTACGGATTCAATCTCCGGAGCTTCCGTAGACTCTGCTCCGACCGTTGTTTCTGCCGAGTCACCCTCGCATGAGCACAGGAGAAGAAGCAAGCATAAAAATATAATCGGTAATATTCGTTTTTTCATTGATGACCTCACTTTTTGCTGACCGACGAGATTCTGTACTCGGTCGGTGTGATGCCGTATCTTTCCTTGAAGATGCGGACGAAATTACGGTATTCGCCAAATCCCGAAAGATTTGCGACCTCGCCGATATTGTACTTTGAATTTGAAAGAAGAGTCTTTGCCGCCGAGAGGCGAAGGTCGGTCAAATATCTCTGAACCGATTTTCCCGTCTCCTTCTTTATCAGCTCGCGGAGATATTTTTCGGATATATGCGCCGCCGCGGCGACCTCGGATACCCCGATCTGCGAGCGGTAATTCTTGCTCATAAAGCGCACCGCATTATAAACGTGCTCGCTCATATCCGCAAGAGCATCGGCGGAGGTTGAATCCTGCTCTGCCTTCTTTGTCTTGTTGAGCGAGAGCAGATCGAAAAGGATGGCTAGCATATTGATATCCGTGATCCGCTCGGGATGGAGGTTGTAGATCATATCCTCGCAGACCTCCTTGACGTAATCCATATTTTCAACGTCAAAAATACAGTCCTCGGGGGTAAAGCCCGATCTGTTGAGTAATTGCTCGGCGAGGCTTCCCGAGAATGAAATATAGATGAAGCTCCAGGGGGATTCGATATCGGCGGACATACTGTTTACGTGATTCTGCCACATAAGAAATCCCCTGCCGCTGTCCACGGGCATACCGTTGAACCATCCGCGCCCCTCGAGGACGTAAACGAGCTTGTATCTCCTCGTAACGTGATTGAAATATCTGTCGTCCGCGCTGTTATGGCAAATTCCTATATGATATACGGAGAGCGCGGGGTGCTCATCGTAATTCTTGATTATATCGGTATAATACTCCGCGCTTCGGTCAAAATCGGCGGGATCGCAGTAGGATCTCCATTTGCCGCCCGGAAAGCGCTGTCTGTATTTTACGTCACACATAGCGTTCCTCCATGCTAAATATAATAAAATTATATAATATAATGCATATTTTTTCAAGAGTATTTCATCATTTTCTTTACATTTTCGGCAGTTTTGGTATAATCTTAGGTCGATATTACCATTTACGATGAGAGAAAAATGTGATATATTTATGATGTATAAAAAATCCCTATGGAGGCTGACATGAAAAAGTATTTATTCAAGGCTCTGGCTTTGATCCTTGCGCTCATCCTCGTACTCCCTTCTGCGATAGCTTGCGCAGATAACAAGGGTGGCGAGCAGACGAGTGCTCCCGCAGGTGAGGGCGGAAACGCAACAACGACCGAGCCCATCCCCGAAACCGAAAATCCTTACGACGAAAACGGTTATCTCAAGGACCGCATTCCCGAGCTCAATTACGGCGGCGAGACCGTCGACGTTCTCTACTGGAGCAATGCTAAGAACGTTGAATACACCGCAGAGGACGACGGCGACAGCATCAACGCTTCGATCTATTACAGAAACCTCAAGGTTGAGGACCGCCTCGGCATCACCTTCAACTGGATCGGCGAAAAGGGCGACTACAGCCAGCGTGCCGACTTCAACAACATCATCGCATCCGACCTCTCGGGCGACTGTCTCTACGACATCATCTCCGCATACAGCACCACCATCGCAATGGCGGCAACCTACGGCTATGCGCTCGACCTTATGGATTATTCCGACAAGCTCGCGCTCGATATGCCCTGGTGGGGATCCGACCTTACCGATATGGCTACGATCAACGGTAAGCTCTACTTCGCAACAGGCGATATCTCGACCAACTACCTGCTCCGTATGTACGGCACCTTCTTCAACAAGGAGATGATCACGAACTACTCTCTCGAGAATCCTTATGATCTCGTTGACAGCGGCGATTGGACCATCGACAAGTTTCTCTCCATCGCTTCGGCAATGAAGGGGGGTTCGACCACGGGCGGCGACACGATCTACGGTCTCGTTCACGACGCGATCACCCTCGAGGCTCTCTTCTACGGCTCGAACCTCAGCTTCGTTGACAAGGACAGCAACGATATGCCCAAGCTTTCCGACACCTGGAACGGCGACATCGCGCAGACTCTCGTTGAAAAGGTTTCCGCGTTCTGCCAGACAGATTCGGTACTCAACGACTCAAAGAAGGATGAATCCACCTTCACCTCCGGCTCATCTCTCTTTATCATCTACGCGCTTGACTTCGCAATGAACCATCTCCCCGGAAGCGGAATTGACTTCGGAATTGTACCCATCCCGAAATACAACAAGGATCAGGATGGCTATTCCACCACTCTTAACTACAAGTATTCGCTCTATATGATCTCCAAGGGAACCGATATCCCCGAGGTTGCTGCATACACTCTCGAGGCTCTCGCTTCCGAGAGCTACCGCACGGTCACCCCGAATCTCTACGAGGTTGCTATGAAGATCCGTTACACCACAGACGCGACCTCTCAGAGAATGATCGACCATATCCGCGAAGGCGTATCCTTCGAGGTTGGACGTACCTTCACTCATATCTTTGATTATGAGACCTACCGCGCAATCAGAAAGGCTCTCGCGGGAACTGCGGCAGAGGGTTGGAGCTCCACAGCGGCAACGCTCGGCGGAGTATTTGCAAAGCAGCTCACCGGACTTGTCACTTCCGAGGCATTTGCAGGTAATTAATTCTATAACTATAACTCGACCGTCACTCTTGTAGGGTGGCGGTCTATTTTTCATAATTGGTTGAAATAAAAACACTATTTCTACCTTCCTTAACAATTTTTTCTTATTCAGTTTAGTTTGAATTGAGAAAACGACAGTATAATTATATCACGGTCAGGACAGCCGTAAGGGCTCGTTTGGAGCAAAAGCTTCAAAGAAGCCTCGAGTCCCGTCCACACCGTATATACTCTTGGGCACCGTCAAAACGGCTGACGGTGGCCCAAGCCAAAAATTCGACAGATTTCTTCATAATTTCCTCTTTGGATGCTTCATGAAAATGAGGCATCCGCTTTTTTATTATATAATAGTTTATATAATAAATTTAATTTTACACGGGCTTTAAGGATTGACAAAAAACGATTTTAATGATATAATATACTGGGATTTTTCGAGGACATAAGGAGACTGCTATGAAGTACATCATCGATAAGTTCAAAGCCGATCTCATACGCGCTTATCTCGAAAAATGCAAGCTTTATATGACAAATATCATCTCCGCCGGCAATCCTCTTGATCAAAAGAGGGTTGAGGTCTACAATTACGTTCTAGGTCTTCTATGAAAACCAAAACAGGTATTTTTCTCGCTATCCTCGCCGCATCTCTGTATGCGCTGAATTCTCCGTTATCAAAGCTGCTGCTCGATGAGCTTCCGCCTACTCTGATGGCGGGCGTGCTCTATCTCGGCGCGGGAATCGGCATGAGCCTGATCGCGCTGATACAAAAGGCGTGCAAAAAGGGAAACCGCGAATCAAGGCTGACAAAGGCAGAGCTTCCCTACGCTCTCGCAATGATCGTCCTCGATATCGCCGCGCCGATATTTCTCTTGACGGGACTTTTACAAACAACTGCGGCAAACGCATCGTTGCTCAATAATTTTGAAATAGTCGCAACCGCCGCAATCGCCTTCATCGCATTTAGCGAGCGGGTAAGCACAAGGCTCGGGGTCGGTATACTCTGCGTAACCCTCTCCTGCGCACTTCTCTCCTTTGAGGACGCATCAAGCCTCAGCTTCTCCTCGGGATCGCTCTTCATACTCCTCGCGGCTGTATGCTGGGGTCTTGAAAACAACTGCACCCGCAAGCTTTCAAAAAAGGATCCGATGCAGATCGTTATCCTCAAGGGAATCTTTTCGGGTCTCGGCTCGGTCATCATCGGTCTTTTCATCGGTGAAAGGACCTCTTCCGTCTTAAGCATCCTCGCGGCACTCGGCGTCGGATTCGTTGCATACGGACTGAGCATTTTCTTCTACGTTTACGCGCAAAGGATTCTCGGCGCCGCGCGAACGAGCGCGTACTATGCGGTTGCTCCCTTCATTGGTGCAACTTTTTCTCTGCTCATCTTCCGCGAAATTCCGCCCGTCTCCTTCCTCATCGCGCTCATCTTTATGGCGCTCGGAGCGTGGCTCTGCGCGGATGACAAGCCAATATTCCGCAAAAAATAAAAGCTCTGCTTTTAACATACAGAAAATCATTTAACACAATATAAGGAGTGAAAAAATGGACAATTTGAACACCTCAAATTCTCCCGTCGCATCCCGCACCACAAGGCGCGTGATGATCGACATGCTGATCGCTCTCGCTCCCGCAACCATTGCCGCAATAGTCTTCTTCGGACTTCGCGCGGCTGTTACGATTGCGGTATGCGTAGGTTCGGCTCTTCTTTCCGAGTTCCTCTTCAATCTGCTCGCAAAGAAAGAACAGACCGTCGGCGATCTCACCGCAGTTGTCACGGGACTTCTGCTCGCGCTTAACCTTTCCACAAACGTAACCATCTGGCAGTGCCTTGTTGGCAGCGTATTTGCCATTGTTATCGTAAAGTGCGCCTTCGGCGGACTCGGCTATAACTTTGCAAACCCCGCTATTGCCGCAAGAGTAATGCTCCTCATCGCCTTCTCCGACGTAGCTGGCGGCGCAATGACAAGCTTTTCCGAGCTTGAATCGGGCGCAACTCCCCTTGCTATCCTCGGCGGCGCAGAGGGAACTCTTCCCTCCATGCTCGATATGCTTCTCGGCAACCGCGGCGGTGCCATCGGCGAGACCTGCGCTATTGCGCTTCTCCTCGGCGGTATCTACCTCGTTATCCGCAAGGTCATCACCTGGCATATCCCCGTCGTTTACATAGGCGGTGTATTCCTTCTCTCGCTTGCCTTTGGTGCAAGCATCACCGATGCGGTTTATCACGTCCTCGGCGGCGGTCTCATCCTCGGTGCGATCTTCATGGCAACCGATCCCGTGACCTCCCCCAAGAAGTGGTTCGGCAAGATCATCTTCGCTCTCTGCTGTGCGCTCATTACCGTGCTTATCCGTTTCTACGGTTCTTACCCCGAGGGCGCATCCTTCGCGATCCTCATTATGAACATTCTCTGCCCGTACATTGATATGATCGGCGCAAAGAAGCAGAAGACAGAGGAGGTAGCTGAATAATGAAGAATATCAAGCCAACTCTCGTTCTCTCCTGCATCTGTATGGTTGTCGCTCTTCTTCTTTCGGCAATCAATATGGTAACGGGTCCCATCATCGAGGCACAGAGAAATGCCGCGGCTAACTCCGCGCTTCTCGAGGTTATGCCCGAGGGTACCGATTTCGAGGAGATCGCCGATCTCGCATCCCTCGGTCTTCCCGAATCTGTCACAAACGCTTACAAGGAAACTTCGGGTAAGGGTTACGTTTTCCGCGTTGTATCCACCGGCTACAAGTCTGGTATGGTCATCATGGTCGGCGTAAACTCCGAGGGTAAGGTCACCGGATCCAAGTGCCTTGAAACTCAGGACACCTTCGGCAAGGAGCCCGAGATCGACAACACCTACAACGGTCAGTCTCTCGCAGACTTCACACCCAACCTTATCACCGGCGCAACAATGACAAGCGGCGGCTATCGCGATGCGGTAAGCGGTGCTCTTCAGGCATTCACCCTCGCTTCGGGCGGAAAGCTTGATCCCGCTATCGAGCTTGAGGCAAAGATTCCCGAGCTTGCTCCCGGCTTTACAAATCCCGCGGCTGTTGACGCTTCGGGAAGCTTCAAGAAGATCCTCAAGGCATCGAACGATGCAGGCTTCGCTTACATCTTCTCCGCAGGCGAGGAGGCTTTCGTAGCTCTCGTCAACGCAACCGGCGGATGCAGAGTATTCGACGTTGAGGGCAACGACGTTACCTCGGCTCACGAGGCTATCGTTACCGAGGCAAAGGCTCACGCAGCCGCAAATCAGGTATCATACCTCGACGGTCTTACCACTAAGATCACTCGTCTCTATGAAACTGCAACCGATATCACCGCAGTCGAGATCAACACCTTCAATACCGTTGTTGCGGCAGTAACCTTCAAGGTTGACGGCGCAGATTACTACGGCTTCTACTCGAGAAGCATCGGCTTCCATCAGATGGACGTTTACTTCGTTATCGACGCAAATGGCGCGATCGCTAAGATGGACGCTAAGCAGTTCATCTTCGAGAAGGAATACTTCATGGGATTCGCAGGTATGGACGATGCCGCTTACAAGGCAGGCTTCGAGGGTCTGACCACCGAGACCTGGAACGGTGACGCGGCAGTTATCGCAACCGCCACCATGACATCTAACGCAGTAAAGCAGTCGACCGACGACGCTTTCGCAACCTTTAACGCTATCAAGGGAGGAGCACAGTAATGAAAAAGACTAAGTTATCTATTCTCCTTCGCGGTATTATCGCAGAGAACCCCGTTCTCATTCTCATTCTCGGTACCTGCCCCACTCTGGCGGTAACCGGCAACGTAACCTCCGCGCTCTCTATGGGTATCGCGGCGACCGTCGTTCTTATCTGCTCGAATATGGCAATATCCGCGCTCAGAAAGATCATTCCCGACACAGTTCGCGTCCCCGCATACATCGTTATCATCGCGGCATTCGTAACCGCAGTACAGATGCTTCTCCAGGCATTCCTGCCCTCGATCTACGAAATGCTCGGCGTTTACCTCGCGCTCATCGTTGTAAACTGCATCATCCTCGGCAGAGCCGAGATGTTCGCAAGAAAGAATACCGTTCTCGATTCCGCATTCGACGGTCTCGGAATGGGTCTCGGCTTCATCCTCGCTCTTTTCCTTATGGCATTCATCCGTGAGGTTTTCGGCGCGGGAAGCTTTATGGGCATCGAGCTCGGATTTATGCAGAGCTTCAAGATCCCCGTTCTTGCCGCGGCTCCCGGCGGATTCCTCGTTTACGGTATCCTCATCGCGGTTATGAACAAGCTCACCGAAAAGAAGGGCGGAGTCAAGAAGAAATCCTTCTCCTGCGAGGGATGTCCCTCCGCTTCGGTTTGCGTAAACAAGCCCTGTCAGGGCAACGAAAAGAAGGAGGAAGTAGAAAATGCTTAAGAGTCTTATCCTTATTCTTATGGGCGGCGTTCTTATCAACAACTACGTCCTCCAGCAGTTCCTCGGCATCTGCCCCTTCCTCGGAGTTTCCAAGAAAGTCAATCAAGCAAGCGGCATGGGCATGGCGGTTATCTTCGTTATGCTCTTCGCTACCGCGGCAACCTGGCCGATCTACAACTTTGTTCTCGTTCCCCTCAAGATCGAATACTTCCAGACCATCGTATTCATCCTCGTTATCGCCACTCTCGTTCAGTTCGTTGAGATCATCTTAAAGAGATTCATCCCCTCGCTTCACGCGTCGCTCGGTATCTATCTCCCCCTGATCACCACCAACTGCGCGGTTCTCGGCGTAACCATCAACAATATTACCGCGGGCTACAACTTCCTCGAATCCATGATCTCCTCGCTCGGTGTAGGTCTCGGATTCCTGCTTGCAATGCTTCTCTTCGCGGGCGTACGCTCCAAGCTCGACGATTCGAACGCGCCCAAATGCTTCCGCGGACTTCCCGTAACCCTTATCGCCGCTTCGATCGTTGCGATGGCGTTCTACGGCTTTGCGGGAATCGTTGAAAATCTTCTCGCATAAGGAGGCAGAAAAATTATGGCAATACTTATTCCCGTTCTTATCTGTCTTGCGGTCGCGGTCGTTTGCGCGATCATACTTACCGTTTCCAATATTCTCTTCGGCGTACAGGAGGACGAAAAGTTCCTCGCTATCCGTGATGCTCTTCCCGGAGCAAACTGCGGTGCATGCGGCTACAGCGGCTGTGACGGCTACGCACGTGCTCTTTCCGAGGGCAAGATCACAGAAACCAACCTCTGCGTTCCCGGCGGCGACACAGCCTCCCAGGATATCGCGTCGATCCTCGGCGTTGAAGCGGGAAAGGCTGTCAAGCTCTTTGCTTACGTAGGATGCCACGGCACCTGCGAGGCTACAAAGAAGGACGAAAAGCATCTCCGCGACGGCTTTACTACCTGTAAAGAAGCCGCTGAGCATTGGGAAGGCGAGAACGTATGTACCTTCGCCTGCATCGGTCTTGGCGACTGTGCAGCTGCTTGTCCCAACGAAGCTATCATTATCACCGACGGCGTAGCAAAGGTTATCTCGAGCCTCTGCTCGGGTTGCGGTATCTGCGCAAAGACCTGTCCTCACGGAACTATCAAGATGCAAGAGGACGGCACCATCATCGCAATCGGATGCTCGAACCACGATAAGGGCGCTCTCACCCGTAAGATGTGTACAAACGGCTGTATCGGATGTACCAAGTGCGCACGCACCTGCCCCAACGGCGCGATCACAATGGATGATAACCTCCCCGTGCTCGATCACTCCAAGTGCACAAGCTGCGGACTCTGCGTCGACGCTTGTCCCGTTCACGCTATTCACAAGGACGTTTTCGTCTGCGATAAGTGCTTCTTATAATAATCAATTTAAAACCGCCTCTGATTTTTCGGAGGCGGTTTTGTTTTTTCTATTGACTTTTATTTAAAATGTAGTATAATATTATATGAACAGGTTCATAAAAAGAGGAATAATATGAAAAAGGAAAAAAGAACAGCATTAATCCGGACTGTATCACTTGCTATCTGCTTCGTGTTCATTTTCGGCGCGTGCGCGATCTACGTCAGCGATTATTATCGCGCTGAAAGCGACGCAATATCGAAATTCACAGAAATTCACTCTGTAAAGCAAGAGGACGTCGCGGACGGCATACTCTTTTTCGAGCCCGACGGGGCAAATATCGGATTCATCTTCTATCCCGGCGGAAAGGTTGAATACACCGCATATATTCCGCTGATGTCGTCGCTTGCCGAGGAAGGCGTGCTCTGCATCCTTGTCGAAATGCCCTTCAACCTCGCGGTTCTCAATATGAATGCGGCGGAGGGCCTGACGGATGATTATCCCGAGATAGATGAATGGTATCTAGGCGGGCATTCGCTTGGCGGCTCTATGGCGGCTTCGTTCTTGGCTGAAAACACTGATGACTTCGAAGGACTCATACTCCTCGGCTCGTATTCCACGGCAGATATCACGCTCCCTGTTCTTTCAATCTACGGTAGCAAGGATAACGTCCTCAACCGCGAAAAGTATGAAAAATACAAGCCGAATATTTCCGAATCGCTGACCGAATTCGTTATAGACGGCGGTTGCCACGCTTACTTCGGAATGTACGGCGAGCAGGACGGCGACGGAACTCCGACCATATCGGTCGAAGAACAAATAGAAATCACAGTAAACGAAATAATCAAGTTTATAAATAAGGAATAAAAATGCCAAAGATCATAGAAAACGTGCGCGAGCAGCTTCTGACCGTCGCCAAAAAGCAGATCGAAGAGCGCGGCTACGCAAACACAACGATCCGCTCGGTTGCGGGAGAATGCGGACTGGCGGTCGGCACGGTCTACAACTATTTCAAATCCAAGGATATGCTGATCGCGTCCTTCGTTGTTGAGGATTGGAACGGACATCTCTCCGAGCTCCGCGCCTCCGATCTTACCGATGCCCGAAAGGCTCTCCATACGATATACGAAGCGCTGATTTGCTTTTCCGAGCGGCATTATCCCCTCTTCTCCGACCCCGACGCCGCAAAGGTCTTCTCTGCTGTGTTCACCGAGAGACATAAGACCCTCCGCTCGCAGATATCCAAGCTTATCCTACCGCTCTGCGGCGATGAGAATGCGGATTTTACCTCCGAATTCGTTGCGGAATCTCTCCTGTGCTGGACCGTCGCGGGCAAGGATTTCGATTCGATTTTCAATATTCTGAATAAAATTTTAAAATAATATAAAAAGGAGCATTCAAGATGAGCAGTTTTGAAAACCTTCGCATCGTGGATAATTTCTATCAGACCTCACTCTATTTCCCGATGCCCACCGTCATCATCAGCACACTCTGTGAGGACGGAACGACAACCCTCGGCCCCTACTCCCTCGTTCAGCCCTACTACGTTGCGGGCAAGGATTATTACGCTATGCTTCTCTGCTGCCGTAACTCCTCGAACACCGCGCAGAACATCCTCCGCTCGGGCAAGTGCGCTCTCAACTTCATCGACGACAAGCCCGCTACCTTCAAGGAAGCCGTAAAGCTTTCCTGGCCCGGCGACAAGCCCTCTGAGAAGATGCCTAAGTGCAACTTCAAGCTCGAGAAGAGCATGATCGAGGAGGAGAATCCCGAAGACAAACGTCCGCAGGTGCTCACCGACGCAATTCAGGTCATCGAGTGCACTTGGGTACGTGAGCTCGACGGCGCAGACCGCGATCTTCCCGGTGAGCTCAACGGCTACGAGCCTCCCTACCACGATTTCAACGGTATCACCTCGAAATTCGGCGCGCACTTCATCCTCAAGGTCGACAAGATACTGATGAAGAAGAAGTACAGCGATGCGATCATCAACGGCGTCCGCGCCAAGGATTTTCCTGCGCTCCCCGTCGACTACGGCTACCGCGACTCGAAGAATTTCTGGTTCCACAGAAAGACAAAGATGAGAGCCGAGCTTCTTCAGGTTCGTAAGGCCTCGCTCGAGTCCGTACGTTACGCCGCAGACCGCGCGGACGACAAGATCAAATTCACCGATGACGCGCTCGAGACCATCCTCGGCGTTCCGAGAGTATTCCTCTCGACCGTCCTCAAGGGATGCGTTGCCTGGGCTAAGGAAAACGGCGTTGAGCTTGTCACCGCCGAGCATATGAAGATAATCAACGACAAGCGTTCCAAAGAAAAGGATAAAAAGTAAAAAGGAGAAATAATCATGAAAGTTGTACTCGCAGGCGCATTCGGCAATCTAGGCGGAGAAATTCTCAAGTGTCTCTGCGCAGCCGGACACGAGGTCGTTGCCGCTGACCTCAAAGAAAGAGAAATAGAAGGAACAGCCGGCAAATACACCTTCGTTTCCATCGACGCTACCAATCCCGAAACGCTCAAGGGTCTTTGCGACGGTGCAGAGATCGTTATCACCACAATGGGTCTGACCGGCGCGTCTACCCGCTTCACCTCCTATGACATCGACTACAAGGGCAATATGAACCTTTACGAGGAGTGCAAGCGCGCTGGCGTTAAGAAGTTCAATTACATCTCGGTAATCTCCTGCGACGAGCCGGGTGCCGAGGAGGTTCCCATGCTTCACGCTAAATTCCTCGTTGAGGAAGAGATCAAGAAGCAGGATTTGGATTGGGTCATCTACCGTCCGACAGGATACTTCTACGACATCGCAAAGGTATTCAAGCCCTACGTTGACAAGGGCGAGATGCAGCTTCTCAAGGGCTACGGCGGAGTCAAGGCTAACGTCGTCGACTGCCCCGACTTCGCGCAGTTCATCGTTGTCCATATGAACGATACAAACGTCACCTACAACGTAGGCGGCAAGGAGACCTATACATACGAGGAGATGGCTGCAATGTGCTTCGACGCAGCGAAGAAGCCTCTCAAGATCAAGTGGGCTCCCATCTGGCTCTTCGGTATCCTCGCAAATCTGCCCAAGATCAAAAAAGCGGGCAAGCACGATATCATCCTCTTCTCCAAGTGGACCCTCAGCCACAACCTCGTCGGTGATACAGAGGTCGGAGACAAGAGTTTCGCCGAATACATCAAGAGCTACTTCGGAAAGGAGAACTAAAAAATGTCTTGGGATCTTCTCGGTATTATCCTCGCCGTATGCGCGGTTCTTTGCGCGGTAGGATTCTATAAATTCGTATACTTCCTCTCTATCGGCTACGGCTTTGCCGTTGCGGGCGGAGGCATTGCCATCCTCATTATGGCTCTTATCAACCCCACCGAAACGCCCCTCTGGATCGTTGCCGTTCAGGCGATCCTCTTCCTCGCTTACGGAATCCGCCTTTCGGGCTTCCTTCTCGTCCGCGAGCTGAAAAACGCATCCTTCAAGAAGACCGACGTTGCAAAGGACACCCTGGCAAAGAACAACGAAAAGAAGATGCCCGTCTTCGTTCTCGCAACGATCTGGGTATTCGTTTCGATCCTCTACACCGCGCAGGTCAGCCCCATGCTTTTCAGATATGATAACGGCGCGACCGATATGATCGTACCCGTCGTCGGCTTTGCGATCTCCCTGCTTGGCCTCATCCTCGAGTCGATCGCTGACAATCAGAAGTCGGCACAGAAGAAGGAAAATCCCAATATGGTTGCGACAAAGGGACTCTACCGCATCGTCCGCTGCCCTAACTATTTCGGCGAGATCACCTTCTGGACCGGTATATTCGTAAGCGGTATCACAACCTACTCGACCGTCGGTCAGTGGATCACCGCAGTCCTCGCTTACATCGCCATCGTTTACATCATGTTCAACGGCGCACAGCGTCTTGAAAAGAGACAGATGGCTCGCTACGGCGAAAACAAGGAATACAACGATTACGCAAGCAAGACCCCCATCATCATCCCGCTTCTTCCCATCTACCACCTCAACAAGAAGAAATAAGCGAAAGGAGATATCGGAATGAATGACTTTTCGGTCTCTATGGCTATCGTAGACTATATTCCCGTGATCTTCTTTGCGATTGCCGCGGTAATCCTACAGCGCGATCTTTACAACAAAATGAGCAAGGGCGCGTTCGCTCTCTTCGCAGGGGGAACGATATTCGTCACCTGCGCGGGCGCTCTCAAGGCTACCTGGAAGCTGCTTTACGCCGCGGGTATCTGCAATTTTGAAGCACTCAACGCAATGTTCTTTCCCACGCAGTCGATAGGTTTTCTGCTTGCGGGCATCGGCATCCTTGCAATGATCTGCTGCAAGCAGACAAAAAGCGCGGCTCTTTCGATCGCACCTCCCGTATTCAGCGGTACCTTCGTCTTCGTCGGACTTATGGTTGCGGGACTCGGAATAATGGACGTTGTCCTCTGTATACTTTCCGCAAAGCTCAAGAAACCCGCGCTCATCGTACTTTTCGTCCTTTCCTTCCTCTGCTCGCTCTGTATGGGTTATCTCTCCTCGCAGGATTTTGCCGAGGCTTCGATGAACTGGATCGCGGAGGGAGTGAACGTGATCGGTCAGGGCTCGCTCCTTGCGGGCGCGATCCTGCTCCATAAAGGCGGACTCGCAACTCTCAAGCTTCATAACGGAGAAAACGCATGACAAACAAGATATTGGACATTCTCAAAAGCAGATTTACTCTCCACCCGATCGACGCGGGCGATATGGCAACTCTCAAGGCAAGCGGTATGACTTTTAAGGTTGAAGCCTACCGCGCCGAGGGTCTCGGCCACGTATCTGTGATGCGCGCAAAGGGATTTTTCGGACTTATGAAGATGGATACACTCATCATCAACCCGACCGAGCTCGATCTTCCGCTCTATTCCTACGACCGCATCCTTGCGATGGGCAACGACACTCTGATAGTTGAGCTTTACGATACCCTCGTCGGGGACTACTCCGAGGACGGAATGAATGCTGTCAAGGCGAAATTTACTTCTCTCCCCGAGCGCGATCCCGGCGAGCATTGGTACGATTCGATCAAGCTCCCCTCGAGCATCTCGAAGAAGGGCAAGAAGATCACCTCCGAGCTCGACGAAATGACTCTCGGACATTTCGAGGCTTATCTTTCATCCTCTGACACCCCCGTCGAAGACACCGAGTCAAAGAAGGATAAAGCAGCGATCTACGTAAATGGTCTGCTCGAAAAAGGCGGTCCCTCAACCGACGTTTTCAAAAAGCAGCTCGGAGTTGAGAAAACAACGAAGCTTTTCAGAGAGATACTTTTCGGTATCGCATAATAACTTAGGCTGCTGCGTGTGATCATCGCGGCAGCCGCTTTTGTCTATACACTGCCATCGATCAATTAAATAAAAGCGGGGCTAAGTCAACAAAGTTCGATGACTAAGTCCCTTTTTTGCCGTTTTCATTGAAATTCCTTATTATTTGTGATATAATATAAATAATTATATCACGAAAGAAGATGATCCTCTTGAATCCGAGCGATTCGCAATATAAAAGAATGATGGAAACGCCGATTCCTCGGCTTATTACTTCCCTCTCGATCCCCACAGTCCTCAGCTCGCTCATAACGGTTATCTACAACACCGCGGATACATATTTTGTCTCGCAGATCGACAAATCCGCGTCCGCCGCCGTCGGAGTTGTCTTCTCTATAATGTCGGTAATACAAGCTCTCGGGTTCGGTCTCGGAGTCGGCGCGGGAAGTCTTATCAGCCGCCGTCTCGGCGCAAAGGATAACGCCGCGGCGGATAAATTCGCATCAAGCGCGTTTGCCGCATCGGTAACAGTCGGAACGATCATCGCCGTGATCGGTCTCTCCTTCCTCGAGCCGATACTCCGCTTTCTCGGATGCACCGATCTGATGATCCCGTACGCCATTCCCTACGCGCGATTCATCCTAATCGCCGCGCCTCTCAACTGTGCAACCTTTGTCCTTAATACAACTCTCCGAAGCGAGGGGCTCGCCTTCTTTTCGATGGTCGGCATCACCTCGGGCGGAATTCTGAATATGATCCTCGATCCGATCCTCATCA
Source organism: Eubacteriales bacterium (assembly GCA_045632925.1). GTDB lineage: Bacteria > Bacillota > Clostridia > Oscillospirales > CAG-272 > CAG-390. The sequence goes on along the minus strand of JAZQXP010000016.1, from coordinate 49,805 downwards.
ACGGCTGCAATATGGGCACGGGCGGTGCCGCGATCGCAACGATGATCAGCCAGACCGTCAGCTTCTCCATTCTCTTCTGCTTCTTCCTTTTCGGAAAATCGATCGTTAAGATCAGTTTAAAGAGCGTCAGCCGACGCTTTGCCGATTACGCAGCCATCGTGACTACGGGCATCCCCACAATCTTCCGCCAGGGACTTGCGAGCATTGCCTCCGCCGCTCTCAATATTCAGGCTATCGACTACGGCGCGGAAGCTACGGGTGCCGCTATCACGATCGCAAACAAGGTCTATATGCTCGTCCGCAATATTATCGTCGGTCTCGGTCAGGGCTTCCAGCCCGCAGTAGGCTACAATTACGGCGCGGGCAACAAAAAGCGCACATGGGAATGCTTCACCTTCTCGGTCAAGGTCGGCACGGGAATTTGCGTCTTCTTTGCACTCTTCTCCGCGATCTTCGCCGAGAAGATCATGTGGTTCTTCTGCGATGACGCGGAGGTTGCCGCTATCGGAACCGAAACGCTCTATTTCCTCTCGGTCTGCATACCATTTATGGCTTTCAGTACCTTCGTCAATCAACTCTATCAGGGTCTCGGCTTCAAGGCTGTCGCAACGCTTCTTGCAAGCTGCCGCCAGGGAATCTTCTTCCTTCCCGTGGTATTCCTTCTCCCTCTCGGCATCGGACGCATCGGTGTTCAGGCAACACAGCCTATCGCAGATATGTGCACCTTCTTCATCTCTATCCCCTTCATCATAATCTTTTATAGAAAATACATCATCGGAAAGGACAATCCGCAATGAAAATAACCGTAATCAACGGCAGTCCAAAGGGACAGTACAGCATAACCCTGCAGACGATTCATTACCTTGAAAGAAAATATCCCGAGCACGAATTCCGCATTCTCAACGCGGGGCAGAAGATCAAGGCTCTTGAGAAAAATTTCGACGAAGCCGAGGATCTCCTTACATCGTCCGACGCGGTGATCTTCTCCTATCCCGTCTACACCTTCCTTGCGCCCTCGCAGCTGCACAGATTCATCGAGCTCGCAAAGCAGAGCGGAGTTGATCTTTCGGGCATCTACGCCACGCAGATATCGACCTCGAAGCATTTCTACGACGTCACAGCGCACAAATACATCGAGGAAAACGCCCTCGATATGGGAATGCGGTATATCCGCGGTCTTTCAGCCGATATGGAGGATCTTCTCACCGAAAAGGGTCAGAAGGACGCCGAAAAATTCTTCGACCGCTTCCTATGGTCGGTAAACGAAGGTATTTACGAGACAAAGACTCCGTCCTCGGCAAGCTATTCCCGCACACCTGCAACAAGCGCGGAAGCTTCCGAGAAAAAGTCGGGCAAGGATATCGTCATAATCACCGACAACACCGATCCCGCATCGAATCTCGCGGCGATGATCGAACGCTTCCGCGCGGTATTCGGATATGAAACGAGGATCGTCAACATCTCGGAATATCCTCTCGCGGGCGGTTGCCTTGGATGCTTCCGTTGCGCGGTTTCCGAAAAATGCGTCTACAAGGATGGCTTTGACACCTTCCTGCGCGAAAATATCCAGACCGCGGACGCCATCGTTTATGCCTTTACCGTATCCGATCACTCGATGGGTGCGCGCTTCAAGATGTACGATGACCGCAATTTCTGCAACGGACACAGAACCGTGACCGTCGGAATGCCCGTCGGATATCTCGTTTCGGGCAACTACTCGTCTGAAAACAATCTCCGCACGGTGATCGAGGCGCGTGCAGAAACAGGCGGAAACTTCCTATCGGGCGTTGCAACCGACGAACGCGATACCGACGCACAGATCGATGCGCTTGCCAAATCCCTCTCTTTCGCACTCGAAACGGGGCATACCGCACCGCAGAATTTCTGGGGTGTCGGCGGAATGAAGATCTTCCGAGACCTAATCTATCAGATGAGAGGTATGATGCGCGCAGACCATAAATTCTACAAAAAGCAGGGCATCTATGATTTTCCGCAGAAAAAGCGTCTGACTTCAATGAAAATGTACCTCGTCGGAATGCTCCTATCGAACGAAAAAGTGCTCTCGAAGATGGGCAACGCCATGAACGAGGGTATGATCGCACCATATAAGAAAATGTTTGAAAAAATGGACAAGGAGAAAGAACAATGACAAAATTGCTTATAATTCTCGTCTCCCTCATCGGAGGACTCTACGGAATTATCCTCAATATCGTTCAGCATCGCTCGGCAAGCAATCCCACTCCCGATAATCTCGCGGACGTTTATGACGCCGAGACCTATATCAAATGGAAGAAATACAGCGCGGAGCATTCGAGACTCGCTATCGTTTCCTCGATCATCACGGGTGTCATTATGCTTGCGCTTCTGATCACGGATGCCTACGCCGCATTTGCCTCCCTCTTTCCGAGTGACGAGGTCGTGCAGATCCTTGCGGTACTTCTTCTCGAGATCGCGATCAGCACCGTCATCGGCACGGTCGAAAGCTACATATCGAATATGGTCATCGAGCAGAAATACGGCTTCAACAAGACGACGATGAAGACCTTTGTCGCCGACCGCATCCGCTCACTCATCCTCAATTTCGTTCTCTCGATTGCCCTGGCATATTCTGTTTACGGCTTCTATTCCCTCGCGGGAGTCTGGATGATCCCGATCTTTGCGGGCGCGGTATTCCTCTTCTCGCTTCTTATCACCTTCCTTTACCCCATCTTCAGCCGCATCGGCAACAAATTTGTTCCGCTTGAAGAAGGCGAGCTCCGCGAAAGCCTTATGTCGCTTCTGACCAAGCACGGATATCAGGTCAAGGCTATCGAGGTTATGGACGCCTCCCGCCGCACCACAAAACTCAACGCTTATTTCACCGGCTTTGGAAAGCTTAAGACCATCGTTCTCTACGACAACCTCGTAAACGCAATGAGTGCCGACGAGATCTGCGCAGTTTTCGCGCACGAGCTCGGTCACGGACTCAATAAGGACGTTCCAAAGCGTCAGGTGCTCAACGTAGGCAATATGCTTCTTATGGGCGCGGTCGCTTTCCTTGCTGTCAGCGCACCCGAGATGCACACCGCATTCGGCTTTGAGACCATCAATTACGGCTTTGCATATCTCCTGATGGGCATCGGTCTCGGAATCGTTCAGCCCTTTATGGGAATCATTATGAACGCCTCGAGCCGCGCCGCCGAGTACCGCGCAGACCGCCAGGCGGTTGCCGAGGGCTACGGTCCCGCTATGATCACCGCGCTCAAAAAGCTTGCGCGCGAGAATTTTGCTCATCTCGCACCCTCGAAGATAAACGTCGTTCTCGAGTACAGCCATCCGCCCCTTGCAGACAGAATAGCGGCAGTTGAAAAAGAAATAAAAAAGCTGAAATAAGTGACTCGGTCACGGAAAATCGATCAAAAAAATGATATAATTATATAAATAAAACATGACACGGAGGACAAACCGATGACAAACGAAAAGAAGACCTGCGACCTTAAGCCCGTTGATACAAGATCCGCAACAGATTTCAAAATCTGCAACTGCAAGAACGTAACCTACTTCAACATCCTCGATGCGCTCGACAAGCACACAAAGGTTGAAAATCTCCTTGACGTCTTCGAGGACGTAAAGAAGACCACTCATTGCTCCACAGGCTGCGGCGGCTGCTACGACAGAGTGCTGAAGGTCATCTCCGACACTATGATGAGCAGATAAATTCTATTATTTAAAAGACCGATTTACGAATCGGTCTTTTTTTGATCCATTTTTTCGATCTCTATTGAAAAATCCGCTGTTTTTTGGTATAATGAAGGCAATAAAACAAAGGAACGGCAATTAATATGAAATACGATTTTGAATCTATAATGGACAGGCGCGGGAAAGATGCTCTCGCTGTCGACAATCTCGGCGAGGCTTGGACTCCCGGACTTCCGAAGGAAGGATTTGACGTTATCCCGATGTGGGTAGCGGATATGAATTTCCCGACACTTCCGACGATCTGCGACGCTTTGCGCGAGAGGATCGAGCATCCCGCCTTCGGATATTTTGAGCCGCGAACGGAGTATTTCGACTCGATCATCAAATGGCAGAATATCCGCAACGGAGTCGAGGGGCTCAAGCCCGAGCATATCGGTTACGAGAACGGCGTGCTCGGCGGAATGATCTCCGCGATGAACACATTTTGCTCACGCGGTGACAGCATTCTCGTCCACGGACCGATCTATATGGGCTTTTCAGGCTCGCTCAAGGGTAACGGCTACAATATCGTCCTCTCTCCTCTCTACCGCGACGAGGAGGGCGTATGGCGCATGAATTTTGAGGATATGGAGCGCAAGATCGTAGAGAACAATATCCACGCCGCGCTCTTCTGCTCGCCCCACAACCCGACTGGCCGCGTTTGGGAGAGATGGGAGATCGAAAAGGCTATGGAGATCTACCGTAAGCACGACGTCTACGTCGTATCCGACGAGATCTGGTCGGATATCATCCTCGATGGGCACAAGCACATCCCCACGCAGTCGGTAAGCGAGGACGCGAGAAACAGGACAGTCGCGCTCTATGCCCCCTCCAAGACCTTCAACCTCGCGGGACTTATCGGCTCATATCACATAATCTACAACAAGCGTCTGCGCGACCGCGCCCGAAAGGAATCCTCCCTCTCGCATTACAATTCGATGAACGTCCTCTCGATGCACGCTCTCATCGGCGCATACAAGCCCGAGGGCTACGAGTGGGTCGACGAGCTTCGCACGACTCTTTCGGGCAACGTCGATTATGCTTACGACTACATAAACGATCACTTCAAGGGCATCGGCGTCGCAAAGCCGCAAGGAACCTATATGATGTTCCTTGACTGCTCCGAATGGCTTCGTAAGCACGGAAAGACGCTCGACGAGCTTCTCTCGATGGGTTGGGACGTCGGCGTTGCTTGGCAGGACGGCAGACAGCACGGAGGCACCGAACATATCCGCCTCAACCTTGCGCTTCCCCTCTCGAGGGTCAAGGAAGCCTTCGACCGACTCGATAAGTACGTTTTTTCGGCAAAATGACCGAGATACTAAGGAAATAAGGAGAAATATTATGCGTAAAAATTTCGGTGCCAAAACTTGGCTCTATCCAATGCCCGTGCTGATCATCGGCACTTATGACGAAAACGGCGCGCCCAACGCGATGAACGCGGCTTGGGGCGGCGTATACGACACGAATCAAGTGATGATCTGCCTCTCTCACGATCACAAGACCACGGAAAATATTAAAAAGACGGGCGCGTTTACCGTCAGCTTTGCGACCGCCAAGACCGTTGCTCCCTGCGACTACGTCGGCATCGTTTCCGCAAACGACGTTCCCGAGAAGTTCGCAAAGGCGGGCTTCCACGCGACAAAGAGCGAGTACGTTAACGCTCCCATCATCGACGAGCTGCCGATGACGGTCGAATGCAAGCTCGTGAAATTCAACGAGGATGGCATCTGCATCGGCGATATCGTCAACATCTCCGCCGACGAAAGCATCCTCGACGAAAAAGGCAAGATCGACGCGGGAAAGCTCGATCCCATCATCTACGACGGCGTTTCGCACGCATATTGGACTTTCGGCGAGAAGGTCGGTCAGGCTTTCTCGGACGGATTGAAGTTAAAATGAAATCCATACTCATAACCGGCGCGTACGGCGGAATGGGTAGCGCTACTGCGGAGTTTCTCTGCAAGCGCGGATTCCGTGTTTTCGCGCTTGACAGAAGAGTTGGCGATGCGCGGGAAAATATCATCCCGATCGAAGCCGATATCACATCGGAGGAAAGCGTAAAAGCCGCCCTTGAGGCTGTTAAAAGCCACACAGACAGCCTCTATGCCGTAATTCATTTTGCGGGAATATACATGCTCGATTCGCTCGTTGAGATGACCGATGAGAGCTTTTGCCGCATTTTTGACGTCAATATGCACGGTGCCTTCCTCGTCAACAAGACATTTTTGCCCCTTCTCGGAAACGGAAGCCGCATACTTATCACGACAAGCGAGCTCGCGCCTCTCGATCCTCTCCCCTTCACGGGCATTTACGCCGTGACGAAAGCCGCGCTCGACAAATACGCCTATTCTCTGAGGATGGAGCTTCAGCTTCTCGGAATCAAGGTCTCTGTGCTCCGCGCGGGTGCGGTGGAAACGGGTATGCTCGGTGTCTCAACCGATGCTCTTGACCTCTTCTGCGAGAAAACCGAGCTTTACACCTGCAACGCCGACCGCTTCAAGAAGATCGTAAACCGAGTTGAGGCGCGATGCGTTCCTCCCCGAAAAATCGCAGAAAAAGCCGCGCGCATCCTCGGTAAGCGCAATCCCGTATTTGCCTACAGCATCAACCGCAATCCGCTCCTTTTGATGCTGAATATTCTGCCAAAGCGGCTTCAGCTTTGGGCAATAAAGATGGTTCTCAAATGAAATACATTGATCTGCATACACACTCCAACTTCTCTGACGGCAAGGTGACGCTCGAGCATTCACTTGCCGCCGCAGAGGAACACGGTCTTTCGCTTTTTTCGGTGACCGATCACAATACTGTCGCCGCATACTCGCATCTGAACGAATGCCGTCATCTTTTCAGCGGTAAGATCCTCCCCGGTGTCGAGCTCAACACGACCTTCCGCGGCGACGTTGTCGAGATCCTCGGCTACGGCATAGACACAGAGAAAATGGCTTTTCTTATCTCGGAGAATTATCCGAGTGCTTACGAAAAGCAGATTCTGGAATCCCGCCTTAACGCCGAGGCCATGGTTGCGGCTGGCGTTACTCTTGATCCCGAATTCGTTCGCGCTATGACGCACGAGCCTTGGACTCTCTTTGACGTTTCGCGCGAATCGAACCGAATCTATCTTCTTGCGGAGATAAAGCGGCACCCCGAAAACGCGCGCTTTTTTGAAAGCGAAGAGGAGTTTTTGACTCTTGACCGCCACAGATTTATGCGAAAATATCTCTTCAACGCCAAAAGTCCGCTCTATAGCGATCAGTCTCCGCTCTGCGCGGATCTCCCGACTGTTCTCGATATGATCAAAGCCTGCGGAGGACTTACCTTCCTCGCGCATCCCTTTTGCTATTCCGAAAACGTCCTCTCGGGTCTTGACGAGATCGCCGAATACGGTCTTGACGGAATGGAATGCTTTTACGGCACTTTTACGCCCGAGCAAAAGCAGTTTATGGAAGATTTCTGCGACCGCCGCGGACTTTTCAAGAGCGGTGGCAGCGATTATCACGGACTCACAATGCGCCCCGCCAATCTCTTCGCTCTATCCGCAGGAGAGCTGATCCCCTTCTCGCTCATCGAGCCGTGGTATGAAAAAATTGAAAAGAGAGTAATATAAAATGATCAAAGAACTGATGCACGATTCGATCTTTCTCGGCGGAAAGTCGGAAATGGCAACAAAAGACGATCTGCGGATTGCAGACGATCTACTTGAAACCTTGAAGGCGCATAAAGAAACCTGCGTCGGGATGGCGGCGAATATGATCGGAGTCCGCAAGCGCATTATCGCCTTTCTTGACGAAAGCGGAAAAGCGCCGACCTATACCGTTATGTTCAATCCCGAGATCATAAAGGCTGACGGCGCATACAACACCGAGGAAAGCTGTCTCTCGCTCCTCGGCGGTCCCCGCCCCTGCAAACGCTACAAATCTATCAAGGTCCGCTATCAGACCGAGCAGATGCAACCCCGCATCAAAACCTACTCCGGCTGGACCGCGCAGATCATTCAGCACGAGATCGATCATTGTAACGGAATACTTATATAAATCAACCGCCCCGAAATCTTTAGATTTCGGGGCGGCGTTTTGTTATCTTACGACCGAAGAATGGCTATAGATATAGAACTCCTCCTGGCTCGGCATCCATTTCTTTTCCTTTTTGGGAAAAGTTGCATCGAATGCCTCGACGGCGGAGGTGTCCTCGCAGCAATCAGCGGCGGTTGAGGGGATGTACATCCACTTTTTGCCGTCAAGCACACCCGGCACAAGCTCGCAAACGAGAAGCGCGGTCGGGTGGTTCCCGTCAACTACGAAGCTGACGTTTTTCTTCTTGCAGCTGACAAATCCGCGGCTGACGTAGTTGCCGGGATTGCCGAAGTTGATGTTCACATCGTATCCCATCTTTCGTGCTACCTCAAACGAATGCTCGATCAGTATCTTACCGAGCCGCTGCCTTTGGTATTCGGGAGCCACACAAAGCGGTCCGAAGGAGAGTATCTCCTTGCGCTCGCCCTTTTCGTCCTCGAGCCACGCCCTTGTGTACATTATATTGCCGATTATCTTGCCGTCAAGCTCAAGCACAAATGCAAGCTCGGGGATAAAATCGGGATGGTTGCGCATCATGTGGACGTAATAATGTTCATCCGCACCGGGCTTGTAGACGTTCCAGAACGCCTCCCGGGTGAGTTCTTCTACTGCTCTGTAGTCTTTTTCTATTTCGGTTCGTATCGTCAAATTTTTCATTTTTTGATCCTTTCATAATCGTTGACCATCGGTCACGAGAGGAATGCCAAGAATGTATTTGCAAACCTCCCGTTTACAGTACAATCTCCAAAAGGTTGGTGTTTATCAAACAGCACACTCCGTAAAAATATTCAAGCCGAAGCTTGTAAGTACATTATATCACAAAAAATCACATTACGCAAGTACTTTTCTATATTCCGTAAGTCCCCGTCAGCGGATCTCTGAAAATACCGATCTCGGGCGTCACAAACGTAAATATACCGAATAGAATTGCGATCAGACAAAGCAATCCGACGGCTAACTTCGGGAACAGGCATTTTGTCGTTCCCTTTTTGAAGAGACGCGACTCGCTGATATACACGATCGCCGCGGTTATGAAGAAGATCGCAATGTTTACGTAGTCGGGCGACTCGCCGATCACGCCGTTGAAGGTGTAGAAAAGCACGGGGATCAGCGCAAGACCGAGCAGTATCCCCTTCAGCTTCACGCACCAAAAATCCTCACGCTCGCGGAAGAAAAAACTCTCAATAACTGCGAAAGCGAACATAGGGAAGAACAAGAGCTTCATATGCTCCCAGGTCGATTCGTTCACGCCCGATATGACCGCCGCCCACGTCGCTCCGCCTGTCAGGTCGTAAAGAAAATGCAGAAAGGTCCCCAAAGCCGACGTAACGCCAAATCCGATCCATTGCCATATTCCGATAGATAATTTCATATTGCCTCCAAGGAAAGATATACTTCATCCTATTCTCCGTCCCGCAATTCTATTCCGATTGCGTATCCGGCAAAAAATGCTTGACAAATTCGTCTTTTTATGATAATCTATTGTCAGAAATCAAAAAGGAGGACAGCATGAGAAAGGCTATAGCGATCCTGCTTACGGCAGTCATATTTGCTTCAATGATTCCTACCGTATCCGCGGCAAGTGAAGCTGCTGTCTACATCAGAGACGGCGGCAAAGGCGACGGATCGTCCGCGTCCTCGCCCGTAGGCAGTCTCGAGGATGCTTACGGAGTCCTTTTTAGCAACTCGAGCATAGAAAACGATCACGATTCTCGCGGAGTGATCGTAATTTGCGGTACCCTCACGGTTTCCGATCATTTCAATTACAACGGCAAGATCTCGCATAAGGGTCGGGTGACTTATACGTCCTCCTACCTCGGCAAGCAATTTGACGCGCGGCTATTGATCAGCGTCGCGTCGAAATCCTCTCTTTCAGTCAGCGACGAGCACAGATTCGTCCTCGGAGGACCGACGAGATTTGAAAACCTGATCATCGACCGCGGCGAGGGATCGTCCGTCTCGCTGACGATCTATGCTTCAACCGAGCTTTACGTCGCCGAAAGCGTGGATGTGATCAATACAAATTGGAGCTCTTCCTATACCGAGCACTTCCCCGCTATGTCGCAAGCCGAAACCGAATCGGTCATTCTCAGCGCGCACAGAGGATTTCAACCTATGGGTCCCGAAAACTCGATCCTCGCCTTCGAAGCTGCGGGTGCGCTCGGCTTCGATTTCATCGAAACCGACGTGATTATGAGCGCCGACGGTGAGCTCGTTTGTATCCACGATCAGACTCTCGACCGCACCACAAACGGCAGCGGCAAGGTTCGGGATATGACCTATTCCGAGATAAAAAAATACCGCATCGACTCCTCTTCGTACGGCTTTGATCTTGCCTCGGCGGATAAAACTCGACTCTACGTCCCAACCTTCCGCGAGTATCTCGAGATCTGCAATAAGTACGGATCGAAGCCCTTTATCGAGATCAAAGACTCGAGAGAGCGCGTGATCAAAAAAATCATAGATACCGCGCTTGAATATTTTGCCGCCGAGAATATCATAATGTCCTGCAGCGATCTTTCCGCGCTCGAGGTGTCGTATTCCTATAACCGCGACGTTTTTCATCATCTGATATGGGGCGTTCAGACCGATGCGGGTTATGCAAACAGCATCGATCGGCTCTCGAAAATGACCGATTCCGACGGCAACGTCAACGCAGGAATCGCATTCAATATCAAGGGACTCGCAAACGAGGAAAACTATGAAAAGGCAAAGAATTGGATCGACCGCGCACATGATGCGGGACTTCTTGCTTGCCTTCGCGGCGCGGATGCTTTGACCGAGCTCAGATTTATGTTCAAGCTTGGGATTGATTATTATCCGACAAACACGACCTCACCCGCAATGCTTTCACAACTCAATCAAGCCGTTTCAGGCGGATATACGTATTCTCCCGCAAGCGGAGGAAAGCTCTTTATCCGAGGTGGAAGACGAAGCGAAGTCACAACAAGTGATGTCAAGATCACGCTCCTCAGCGGAATCTATGATTTTGTCGCGCCCTCTAATGCCGAGGCGGCAAGCACGGGTAATTATGCCGTGACCGTAGGCGGAAACGCCTTCGTCAGCCGTCTTGTCGCGAGTGAGACGTCAAAATCAGTCGGAGAGCGCGAATCTTCGCTCGTGACGGTCAAGGATGATGCGGTGATAAACGATCTCTTCGTCGCGGGCGACAGTGCCAATACGAAGCACGTGACGGTCGAAATTCTCGGTGGGAAACTGAAATCTATCAGCGAAAGCCGCGAAAAATCGGGCACCGCAGAGGATTTTGAACTGATACTGTTCGATAATTCACTGATGCCCGAAAAGTTGAGTATATCAAACGCTGAAATCATCAAGGGCAAGAGAACGCTGATGGTTTACGGCGAAACCAATCTTGATACAGAGCATTGGGATGAGGTGATCCTTCTGAGCATCTCTGCGCCCGTAACCGATCAAACGACCGACGTTGAGACAATCGAGCAAGAGTCTCCCGTCACCTCCGAGCAATCAACTCCCGAGACCCCCACTGCAGAAATAACGACTGTGATGCTCGTGGCAGTTGTATTGGTATTTATAGCAATAACCACGGCGATCGTTGGTAGCAAAATGAGCAGTAAAGCGAGAAAAAAGTGATCAAAATCGAGCAAAATGCCAAAAATACGCAAAATCGTCGAAAAAGATGAAAAAAATCAAAAATACTATTGACAATCGAGAATTAATGTGATATAATATTTAAGTCGCAAGGCGCGAAGCCGTGGGCAATAGTCTGCGGAATAAACGCCGAGCGCAAGATCTGGGTGTGGCGCAGTTGGTAGCGCGCTACCTTGGGGTGGTAGAGGCCGCAAGTTCAAGTCTTGTCACTCAGACCAGTTAAACGAGCAACGCAAGTTGCTCGTTTTTCTTTGTTTTATAAGGATTTTTGAGCATTTTGAAACTTTATCAAAATGCTCATTTTTCTTGCCTGTTACGCAGTTTTTTGAAGGGTGTTACGCAATTTGCTACGCAATTCGTGTAATACTGTCTTATGTTACATAAGTGCAATTTTCACATTTGACCACTTGCGGAGATTTTTGCACCATTCTCCGCTATAAAAAGTGCAAAATTTGCACCTTCGTTTTATCGTGAGAGTGCAAATTTTACGTCCACTCAATTTTTAAAATTCTTTATAAATTGCAACAACGTTTCATCGTCGTTACCTGAACGTATAGTTGGAATATATTCCGAATAATATCCATGTTCAAATTTGCGAAGTTTTTTGTATGACAAGCCGCACACACGCACAATTGCTTTTTTCTTGACTTTCAATTCAAGCTCATCACCATTATTTCGAATCTTTAATCTAACAAACAAATCATGATATTTTCCACGGACAGCTAACATATATACGACGGGAAGAAATGCTATCGAGAATATGATTGGAATGCAGAATGAAACAAGCACATTTGTAATTCCTTCGTCCTTAATAACATTAATTGCGGCATTAACAGTAAATGCAAGCAATACCAACCCCGCTAAAACTGATATTCCGTCTATTAATTTATGTACATCTTTAAGTTTCTCATTATTCCTGTCATGATTTTGTAACAATACAAGGAACGAAAACGCCGGAACTACTAACAGTTCTGCAACAAAAGAAAATGTAAAAGCACCGACAAAAAACTCTAATATTGCTGACCAAACAAAGTTGTCAATTACCATTCGTTTGAATGGATATTGCTCCTTTTTCCTATTCACCGCTGCCTTAAAGCAAATTGGTGTTGCGATAAACAAAACCCAAATAATTATATCCTTTATCAATAACCAATCTCAAAACGGAAGAAATTGAAGCCCAAACACAATTAGAGATGCATATACAACTAAGAACAGCACTGGAACGATAAACACCTTTTTCAAGAGTGATTTTATTACGTTCGTAAATAGTGTAATGTCTTTTGTTTTTAATAGAATCACAAAAAATATTAGCAATAAGTATATGATAGATGCGACTTCACGTGTTGAAAAAAGATCAAACATTAATCAAAAAGACCTTTCAATTATTTCATTTTTGATAAACAACGAGTGTAATTCTTTGTAATCAACTATTTGTGTTGTCCCAATACAAAAAATCAATTGCAAATTCTTCCTCGTTCACATAGTAAACAGCCACCTCAAGAATTCGTTTTACTTCCCCTTTTTGGTATACTAACGGAAGAATTTCGCTCATCGGTCGGATGACCCCTGAAATAAATACAATAGCGAATTCATTATCACTACGGCGTAACGAATAGAGAAGTCCTTTCTTCCCTTTTTCATTATCTTCTTTAGTATTAATTAACCTCTCCCAAAAAGCATCCATTTCTTCTCGGTTCATATGAGCAAGGAACACTAATATACCATAAGTTTCTTTCTCGATAGTTGTTCCTTTTGTATGGTTTGGAAGTTCGTGCAGAAAGCTCCTGAAATACTGTAATGCAGGAAGTTGTTTTTTTGCTCTTTCTTTGCCGTATGTTTGTAACAAGAAGTTTACAACCAAGGATTCATGCTGCGCTGGTTTTGAAATAACCATCTCAGTATCACTCATATCCCAAATCATAATATCTATATCACCATTTTCTTCGTATATGCGTTTGCGAAATTCTAAGTATGATACGATCTCAATAGGTGATATAAGTGTACGACACATTTCAACATAATCATCAAAAGACATACAACTTATGCTCATACCTTCATCAGAGTGTTTCCTTAAAATATGAGGATACTTTTTGATATGAGAATTGTCAAAAACCACAAGAGGAATTATTCGGGAATCGGAACGCAACGAAATACATTGTCCGCGCTTATTTTGAAATGACGGTAATGCACCAGATGTTATCAACCGCATTGTTTGCTTTACCTGTTTCTTTGCTACCTTACACTTTTTTTCAAGCCACTTGTTTTCAGTAACATCGTTAAACGATTGCTCTTCTTCGCTTCGTTCTTTTAATTGTATTGCAATTATAATGTCTTGTAGGTTTATTATAAGATCTGCGAGTTCGATTTTTGTGCCACCTTCGGGAATAAAGCACAAATCATCTAACACCAGTTCTTTGAAAAAATAATCCTCAGAAAACGCACTTAATAACCTCTCCGAACGATTCATAATATCCTCAACTTTTATAATTATTTTATCTTCAATAAATCAACACTCCACCGCAACCTTAATAACTCTGTCGCCTTTCTATATTATACCACAAAAATCGTTCACTTGCAACCTTTCCGCAAACAATCCTCACAACCTATTCGCGATTGCGCGATTTCACGATATAATTATCATATCTTAACCAACTAGGAGTGATAATTATGAAATCAATACTTGAAGAACTGTTCTACGGCAACATATGTCCCAGCTTTGATGGCAGAGAGCCTAATGAAGAAGCTAGGCAACTGATGAAGTATATTGCCGATCACCACGACAATCTGCAGGAAACACTCACAGAAAAGCAGAAAGAAACACTTGAGAAGTTCGATGACTGTCAGGCAGAACTTACCGATATCAATGAGCGTGAGTTATTTATATACGCTTTTCGTCTTGGCGCTCGAATTGCCATCGAAGTCCTCTTCCCCAAAGATGAAGATTGAGGTGCTGATATGACAGGTTGCGTTGCATTAAGAAAGGACGTTTATTACGTCCGGCTCACCTATTATGATAACCATCAGAAAAGGAAAGAAAAGTGGGTGTCGACGGGTCTTTCGGGGCGGGGCGCTAAGCAAAAAGCTACGGCTATGATTCAGTCGATGATCGACAAATACAGCTATCTTGAAAAGAGCAACCATCCGTCCAAGATGGCTGACTATCTTAAAATGTGGAAAGAGCTCCAAATCGGCGAGGTCGCCGAAACCACCTACGACGGATATCACACCTATATTGATCGCCACTTGATTCCCTACTTCAGGGACCTGAATCTGAATATTCAAGATATCACAGCAGGACACATATTCGATTACGTCAATTATCTCTCAAGCGACGGCGGTCGCAAGGACAACAAGATCGGCGGTCAATCTACGACGTCGATTAGAAAGATCATCAGTATCCTTCGCCATGTCTTCGACTACGCCGTTCTCTACGGAGATATCAAGATCAATCCCGCGCTTCAGGTTCCGTTACCCAAAAAGAAAAATAAAAAAGATGAGAGGCAAGTTTTTATGACAGCTGAAGATGCTCAGAAAATGCTCGATGCATTCAGGAATGAAGAGATCGGTCCGATCGTATTCGTTACGCTCTATTACGGTTTAAGAAAGTCCGAAGCATTAGGGCTCAGATGGCAAGCCGTTGACTTTGAGGCTAATACAATCACGATCAACCACACCGTAGTCGGTGGCTCACGCATAATTGCTAAAGACAGTACCAAGTCTTATTGCAGTCAACGAACCTATGAGCTGTTGCCCGATGTGAAAGATTTGCTTTTGAAGCTCCGAGATCAGCAGGAAGACTACAAGTGCCGACTCGGCTCAGGTTATGTTGTGAACGACTATATTTTCAAGAACCCTAACGGTGTGCCCTACCGTCCCGACAGCCTCACAAGGAGTTTTAAGCGCGCCCTGGATCGCCATGGACTTCCTCATATGCGCTATCACGATCTTCGTCATTCAACCGCTAGTATATTAGTCGATAAGGGATGGGACATCAACTCGATCAAGGAATGGCTTGGGCATGCGGATATTTCTACGACTGCGAATATTTATGCGCATATTAGCCACAGAAAGAAAGTTTCGCTTGCTCAAGACTTGGATAAGACGCTAGTTTTTGGTGACAGCGATAAAAAATAATGTTACGAATTTCGATATCTATGATATAATTAATTAGGGAAGTAATAATATGGATATTAATTCTTTAAATCGTTTTCTTGATGCTCAAGAAAAAATGTACCCGATAGCACTAAAAGAAATCAAAACCGGAAAGAAACGCTCGCATTGGATGTGGTATATCTTACCTCAACTTCGTGGGCTTGGTATAAGCTCTATGGCTTATATATATGGTATTTCGGATATTGAAGAAGCCAAAGCGTATCTCAAACATCCGGTGTTGTCCGAGAGGCTTTATGAGCTCTGTGGTGCGTTGCTCGAACACAAGAACAAAAGTGCTTACGAGATATTTGGCGACATTGATTCAATGAAACTCAAATCCTCAATGACGCTGTTTGCACTTACCAATGAAGACTATACGATTTTTGACGAAGTACTTGAGTGTTTCTTTGGAGGTGAAATGGATGAGGTTACCGTAAACCTTATCAATAGATAATATTTCAGAGGAGAAAAAGATAAAAGAAAAAGATTTTGATATTGTACAAGATATCTTATTTGCTAAATTATATAGAACAACACTTTGCGCTCTGTTGTTAAATAAAATTTAGAAAGTGAAAGTATTATGGAAAATATTGAAATCAAGGATAACAAGGTAGTAGAAACCTTAACGAAAGAGCTTGAGAGCCTAAGTGCTGAAGGTCTTCATGAGTTCTTTAAGTTCTTTTATAAGATGAACCACACACAAGGATGTATGATATCTACGGAGCAGTTTGAGGAGTTCCTTGAAACCTTCGACAGTAATCCATTTAAGGTCAATGAGGACAAGAAGTTTAGAAAGCAACTCATAGATAATATCATAAAGTACGCTTACGACCACATGAGTCTGATTACCGCCGCGGTGTTGATCAAGAAGAAGTTTACTATTGAAGAAATTATCGAAAACTATTACATAAGCGTAGACGTATTCGGCGGTAGTTGGTATTGAAAATTTAGCAGGCAGCGCAAAATGTCTGTAAATAAGAAAGCTGATGATTGAAAATTAGATCATCAGCTTTTTTCGTATGTTTCGCATAAATATGCGCTAAATTAATTGAATGGTATAAAAAGACATAGCCAGGATTAGGCTTGAAAGGAATTAGACATGTATAAAAAAGTTATTAGAAGAAAGCTCAAGGATAGATTGATTAAGTTAGATAATAGGCAGCTCAAGCTATTCTATGGAATTCTTGTGCACTATTGGGTGAAGTATAAGTTCTTTATCAGTAAACAAAATTTCTTTAATCTATGGTGTGAGCTGAATAAGCTTTGCTCCGATGTGGATGAAAGCTTCCCCGATCCTTATGATGATCGCGAATTATTGAAATCATATTGTCAAACACACCCTTATTATTTTATAGACATCCTTGACCCCGGGCTTATCACGGATCTCTTTTGTGAGTACCTAGATGACCGCCTAAACATTCTGGTAGCTATCATAGATAAACTCACCACGGGAGATCTATGGGCTTCGTATGAGTATTCGAACAAGGTGCTTGGGTTGGATGAGGATGTTGAGGAATTGGTTGCAGATTCGTTGGAGCATTTGAAGGCTTATGAAAAAGCCGGGCTGTAAAAAATTATTATTAAATAATGATATTGATACATTAATTGACAAGTTAAAATAGACTTTTTCTACTTGTCAACTAATGTATATAATAACAATTTAATTTATATATTTTTTACTCCCCCTGTTTTCTCAACTTTCAATATATGTATATAAATATATATAAACAAATTAATATAATAATTTTTTATATTATACTTTTTCTCCCTCTTACTTGTCCTTCTCCGCCTCTCAATGCCCCCTGCCCAGCCAATCGTTCAATTTTTGAACGACTGTTTTATTTTCATTATATTTACTCAAAATACTAGTATAGATATTTTACTATAGATAATTGCTATAAAGCTTTTTAATGCTTTATAGCATAAATATTATTAATTAATTTTATTATATATTATTATTATTTATTATTATTTATGTTCAGTTTCTGCCCCGAATAGGTTCAATAATTCAACCTCTATGATTCAAAAATTCAACCATAATCGTATGATAATTCAACTATAATCATCTGATTTTTGAACTGTACAAAAGTATGCCCGCGCCAGAAAGCACGGGCTATCTTCATTTCTCAAAACGAGAATCCTTCAAATTTTCGTTTCGGTAAACGATCTTCGGATCCTTGGTTATAATCTCTAGGCTCTACGGCTTCATCGCTTGTATTAGCATTCAATTCAAAGTCATTATATAGCTTCTCAAATACCTCATGATTGAACTTGAAATATCTCTTCTTAGGCATCCCATGATATTTGATCTTGATTATTCCATAGTCCTCAAGTTCTTTACATGCTACAAGCTGCTGATGCTTACTGAGTCCGGAATTATAATAAATATTCTCAACGGTACTATAGAACCATCCGCCCTGCTGAAGCTCATTGCGGTCTTTCCAATATGTATATTCGGAATAGATCTCTGATAACATAACAGCTGTGTTCAAGTTGAACTTTCTGATAAACGGTCTGGGGACTCTGATATAATCACACTCGAACATCTTGTCTAATTTATTTTTCACGGTTGATCACCTCCTTTCTTTCGAAAATATTATTACTCAAAAGTTAAAACCAAAATAACGATGAAGTATCAAACGTCCACTTGTCTCCGTCCTTTTTCAATTCTCTGCCAAAGATACGCTGAGCATCTCTAGCCCAAATATCAGAAATCACAATTTCTTTCAGTGCATTGCAATTGCCGAACGCATTATCTCCAATTTCAATAATAGCATCAGGAATAACTATTCTAGAAATATCCGAACGCCAGTAAAATGCATTTCTCCCAATTCTTACAACGCTACCGTCATCGGGGATAGTACTTCCAAAATATGCCCAAACAAGTTCTTTTTCTTCCCTATCAATGAGACACCCGTCCTGGATGTAGTATTTGGGGTTATCTTCAGCCACCTCAAGGTGCTTCGTACGACAACCTTCCCTACCGACACAAGAAATCTTTTCAATACTTTTGGGGATTGTAATACTATTAAAATCCGAGCATCCCTTAAACGAATCAGCACCGATTTCCGTAACATCGTCAGGTATAATAATATCTCGATCCTTACCAATATACTGAAGAAGGACGCCGTCTCTAATTTCAAAATGACTATCAATTGTCTCCTCTACACCATACTTAGACAATGAATGCAACTCCTGATTATCAAGAAACTCATCTTCTTCCAATACCACTTTGTACTTTCTCTTTTTCAACTCATTCAAATCATACTCCGTTATAGTATACTCATAAGCTTCACGATCCTCGCCAAGATACTCTCCAGCCCAACGAGTACTATAAGGAGCGCTTCTGCCGTCCATCCAAACAATTTCTCCAGCTTCGTTCTTAGCAAGAAGCTCAAGATAAGCTGATTTGGTGTATTTCACCACATGTTTGTCCCTAACAACGACAACGGAATCATCATCCCAATTGAAGCACCATTGAGGCATGTACGATTCTCCGACTCCCTCAAGATAAATCTTAGGTACATTGTAAGGATATCCCCCTTCAAACATAGGATCACGATTGAGCATCTCAGGTTCCGGATTCATACGAATCGAACCGCCATAATAAACACTAGACATAATTTTAGATTCCTTTCTGCCACAATAGGCAATCAAATTTATTTTTTATAATTCTTATTTAGGGGCTATCAAATCGGTGATATAGCCCCTAACTTGTTAATATTACGCTAATTCTCTTTTGAGTGTAAGTGTATCGAGTTGATATTATTTATCCGGATCCGTTAATACGTACTCTTCATCAATACACTTACTATCTCTATCGATAACACTTTTAAGGTATTCTTCATCAGATTCCTCAAGTTTGGATGTGGATTCTAAGATAACCTTATACGTTCTTTTCTCGGATTTGTTCCAATCAAATTCTTCAATCAAATAACTTTTGACTGTTCTGACATCGCTAGCATACTGCATATCATAAGCCATTACATCTGCAAGTTGTCCATCAACCCACTCCGTACAACCATCAATATCCGTCATAAGAAGTTCGTAATGATTACACTCAGTATATCTCACAGCGCGATTGTCTTTAAACGTAATTACAGACTCTCCGCGCCAATCAAAAGCTGACTCCGAATGATCAATATCTCCCTGGCACTCAAAGTACACTCTCGGAATCCGATAAGTAAAGTCATCGTCCCCTGAGAAAAAGATCGTATCATCAGACTTCGGCTTCATGCCAATCATACCATTGTAATAATTGCTATTCATACTTTTTAATTCCTTTCTGCCATAATAGGCATTCAAATATAATCTTTATTTCTTATTCAGGGGCTATAAATCGGTATTACAGCCCCTATGTTTTTACTCATTTAGAACGAGAAGCCTTCAAACTTCATCTGATGCTGCGGAGATGCAGCATGTACGTACTCATTAGGCATATTGGGAGTGCTATTAACCGTCTGACTCGATGTTGTGTTGCCATAAGGTCTTGTGTAAGTCGGTTCACTCCAAGCGGGCAGCTTTGCCTGATAAGCTCTCGTGATGCAAAAGATTACTTTAGCCGAAGTAGCACCATTATAGCTCTCGTGCTTCACTCTTACAGCCCCATCTTTGCCCACCCAGTCTTCAAAGCACTCAAGGTCGTAGTTGGTAATCCCGAAGGATTCAAAGAACTTACCAAGATGATGGTTGGTTTTCTCGGGGTTAGCAGGATCCAAAATAATGCGGTGCCAGAGCTTGTTAGGATAGCCGGATACGTCAAGCATGATCTCAAAGCCCTCGTTGCCTGAGCTGTAGGTTTTGATCGTTACTCTGCTGACTACTACTCTGTGGTCACCCTCAGGAATGAGGTGGGTGTTCTCATGCTGCTTAAAATCTGCAGCGTTGTAATTCCAATTAATCATTGTGAATTCTCCTTTATTTATTAATATTTTTATTTTTGTATGAATGTCTTTAACTTAATTGCAAATCGTAATTTTAGAAGGAACCTTAAGTTCTTTGCGATAGCCTGTAAAATTGCATTTCTTGAACTGATCGACATTTTCGTAAATCTGTTTTGTTGCATAATACAATGCGCCCAAACTAGTAGCAGCAGCGAAAATGATTTTATCATTAGAAGAAACAACGGACTCCTTATCTCGAAGCACAATACTAAATTTCTTATTGGGATCATCATGGTGAACCAACATGTTATTGAGAACTTCGTCCACGAATTCCTGAGATCTCACCGTAATGAAGAAAGAATACATGGTATTGGACTCTTTTATTACGGGGAAAACGGGAGTATAGCAAGTTTCATCTCCATAAGCAGCGTAAAGTTTACCGTGCTCTATACTATAGAAGGCTGTGTAATAAGTACCAGGGGCGTTTGTGTAATTAACTTTCATTTTGGTAATCTCCTTTATGTTATATTTTTTAACTTATCGACTAATATAGGGAACTTCTTTCCACGCGGGAAGCGTTCTCTGATATTCTTTACTAAGGCAGAATACAACTCTATCAACGGGTTTTCCACAGCAGTTGGCCGGTTTGACACGGACTGCGCCCATCTTGCCTACCCAAGAGTCAAAGTTTTCTTCTTCACTCGAGTTAATTCCAAAAGAATGGAAAAAGTTATTAAGCTTATTACTTACTGCATCATCGTCATCAGAATTAATGATTATGCCATACCAAAGCTTTCTGATTTTTCCACTAAGGTCAAATACAACTTCAAGTCGGATGTTACCATAGTTATCCTCGCTAAGATAGGCATGATTAATGCGCACACGATAATTGCCTTCAGCAAGCGATGTGCTGTTTGTTGTGAACTGTTTGGGGACAAAATAAGATTTCATATTTGTTTGATCTCCTTTGATTATTATAATTGTTTTAATGAAACAAATGGGTATAGTTAGGGTATAGTTAGGGGTAAGAAATTTGGAGTGAGATGAGAAATTTAATATGAAATATATATATTTTATATAAAATAGAGAGTGAATAGTAACTTGAGGAAAAATGTGGTAAGTGGACTTACTAGTTTACTTTGTTTTATATAAAAAAATATATTTATTTGTCAAAGATCAAGGTAGGTGCGAGTAATTATTTTATGAAGATACATCCTTCAAACCACATATAAATTATAACTCATTTCTCCACGCCAAATGTTGATACGCTATCTACCTTTAAAAATCAATGGTACAAACAAAAAAGATCCTAGATAGTTAACCTCACTATCTAGGATCTTAAACGATCTTATTCTTCTAATGGTGATCTTCTGTTCTTTTGTAGTAGAAATAAACTTTCTGGGACTTTTCTTTCAGCAAGAGACAGATTTACGTCATTGACGTCATAATCTTTATTTTTCAAATAAGTTGCAATTACATTGTCAAACTCTTCGCCGGGTGCGAAAGAGAAGCCAGCAGCGCCTATTAATATTGCGCTATCCTCATAACTTAACTTCAAACCAAAACACAATTGAACTACAGTTTTTTTATTGATGCTAGAGTTTTTCTTATTCATTATCCTCCAGAAAGTATCTCTCCCCATATTGCATGAACCATACACTTGCGGATCGGTAAATCCACTTGCATCTAAGAACCTCCTAAAGACTTTATAAAAGCCTTCTCCAGTAGGTGCCCCTACGGGGGTGTAACAATGCTGGTTGGTTGACACCTTATTTAAACTCTCTGAAGTAGCTGAGTCTAGCTGACTATATAAAACTTGATATTTTCCTGGATTGGCTATTCGTTTCAACATTGCAGAATAAATGTCTCGCGATTGCTTTGAAGCATGGGACAAACCTTTTCCAGTATGTAGACTCTCATAATTTTGAACTCGCATCCTAACGGATCCTTTATCTCTACTTAAAAAATCATTATCACGCAACAATGCCATTAGGCTTTCAAAGTTTTCTTTCCATGACTGTGCGTGTTCAAGGTAAAATTTACAAACTATATAATCTTCTTCAAATAACCATGGTTGTGCCATAATACACCTCTAGCAAAAATTAGTACAACCATAGTATAACATACTTTTGGTACTAAATCAATATAAAACCATAAACAAACCAGTATTGAAAGAAACATTTGCAAACTTTGTACTAATTTTGCTTAAAAAGGGCTTACAAAACGATCAAAACACGGCATAATATAAGTACCGCAAGAAACTTTAGCTACTTCTAATACTGGAGGCACATATGATTTACGGTTATGCACGTGTTTCAACACCGCATCAAAAGCTTGAGCGTCAGATCACTAATATCTTGAATCTCTATCCTAAAGCTCAAATCTTCAGAGAGCACTTCACCGGCACCACTCAATCAAGACCAATATGGGACAAGCTTATCAACTTAGTTCAAGCAGGCGATACCATCGTCTTTGACTCAGTTTCAAGAATGTCTAGGAACGCAACAGAGGGATTCGAAGACTACAAGAAGCTCTACGAGCTGGGGATCTCACTTATCTTCCTCAACGAGCCACTAATTAATACCTCTGTTTACGAGAATTCCAAGAGCAACTTATTGAGCATCAACATCGAAACCGGCAATCAAGCAGTGGACGACTTCTTCAAAGGCAATGTTATGCTCATAAACGACTTCCTTATGGCTCTTGCCGAGGAACAGATCAAGGCAGCATTTGAGCAGTCCGAAAAAGAAGTCAACGATCTTCACACACGTATCAGTCAAGGTATGCGAGAAGCAAAAAATAAAGGAGCCCATATAGGACTCCCTAAAGGCACGAGCCTCACGACCAAGAAATCTCTGAAGTGTAAGGCTATTATTCAGAAGCACTCAAAAGACTTCGGCGGTAGCCTTGAAGATCCGGATGTCATAAAGCTATGTGGGTGTTCGAGAAACTCCTATTATAAATACAAAAAGGAAGCAAAAAATTTAGAAACATAAAGTTAAGCCCCTGGTTCATTATTACCCAGGGGCTTTAATTATTTTTGTTTCAATTTATTGTGCAGCTTCATCAACGCACTGGATGTCAGAGTTTCATTATAGTGAGTTCCTTCGTATGTGGGATGCAACACAGGATATGGTCCCTTAGTTTTGAGAATAAAATGCATATCAAGCATCCACTCAACTATTGTTTCCAAATCATCACGTGAAAGATTGTTCAAGGCGCCATGTTGTTCCAATTGGTCGAGTTTCTTTTGTTCAATACGTTGGCTATGCGAGCCTCTAAGAATGTCTATCAACACTGTAACACCATAGTACTGCTTTGCACTCATATCAGAGACACATTGCAAAATAGTATGAACCACATAGTTAAGATTGGCATTCTTATAAAAAATCTCATCAACCTCTGCCATTTTTATATATACACGAGTGGGCTCCTTAGCGATACCTTTACTAGGCAAAGATATGTCGGTTATTTTCTTAGGTGGAACCACTTTAATTTGGGGCACTTCTGCCTGCTCGACAACGTCCGGCTTTAAGCTAAGCATCTCATAATATTGTTGCTTGCTAATTGCCTTGCCACAGCCACTACCATCTTTTTTATAGTTAGTACAACCCAAGAAATAGCTATTATCCTTTCCCGGCTTAACAATAAGATACCCATCACGGCACTGATCGCACTTCATAATAGCCAGTTTTCCCGCGCCATATTCGTTAGTCATAAATCCGCAAACCTCGGGATCGTTGGTGCAAATATGAAGTCTCAAACCATAGCCATTCTTATATCGGAACTGCATAGGATAACCACAAATCGGACAAGTTTTCTTTGTGAGTGTGTTGTTGAGAGGATCTGTATTCCACTCACCTCTAAGAACCACATTCTTATAATCTTTCTTAATTTCAAGTAGAAATTCGGATGGATTCTTCTCGGGAGCTATAAAGAACACACGGTTCTTGGTTCTTGTCATCGCAACGTAGAATAATCTGCGTTCTTCTGCATAGTCTATTGATCTATCGCTTTTTATTACAAATGCGAGTACAGGATCATCTTCTATTTTGGATGGGAAACCATATGTTTCATTCTTTCCATTAACAACTATTACATTATCATAGCCCAGGCCCTTAGAAGCATGGGCAGTCATAAATGTAATATCAAGGAAAGGATATTTAACACTTTTTATCTTGCTACCTCTATTAATAAATTCGAACAAACCAGATCTTTCAAGATTGTTTCCGTCAAATCCGAATCTACCCAGCAGTAGGATTGTTGAATTAGCAGACTTTCCCTCTTGTTCATTAAACTCTATAATTTGTTCCAAAGCTACCTCTACTGCTCGAGCAAGCTCGTAGTTTGCGCCACTTTTGTTATCTCCGTCTTTCTTTTTATGTGTACCATCATACGTATAAATAATTACAGGATCTATAATATGCTTCGGAGAGCGTAATGCTTTGGTAATCTGTGCCTCGTTTTTCTGAATAAAGTTTCCTGCTATATCTATAACTTCTTGAGAATTACGATATGTATTGACTATCTTCAAAAGTAGAGCATAACCCATTTTCTGTTCAAATTTGGTGAACAGCTCAATATCAGAACCGCTGAAAGCATAAATGGACTGCCAGTCATCACCAACTGCTATGATCTTGGCATCGGTAACATCTGCCAAAGCCGACACTAAGTCAAATCTTTGTCTGGAAATATCCTGATACTCATCCACAATAATATACTTGAAATCAAGGTTCTTCCTCATGTCCTTAACTTCTCTAAGCAACCTTGCGGACTCGTTAATCATATCTTCAAAATCAACAGCATTGTTTTCTTTTAAATATCTTTCATATTCCAAGTAACAATCGTTACACACATCCAGGAACAATCTAGTTCGAACATTTTGTGTTGAGTGATACATTCTGTTAAATTCTTCAACACCATAACCATTGGTCTTGAAATTTCCAATAAAACGGCAAATAAGGCTAAGCAATCTCCTAATGTATCTATTCTCTTCGGAAGATACAAGCTTCTCCATAATCTCCTTATTAGAGCGAGGTTTTAGCACAAAACCTTGATCTTCTAAAGCTTCTTTAAGATGATCAATTAGAGATCTTCCATCCTTGTATGCAGAGAATGTATATACAAGCTTTGTTTTATGCAGTCTATGAAGCTGAACCTTATCGTTTATCGCCTTCTTATATGCAGTTAATTGATCTTCGCTATACCTGTTGTTCTTGCCATCCTCGGTAATGCCAAAGTGCTCAACATAAGCGACAAGATCTCCTTGCCTAATAATAAAATCAGGTGTGTAAGGCTTTCTGGAAAACAGAATGTCATACTTATAGATAGGCTCATACTCATATTCAATGTTGTTCAAATAGAAAAAATTAGCTATTTCAACTTCCTGTCGCGAACGCACCACTTCATTTTGAATAGTAATAGACTTTCCTGTTCTCGCATCAATAACTTGCTGTTTGTATTCATTCAAATCACTACGCATTGTAGCATAGTTGGACCTGGCTATATTATTAAAAAATGTATTTAAGTCGGTTCCTTCATAGGGAGCATCAAAATAGGATGCAAAAAACATAATTAGGTTGTTGACTAAACTTTCGTTCGTAAGAATAGCACGCTTGAAGTAATCTTGCAAAACAAAATAAAGTTTTGAGTTATCAACAATATTAAGTTTTTCATCCGTCTGCTTTCTTATAATAGCGTGTCCGGTTGAATGGAAAGTTGTTATAGGGCAAGGTATGCCAAGGTCTTTATTAACTTTATCTCGTAGCTCTTGTACCGCTTTGTTGGTAAAAGAAACAACCAAGATTTGAGAAGGATCTATTCCCTTTTTTTCAACCAAGTATTTTACTTTTGCTGCAACCGTGGTTGTTTTGCCAGCGCCAGCTCCGGCTATAACTAAAGTATAATCCTCTTCGGTCAAAACGACCTTTCTTTGATCTTCGTCCAACTTAATCTTAGGATCTACACTTTTTAAAATATTATCTAGATATTGCTGCTCAGCAACCATCGCACGAGAAATGAAATCATCATTATGAGCATCTATTGCCTTTTCAAAACTATTATAGCGATTAATAATATTGCGAACCTCAACCTCATCAAGACGATTAGTCTCACAAAAAGTTCTCAAAAGCCCACCACTGTCTAAAGTAGCGTAAAAATCAATAGTTTTCTTTTTTTCTTCTAAGAAAGGTAAAAATTCTTTCTTGGAAACATAGCGGACAGATGATATAATCTCATCCATCCTATTTCTAATTTCCAACAAAGCCTCAGCTTCAACATGTGGTGTGAAAATCTCTGTTTTTTCTATTTTCTTTTCTACCTTTTTCTTTAATAAAAAATCAAAAAGCCCCATATTTTTCCTCAAAATTTAAATTTACATCGCCTACACAACTTTCTCTGTGTGCCATTGTATCAAGCAAATCCTGCACAACCTACAAATCTTTCTTCGTTGCGATTTCTGACTTTCCACCAAGAAATATCAGATCGTGCATTGGTTCTTTAATCATAAATTATCCCATCCCAATTTAGCGTTGTGAAGAAAAGCCTTCATATTTAGGCGTGTATTTATAGTGCAAGACCGCTTCTATAAATTCAAGTGTGAAGATTCCAAGATCGGCGTCAATCTCAACATCAATGCGACGGCAATTTTGTTTAATCCACTCGCCAACGTTATCTTCATTAATACCTTTATCTCTCATTTCCACATCCGAAAGTATGGACTTCGCAAGAGTGCTCATTGCCGATTTATGATTATAATGTTGACTTGTGTATCGAGCATTGCTGTTTGGCCCAGCTTTGCCTATTTTCAAAATCACACCTTTATAAACAAACGTATAAACTGCCATTTTTCCTTTTGGAAGTCTATGAGGAGCTGAGTGGGGTTGACCCCTATCAATAATATTTATTTTGTTAGTATCAATAGGACGATCAATCGCAGCAGAAGCGTTTTTTATACACTCCAATATTTGAATTGGGATCACCATATCATTTCTCCTGACAGAGCGCAGCGATTACTGACGAAGCAAAGTATGCTGTTCCTTCTCCGTACTTGTCTATATTCTTCTTAAATCGCTTGTCTTCAACGTACATCTTGCCAAGTCCCGCAAGAATCTCATCGGTGCAGGTGTAGTAGTTGGCGGTAATATGCGTCTGAAGCTTGACCACAAGTGCTTGTGCCTTGGCTGAATCAGCACTCGCACCGCTATCTTTGCATACAGCAAACTCTGCAAAGATAGCCATTAGGCCGTCGTTGGCATCTGCCCATTTCTCTTTTGTGTAGTTCTTAGTCTTCTGCTCGTGCTCGCGGTAGGCATCGGTGTTGCCCCAACAGGAGCGAGCCTCATTGGGATGTTTGTCGTCCATCGTTATTCCTTCAAACTCAATACCTTGCAGGTATCAAAGATCTTTTTACTGAAACATTTTTAATTCCATAATTATCACATAAGTCAGTGATGCTACTTTTTACAAAATCTGCTCTGGTAGTCGGAGATATCATAATAGATAAAATACTGTTTATGTCAATCTCTTTTTCTATGTATGGAAGAAATGCACCGTTTTTTTCTCTATATTGTCTAGAGCCTTGAGAAGCACCGCTCTCGAAAACAGCAATTCGATACTCAGTTTCACTCTTATATGAATCTGCTTTCATAAACACTGAGTATTTTATTATGTTATCTTCTAGTGCAGCATATAGATATTTTCTCTGATATGGGCTAGTATAATTCACATAGATATCATAATAATCGTCGTACAATTCGCGCAAAAGTGCTTCTTGATAATCCCGATTATATTCAACTCGTCCAACTAAGAGCACTTGATTAGGGGTTAATTCGATAGATTGAATAAATTTTCCCAAGTCAACTCCTATGTTATAACCGGTAGCATCATTGGTTTTGGTATAGTAATTCCAAAGAGAAAGTGCATCCTCATCTAACGAAAGTGAAAACACATATCGTCTTTCTATTTCCCTAGAGGACGTTTCTCTACCTCTACCATAATCATTGCTGTGAAACAATGACATCATATACGAGCGAAACGCTAAATTCTGAGCCGCTTTTTTATCTTTATTAGCAGTAAAAATCTTTGATGCAAGGGAGAGAAAATAATCACTTTCTGACACATCGTTTAAATAATCACAGTCACTTAACCATATTTTTTGATTAGATATTATGCCTAATAATCCTGCTGGAGATGTATAGTGAAACGCCAAGCCGCCCACGCCATCTGCCTGAATATAATCTAAATGCTTATTATGAACATTATCTATCAATTCCTTCCATACTGGCTTAGATTTCATAAGAATCTCCTTGTAATAAACTCATATATTCTTTTCGTTTTCAACTTCGCAAGTATTTATTTATCCACCGGACCGAACTTATAGTTCGGAATCTCACTCGTCGTGATCCATTGGATATCGTTGTGCTCCAATTATTGCGGTTCACCTACGGATGTAGCATTAAACAATGTCAGCACCGTTAGATCGGAATACTCGCAAACGACATCCATAAACGCATCACCGACAGACAGCCTCCCAGCAAGTTCTTCCTGGCACTCTCGGATAAGTGTAGTCTTTCGTTTATCATGGATCGACCTTGCACCAACGAACCTCTAAAAGAGTCCTCTTGCTTTGTGTGGCGGTCGCTGACAGACCATGAATTTTTCGTTATTCCACATAAGCGACGCCACTACTTTCGTAATCATACTTACGCCTCATATTATAAATTCAAAATAAATGTTTTCGCCTCATCATAGGTCATTGCTTTGATATCTTCATCTTGCCTAATCAAAAATTGTTTTTTAGTTGTACAATACCCAACCAAAACATTCTTCCATTCAAGATATCGAGCAGGAAATCCGTTTTCATCGTATAGACTGCCCGTAGTCTCCCAATGAAGCTTTATAGACTTCAACTTTTGTTTCAAGTCTAAGTAAAGCAGCATAGTGTTCACTTCCATACTATAAGCTCTTACAGTTGTTCCTGTCAACAAAAGCATAACCTTGTTACTCTCAGACAAATGAACGCATTTTTTAAAAACGTACCAATCCACTTTAACATCAAACAATTGAGGGTTTCGGATAAAATATTTTTTCCAAGTTCCTTTTGGAGGCAGCAATGAGATATCATATTTAGAAACAATATCTTCCAGAGTTTGATTAATATCATCGGAATCTTCCAACCGAATTAATAATTGTTTAAAAATCTCTTGTTGAGGTTTCGAAATTTCATAAATTCGATTAGAGAGATACGCCCTCAAATTACCGTTCAAAAATCCCCATGTTGTTGTAGAGTTATCTTGTTTAATCAAATGACCGGTAAAACTCGAAGTACTATCGGGCATACATAACAAAGCAAGATCAAGAAGGTTGTTGGGTATTTCACGATGTAACACTTTATCCTTATCAATAACCTTTTTGACTCGTTCAAAATAAGATTTAAACAGATCAATATTGGTAGCACTGTCTTTTTTGCTGAAACGAATTAAGAAACCGATCTGTCCATCTGTGAAATAATTTTCAGCATCAAGAATCGCTTTATACCATTCATTTTCATTTCCTGCTGGAAGCATTAATTGAGCTTTTTCTTTTTCCTCATTCAAGGAATACTTCAAAAAAGCATATTTATTTTTATTTGCAGTTGCAATAATGACGTTTAAAATATTATCTTCGGTCGCCTTATCCAGGCATTGAATAGCATAATTTAATATAGAAAAAGATTGGCATATATACTCATTATGACCACCAAGATCAATATTCTTTTCAATATTATATACGAATCTTTTCCACATGTCATATGCTGCAATTTCCTCGTCTGTTGCCGGGACGCCAAATTTGTACAGATAAGAATAAAGCGCAAATCGAACAACCTGATTATACTTATTTACAAATAAGCTGTTTTCATTGTAATACTTTTTGGTTGAAGCTGTTTTAATATCATCAAACGAGGACAATGCAGAAAACGTCTCCAATAAACCATTAATTTTTTTAATGCTGTTTGCAAATACTTTTTTCGTTTCTGTGCATTGAGGAGCGTTTAATCCCTCTTTTTCCAAAAAAGCAAAGAACACATTACCATTCATACGCTGAATGGTGCTATACGGATCTCTGTAAATTCTCTGTTCAACTTGACAATCAACCACATAGCAAAAATAGTCATCACGAATAACGGATTTTACAAAATCCATCATTTCCTTATCAAATTTATCTTCAAAACATGAATAGAACAGCTCTGCGTATTTGTTATTAAAATTACTAATATACGTAACTCTGTCCGGTTCTGTAGCTTCTTCTCCGAGAACTAAAGACAACAATTCCGATCTTTGCAATTTTGCCTTGAATATTTCAAAATCAGACAATAATTTCCCACGGGCATTCATCTTGATGTACAAATCTTCGTCTTGCTGAAAATCCTCCATCTTAAGCCACAAGAAAGAAATTGGGCACTCGTCATCTATTAGTCTGTTTTTTAGAGTTTCGAATTCTAGCGTTTTGTTAAATTTAGTATGTATGCAGTCCAGCATAACAAGCATAGAACTTACAGTCGGATCTCCATAATAATTTCCCGTAAACCAAGAGCTGTCCTTTAGTTGTTCTTCTATGCTCTTTTGAGAGAAATCGACTGTTGATTCGCATAAATTTTGGCAGAACCGTGCCGATGTATCTCTGGTTTTATACACAAAACGCTTTAATTGTATTATTCCATCTTCAAAGTTCGATCTTTTGAAAATATACCAATGAAATAAAAACAATGTAGTAAGGCGCTGCTGACCGTCTATCGGAATAAACAACTCCGACTTTGTTTTTCCGTATATAAAATTCAATTCCAAAGCTTCTCCACTGCATAAATGATTATATAATTCATCCAGCAAAGCCGTTCTGATCTGTTCTATCGCCAAAATCCCCTTACGTCCTTGAGCGTAATCACGTTGTAATCTGGGAATTTCGATTTGATATTCTTTTATTAATTTCCAAAAAGTACTATTACTATTATTCGACATCATTTCACCTCTGCATCATTTTGTAAATATTTGCCGAAATATCATTGATATAGTCCTTCATATCAACTGTACTCCAAACAACCAATTGCTTAGCGTTTTCAAACCCTTTCAAGAACACCCACTTTGTTCCGATGGGAATATATTTCTCATCATTGCTCTTTTTTCTCTCAATTTCAATGATTTTCTTGCGTTTAGCCGCAAAACAATCATTTTTATATCCTCGATTGGTAGACGCATCTAGAAGCACTAAGTTGGATATTGAATTTACATCTGTAATTTCCAACATTTTTTTAATGCTATCCGCTACATCCGAAAAATCGCGTAACCTTGTACTGATACAAGTATCAATTAATTCAATTAATTCTTTTTGTTTGGGATTGTACAAAGATAATATTGTCTTATAACTGGTTAACCATTCTTTTTTCTCTTCATCCGAAGCCTCCTGAGGAGTTTGCGGATTGATGTGTTCTATATCCCAAGTTTCTTCTTTATAAAGGTCAAACGGGAACCTCTCATATGTATTATTAGCATTAACCAACATCGCGATATTGTAAAGAAGCAATACCGATTTTACATTTTCATGATCCTGAAAAGCAATATCATTCAAATCATTTGAAATGGCTTCAAGAGACATTTCATCAAAAGGCACATTTCTTGTGGGACCAAAATATTTGGCTTTGATCATCCCTAACACTTTACTCTTGAACGTTTTTTTGCTGCTGTTAGAGTAAATGATATACAGTTCGTTTATTGTGTTAATGCTCTTGTTGTTTATAATGATAAGAAGTCCTATAAGGTGATATAACTCATATTCATTATACCAATCATTTAAAGTTTCATAGAGCTGCTGTATTTCTTTCCATATACGAGCGCACTCTTTCGCTTTCTCTCCCTTTGAAACAACAGCGTTTATCTCTCTAAACAACGCATGCTTGTCGCTACCAAAACTTACCTCTCCACTTTTTTCTTTAGAAATCCAAATTTCGAACAAATAATCCATTCTGGTTATCTGTTCTTTTTTTCCCGAATTGAAAATGAAGTTCCAGAAAGAATTATTGTTCAGTGCCTTTTCGATCGTTTCCCATTGTATAGCCATATTTTGCATGGCGTTTTCATCATTGTTAGCATGCAAAAGCACCGCTTTTAACAACTCAGAATTTGTCAATTCAATTTTATTTGCATTAATGTTGGTAAAGGTTTGAATTGCGTCTGCATTATCTTCAAGAACGTACCAGATGACTTTAATATGATCTATTGCATCAAATATTTTTGACAACACGCCTTTAGCCAGTCTTTGTCCACGCGTATATTTTACTATGCAATTAATACTATCTATTAAGTAACGTGCATCTATACTAATCTTTTTATCATCAGCAAATGCTGCTTCAATCTTGCTAAAAGTGCCTTCTTCCACAAAAGCATCAAGTTTATCAAAGAGATTAGAAAACGCTTCCTTTTCCTCATATTTCAACAAATATTTTTTGTGAGATAAACCTAAAATATCTTCACGATGTGAACAGTAATACAAAGCAGATATCAATCGTAAAGCAGTTAATCTTTGCTGTCCGTCTACCAGTTCCCAAAACTTATCTTTTTTCTTAACAATGATGGGTTGTAAACAATAATAGTCATTCTCTTTTCTGTTCACTGCGAAGTCAAACAAATCCTCTAATAATTCCTCAATTTGAATTTTGCTCCATCTATATCCTCTTTGATAGGCTGGAACCCAAAAAGATTCCCCAAACAAGTCGTTTATCGATTTTAATTCTACTGTTGCCATATTATAATCCTTTCTGCTATTTAATTAACAATAATAGCAAGATGTTTGCGATCCTTTTAACGACAGGTACGCATACGGTATTACCACATTGTTTATATGCATTTTCAAGCGATATCCCCTTAAATATAAATTCTTTAGGAAAACCTTGGAACGCAAGGCACTCCATGGGCGTGAGCTTGCGGATACCAAAATCGTCACGGATAATCGGAACACGATCGGGGTAGGTTCCCATATTGGCTTTCAGCGTAGGACAAATCTCCCACTCTCTCATTGCCACACCGCTATCGTCGATTCTGTAAATGCCAGTCTTATCGACAATTTTCGCATCAAGCTCCTTAAAATATCGGCTGCTTGAGCCGTAGTAATAAATATCATCGTGTTTTACGCTGCGGTCAATAATGTCCTCAATCGTCGCTTCAAGTGGTACTGTCTCGGGAAAAGAAAAGCGGTCGCAGTCCTCTACATTGAGAAATGCCACAATAAAAATCCGTGCACGATTTTGTGGAATGTTGACATCAGTCGCATTTATCACCTTATATTTAACGGAATAACCGAACTGTGCGAGGGTGTTGTAAATCACGAGAAAAGTCTTACCGTTATCGTGCTCCATAAGGTTGCGGACATTCTCCAAGAACACCACCCTCGGTCGTTTGATATCGATAAAACGAGAAATCTCAAAAAACAGATTTCCGCGAGGATCTCTGAATCCGCGCCGATAGCCCATAATTGAGAATGGCTGACACGGGAATCCTGCCACAAGAACGTCTATATCTGGAAGTATACGAGGATCAATATCTCGCACATCCCTTTCTATGAGATATGTATTCGGAAAATTGTGGCGGTATGTTTTACACGCTTCCGCGTCTATGTCGTTAGCCCAAGTGATTTCAAATCCTGCCTGTTCAAACCCGAGATCTATACCGCCAATCCCCGAAAACAAACTTCCTACTTTTATCATCTGTATCTGATTTGGAAGTTCAAGCGATAGAAGTAATCATCGCCTTCCTTATACACCTTAGCGTAATGACCGTGCTTTTCATCGGTAGAAGGAAACTCAAGATAGCAATTCTTGAAAAGATACGACTTAAACGCATCAGATTCAAGCGCGTAATGAGCCACTACTTCTCCGTTAGCATTTACTTTAATGAATCCGCCATTTACCTGACTGTTTCCATCCCAAAGAGTAGATGCAGTCATTCCGCAATAGGAGGCGTATATAAAGGACTTCATCATATATTCGTATTTGACTTCGGGACGAGTAATTTTACAAGGATTCTTCTCTGCTACCTTTTTCGTAACAACATCCAAATCCACACGAGATTCGTGGTTGAAGAAATGATCCCAAAGCATGCACTCAATCACTTTCGGCAATCTCGAATCAATCATATCGAGATTTTCCTCAAATGCAGCTACGCCTGCTCTTGAAGCAATCGGGAAACCAACGAATTCAAAAGAACAGCCATTGGCAACCATAGTATCACAACGCTCGGATACCGCTGCATGTCCTTTTTCATCAACAAGTGAGTTCACTTTATCCATCAACTCGTCTGTAATACCCGTTACCTTATAAACAACTGCGGAAGCTTTCGCTGTATTGAAGAGCGTGGGATTTTGTCCGAATTCCGATTTAATCGAAAAGCCTATATGCTTTCTTGTAATGGAAGCTCTCGGATCACGAACAGAAAGAAATACATCGCTCTTATCAATGCTCTTGGCTTTAATATGCTTCAACTCAATCTTCGTCAGGAAATCCGTAATATCCTCGGAAACATTAAACGAGCTGCCTTTCGCTGATTTTATCTCTGCTGCGAGTTTATCAGCCATTGAAAGAAACTCGGAAGCAGATACCGATAAAATGAGCTTTCCGTTTACATCAATATCAATCAAAAGATCTTCTTCCTTGCATCTGTATGTAACAATTCGTTCCATGGTTTCGTGACGGATAAGTTCTACGATATCCATCCACTCATGCGGATTTTTGTTTCCGTCAGCATCGGCAATATAGAGTTTTCTCTCACCCAATACGCGAATGGCTACGTAAGGCTCGCCCCATTCGCCTTTGTTTGCTTTAATTGACATTATCAAGCACCTCCTTGATTTTTTCTGCAATCGCCGCAATTA
Organism: Eubacteriales bacterium; assembly: GCA_045632925.1. Taxonomy (GTDB): domain Bacteria; phylum Bacillota; class Clostridia; order Oscillospirales; family CAG-272; genus CAG-390. The sequence continues at coordinate 14,455 of JAZQXP010000016.1, read as the reverse complement.
CATTTACGGTAACACTATTACCGAACTGCTTATAAAGATGTGTATCTGCGAGAGGGAGAACGAAATCATCCGGGAAGCCCTGCAGACGAGCCCACTCGCGAGGAGTCATTTTTCTAATGCCTTCTTTGTTGATTTTTCCTTTTATGTGTGTAGTGGGAATTAGATTCTTTTGTCTCTTATCAATTACTAAATTTCTTTCTCTGCCCATACCGCCGCAAACAATAGCACCGGCAACATCACTCCAATCGCGTATTTCATATCCAAAACCATTTCCTTTGGATTCGTGGCGAGCCTTATGCTGACGTAAAGTTTCCAGGTATACATCACTTAGGTAATATTTCGCCGGTACAGGATTTTCTTCACGAATATCCCACAAGCGCTTGGTATCATCAATAATTTCCGGGAATGTAAAAGTCTCGGGCGCAATATCATTTCTGAAAGCAACCACGTAAATTCTTTCTCGATTCTGAGGTACACCAAAATTTTTGCTATTTAATACTTTATAGAATACTGTGTAACCTAAATCAACAAATGTGTTATAAATGATTTTAAATGTTCTTCCTTTGTCGTGTATATATAACCCTTTTACATTCTCACAGAATATCACTTTAGGTTTGTGATATTCACATATTCTAGCAACGTCAAGGAATAAAGTTCCCCTGCATAACCCTTTATAATTGTCTTCAAAGCCTTGTCTTTTGCCTGCCATACTAAAAGCCTGACACGGGAAGCCTGCGAGACAAATGTCAAATTCAGGAACATCCTTTTCATCGATTTGTGTTATATCACCAGCAATTTCAAAAGCGTCATTAAAGTTTGCCTTATATGTTTTTTGTGCATTTTCATCCCATTCGCATACAAATACCGTATCAATATCATCACCGAATGCTCTGTCGAAACCTAATCTTATACCACCTATACCTGCAAATAAATCTATGGATTTTAATCGATTCATTTTGATCGCACCGCCTTTTCAATTATATCTGCGCATTGCGCAGTATTCTCTTTTATTTCTTTACCCCAAAATCTGAGCACAGTCCAACCTTCCGATTCAAGTTTTGACTTTACTTCTATATCTCGTTTCATGTTACGTTCGATTTTTGGTATCCAAAAATCTTGATTGGACTTAAAATCTTTCTTTCTCTCTTCCCAATTGTATCCGTGCCAAAACTCGCTATCACAAAACACAGCGACTTTTTTACCTATGAATACAATATCGGGCTTCCCATATATGCGGTTCACATTCTTTCTGTATCGAAGCCCTCGTGACCATAATTCTTTACGCAACAATACTTCGATCTTGGAATCTTTGTTTTTAACTTGTTGCATATTGTAGCTAATTTGTTCTTTGGTCTTCGTCATATCTTAGAAAAGAAGTCTTCGTCTATCTCGTAATCTTTAACTTCGCGAACACCGATGCCGAATTCAGCAAGTTTCGTTATAAATTCTTCGCCATCAATCAAGTCAATCTGCTGTTTTCCAGGTGCGGATGCTTCTTCTATCGCGGATTTCGAAAAGGATCCTGTGGTAATAAATACACCTTTTTCAATATTAGTTGTTAATGAACCACGAAAATCTCGTATATCACCGGATCCAACAACTCCGTGATAACGTTTGCATTGAAAGGCAATATTAAAGCTGAAAACTCCATTGATTCTCAGTTTTCCCGTACCATCAATACCTCCATCCCCGGATTTCTTTGTTACCTCAACTTGTGTAAAACCACATTCGCGAAGTAATCTTTGGGTCAGACGTTCAAATCCAAATGGATCCATATTCTGAATAACATCTTGTAATTTCCTTCTCCAAGATCTGACTTCTTCCGGAATTTCTACACCGGCGTTTTCCATTTGGATCTCCACTGATTCATTCTTTTTTAATGGCTTTTTGCAATTTTTCTCGATATACTCTCCATCAACACTATCAATAGAAGCAAAATGTGCAGTGATAGTCCAAACACTTCTTGCGCTGTTTTCTAAAGCACCATAGTTTTTCAATAAAGTTCTTGCCCAAGCGCATCGATAATGAACTTCCGACATACTACTGCTATTCAAATGAGGAACATTCAATACTTCTTCCGAAAGATTCATTAACTGAGCAACCTTGGCGTTAATCTCAATGTTTTTTCCTGATCCTCCAAGCTCTTTTAAAGCCTTAAACGTATACTCGATAAGTTGTGCATAATTAGGAATCATCATTTTTCAATCTCCTTTATCTTACTTCATCGGGAACAATTTCCATTATCTCATCAACGGTACAATTTAAAGCTGTACATATCTTAACCAATACGTCACTCGATACTGTCGCACCATCTTTTTTCATCTTAGCGAGGGTAGTAGGGCTAATCCCCGCCTTTGCAGCAAGGTCTTTGCTTTTGATCTCTCGATCTATCATTAATTTGAATAGTTTCTTATAGCTTGCAGCCATTTTATACCTCAAATAATAAAATATAATATATCTAAAGTATATCACAAAACTCAACAAAAATCAACAATCTACACAAAATTAATACGCGATCTTGAAATTATTTTCGCGTTTGCCATCATAAAATGCGCTCACTGATATTGGTACTGATATATCCGTTCATATGGAAATGATGTGCCCATTCGGATATCCGAATTGAGATATAATTCGTGCCACGCAATTAAGCTTGTTTTGCTACGCAGGCCGCCACGCACAAGTCTTGAGTTAAGAAAAAGCACACCGTTGGAATCGCACAGATTCTCAACGGTGTGTGTTATAAAAACTTGTTAAAAGTTCGCAGAAGGTACGCCGAGCGCAAGATCTGGGTGTGGCGCAGCTGGTAGCGCGCTACCTTGGGGTAGTAGAGACCCCAAGTGCAAGTGTTGACCAGATGCGCCACATTGACGGAAGTGTTTTACACCAAAAACACATTATATTTAGTTTGTTGAAACGCAAAACCGATGCCTGTCTTTTATTCTAAAGTTTATCCACTTTAAATCCGATGAACGCCACTCTTTTTTTCCCAACCACGAAGTAACTTCATTATATTCCGGATGTTCCGGATCATCGAGAATCTTCATAATATCATCAAATCCATACGGACCGCCGCAATCCTCCATTGGAGCAGTACCTATCAATTCTATACAATGTGGATACGGCTCTGCGTAATTCTCGATAAAACGTTTCAATTCTACAGTATGGTTCCATCCGTCACCGAAATCGTACTCATATTCAATATGAGTTTGCTTTTCAAAAACCTCACGAACGGTAATTTTTTCACTATCCATCATTTGAAATAAAGGATTTATGTTGAGCACCTCTTCATCATGCATAAACTCGGGTTGTATTATTTTCATAGGTCTTCCAAGCTTATTCTTCTCGAGTACAAATTGATGATAATGGTAGTCCTCCCACTCAAACAAATTTTGAATAATTCTGTGTAATGAATAAAAATTAATATCACTTGGTACCAAAATTGTCCTTGTGCATCGTGTAAGTAAGTTCAAGTTTATCTCAAGCTCTGCCATATGAGCTGATTGGACCGGAGCACCATATTCTTCTTCAAGCGCATTAATAAATCTTTTGTAAACAGTTGCATAGTTATCCTTGGCAATCACTTCATCGTTGAGCCAAGGTAAGAATTTCTTTTGAAAAATATCATCCGCATCAAACAATCCGCTCAAAAATGTTGCGCGTTCACATGCTTTGTTGCAATAGGTTATATTAGAACGCGAAGAAGCTGTCGTTAACACAATACCTCGTCCGCAGTCATTAAGATATTTTTCTATTATTTCGGGTGCTACATATTCGCTTTCCATCATAGCACGAATGCCATCTACAATCAATTCAGGTAATTTTTTAATATGCTTTGAGGTGAGTCCGTAAAGAATAAAGCAACATTTTGATTTATCATTAATTACTACCATCACTTTACGACGATTCAAAGTAATAAGATTTGCTGTCCAAGAAAAAACCGGACTTGTTTCATTCGTAATTTTAGTTGGATCAATTCCCATTAAATCAAGAGCTTTTTTAGTACAACCTATAATCATATTATTCTTCCTTCAACACTTTCCAACTTTTATTACTACCGAAGTGCGATAAGATTCCTTTATCTTGAAAAGATCTCATCGTAGTTTTGACAGCTCAAGAGATTCATCAATCTTCTCGCTGATTGCAGCGATAGTTATGTTAGGATAGTCCTTGATCCATTATAACACTATCGCTTCTCTTTAGCTCATTGCTTTAGAGCATGCCTTAGCACTCCACCGCGATCTTAATAACTCCGTCGCGTTTATTTTCAAACAGCTCATACGCCTCGTCGATCATAGAGAGCGGATAGGTATGCGTGATCAGCGGCTCGGTATTGAGCTTGCCCTCGGCAATGAGCTTCAACGTTTCCTCGCAGTTGCAACCGTCAACGCCGCCGGTCTTGAAGGTCAGATTTTTGCCGTACATATCCGGCAGAGGCAAAGTCTGCGCCTTATCGTAAAGCGCCACCACCGTGACAATCGCATTCGGACGAGCGCACTGCCATGCGAGCTCGAAGGTGTTCTCTGCACCGGCTACTTCAAGGACCACGTCTGCACCGCCGTGATCGCTGTTCTGGCGCACAAAATCAAGGCATTCTTCGGGCGTAACCGTCAGCACGTCGGGATAATGCTCGTTGACAAACTTGATGCGGTTCTCGTCCTTCTCGCACACGATAATACGCTTGGGATTCTTCAGCATCACGCAAAGGAGCGTGCAAATCCCCGTGGGGCCTGCTCCGATGATCAGCACTGTATCGTCCTCGGTGATCTCGGATATCTTCGCCGCCCAATACCCCGTGGCAAGAACGTCACCCACAAGCAGAGCTTGTCTGTCGGTCACGGTATCGGGAATCTTGTTCAATCCTTGATCCGCAAACGGCACACGAACGTACTCTGCCTGACCGCCGTCAATGCGGCAACCGAGCGCCCAACCACCGTTCTTGTCGGTGCAATTGTTGACAAATCCCTTCTTGCAGAAGAAGCACTCGCCGCAGAATGTCTCCACATTGACCGTGACTCTGTCGCCGGGCTTTACGTGCGTGACCGCAGAGCCGACCTCTTCCACAACTCCGACCATCTCGTGACCGACAGTGATTCCTTCCACCGCTCTCGGCACGCTGCCGTGTTTAATATGTAAATCACTCGAGCAGATGCTCGCAAGCGCAACCTTGACGATCGCATCCCTCTCGTGCTGTATAACAGGCTTTGGCTTCTCAACCAAGCCGAATTTCCCTTTTGATATGTATGTGTAGGTAAGCATAATTCTCACATCCCTTTTCTTTAGTCTACTGCGGTGTAAAATTTGATTCTTTTGCTTACTTTATTTTTCGGGCATTAGATATGTAATCGGATTTTGTGCGGACTGGTTGACCTTCAACTTTGCAATAGATTTATGCAGGTAAAACTGCCCTTCATCATCGAGACTCCGATAATCGTTGCAAACAAAATAAACGCGATTTTTTAGTCTTTCATAGTCTTCGGGAGTCAAAATTCCCCTTTGAGGAATATCAATCATTTCATAACCGTAGTGCCATACATCAGGTTTGTAAACGCCTACAATAAGTCCGTTATACACACCGAAAACATATTTCACTTTCCTTGCTTCGATTGATTTCAAAGACGCTGCCCAAAATCCTCTTACCGCATCGTACAGTTCTGCCTCGCTCATACCTCTGCGATAAAGCTTATTTATCTTAATGACAAGGATGCTGTGTTTAATGTCTTCTTTTTCAAGCGGAACAGCTCCGTATTGCAATTCAAATTCTTCGGTTGTCAAGCTTTCGTGTACGTGATGCCCCGACACTTCATTGGTAAGCCGAATATCGGGCATGCGATTTAACAGATTGATCAAGGTAGCTTCGGCAACAAACGCCTCATTTTCACTCAATCCCCAATTCACGATGAGTTTTTTTACCGAATGCCCACTATTTTCAATCTCACGAATCAGCTGTATCTTTTTCTTTTCAGACTCGCGTGATTTTCCGCTTTCAAGCTCGTGAGAAAACACTCGGTTTCCCGTACCTTTCCCGATATAAAACACCTTTTCATTTCGTGGGTCTATGAGAGCATAAACATAAAATCCGTTTAGTGAGTCGAGTGCTTTTTCCGAGAAGGATGCAATCGTCGGAGAGTTTTGAGATTCAAGCAAATGAATGATTTGTTCGACGATTGGTTTCACCTGTCCCATACGTTGCCGTCTGACAAAACTCCCGTTGCTAAAATGATCTTCCCGAAGCAGCATCGTGAGCAATGCACAGCTTAAATCATAATCTGCCCGAGGCAACCGAAGCAGTTCTTCATCGCAATCAATAGGGGAGGTTGTCATATAGTCATGGTAATTTGTCTTTAGCGAACCGCATTTCTCTAAAGTCTCATAGAAAGTTTCTGCATCTGTAACATTTTCAGTATTTAATTTTTGAAATAATGCCATTTTTTCGTTTGGTTTCATATGTTACCTCTCTCTATGAGTTTATTCGCTGATAATTTCGCCCTTCCAATCCAGGATCCCGCCGAACTCCACGATATTCGTGTAACCCAGCTTGACCAGCTTTTCGGATGCCTCTTTACTGCGACGACCGCTGCGACAATACACCATAATGAGCTGATCCTTGTTGGGCAGTTCGGAAATCTCGTCTGTGCCGATGGTTTCGTTGGCAACGTTGATGGCGTTCGGAATATGCCCTGCGGCAAACTCATCGGGACGGCGCACGTCGAGAATGATATAGTCGGTCTCCTGTGCCATCATAGTTACAGCCTCATCCATACCGATCTGGCGATAGGCGTTGGTTTGATTATTGTTAGTTCCAGTGCATCCTGTAAACATCAGCGCGGATAATAATATCGGTATCAGTTTTTTCATGATCGATCTCCTATTGCGCTATCGCGCAGTATTATTCACATAAATAGTATAAGTTCTTTTATCTTCTCTTCACTCCATAAGTCCAAAATGCTTGGCGATCATATCGCAAACCTGCTCTCTTGTATCCGCACCGTTGTCCTCGCGCACGACCGTGAAAAAACCGCTGTTTGCGTACTCGTCATAATGCTCTTTACTGTTGATCCGTTCCAGCCCCTTGCGATAGTTTTCCATAACAGCCGCAGGATCATCACAGCTGTCGATCACGCCGAGCAGAAACTGTTTATCGGGATCCTCGCGGTCAAAAAAGCGATCCACGCTCATGGACTGAGGGGAAAGCATCACCGCTACGTGATGATAGTCGGAGATTTCTCTCAGCAAGTCCACGGGGATATTGGTGTCAACAATCACTTTCTTATCCTGCGATATGGCGATCAGTTCGGCAACCTCAAACTCTGCCGCCTCGCGTGCAACGCTGTATATCCAACGCTCATATTCCTCGGGCGTGCGTGTGACAAACTCGCGCCAATCGGTCAGGCTTTTGTTATAACAGAGGTCGGGGTGGTTTTCGGGTGTCGCCACGATCTCGGACGCCGCCATGTGATAATTCTCACCGCAACACACCATGCCGTACTTGTCCGCCAGCATCTTCACTGTGGTGGACTTGCCCGCGTAGGCCGTTCCGGTGATGAAATATACGTTTTTCAGATAGTGCTTCAGAATGTTGTTTTCAATCTTCATTTCTGTACCTTTTTTGTTTTACTCAACCCCGTGCATCTCCATAAACTCGCGCAGGTCTCCAAAGCTCTTGTCATACTGCGCCTGAGAGATCGCGCCGTTCTCACGGAAGATATCGAGTAATTTCTTCTGCTGACGGAACAGTCCGACCTTCTGCCAACGCTCCTTTGTCATAAGATTGGAGTGCCCCGTGCGGATCTCGCCGAGAAGCGACACTTCGATCCCCTCGGTCTTGCGCTGATAGACGAATCCCAGCTTTTCCTGCACGCGTCGGCTTTTCTCGTTGCCGTCGTAATAGCCGCACCAGATGCGGTTCATGCCAAGATTCTCGAATGCGTAGCGAAGCATCTCACGCGATGCTTCGGGAATGAGTCCCTGCCCCCAAAATGGCTTGCCGATCCAATAGCCAAGCTCGTATTCATCGTCCTCTGTGGCAAGGTCATTGCGGTGAAAGCCAATACTACCGATCGGTTTTCCATTCTCCTTGAGGCAAACGGCATAGGTCTCGGGCGCAGACAGCACCGTACGAATGATCTCGCGGCTATTCTCCACACTCGTGTGGGGCGGCCACCCTGCAGGTGGACCTACCTCAGGATCGCTTGCGTATGTATATAAATCCTCTGCGTCATTCTCTTGCCACGGCCGGAGAATGAGGCGTTTTGTTTCTAAAATCATAGTTATTTCCTTAATACCTGTGGAATATGTTCTTATTGATTCATCCCATCCACCGTCTCGCAGGGCTTTGCCGTCATTTCCACCCACGCGGGACGGAAGCCGCTTTTGATAGCGTTACGGACGGATTTGATGTTGCACCAAGCGGCGCAGTAAAACGGCACTTTTCCGCGATTCAGTATCTCGATGGCAAGACGGCTTGTAAGTGCCGAGGCAATTCCCTGCCTACGATATGCGGGAAGGACGTCGATGCCGATCTGCCACATCTGCTCGCAATCGGCACTGCAACCTGCAAGACCGACCAGTTTGTCACCGTCATATGCGCCCACGCCGAGTACGTCAAGATGCTTTCGCTGCTCACACAGCGCGTTCGACCATTCGGGCAGGTATAGGTCGGCGAAATCGTTCTGTGTCAACAATCTCAATTCGCAGGGGGCGGCGCCCTCGACTACCCGCAAAATATCCACATCGGGCAGAAAATACTCCGCCATAAAGCAGATCTTCTGCCCTTTTTCTATCAACGCATCGTTCAGCACGTGCAGATGCGGCGTTTCAAACAGATGCTCCACGGGATATTTCTTTATGTAATTCTCGGTGATCTCACGGAATTCGGGCGACACCGAAGCCACCACGTTGTTTCCGTATGACACGAGTTGACAGGAAAACGGCAGCTTCAAATACCGCCTCGCGCCATCATTTTCACGCGACGTAACGATCACGTTCTCCGTCTTTTCAAAGTCCGCAGGTGCGGCACAAAGGTCGGTGGCAGATTGCGCCATAGCAATTTTCAATATTTCTTGGTTAGTCATTGTTTCTCCGATTTATTAAGTCATATCATAGGTTCTATAACCGCATTCAATAATCTTGAACTGAAGATTGTGAAAGCGTTGGCGCGTATTGTTTTTTGAGAAAAATTCCGCAAGCTTCCCCTTTTTTATAAACTTAATCATAATGGGCTTTGGCAAAGTGTAAAAAGTAAAACTACCGTCAATAATATCTCTTTCTCCAACACACTTTGATTCTTCCAGCGAGTTCACCTTAGCCCAAACCTCAGTACACTCATCAAAACCAATATACATACCGTTTTTCAACGATATACCGCGTGCGGTAATTTCGAGCATTTCATTTTCTGTAAATGCTTCATAATCCGAGAAATATTTATCTTTATCCATATAAGTGCTCTCCTTACGGATTGTAATTTTCTAAAAGCTCCATTATATCTTGGCAGTACACATTCCCGCCGAGAACGTCGCCGTTCGGCTCGAAGGACACACAGCGAACGTCGCGCGGATCTTCCGTGTAGGGATTTTCGGGAAGCTCGTCCGTAAAATACTCCGCGAGATATTTCAGCGCGTTTCCTTCGGGAAAAATGACATTTCCCTCATTTGCGGAAATATCCAAATCCGCAAAGCTATCGAGAATCTCTCTCGTTTTTCTGTTGTAGGGATTGTCATCCGTCGCGCCCCTGAGCCACGCAGGCTGAAGGCGGATCGGTATGCAGCACTTCTTTGCTTCTGCGGCAAACTGCTTCACAAGGCAGAGCGGTATCGTTTCTTGATGGAAAGCGTCCACAGACAAAAGCAGATCGTTCACATGGCACTTGGCAAGTCGCTCTGCGGTCTCTCGAATCTTTTCCGCATTCTTTGAAAAATAGCCGTTGGTAATGACCTGGCGTTTGGGGATATTCAGTTCATTTGCAGTTTTCATGATTGCACAGACCGCGTCCGTGTACAAAAGCGGCTCACCGCCAAAGGTCATCACGGTTTTGATATCGTACTCCGCCGCAATCTTACGTACCGCATCAGCGGCAATCCCGGGATCGATCCGCTCGCCGCAAGGCGTGTGATCTCCCTCGGAACAATGCTTACACTTTCCCGTGCAGGCGTAGGTCACGACGAACTCGATCTTGTTCAGATTTTTCAGATATGGATTCATTTTCCCTTGATGTAAGCGGCGATCGCATCAGCTGCGAACTCGGCTGTTCCTTCTCCGTACTTATCAATATTCTTATTGAATCGCTCGTCGGCAACGTACATCTTGCCAAGACCCGCAAGAATCTCGTCGGTGCAGGTGTAGTAGTTCTCCGTGATGTACTCCTGAAGCTTGGCAACAAGCGCATGTGCCTCAGCCGAATCGGCGCTCGCACCGCTTGCCTTGCACTCGGCAAATTCGGCAAAGATCGCCATCATTCCATCGTTTGCCTCTGCCCACTTCTCTTTTGTGTAGTTTTTGGTCTTTTGCTCGTGCTCACGATAGACGTCGGTGGCGCCCCAACGTGAGAGAGCTTCAGATTCATAACTTTTCATTTGTATACCTCACATATCTTTGCAAGTATTTCTTCATCCGCCGGGCAGAACTCGTATTTCTTTATCTCACCAGGCGCAATCCATTGAATGTCGTTGTGTTCCAGCTTCTGCGGTTCACCCTCGGAAATGGTGGCGTTGAAAAGCGTCAAATGTACCGTCAAATCAGGATACTCGTGGATGACATCCATGAATACATCACCGACGGAAAGCGTTACTGCAAGTTCTTCTCTACACTCGCGGATAAGGGCCTGTTCTTTTGTTTCGCCCGACTCTACCTTGCCACCAACAAATTCCCAAAGGAGACCTCTTGCCTTGTGTGCCGGGCGTTGGCAGATCATAAACTTATCTTTATTCCAAATCAAAGCTGCAACTACTTCTGTCATTGTCACATCTCCTTCCGCATTCTACCTAATTAATTATATCATGAAAAGGAGCTGTTTTCAATATTATTCTGTAAACAACTCAAGTGGATCCGGACGCAAAATATGGCCTCTACCCTGTGTATAGTAAAGGCCATATGAATATTTGGAGTTATCGGTCTATTGATTCCAGCTGTCAGTTTTTCATTGGAGGTGGAATCTCTTGCTCATTCTGTAATAAGATAAATGCTTGACGCAATAATTGGGCGGATACATTAACCCAATAATCAATCAGCGCTGATTTATCTTATCAGTTCTTCTTGAAAACTATTGCGGTGCCGAGAATTGCAACAAGAACGATGCAGCCTGCGGCTATCGAAGAAGAACATCCGCCCTTATCAGGCTCCTCGGGAGTGCTCTGTGTAGGATAGTCGGTGACAGCCGGAGCGGGAGCTTCTGTGATCTCGGGAGCTTCTGTAGTAGCCACTTCCTCCTCGGTAGTGTCCGGAGCGTCGGTCACAACGGGAGTATCGGTAACTACTGCGGTGCTCTCTTCTGTCTGCACGGGAGCTGTAGTCTCCGCGGGAACAAGCTTTTCCGCAAGAACGTAATCACAAGCCGTACACTTCTGCTCCGAAGTCTCGGTAGCGGGAGCTCCGGGAATATGAGCAACCACTGCATCGTGCGCGCCGCATGAGCAGGTGTTTGCGTGTCCATCCGCGCCCTTATAGCCGTTTACGGTAGTAAAGCTGTGAGCAGGAGCTGCAATTACGAGAGCTTCCTCGGTAGTTGCAGTCTTTTCCGCGGTGAAATATGCCTTGCAATCCGAGCACACGTAATGCGCCTTCATACCTGCCTTCAGCTCTGTTGCGGTATGAGTTGCGGGGATCTCGGCAACGAGCGCGCCGTAACTGTGTCCTGCCTTGACCGTCAGGAGCTCCATATATGTGATCTCTATCAATGCATCTGAGTCGGCGAAAACCCTACCGCAGGAGCAATTGTAATACTCGGTATTTCCGTCCACAGTGCAGGTGGCGGGCTTTGCATCAACCTTGGTAAGATTATTCTTGTGAACATGACTGATCTTGGGAGAGATCAGATAATTACAAGCGGTACACTTCTGATCCTCAGCTTCAGTAGCCGCGGGAATATTCGGTATATGGGAAACGATCTTTCCATAAGCTCCGCAGGAACAGGTATTTGCGTGTCCGTCAGCTCCCTTATAGCCGTTTACGTTGGTATAGGAGTGAGTCGGAGCCGCGATCACGAGAGCCGATTCGGTCGTTGCCGTCTTATCGGCGGTGAAGTACGCCTTACAAGCGGAGCACACGTAATGCGCCCTCATACCTGCCTTCAGAACGGTGGCAGTGTGTGTTGCGGATACTTCGGCAACAAGATTACCGTACTTGTGGCCCGCAGGGATTGTAAAACCGCTTCTGTTGGGGATCTCATTAGATGCGGAAACATCTGTAAAGAACTTACCGCACGAGCACTTGTAATACTCAATATTACCGTTTGACGTACAGGTAGCCGCCTTCGCAGCAACCTTCGTCAGATTCTCCTTATGTACGTGAGCAGCCTTAACGGTTACGATAAAGAATTCAAATGCATCCTCATATGTGAGCTTGATCTTCTGCTCTCCGAGCGTAACAAGCTCCTTCTGAGAATAGGTAAGATACTTTCCGTCGCGGGAATCGATAAATCCTTCGGAGGTATAGATACGGACCCAAAGTCCCTTCATATCGAGCTTTTCGCCTGCGGTATAGACAAGCTTATTGGGCAACTGCATAATTTCGAGCGAATATTGCTCAATCTCTTCGGTGATCTTGAACTCATACTCCACAAAATTCGAGTAATTCTCTCCGCCCTTCGGAGTGACCATAATGACTACGTACCAGTCGCCTGATTTGATCGGAACACCCTCGATAACACCGTCCGAGGTCAATCGGAGTCCATCGGGCAGGCTTGATCTAAAGAGCGAAAATACAACGTCCTGATTGCTGCATCCGATCTTCTGATAGTAGGACTCGCCAACAGCTCCTTCGGGAAGCGTTTTGGTCGTGATCTCGGGGATCGTTACGTCCTCCTTCTTCTCCATGATCTTAAGCTTCTCGCCGTAGTAGATCACGTTGTTCACGTTAACCTCGGCATACACGGTCTTTCCGACGTCGTAAGAGCTCAACTTGATGATCTCGCCGAAATCACCGCTACCTCCGAGCGCGTGGTCGCCGATATACCAGGTAATGGATATCTTTCCGTCAAAATATGACTGCATAAATTCGTCGCTGTTGCTTGCCATATACTCAAGATCAACAGCCATCGTACAGCCCGCCGCAGGCTTGCTATCAAAGGTGTACGCCGCGGGCTTATCGCTTACGGTGATAATTTCCGCGGTATACCTTATCTCGAGCAACTCACCGTCGTCCACTTTCTGTACACTGTAAACGTCAAGTTCATAGCCGGGTATCTTAATATCGTATTTAAGCTTGGCGGGATTGCAGATCAGCCCCGCATCCGAAAGCACGATCACAATAGAGGAATAATATGTCTCACCGGCCTTAGGTGCGGTTTTAAGCTTATCGGCGGCGGCAAAAGTGGATTTCGTATAGAAATCGGTCACGAAGACCTCGGAGTTAAGCTTAAGCGTGGTCTTTTTGCCGACAGCATCTAACACGTTGATCTCGGGGAATACGGGAGCCAAAGTTCCCGTGCCCTTTCTGATCGCAACACCTGTGCTCTCGGCTTCGACCGATGTGAACGCCTTGTAAGGCACAACCATTTCTACTAAAGAGAAGGAATAATCGCGGAGCTCATAATCTCCGTATACATCATCAGAGAGGTAGACCTTAGCCGCCCATTTCTTTCCGGGCAGAAGACCCGAAGCAATCTTGAATCGGTATTCCGTCTCCTTGTAAGTGTATCCGCCCAAAGAACCCATATGCATCTGGTTATTATTATCATAGTAATAATAACCGATTCCCTTAACGGCATAGTCGCGGATCTGCTGATCCACACGGGAAAGATCAATGGTTACGTATGCGGTAAAGGTATCGTCACTTTGCTGGGTGTAAGACATAGACTTGATTATATCATTCTCCGTCTTTCCCCAATCGATATTGTTGTATCCGTAGGTATCTCCTACAGCCGCACTTGCTGCCATAATAGCCGCGGGAATGAGCCCGAGGAGCATTACCAGAACAAACAGCAAGCCCAAAACTCTTTTTTTCATGTTCATTTCTCCTTTTTAGAGTTAAAAAATATGTATTGCTCATGCTTTCTGCAAAACGGCAAAGCGGAAGCTTTGCCGCTTTGCAGAAATGGCTTTCATAATATAAGAAAGCCTCATTCCCGGCACCGCAAAAGCGGTGCCGGGATTTAAATTTAAAGATTAGTTAGCGGGGTAGTACTTACCGTCGGTGCCCCAATCGTAGCATCCGCGCTCAAGCAGACCGTTTGTGGTGGTCGGCCAGTATTCGCCGGTTGCAAGGGTTCCGTCGGACTTAACGTAGATGTAGAAGGTCTCGCCAA
>JAZQXP010000015.1:0-1435 GCA_045632925.1 Eubacteriales bacterium | reverse complement strand
GAGAATCCTCTGTCCGTTGGTTTTATTATATCATATCCGAATGTAATCCGGAACTGATACCGTGGAATTTACTGTGTATGTTTATTCAAAGAATATTCAACATTTGAGGCAGATCCCGCCTCGACTTATATTATAGCAGGTTAAAGGAAGGCTGGCTCACACTCGTGCTTTGCCGCCTTCCGATTACATCGGACGGCAACAGCCGACCGAAAAAGCACCGTTTTAGGGCGTTTTTAAAAGGAAAACGGTGGCAGCCGATAAAGCCGGCAACTGTCCCCGATTTCAGGGTTCACACTCGAAAAGTGTGAAGAAAATCGAAAATTGCCCTATATTACACCCTTTTTACGGTGTGAAAAATGAGAAATACAGAAAGGAAGATCAAAATGAAAGAACAAAACGAAAAACTGAGAACCACCATTTATATTGACGAGGAGCTCGTCAAGCGTGCAGAGATTCTCTTCGGTGAAGCCGAGGTCAACTCCTTCTCCGCCTTCGCTTCCAAGGCGATCGAAAACTATATCACCAAGCTTGTCATCAATAAGAACGGCGACCTTCTCTCGGACGAAATCAGGAAAGCGATCAAGAACGAGCTCGGTCCGATCAACACGAGAGTGTCAAAAGGACTCTATCGTTATGCAGTTGAGATCGATACCATCGTTCAAATTCTTGCTGAGGTGTATGGATTCAACCCGAAATTCGTTGAAGGCTATCGCAAGAAGGCGGAAGGTCACGTCTACAAGCTCAAGGGCAAGATCGATTACGCGGCGTTGATGGATCCGAAGTTCGCTGAGGATGAGGAGGACGAATGATGAAAATTAAATTCTTTCTTCCGAAACTCTCTGGACTTCTGAAAAAGTTATGGTATAGTGTTGTGCTGATGAGAAAGGAGTTGATGTGATGCCGAAGAAACGGCCTGCGGGCGACGGAATGGTTCGTCAGAAAAAGCGCGGTCAATGGGAAGCGCGCATCGTCGTCGGTCACAAGGATGACGGCAAGCCGATATACCGTTATGTCTACGGCAAAACGCAGAAGGAAGTGCTCGATAAGCTTCATCAGCGCATCGAGGACTATCGCGGCGTGGAGCTGACCGAGGACAGCAAGATGACGCTTGGTGAATGGCTCGACAAGTGGCTGAACGAGTATATGCTGTTCACCATCCGCGAAAGCACGTGGAAGGCGTACGAAACCACCGTGCGCCTTCATATCAAGCCTTGCCTTGGCGACAAGCAGATCGCGTTCGTCACCACCGCCGACGTGCAGAGGATGTACAACAAGCTAAAGAAAAGCGGACGGTCGGAAGCGCATCCCATCCACGGACACAAGCTGTCCGACAGCTACGTGCGCAAGATCCATATGATGCTCCACGAGGCGATGGACACAGCGGTGAAGGAACGGCTCATCGTGAAGAACCCGACAAACGGCACGACGATCCCGA
>JAZQXP010000014.1:0-22567 GCA_045632925.1 Eubacteriales bacterium | reverse complement strand
GCACTCTCCGGCGAATAAATTTTTGATGGATTTTGGTGGGATGTAGCGAAGCAAGGTATTAACCTTGCGAGATATATCACGCCGAAAGACGCGAAAATTTATCGCCGCAGAGCTTATGGGTTCGGCTCTCTTCGGCTATAGCAAAACAATAGTTAATTAAAGCAAAACAAAATTATTGTATTACTAATTTCCGAGCTTGCGAGGAAATTTTCCGAAACTCTGCACTCTGCATTCTGCATTCTGCACTTATTCAAGCGTTTCTCCCTCAAAGCGGCGCAGATCGATTCTGTAGCCTTCGGGAATACGTGCGGCTTCCTCATCGGCGCGGAAAATGTGGTCCATTCTACCGTTGCCAAAATCCTGATATTTCTTCTTTTTGGGACCCGCGCCCTCTTTTTTCATCGGATTCTTTGCGATATCGCATTTGTCCTCAGCCATATGAGCGTCAAGGAGAGCCTTGAGGTATGCAACGCGCTCGCCGCCCTCATCGTACTTGTTGACGTGCTCGGGGCATTCGTCAAAGTAGGCGTATTTATCGTGCTGACGGCTGTAGATAAGCTTGTCATTCTCTGCGGCAACCATGTAGCAAGCCTTCTCGCCGCATTCGTACTGCGAGTAGACCTCCGAGTGCTTGCCCGAGAGGATGTCGATGCCGTCGAACTCGGCGGGATCGTAATCTACGCCGAAGAGCGAGAGAAGCGTGGGAGCGACGTCAACGAGGGAAACGGGATCTCTGCGCTCGCCGCCCTCCATACCGGGAACGCGGAGGATGAAGGGAATGCGGTTCGCGGAGGAAAGCATCGTGCGCTTGCCCGCGTGGCGGTAGTCGCCGAGGGTCTCGCCGTGGTCGGCAATGAAGAGAATGACGGTGTCGTCGTACATACCCTTACGCTTGAGCGCATCGGTGATTCTGCCGATCTGGTAATCCATAAAGGAAACGCAGGCGTAGTAATAGTTCTTCGCGCGGCGGATGTCGTAGTCTGTCATACAGAGGACCTCGTCAAGGTCGAACGCGGGAGGCAGAAGGAACTTGAGATCGGGGGTCTCCTCGGGCACGAAGGGAGCTTCGGGCATATCGCGGAAGAGCTTGTTCCAGGGCGCGGGCGGGCAGAAGGGCGGATGCGGATGGATGAAGGAGGACATGAGAAAAATCGGCTTTTCGGGGTCGCAATTCTCGATGAACTCGACCGAGCGGTCGCCGATCCACTGTGTCGGGTGCGCTTCTGCGGGAAGCTGGCTGACCTGAGGAACGTAATAAAGGTCGCTTCGCTGACCGTTGTAGTCAAAGACGTTCTTGTAGGGAGAATTTTTGATGTATTCGGTGTAATCGTCACCTTCAGCCGCGAGTTCTTCTTGCGTGTGACGGCTGCAGAAGCCCATTGAGCCGTATCTGTCCCAAACGTGGTGCATCTTGCCGACACAGCAGGATTCAAATCCCGCTTTTGTGAGCATCGAGTAGAAGCCCTCGCCCTCGTAGCAGATCTTCGGGTTGTTGTTCGAGTTGCCCGTGCGGTTGACGTACTGACCCGCGAGGAGCGAGAGGCGCGCGGGAACGCAAACGGGGGAGGGAGTTACGGCACGGTTGAAAACGCACGCTCCGTCGGCGATCGCGTTGAGCGCGGGAGTCTGCGCGTAGGTGTTGCCGTAGGGGCCCAGCGCATCGGCGCGGCACTGGTCGGACATAATGATCAGTATATGCTTGGGTTTCATTTGAGCCTCCGAGATCGTTGATGTTATACTAATTATATCACGAGTAACGAGAGTTGTCAAGCGGATTTTAATGAGTGGACAGTGGATATAAAGTGCAGATTGCGAATAAGTGCAGAATGCAGAATGCAGAGTGCAGAGCACAAAAAAGTGCAGAGTGCAGAATGCAGAGTGCAGAGTTAAGGAGAATTTCCGAGCGAGCTCGGAAATCAGAAGTTAAATAATTATGTTTTGCTTTGACAAACTATTGTTTTGTGATAAACAATAGTTTGGTAAATAAAAAGATACTCGGAAATCATTGAAGTTATCTTCATTGATTTCCGAGTATTTTTCTTTAGTTGTTATTAGTTACAGTTTGACGATGTTTTATCAAAGCCAAATATAATTATCGCACAGATATTTTTCGAGCAACGCGAGAAAAATTTCATTAACTCTGCATTCTGCACTCTGCACTCTGCACTTTTTTTGCACTCTGCATTCTGCACTCTGCACTCAGACGATCCCAAACTCCGCCCCTATCCGATTGATCATAAGGGTAGTGTTCAGCATCATCGCCTCGGGCGGGTAGATCTTTTCAACGTAGCCGACGCGGTAACGCTTGATGTAGTCGGTTGCGATCTCCTCGGCGGATTTGCCCTCGCGGAGCGCGGCGGCGTATTCCTCCATCGATTCGATCGAGCGGCGTTTGATATTATCAAGATAGAAGCGCGTGCGCTTTTCCTCAAGGTCTCCGAGGTGTGGGATCAGCAGACGGTCGATCTTGAGCGACAGCGCGCGGTCGATCGAGGCGATCGTGTTTTCATAGCTGACGAGGAAGGAGGGAAGGATCACCTCTCCGCCGTCGTAGATGCCGAGGGTCTCGGTTGCGATCAGCATTGCCTCCTCGGGGCAGTAGAAGCCGACCGAGCATTTCGTGTGACCCGGCAGATCCATCACGATGAAGGTGAGGTCGCCCGCCTTTACGACGTCGCCGTCGTTGACCTCGATATCGACGCGCATCTTGTCTCCGAGGAAGGGATAATCGGTCACGCCCGAAATCTCCGCGATCGATCGGTCGAGCTCCTCCATCTTGCGCAGAGCACCCGCGCGGCGGAAGATCGATGCCGCATATGCGCCCGCAACAACGGTGGCGTTCGGGTAGGTCTCAAGGATGTACGCGCTTCCGAGGGCGTGATCGTAATGCGAATGGGTCAGAAAAATGAAGTCGAGAGGGCGGTCGCCAAGGTAGTCCTTGATCTTCTGCGCCATTCGGTAGCCCGTAAAGCCGTAGCCCGAGTCGATCAGTATCGCGGTCTTGCCGTCGTCGATCAGGAATCCGCTGTCGCCGGGATGGATGCGCATATCTGTTACTTTTACGTTCTCTCTGCTCATTTTTATGGTCCTCGCGTGGTTTTTTAATATTATACGCCTTTTTTTGCGCAATTGCAATATAAAATATCAACAAAATTATTGTTGACACGAGAAAAATACTATGATATAATTGAAAAAAACATTGGAGTTGTATTATGGCACTCTTTCACGTCACTTTCAGATCAAAATGTCTTAATCACGATACGTCGGTAAACGTCATCATTCCCGAGGAATGCGATCAGGAAAAGATACCCGTGCTCTGGCTGCTTCACGGTATGCACGATAATCACACGGGCTGGTGCCGCAAGACGGGCATTGAACGCTATGCGAAGGATTTCGGGATCGCGGTCGTATGCCCCGACGGAGAAAACAGCTACTATACCAATATGGTATACGGCAAGAGATATTTCGACTACGTTTCGGACGAGCTTGTGAAATTTATCCGCAAGACCTTCCGCTTCAGCGCACGCCGCGAGGATAACTTCATCTGTGGACTTTCAATGGGAGGCTACGGCGCGCTTCACACGGCTCTGATGCGTCCCGATCAGTATTCGGCGGCGGCAAGCCTTTCGGGCGTTGTCGATATCGTCAGCCGCCTGCAGGTCTGCGCCTGGACGCACGAGGCGAGAATGGTCTGGGGCGACGATTTCAAGGAAGCCGTAAAAGATTGCGACGCCGACATAATGTGGCTCGCCGAGAATTTCCCGGAGGGCGCGGAAAAGCCGAGGATCTATTCCTGCTGCGGCACCGAGGACACGCTTTACCCCATAAACGTCGGCTTCCGCGACTTTATGATGAAGACCGATTTCGACTACACCTACGACGAGGGCACCGGCGTTCATAATTGGGATTTCTGGGACGAATGGGTCAAAAAGGCGATAAAGTGGATGCTTGAGGCGAAATAATGACAAAAACACCGTCCCGAAATCGGAACGGTGATTTTTGGCTGTTATTTAACTATCTTACTCTCAACGTACTCAAATCCGAGTCTGTTGATGGTATCTGCGAAGCGTTCGCCGGGCTTGCCTTCCTCGCGGTAGAAGTTGATGGTGCGCTCGATGACATCGAGGACCTCTTCCTCGGATTTAAAGAGCTTCGAAAGCGGACGTCCCTGTGCCGTTCTCTTGCCCCATCTGCCGCCGAGGCAGACCTTGTAGCAGTTTATGTAGGTCGATGTGACTCCGAAGGGGCAGGCGCCCTTGCAGCGTCCGCAGTGGTTGCAGGCGTCGGTATCGACCGCAAGCTTGCCGTCAACAAGCTTTGCCGCGCCGATCGGGCAGGCGATCTCAACCTGGCATTTCTTGCAGCCGCGGCATTTTTCAAGGTCGTGCGCGGGAACACGCTGACCGATGATGCCGAGGTCGTTGAGGTCGGGCTTTACGCAGTTGTTCGGGCAGCCGCCGACAGCGA
This sequence comes from Eubacteriales bacterium, assembly GCA_045632925.1. Classification (GTDB taxonomy): domain Bacteria; phylum Bacillota; class Clostridia; order Oscillospirales; family CAG-272; genus CAG-390. Next base: position 18,100 of record JAZQXP010000014.1, on the reverse strand, counting down.
TCTTGAATTTGTGGGGAAGGGGAACGTTGTGGTAGCCCTTATAAAAACGCTCGTGGATCTTCTCGCTGAGCTCGTAGGTCTCGATCAGACCGAAGCGGCAGGTCGTTCCCTTGCAGGATACAACGGGACGAACGAGTGCGCCCGTGCCGCCCGTCTCAAGTCCGTGAGAGGCGAGAAATTCGATCAGAGGATCGATATTGTCGTATTTGACACCCTGAATTTCGATCGAAAGACGGGTGGTCATGGCAGCCTCACCGCTGCCGAATCTGTCCGCAGCCTCCGCGATCGCGCGGTGCTCGTCGGATGTGATCTTACCGTTTCTTGTAATGACTCTGACGTTGAAAATATCGTCGAATCGCTTGTCCTTGAGGCATCCGAGCCCCTTGACGCGCTTGATGTCCTCTGCAGTTAAGGTCTTACTCATGACATTTCTCCTTTGCGGAATGTGAATTTTATAAAAATATTATAGCATAAACGGAGGATAAAATCAAGAGAATACGCCAATTTTGGAGTGCTTTCCAAAATAAAACTTCAAAAAAGTGCGAAAAAAACAAAAAATCTTCAAAAAGGGTATTGACAAACGCCCGCGACTGTGATATAATATAACCCGTCCAATACGGAACGCCAAACGCTGGTGTGGCTCAATGGCAGAGCAGCTGATTTGTAATCAGCAGGTTGTTGGTTCGACTCCGATCACCAGCTCCAAAAAAGTCCGCAAGCGTTGCGGACTTCATATGGGGGATTTCCCGAGCGGCCAAAGGGGGCAGACTGTAAATCTGTTGTCACTGACTTCGGTGGTCCGAATCCACCATCCCCCACCAACAAAAAGACCTGACGCAAGTCAGGTCTTTTTGTTGGTGGGGGAACGCGCCTTTGGCGCGTGTGGATTCGGAAGCCCGTTAAGAAAACGCCACAGTGTGGCGTTTTTAGGGCGTGGTCTCACACTATGTTAGTACATGGAAACGAGCGCGCACAGCATCGATGAGTTTAATATAGCTAACCATCCCTCACTACTGCATTCGCAGTGCTTTTTGTTGGTGGGGGATGGAAATGGATTCGGAGAAACTCGCCGGGGGCGAGTTTCGGACTTGTGCTGTGTTCGCACTCCGACAGGCGCGAGAAGTGCATTGGCATATTTCGATCCCGACTAACCATCCCCGCCATCTGCAAAGCAGATGCCTTTTGTGTTGGTGGGGGATGGAAATGGATTCTGACTTGTGCTGTGTTCGCACGGAGGCTAATAACGGTATCAGAAACACTCATAGCCAATATTGACAATTATTTTTCAATATGATATAATAATCAAAAACGGAGGCAAACATCATGTCATTTAGCACACATAGGGGTGTGGATACGTACGGTCACAGATATTCCAACACGGTATGGGATTTTGAGGACGATATAGTCGTTTTCGGATGCGAGCCGCCGCTCGTGTTTGATATAAAAGAACACGGATTAATGGGAAAGATAAACAAAATGAAACCGCCTTACGATGATTACGGCATGACTTATGATATTAAGGGAGGCGCGCTGTATCTGATCGAGTTTAAATTCGAAGCCAAGCATCGTTTCAAACCCACGGAGCTCTTTGGTGCCCTGCCATTTAAGCCCTATCCGACTCTTCGGCGTTATTTCTACACCTTCGAGCCTCAGCCCGTCGATTACAGTGGCGTCTGGCAGATAGGCAAGGATTTTGATTTCAGCTTCTGGCAGGGCGACGAAAAGGCCAAGCCGATCCCATTCTGCCCCGAGGCATACAAACAAAATGGGTATATTCGCTTCGAGAAGGGCAAGATCGTTGAAATCGAGCTTCATCCGAGAAATGAATAAAAAGAAAGATCCGCGCGTCGCGCGGATCTTTCTGCTTGTTGAGATTAGTCAACGATGAGGTACATTACAAGGACGATTACTGCGAACGCGCCTGCAATGATGGGGGTGAGCTTGTTGAGAAGCTTATCGAGACGGGAGCTTCTGTCCTTGCCGAGGAAGGACTCGCCTGCGCCTGCGATAACACCGATTCCCTTTTCGTTCGACGACTGGAGAAGAACGGCGATTACAAGGAAAACAGCGAACACCAGAAGAATGATGCCCAGAGTGATTTCAACAGCTGTCATGATGCAAACCTCCTTACAGAATTATATTTGCGTCTCGGAATTGATCCAAAAAATGGCGGAGGGAAAGGGATTCGAACCCTTGTGGGGTTTCCCCCAAACGGTTTTCAAGACCGCCTCGTTATGACCACTTCGATATCCCTCCATAAGAGGAGAACCGATACGCAAAAGTGCAGATTATATAATACCATATATTTTCCGTTTTGTCAAGACTAATTTGTTAAATTATTTCCCAAGATTCGTTTTTAGGGCATTTTTTTGCCTTGACAAAGGGGTAATACTATGTTATAATATGTAAGCAACTCTGCCGGACGGCCGCGCGGTATCATGCCGAAAGGTTTTACCGTGAGGAAAGTCCGGGCTTCGCAGGGCAGGATAGCTGATAACGTCAGCCGCAGGTGACTGCCGGGAAAGTGCAACAGAAATAAACCGCCGGAGAGATCCGGTAAGGATGGAAAGGCGAGGTAAGAGCTCACCAGTTCCTATGGTAACATAGGTCCGCTGTAAACCCTATCCGAAGCAACACCGTATGGGAGTCGTTTGCCCGACACATACTCCCGGGTGGCATAAGGGAAACCTTAGAGCCATATGGCGACATATGGCAAAGACAGATGGTCGTCCACGACAGAACCCGGCTTACAGGCAGAGTTGTCATAATAAAAAGGAGAAATTTTCATGAAAAGATCTTTCAGCCTCATTTTGTGTTTAACCCTTATTTGCAGTATAGGGGGCTTTTTTGTTTCTTGCACCGAGGACGGGGGAGAGATAACGGAATCGACCGAGGCTCCCGAATCGATGCCCGAGACCGAACCCGAGAATGCGGGAATGAAGAGCATTTCCGTATCCGATCTCAGCAAATTCGTGATCATCAGAAGCGATGAAGACTATTTGTTCGAAGCCTCCGCCAAGACTTTGCACGATGCTATACAATCTTCCTGTTCTCTTGATCTTGATTTTAAGACCGATTTTGTCACAGATGCCATTCCGGGGTACGGTGAGGCTGAGTTTGAGATCCTTGTAGGTCCTTGTGACCGCGAGGAGAGCGGAATTTTTGTTTCGGATCTGAAATTCAACGATTACGGATACGCTATCGTAGGCAACAAGCTTGTAATAGCGGGTGTGACCGCGGCGGAAACGTATAAAGCTGTCGGACATTTTATTGAGCAGGTGGTTAATAACCGCAAAGGTGAGGTTTTCTTTGACAACGCCGCCCAGAGCTACCTGTTCAGAGGAGAATATACAGATCTCAGCATCAACGGTACGCCGATCTCGGAATACTCTATCGTCTATCCGAGCACAAAGAAAAACTCCGAGGACGAGATCGCAAAACTTCTCAGAACCTTTATTTCCGAGTTCAGCGGATATACGCTTGAAATCAAGACCGATGCCGCAGAGCCTACGGGAAAAGAGATCAGAATAGGCGTGACCTCACGCGACAGCGCACCGACTCTTGCTGAGGGGCGGTATTTCGTCGGCAACAGCGCGGATGGCGTTCTCCTTTGCGCTGCGGATACCGTGGGACTTCTCAACGCTTTTAATTCTTTTGTTTCGATGATAGAAAAAACTCCTTCGCTTACCGTAAAAGACACGGCTTCAGCTCCCGAGACGGGAGACGATCTTGTTGTTCTTGACTACAACGTATGGATGCATACCGCGGGTCAAGAGGGAAGAGTCCAAGCACTTTTGAATTATATAGAAAAGCTCAACCCCGACCTTATGGGCTTGCAGGAGTGCACGCACGAGTGGATGGCTTTCCTCACCGAAAAGTTTTCTGCGGAATACGGAATTATCGGCGAGGGAAGAGACGGTACCCACACCTCAACCGATCAGTTTAATCCCATTCTTTATCGTAAGGATAAGTTTACTCTGATCGACAGCGGCACAAGATGGCTTTCCGAAACTCCCGAGGTCAAGTACACTAAAGTCCCCGATTCAACATATGAACGCATATTTACCTTTGCTGTTCTTGAAGAGAAGGCAACGGGCAAGCAATTTGTGTTTATCAGTACACATTTCGATCACGAAGGCGGTCAGGCGGACCAGGCATCTGCTATGATCGCGTATATTTCACAGTTCCGTAATATGCCTATGCTTATGTGCGGCGATTATAACGGCTCGGGTGTTGAGAAGATCATGATCGAACACGGATATCTCAGTATGGAAACTGCGGCGGCGGAAAAGGTCAATCCCGGAAATACTTATTCCGGCGGCAATAAGATAGACTTTATCTTTACAAACGGCAAAGGAATCACAGCAACCTACTATGAGGTTGATAACGACAATGGCAATTCCGATCACTATCCTTTGATCGCAAAATTCAAGTTTATAAAATAAAGATGCTCACGGCTCGTTTGCTCAACAGTAAACGAGCCGTGATTTTTTTAGGGAAAACGAGATATTTTGAATTAATATGTAAAACAGACTTGACAAATCTCTGCATTTGTAGTATAATATCAACGCTTCCTATTTATCATATGATAAATAGGAAGAAAACATGCGATTTTCGAAAGGTTTATCGCGGAAAGAAGGTAGAAATGGAAATCTTTTTGGCAATCCTGTATCTTGTTATCGGCTTTGTGTTCCTCATCAAGGGCGCGGATCTCTTCGTTGACGGCTCCTCAAGCGTAGCAAAGCTTCTCAAGGTACCCTCGATCATCATCGGTCTCACCGTCGTTGCATTTGGCACAAGCATGCCCGAGGCATCGGTGTCGATCAGCTCTGCTATCGCGGGCGCAAACGAGCTCGCAGTCAGCAACGTTGTCGGCTCTAACATCTTTAATCTTCTCGTCGTTCTCGGCGCGAGCGCGCTTATCAAGCCCGTTTGCTGTCAGAAGAACTCGGTCAAGAAGGAGATCCCCTTCTCGATCCTCTGCACAGTCGCACTTCTTGCGGCTCTTCTCCTTGGCGGAGGCGTTGCCGAAGACGGGGCTAAGACCTTCACTCTTGGATGGATAGCGGGACTTGTTCTCCTCGCTCTTTTCGCTTTCTATATGTATTGGCAGATCAGCGATGCTCTCAAGGCGCGCAAGAACGGTACCGCAGAAGAGGAAGTTGACGACGGCAAGAAGATCTCTCCTCTGAAGTCGATCATCTTCATCGTGATCGGTATTGCGGGCATCATCCTGGGCGGTAACCTCGTCGTTAACGGTGCAACCACCGTTGCTGAGGTCCTCGGTATGGACGAGACCCTTATCGGTATGACCATCGTTGCGGTCGGTACCTCGCTTCCCGAGCTTGTAACCTCTATGGTTGCGGCAAAGAAGGGCGAGAGCGATATCGCGCTCGGTAACGTAATCGGATCGAATATCTTCAATATTATCTTCATCCTCGGCTTCAGCTGCCTCGTTTCCCCCATCACCGTTGGTATGGAAGCCGTTATCGACACGATCTTTGCGATCCTTGTAACCGTTATCGGACTTGTCTTCTCCGCGACCAAGCTCAAATTCGAGCGTTGGGAGGGCGGCGTATTCATCGTTACATACGTTGTTTACCTTGCATATATGATCCTCCGCGCTTACGGAATGATCTGATAAAAAAGACCGCTTCGGCGGTCTTTTTTAAGTGGAAAGTGCAAAGTTAAGGTTATTTTCCTCGCGTTGCAAGGATATTTTATTTTTTATATTGGATAAGATCGGAGATGTCACAGTCGAGAGCTTCGCATATTTTGTCGAGCAGAAAGCTGTCATACCGAACGACCTTGTTTTTGTAATAATTGTCGATGATCTGAAATTTTATTCCCGTACGCTTGGCAAGCTCATAGCGTGTGATATTGTGTTTATTCAGATATTCTGCCAAAGTAAGCCTGATCATTTTATCACCTCTCTTCGGTATATATTGTAATAAATATATACCTACTTGACAATTCCCATATTTAGGTGTATACTTATAAGAGTATATAGCAATTAGGGAGGTCGATACAATGAAAATATTGGTTGTTGGCTCGCGCAGTATAAAGAATTTCGATTTATCCGATTATATACCGAGCGAAACCGAGTTGATAATCAGCGGCGGTGCGTCGGGAATAGATTCGATAGCGGAGGAATATGCCGATAAGCATCGTATCTCAAAATTGATTCTCTATCCGAAATACGCGGTTTACGGAAAGGCGGCGCCGCTCAAGCGCAATGAGATCATGGTTGATATCGCCGATGAGGTGTTGATTATTTGGGACGGAAAATCGCGCGGAACGAAGTATACGGCAGACTATGCGGCAAAGAAAAACAAAAAAGTTAGGCTGATAATTGCCAAATAGGATAAAAAACAAGCTTTGCGGATTGACAAATGCGTCGAAATATAGTATAATAAATAGGTTGAAAATTAAGCTCAAGCTTGGAAAGCAGGAAAAAACATGGACATTTTGTTGGCACTTTTATACCTTGTAGTCGGCTTCGTGTTCCTTATCAAGGGCGCGGATATGTTCGTTGACGGATCATCGAACATCGCAAAGCTCCTCAAGGTTCCCTCGATCATCATCGGACTTACCGTTGTTGCGCTCGGAACGAGCCTTCCCGAGGCATCCGTCTCGATCAGCTCGGCTGTAGCGGGTCAGAATGCTCTCGCGATCAGCAACGTAGTCGGCTCGAACATCTTCAATACTCTCGTCGTTCTCGGCGCGAGCGCACTTATCAAGCCCGTAAAGGTGCAGATCGATTCGGTCAAGAAGGAGATCCCCTTCTCGATCCTTTGCACTATCGCGCTTCTTTGCTCTCTCGTTCTCGGCGTTGGTACCGCGATCTCCGCGGAGGGCGGCGAGGAGATGACTACATACACCCTCGGACGCATTGGCGGTGCGGTTCTTCTCGCACTTTTTGCATTCTATATGTACTGGCAGATCGGCTCGGCTCTCAAGGCTCGCAAGTCTGGTGAGATCGAAGAAGAAGAGGATGAAGGCAAGAAGATCTCTCCCGTCAAGTCTATCATCTTCATCATCATCGGTATCGCAGCGATCATCCTCGGCGGTAATCTCGTTGTAAACGGTGCATCCACCATCGCGGAAAAGCTCGGTATGTCCCAGACCCTCATCGGTATGACCATCGTAGCTGTCGGAACCTCGCTTCCCGAGCTCGTAACCTCCATGGTTGCGGCAAAGAAGGGCGAGAGCGATCTTGCTCTCGGTAACGCTATCGGCTCGAACATCTTCAATATCGTATTTATTCTCGGTTCCAGCGCACTTATCTCGCCCATGACAGTAGATATCCTCGCTGTCATCGACACCATCGCAGTTATCGCGGTCAGCGCGCTCTGCCTCGCATTCTCCGCATCCGGCAAGAAGATCTCCCGTACCGAGGGCGGAATCATGGTCGCTTCTTATATCGCGTACCTCGTTTATATGTGTGTGAGATAAAAAGAGTGCAAAATGCAGAATGCAGAATGCAAAATGAACTGTTGAGTTTAGTTTAACTGTTCTGAACAAAAAAGACTGAAAACCTTACGGTATCAGTCTTTTTTTGTGTGCAGAAAACAAAATTATATTACTGATTAATTTTGCATTTTGCATTTAGCATTTTGCATTTATTTTCCCACTCTTCTTCCTATCTCGTCAAGATACGCGATAAGGTCGTGCGGGTCGTTGGCGGTGATGTTGGTGAATTCGAATTTCATGCAGCGCTCTGCGGCTTCGCGGCTGTCTGCGTGATAAGCCCAAGCCTGAATGCCCTTTTCGTCAAGCATCTTGACGAGAGCTTCGATATCCTCGTCGGGAAGACTCATCGGCACGCCCATGCCGTACATTTTGTCGAGAACGCGGGGGTCGTATCTCGTCATCTTTACGGGAGGCTGACCCTGCGTTTTTACGTGAGGGTACTTATCCTGAACGTAAAGAAGCGTTTGAGCGTCAAAGCTTGCGATTACCGAGCGCTCGAGCAGACCGTATTTTTCAAGAAGCTTGATGGCAACGTCAACAACGTGTCCAAGCTGTTCCTTGATCTCAACGTTGAGAACCATATGTGCGGGAGCCTCGTTCTTGATGCATTCGAGTGCTTCCTCGAAGGTGGGTACGCGCTCGCCGGGATAACCGAATTTTACGCCCGCGTCGAGAGCCTTGATCTCGTCAAGGGTCATGAACCATACGCATCCCGTGCCGTCTGTCGTGCGGTTTACCATATTGTCGTGCATGACGATCATAACGTCGTCAAGAGTAAGCTGAATGTCAAATTCAAGAACGTCAACGCCGAGACGAAACGCCTCGCGGAAGGATATAAGAGTGTTTTCGGGCATGTACTTCTGACATCCGCGATGACCCGTTACACCGAGCTTTTCTTTGTTCTGATCCCACATAATGAATGCCTCCTTTAGTGCTTATATTTTATCGTGCTCGATCCCCGAATTAATGAACCCTACCTGCTTGAAGTCCTTTGGATTATGGCGGATTATGTAGTCGATATAGGAATCGATCAGCTCGGCGGTGAAGATGTATCCGTCGGGGGTCATGTGACCGTGCAGGAAGAAGCGTTCCCTGAATTCCTGACCGTAAAGCGGACCGTATTTGTAGAGGTCAATGACGTATGAGTTATCGAAAAGCTCAGCCATTTTGTAAAGCAGGTCGATCATAGCGTGAGTTATATCCTCGCGGTCGGCTCTGTCAGAGCGCGGGAAGGTGACGAAGAAGAATTTCGCCTCGGGGCTGATCTCCTTATATCGGCTGACGATCGCGCCGTAATAACCCGCAAAGGTCTCGGCGTTTTTGCGCCAATCCTCAAGGTTGATATCCTCGATTGAGCCGAGCTCCCACTTCTTGTTGTAAAGATCGTTGACACCAAGAGCAATGACGTACGCCTGGCAGGCTTTTTCCTTGTCCCAGAAGCCGCGCGACTCGGCAAAGGACTCCATATACACCTTTGCGGTCATGCCGCCCTTGGAGAAATTAAAAGCCTTGAGACCGTTTTTGCGCGCGATAAACTGACCCCAGGAGTAGTCGTAGAGATCGTGATAGTGCGCCTTGCCCTCGCTGTCACGGGTCTCAAATTCGCCCGAGGAAAGGCTGTCGCCGATAAAGGCGACGGTCCTGAAAATACTTGTTCTGCTGTAGCCCTCGACGAGTCTGTCGAGCGGCTTTTCATTTTTGGGGTAGAGATAATTGTTCCAGTCCATTTTCTTCTCCTTACTGCGGATTTATAAGACCGCTCAGCATCCATTTTCCGTTTTTCAGCTCAAGAATGACGATGCAGCAGTTTGAACAAACAAAATTTGCTGTATTTGCGTTTTCGGAAAAAACTATTGAAAGAGCCCGGCGAAGGATTCCCGCGTGCGTGAAGACGGCAACGGTGTCGCAGTCGAGTGTTTTGACTTTTTCGAAAAATTCTGCGGCACGGGCGTGGAATTCATCGTTGCTTTCGCCGCCGAAAAACTTGAATCCGTTCACCATCTGCTTGCGCTCGGGAGCGTCGGCGGGGAAAAAGGGCTTGTGAGCAAGAGATCCGAGACCTATTTCGCGCAAAAGTGGGGTGGTTTCGTAAACGCAACCGGGAATAGCGGTCTCAGCTGTCTTCATTGCGCGGATGAGGTCGCTCGAGTAGATCTTATCGAACTTGATCCCATCGAGTATCGGGCGGACACCTTCGGCATCTTTAATGCCCTTCGGCGTGAGGTCGACCTGCGCCCAGCCGGTGTAGTGACCCGCAAGATTCGTTTCGCTTTCGCCGTGTCTGATCAGATAAAGCTTCATTTTTTCCTGTATCCTTTGTAGAGATGAACGATGTTGAGGTCTTCCTCCATATCAAGGCCGTGCGATCCGTTGTCGCCGTCGATCTCGTGGCAGCCGTGGTCCATTGCAAAGCCGCAAAGAACGTTGCGATGGCTCATATGACGATCGATAAGCTCGCAGAGCTCGGAGAAAGCGTGGTCGTTCGAGCGAAGCTCACAGAGAGCCTCAAGCCCCTCGGGTCCCTTCTTGTGCATCACGGAGTCGTAGTTGCCGTTGTAGATGACGATCAGATCGTGCTCATCACGCATAATGAGCTCTGCCGCCTTTGCGTTGACGGCATCAACACCTCCCTCGGGGAAGAGAAAATAATCCATATCGCGCTCGAGGTAGATGTTGCTAAGGCTCGATTTGCCGTATGAGACGATAGCGCATTTCTTGCCCGCGCGGAGTGCGGCGTCAAAGATCGAGTCGATCTTTATGACGGGCTTTTCGTATCTGCGGATACCGTGGACGGCGGGCTGTGCGCCCGTGTACATCGTGCCGAAGCAGACGGGAGTGACCGAGGGCATCACCGAGCAGAGCGGGATCTCGATCTCGGTGCGGCTTTTTACGCCTTTTACGAGCTGGGGATATTTTTCGTAGATCCACTGCGCGATGGCGTCGGGGTTGTACATAATAACTCGGTCAGCCTTTTCGCCGCCGAAAACTGAGTCTATGTATGCGGTAAGGTCTGTGTTTGCGGGAGCGGCTTCGCTCGGTGCATCTATTCCGAGAGCGTACGCAAGCGCGCCGCATATCGTGTCAAGAGAATTGGGATTGTACATATTTGTTCTCCTAAAAATATAATAATATTCGTTTTTTCGGCAGCTTTGCTGACCGAAAAAACACCTTTCTGACGAGCTTGGCGAGTCCGCGCGCCGAGGGGAGCTGACAAAATCTATGATTTTGTCAAGCGGCGATAAGCGTGCGTTTCACTTGTAAAACGGAGTTTTACAAGTGGATATCAATGTATGCCGGCGAGTGGTCGGAGATCGGATAGTAGTATTCGGGTGAATAACGCTCGAAGCGTTTGACGGAACCCTCTTCCTCGCCTATGACGAGGATATGGTCGATCGCGGTCTTCCAGGGGCGGTCGGAGTAGAAGGTCTTGAAGCCGTCGGGGAAACAGTAGTGATAACCGACAGCCTCCTCGGCGTAGTCGGTCGCGATATCGTGCGCGTGGCGGTATCCCTTGGCGATCGCGGATTGAACTGCCTTCGATTCAAATCCCGTGTTGAGGTCGCCGACGAGGAATGCGGGGCAGTTATATTTCTCACGGAAACGCTCGAGAGCCTTTGTCAGAAGATCGATCTGATACTCACGCGCCTCGTCCGAGTAGGGAAGATAGTTCGGAGGGAGCGGCACGGGTGTATTTTCGGTCGGCTGATGCTTCCACCAAAGGTGAGTGGTGGCAAAAATGAAGAGCTTGCCGTCTTCCTTTACGCGAAAAACGCCGATGTTGTAAGCCTTCGAGCGCGCGTCGTTGAACTTGCCCTCAAAGCCTTCGATGTAGTCGGGATAGGTGAAAAATTCCGAATCGACGAGCTCAAGCTTGTCGGCGCGGTAGAGAATGGGCGTGAATCGACCCCAAATGAGGGTATAATTAACGGGCTCGTTTGCCATTCCTTCTTTAAGAAGATCAGCCATAAGCGCGCTTGATTCCTGACAGCCGATGACGTCGGGCTTGGTTTCGCGCCAAACGCGAAGGAGCGAGGGTGCACGCACCGCCGCAGAGCAGTCAAATCCCTTTTCCTCCCAAGCGGGAGAATTTTTATCTCTGTTCCAGATGTTGTGTGTCATAAGTCGGATGGTTGACATGGTTTGAACCTCCATTGCTTGATGAGATAATTATAGCACAAAAAGGAAAGGATTGCAAGAAAATAAAGAAAATAAGGAGCCGATAAGACTCCTTATTTTTAATTCATTTTCTTTCCGCACGCGCGGATATACGGCTTGAGATTTTCAAGCAATTCGTCCTCGGTCTCTGACGCCGGAGAGTCGCTCCAAAGGCAGTAGCCGCCGCCGAGGATGCGTTCGTCGGGCGCGGGCGGGTTGTTTTCGGGATTTTCGGGATCGAAGAAGTACGCGTTCCAATCGCGCTCGAGGATTTCGGGGGTCGTGCCGTATTTTGCACCACCGAAGCCTACAACGTAATAAACATAGGGACTGATGAAATTATAGACCTTATGACCTCGGTCGAGGTAGGTGTAGACGTTATTTTTGCCGCCGTTCGATTTGACCGACCAATACTGAATGTCGATGGACTTGTCAAGCTCACACGCGCCCTGCCATCCCGTGTCAAAATCTCGGTATACGTCGTCGTTCCACATAAGGATCTTCTCATAGCCTATCGAGCGCATCAGCGCGGCGATGTCGTTCATATAGAGGATGAAGGCATCGTAAGCCACGGCATTTTCGTTGGCAGTGAGCTTTTTGGCGTGAGCGTCCCAATGGTCGAGATTCTGCCATTTCGAGAGGGTCGCGTCGATCGTCTCGCCGAATCCAAGGAGCTCGTCGCCGCCGATGTCGAATTTTCTGCAACCGAGAGAGTAAAAGAATTTGCCGTATTCGGTGTATAGATTTCTTGCAAACTCGACCGCCTCGGGGTTGGAAATGTCAATTCCACGCGAGTGTGTGTACTGCGCGGGTTCTTTTTTTATGCTCGAGCCCTGAACGATCGACTTTTTGCCGTTTTTGTGGAAATAGTTCGAAATGTCCGAACCCGTATGCGCGTTGTATTTCTTGACGGCGTAGTTCATATGCCCGGGCGAGTCGAATGAGGGGATGACCTCGATGCCGTTTGACTGCGCAAAGCGCACGATATCCGCCATTTCATCCTGAGTGATGAATTTCGAATCGTTTTCAGCCTCACCGTTTGCCGCGCCGTAAACGCAAAGAGTGTGATCGCCGCCCGCAAGCCAAGGGTAGGTCTTCGATTCAAGACGGAGTCCCATATCCTCGGAAAAATGAATGCTGATGGCGTTGAAACCCGCCGATTTGATTTCTGTTATCAGCTTTTTGATCCAGTTCGGAGTGTAATATTTACGCGCACAATCAAGCATAAAGATCCGCTCGGGAACGGCGTGGATTGAAGTGGTCATGGTGATTTCCTTTTTGATATGTCGATTTGTAATGTCCTCCTCATCCACCGCGCTTGGCGCGGTGGATGAGGAGAGCAAAGTTTGTAGCGCATAATCTCCAAACGTACTTAACGCTATCTTAAATTATTATAACTCTTTCATCATCAAATATTTCTGATTCCCATCGGGAATATCGGGGAGAATGCCGATGACGTAGTAGCCGTGCTTTTTATAAAATTCGGGTGCTTGCCAGCTCATTGTGTCGAGATGAACGTGGTGGCATCTGCGTGCTTTTGCCTCATTTTCGGCTTCAGTGAGCAATTTTGAACCGATACCTTTGCCGCGGTGATCTTCCCGAACCCAAAGGATATCCACGTACATCCAACCCCAATATGTGCCGGCGAGTATGCCGCCGATTATATTGCCGTCGGTGTCATATTCGACGATATTGAGCGAAGTATGGCAGTCGTCACCGACCTTGGAGCTGTTGAAGCGGAATAATTCTGCTCTGAGTTGTTCTGTTTCTTCTTTTGACGGTTTGAAATTCATTTTATTCTACAAATAAAGTAATATTCGACTTATCGCAGACGACCGTATTATGCGCGATCTTAGCGGTGGTCTGGAGCGCGAAGGGTCCGCGGTTGTTGGTGTGGCGGACGTAGAGCGGGAATGCCGAGGAGGAGACGTCTATGCGGAGCTTTTCGCCCTTTTTGATGACGAAAGCGTGCTCGTCAAAGGTGAAATCCATCTCGATCTCCTCGCCGGGAATATATTCGGGCGTGAAATTCGAAATCTGATTGATATCGTCGCGCAAGCCGTAATATCCCTCCTCCTTACAGAGGCTGAGACGGATATAGAAGCAGGTGTCCTCGCAATCCGAGCGGACGCGCAGACGAGCCGTCATTTTTCCCTTGACGAAGGTATCCTCCTCGAATTCGGGCGTGAAGAAGGAGAGAACGTCAGGCTGTATCTTCGGCTTATACTGCCAGGCGTTGCCGCCGAAATTTGCCGAGAGACCGCCCTTGAATTTTGCGGGGGCGTAGGGGTTGTAGGTGTAAGTCTGCTCACCCTCGCCGAGGGTGAAAGAAATCGACTTTTCGGGGTTGTCAAAATCATCGGTGCACCATTCATTGCCGAAAAGCTTGTAATAGGTGACTTTGCCGTGCTCGAAGGGAGCTTCATCCTTGCCTCTGACCGAGTCGATCCAACGGAGATAGATGTCGTTGAGGACGGCTTCGCCCGTGGGTGCGTCATCAAAAACTATCGGCTGATCACCCTTTTTATTGTTGCCGTGGTCGTAGGGATGAACGAGCATAGCACATTTTGCCTTCGTTTCGGGTGCGATGGCGTTCCACATATCGAAGATGCCGCCTGTGTAGATGTCATAAAATCCCGTGACCACAAGGATCGGAATGTTCGCGTTTGTCAGCGCACCTCGCGAATCGCATCCGCCCGCGCGGGTGTTCCAGAAATCGTCGTTTCTGTCGGGATGGAGAAGAATATCGTCGAAGCTCGGGACGCGCTCACCGAAAACGGTCTTTGAAAAGTCGATCAGCGGTAGCATATTGTAAGTCTCGGGCTTGTATGCCTTTTCGCGGATGCTCTTGTGCTTGTACATTCCGACGTACCAGCCGCCGTGAAGTCCCATTTTATAAAATCCGTTGCGGTAGTTGCAGTTGTATCGCTCGGTGTCCTGAACGGCAAGGACAGCACCCTTGATGTCGCTTGCAAAGGGTGCCGTGACCTGATGGACGGTCGATTTGTAGCTGTTGCCGACAAGGTAGAGCTCGCCGTTATAGAAGGGCTGTTTTCTTATCCAATCCTGCAGAAAGAGTCCGTCCTCACGCTCGTTGATGTAGGGGATGCAGTCGCCCGAACTCTTGCCCCTGCCGCGGCAATGCTGATAAACGACCGCATAGCCGTGCGCGAGCCAAGCCTCAACGCTTGCGGCAAAAGCATCGACGATCTCGTCCTCGGCTGAATTCTCAACCGCATCAACGTAAGGATCACGCCTGATGATGGTCGGGAACTTTCCCGACTCCTCAGGAAGACAGATGACGGTGAAAAGCGACGCACCGTTGAATTCGAGGTATTCGTAGTAGTTTTTCATAATGATACCACCTTTGTGTTATGAGTTTATTATAGCATAAATGGGAGATTTTTTCAACGGTATTGTCAAAAAAATTACTCAAACTACTTGACACCGCGGGTGACACCATAGTATAATTTTAATGATAGAAAGCGAGGTTTCAAATTATGAGAACGATAGATGAATATATGAAATTACCGTATAAGGTTGAAGTAATTCCCGATCTTGACGAAGGTGGATACGTTGCATCTTATCCCGAACTTGTCGGATGTATAACTTGCGGAGACACTATGGAATCTGCGGTTGCAAATCTTGAAGATGCCAAAAGAGTGTGGCTTGAGGCGGCTATTGAGGACGGATTGGAAATCCCCGAACCCGAAAGTGCAAACACTTATTCGGGTCAGTTTAAATTGAGAATTCCGAAAAGTCTGCATAAAACTTTGGCTGAACATTCCAAAGCTGAAGGAATCAGTATGAATCAGTATTGCCTGTATCTGCTGACGAAAAATGATGCACTCTATCCGAGGGCGTAAATAAAATAAACGGACTGTCTTTAAGTAACAAAAGGCAGTCCGTTTTTGACGGTTGGAGAAAAGCACGAGCGTCATATTCATATTTTAGCTTTGCTAAATTACGAGCTTGTAGGGGACGTCGAGGCGCCGTCCCCTACAAGCTCGCGATGAAAAAAGAATCGTAATAAAATTACTTCAAAATCTCAATAATCGCATCGCCGACCTCGCTTGTGGAGGCGTTTCCGCCGAGGTCGCAGGTGAGGGTCTTGCCCTCGACCATCAGGGTCTCGATGGCATCGATGAGCTTTGCACCCCAATCCGCGTGACCGAAGAAATCGAGCATCTGGCTTGCCGACCAGATGGAGGCGAGGGGATTTGCGATACCCTTGCCCGCGATATCGGGTGCGGAGCCGTGGATCGGCTCGAACATCGAGGGGAATTTCCTCTCGGGATTGATATTCGCGCCTGCGGCAAGTCCCATACCGCCAGAGATCGCGGCACCGAGGTCGGTGATGATATCTCCGAAGAGATTGGAGGTTACAACGACTTCGAATCTTGCGGGATCCTTGACGAAGAACATACTTGCCGCGTCGACGAGGTAGGAGGCGGTCTTAACGTCGGGATATTCCTTCGATACCTCGGCGAAAACGCTGTCCCAGAATACCATCGAATAGTTCAGCGCGTTGCCCTTGGAAATGCTCGTCAGAGTCTTATTTTCCTTTCTTGCAAGCTCAAAGGCATAGCGGATGATCCTTTCGGTGCCCTTGCGCGAGAAGACGCCCGTCTGGAGCACGACCTCGTTTTCCTGACCTCGGTAGAGCCAATCGCCCGCGCCCGCGTATTCACCCTCGCTGTTTTCGCGAATGACGATCATATCGATGTCCTCACAGGTCGCGTCCTTGAGAGGGCAGGGAGCACCGCGGAGAAGCTTGACGGGACGAAGATTGACGTACTGATCGAATTCGTGGCGGATCTTAAGCAGCAGATCCCAAAGCGAAATGTGATCGGGAACTCCGGGGGTTCCGACCGCGCCGAGATAGATGGCGTCAAATTGCTTCAGCGTCTCGATACCGTCATCGGGCATCATTTTGCCTGTCTGCAGATAATAATCGCATCCCCAAGGAAAATGGGTAAATTCAAATTCAAATCCTCCGTCGAGCTTTGCGACGTGTTCGAGAACGCGAACTCCCTCGGCGATGACCTCGGGGCCTATTCCGTCGCCCGCAATAACGGCAATTTTGTAATTTTTCATAGTGATACAACCTTTCTGTGTTAGTTAGTCCATTTCAGTATATTTTCGTACATTCTCTCGGCGGCTTCCGGTGACGAGAATCTGTTTCCGCTGAGGTAAACGCCTGTCGGATCGACGGTCTTGATGAACCTCTCGAGCTTATCCTCGAGCTTTTCGTCCAAAGCCCAAAGGAGAATGAGATTCTTGCCCTTGTCCTGGATCTTCTTGTAAATATCGAACCATTTTTCGTCGCAGAGAGGCTCCTTGCCCGCGCCGGGATTCCATTGGATGCCGCACAGACCGGGAATATCGAGGATCATATCGAGATGCGGAAGCTCGCCCTGACCGTCGAGGTGGTAGACGGGACGCTCAATATAGGATGCCTGATCAACAAGATCGGGCAGAACGAATTTTTCAAACTGCGTGGGCGAGATCATATAGCAGAAGTCGCACTGCATGGGATACCAAGGCTTTTCGGACGGGATGTTCATCCAGGTGATGAAGGGAAGCTCCTGCTTGCGGATGAAATCGACCTGCTTTTCGTAGGCAACGCGCCACTCGCGGCGGACTTCCTTGGTGAAATCATATACCTCGTCGGGGTAGTCGTAAAGGTCGTAGAGCAGATTTTCGGTGCCGCGGAGCGATGCGACGATATCCATAATGCCGCCGAGGTCGGTTATCGAAAAGCATACGTCGGGGTCGGCGGCGAAACGCTTCTGCATTTTTGTAATGTACTGCCACATTTCGCTCTGCTCATCAAACTTCACGGCGGGGGGATTATCCCAATCGGTTATGATCTGTGGTTTATCGAACCATACCGTATTTTTTGCAAGCTGAAAACCGCCGCCGATGCAGGCGGAAAGACAGCCGGGACCGAAATTGGTGAAGTATCCCGGGATACCCTCTGCTATATATTCGAAATTCTCGGATTTTCTTTTGAATGCTTGATAGTTATATTCGGGATCGAGCCACTGCTCCTCGACGTTTTCGGGAGCGCGGTAGGCTACCGCTCCCGGTTTTTGATAAGAAATATTGAGTATCGGGCGACCCGTGTTTTCTCTATTCCAAAACTTTTCGTATTCCGCAAGGACGGAGCTGTATTTTTCTTTGAACATTTTTCTCGCCTTTCTTGCTTTGAAGGTGTTTTTTACATTATATCACAAAATGGGAAGAGTTTCAAGATATAATGAAAAATCCAAAATCTTGATAATTGGGTTGGATAAGAGGCGCAAGGGTATTCGCCTGCGGCGAAGATTCCTCGCCTTGCCGCTGGTGAGCGAGCTCCCCGACGGCTTCGGCGGGAATGCGAACCTAGTCGCAAAAGGCTTTGCCTTTTGCGACTAGGTTCGAATCTACTTGCGCCGCTGCCAAAAAAAGAACGGATGACGAAAGTCAT
>JAZQXP010000013.1:0-1787 GCA_045632925.1 Eubacteriales bacterium | reverse complement strand
TCGGGAGCGGGAGCATCTATACTCAGCTCGCGGCATACGACAGAAGAAAAATTTGAATTTTCAAGCATTAAGGGTGCTTCATAAAGGTTGGGGAGGGTGATATTTTCAATGACACAATCGGGCTTTACATTGCAAAACAGCGAAATCTTCTTAAAAATCGATTCTTCCAGCGGCTCGTCGCAACGCAAAACGATGATATTCGGATTGATGCCCATTCCCTGCAATTCCTTGACCGAATGCTGAGTGGGCTTGGACTTATGCTCATCCGATCCGCGCAGGAACGGAACCAGCGTAACGTGAATAAACAGGCTGTTTTCTCTGCCGACCTCCAAGGAGATCTGACGAACAGCTTCCAAAAACGGCTGAGACTCAATATCGCCGATAGTGCCGCCGATTTCGGTGATTACCACGTCGGCGTCGGTCTTTTTACCCACACTGTAAACGAACTCCTTGATCTCGTTAGTGATGTGCGGAATGACCTGTACGGTCGAGCCAAGATATTCACCTCTGCGCTCCTTGTTCAGCACGTTCCAATAGACCTTACCGGTAGTTAGATTGGAATACTTATTCAAATCCTCGTCGATAAATCTTTCATAGTGTCCGAGGTCAAGATCGGTTTCAGCTCCGTCCTCGGTCACGTACACCTCACCGTGCTGATACGGACTCATTGTGCCGGGGTCTACGTTGATATACGGGTCAAGCTTCTGTGCCGCCACCTTGAGACCTCTCGCCTTGAGAAGTCTGCCGAGCGATGCGGCGGTTATTCCCTTTCCAAGTCCCGATACAACACCGCCCGTTACGAATATATATTTTGTCATTGATTTCACCTTCCTCTACATTGCCTATTTTCGGTAGTCTATTCCCACTCCACCGTTGCCGGAGGCTTTGAGGTGATGTCATACACCACTCTCGTTATCATACCGATCTCTCCCGTGATTCTGTTTGACGCTCTCTCCAAAACATCGTATGGAAGTCTTGTCCATTCCGCCGTCATAAAATCGTCGGTCGTTACGGCTCTTAGCGCGACTGTGTACCCATACGTGCGAGCATCTCCCTTGACACCAACGCTACGCAGGTCGGTCAACACAGCAAAATACTGATTTGTATCCTTTTCGAGCTTTGCATTTGCAATCTCCTCACGGAAAATCGCATCCGCATCTCTTAATACGTCTAATTTATCTTTCGTGATCTCACCGATCACACGAACGGCAAGACCGGGACCCGGAAATGGCTGTCTCCACACAAGCTCGTAAGGAATACCGAGCTCGGTACCGACCTCTCTGACCTCGTCCTTGAAGAGATCACGCAAAGGTTCCACGATCTCGTCAAAGGCGATCACATCGGGAAGCCCGCCCACGTTATGATGGCTCTTGATCACCGCGGAATCCCCCTTTCCGCTCTCAATCACGTCGGGATAAATCGTTCCCTGCACGAGCACATTGATCTTGCCCAACTTCTTTGCCTCATCCTCAAATACGCGGATAAATTCCTCGCCGATGATCTTTCTCTTTTGCTCCGGCTCGGTAACCCCTGCAAGCTTTGAAAGGAACCGTTCTTCGGCGCCTACACGAATGAGATTTAGTCCAAAGTGTCCCTTGAAGGTCGCTTCAACGAAATCCCCCTCGCCTTTCCGTAAAAGTCCATGGTCAACGAAAACACAGGTCAGGTCGTCACCAATCGCTTTATGTAGTAGTACCGCCGCGACCGACGAATCTACGCCACCCGATAAAGCAAGCAAAACCCTTTTGCCGGAAAGCTCCTTTTTGTATTTTGAAACAGAGCTTTCG
>JAZQXP010000012.1:0-58836 GCA_045632925.1 Eubacteriales bacterium | reverse complement strand
CAAGTCGGTGATATTAACGCAGAGGGTCCACCCGTTCCCATTCCGAACACGGAAGTTAAGCTCTGCAGTGCCGAAAATACTTATCTGGCGACGGATCGGGAAAATAGGTCATTGCCGACATATTATGAGGGAAACAACACATTTGTTTCCCTTGTAATCGTTAAACTCAATATTCCTCCTTAGCTCAGTCGGTAGAGCACCTGACTGTTAATCAGGTTGTCGCTGGTTCGAGCCCAGCAGGGGGAGCCAAACAAAAACGAGTAGCTTCAGCTACTCGTTTTTGTTTTTCTTTCTTTATGGCGATGAACCACTGATGTTTGCTTCGCAAACATCAATAGTTTGCGGTAGTATAAATTATATTATCCTACAAACTCAACCCGCAAACAATGGTTCTGAGCCCAGCAGATCATTCCTATCCCTCCCGCATCCCCTACCCCCTCGCCATCCCCCGAGGGGGATATCACAATTCTTCAACCATGGGTTGAATCAACTCGACACTTGGTATATTGTTTTTATGTTTTAGTTGTGATATAATATAACTAACAATCATAAGGAGATATGCTAAATGGATCGAATTAATGAAATCTTGGCTCACAATATCACTAAATACAGAAAGAGAAGTGGGCTGAGTCAAGTTGCGCTTGCAGAAAAGATTGGTGTGTCATTTCAGGCAGTTTCCAAATGGGAGACAGCTAAATGTGCCCCGGATATTGCACTTTTGCCAATGATGGCTGATCTCTTTGGCTGTCACATTGACGAATTATTCTCAAGAGAGGTGAAGACGGAGATACATTTTGACCATTGCGCGGAATTTCCTTGGCCAGATGATAACGTTGTAAGAGTGTTTCAAACTATTGGTAAGAAAATCATCAAGAAGCAAGAGGGCAATAATTCAATCGATGTGTTTTTTCCGCGTGATTGCAATGAAACCACAAAACAGTATTTTAAGGTTGAGGTTTTTGGTAACATTGTGTCGGACGGTTGTATAAACGGTGACGTTGTTTGCCACGGCAGGATAGACTGCCACGAGATCAACGGCGATATTACGGCAAGCGGAGACGTGAGTGCGTATCATATCAACAGTTGCGGTAAATTGAGTTGTAATGAGTTTGTAAATAAGAAATAATTTTCAGCCCCGATTTTCGGGGCTTTTCTTTTATTCTCGCATCCCCGGCCCACTCCACCGAGGAGTCTCACTTGACATTCATTTTCATTTATGATATAATGATTAAAGAAAGGCGGTGCAATTATGGAAGAAATGATGAAAAATATGTACGTTGTAGTCACGGACTACGTTCAGCCGAACACGGGTGAGGACCTTTCCGACGCTCTGCAGGAGCTTATTTTGTCGAATCCTCAAAGAACGATATTCTTCCCGGACGGTGAATATCTACTCTCGAAGCCGATCTGCACTCCCGCAAATCCCGAGCACGCGGTCTCCTTCAAGCTTGCGACCTTTGCAAAGCTCAAGGCGATGGACTCGTGGACCGAGAAGGAAGCCGTGGTACGCATCGGTGCGGCGGAGCCCTTTAACACCATCTATATCCCCGGCTCGAACTATTATTTTGAGGGCGGTATCATTGACGGAAACGGCAAGGCGAACGGTATTTCCATCGACTCGGGGCGCGAGACCTCGATCCATCACGTCTCGATCAAGAACACCGAAATAGGCATCCACATCAAGTGGGGCGCGAACAATCGCTCATCCGACGCTGACGTCTTCAACGTAAATATCGTTGGCAATCATTCGGCGACGTCCGTTGGCGTGCTGCTCGAGGGACACGACAACACGCTGACGAATATGCGTATTGCAGGCGTTCACGTGGGTATTCAGGCGGACAGCGGCGGAAATATTTTCCGCAATCTCCATCCGCTTTACACCTACGGCGGCGAGAACGCGAAGGATGAAAATTACCTTACAAGCGTCGCCTTTATGGACAGATGGAACGATAATTACTATGACATCTGCTACAGCGACCAGTTCTGCACGGCGTTTTCGATGCAGTCGAGCTCGCGAAATATCTATACCAACTCCTACATTATGTGGTATACCAGCCGCGGCGGCGTCGAGACCGCGTATAAGGTGGACGGAAAGTTCAACTCCGTCGTCAGAACTCCTCGTGTGAATTTCCATAACGACACGGTCAACACCCTCCTCAGCGTAACCGAGGAGAACGGCTCGGGTATCATCGAAAATCCGATGATAAATCACGAGGAGTATATCACGGATAAGACATATAAAGAGTATCTGACGGGAATCGTGATTTCGCCCAAGAAATAATCTCCCGCTCCCCGCCGCACTTCCGCGGAGCGCAAAACACATCCTGCGTTTTGCACTCCACTTCCGCGCGGCGGGGGCTTATTATTAAGCAGATATTCAGATGTATTATCAATCCTCGGTTGAAAAATATCATCTGTTAATTGCTTGAATAAATTCTTGCCGTATGCTATAATATAAACAGTTAAGTCGGGAGGAATTGAAATGAGAATTAAGATTGCCGAGAACATAAAAAGATTCCGCATAGCTCAGGGGATCACGCAAAATGACCTTGCCGTGCTTTTATCTGTTTCTGCGCAGGCTGTCAGCAGATGGGAAAACGGACAGGCGTATCCTGACATCGAGTTTTTGCCCGAGATTGCGAAGTATCTTGAGGTATCTGTCGACGAATTGATGGGGATAGGAGCACGAAGCAACAAAAGGCTCGTGAATGAACTCCATGAACGCCTCCGCGCAAAAACAGACGACGAATCCGAAATGGCGGAAAACGAGCTTCGTATTCTCGAGATCTATGAGGAATTGGCAGCCGACAAAAAAGTATATCTGATGGGATATTTCAGAAGGCTGATGCAAAACAAGAACGGCAAAGGCGCAGGTGTCCAAGTTTCGGAAGAGCGCGTGGCGGAGGCGAGATTGATGATCCGCGAGAGCATGCGACGTTCGAATATGAAGGATCGCGTGGAGCTTTTGGGCGTTGTTGCGTTGTACGAGGACGAGGATAAACTGGAGCTTTGGGCGGACGAATATCAGCTTCCGGACCATTACCGCGTAAATATCTGGGATGAGCTTTTGCTGTATAGGTATTCAAAGGTCCCCGAGAAGCTGAACGTTCAGAATCAAAAAATTCTTTATAAGAATCTGACGGACGCGCTTCATTTCATCGACGAAGGAATTCCGTACGGAACGCGCGACGTTTGCAACGATCCGCACAGGTATCTGGCGGCGCTTGATATGATCGGTATTTATTCTACGCAAATCGACGATATTTTCATTATCCCGCGTATCATAATGGAGGCGCGGTATGCGGAGTCTCTTTTGAAGAGCGGGCTCAATGAAGAAAGCCTTGAGATGTTTGCAGCTGTACGCGATCATCTTATCGTGCTTCGTGATCTGCCCGATGACCGCACGCTTTGCGGCTCGGTACCGATGCTTGATAAGGTTACTCGCGAGGTAAGTCTTTCGGATAAGCATGTCGAATGTATTATGAGACTTGGTTGGTATGGCGAAAGCCGTTACGACGTGATTCGTGAAGACCGTAGATTTGCGGAATTTCTCGAAGCAAAAAAGAGCTTTTCTTCTTCGGAAAAGTGCAGAAGCTGGGCGCTTGAACACGGCGATCCGATAACCGATCCCCAATGGCAGGAGCTCTTCGCACGCGCGAAGCAAGCGGCAAGCACTATGGAGCCGAACGAGGGCGCAGTCGCGATGCTGACGTCGTCGGGCGAGATCTGCGTCATCAAGCAGAGTCCCGATGAAAACCTGTTGAAATCCTTGATACAAATGAAAACTCGCTATGGATCGAGAGTGAAAAAGCTTGTATATACGTGGAATGACGGAGGTATTGATCTGCCGTCGTATGATTTCAGAGAAATGCTTTTGGCTATCGATGAAAGAAATGAGTCAACCGAAATGCTACTCGGAGGGTTGCTTGGATTTATCGTAAAACCGCTAAATGTGACGATGTCAAGCTGATGGCATTAAACGGTTTAGCACAAAAAATGGGTTGAGTCCGGATTGGCTCGGCCCATTTTTATGTTTATAGAAATACCAAGTGCGAAAAATGCTTGAAAATTATACTTTAATATGATATAATATTTCCAATGAACATCTATTCAAGGAGATTTCTTATGCCTATCAGTTTCAATCAGGAGAGCAAAACCTTTAAGCTCGACACGGTTTCAACGAGTTACGTTATTCAGATCAACCGATACGGTTACCTGATGCACCACTATTACGGCGCGAAGATCAGCGACGACGGTCTTGCGTATCTGAATTACGCACAGCGTCACGCATCGCATTTCCCGCGCGTTGAGATGGAGGGCGGCGACGTACCCTTCTTCAGCAAGTCGGTCCACCGTATGGAATACTCTTGCAACGGTTGCGGCGATTTCAGAGCAAGCGCGCTCTCGATCCTCCGTGACAGCGGAACTTCGGACACCGATATCAAGTACGTTTCGCATAAGATTTATTCTGGCAAGCCTGCGATAGAGGGTCAGCCCGCGACATACGCGAGTGATGACGAGGCGACGACCCTTGAGATCATCTGCATCGACTCGGTCAGCCTAGCGGAAGTGACCTTATTCTATACCGTTTTCGAAAATCTCGCGGTTATGACCCGTCACGCGATCGTTAAGAACACGTCCGACAAGGTGATGAATATCGAACGTGTGCTCAGCGCGTGTGTTGATTTCCACGACGCGAGGGAGATGGATTTCATCCACCTTTACGGAAGCTGGGCGAAGGAGCGTAGATTCGAGAGAGTTCCGCTGATCCACGGCTCGCAGAGCGTGGCAAGCAAGCGCGGATGCTCCTCGCACATCCACAACCCCTTCATCGCGCTCGCTTCTCACGACGCTACCGAGGATCACGGCGATGTTTACGGTTTCAACCTCGTTTACACGGGCAATTTCCTTGCATCCGCGGAGATGGATCCCGACGGTGCCGCGCGAGTCCTCATCGGTATCAATCCCGATGGATTTAATTGGCGGCTCGAGCCGGGTGAGCATTTCGTCGCGCCCGAGGCAGTTATGGTCTATTCGAATTCGGGACTCGGCGGAATGAGCCGCACCTTCCACAAGCTCTACCGCAACAATCTCTGCCGCGGCGAGTGGAAGCTGAAGCGCCGCCCGATCCTCGTTAACAACTGGGAGGCGACCTATTTCGATTTCGACGAAGAAAAGCTTTACGATATTGCAAAGACGGCGTCCGATCTCGGAATCGAGATGCTCGTTATGGACGACGGTTGGTTCGGCGACAGAAATTCTTCGCGTTCTGCGCTCGGCGACTGGTTTGTTAACGAAGAAAAGCTGAAGGGCGGACTCGGCAAGCTTGTCGAACGCGTCAACGATCTCGGACTCAAGTTCGGTATTTGGTTCGAGCCAGAAATGGTCTCGAGAGACAGCGAGCTTTTCCGCGCGCACCCCGATTGGGCTTTGCAGACGCCCGGACGTGAGATGAGCATCGCAAGACATCAGTACGTTCTCGATATGTCCCGCGCCGACGTAAGGGATTATCTCTTCGGCTGTATCAAGAAGGTTATGGACAACGCGAACATTGCGTATATCAAGTGGGATTTCAACCGCAGTCTGACCGAGGTCGGAAGCGCGACGGTTGGCGCAGAGCGTCAGGGCGAGGTCTTCCACCGCTACGTTCTCGGACTTTACGAGCTTCTCGAGCGCATTCTCACCGCATATCCGCATCTTCTCCTTGAGGGTTGCGCGAGCGGCGGCGGTCGATTTGATCCCGCGTGGCTCTATTATTCGCCGCAGTTCTGGACGAGCGACGACACCGACGCGATCGAGAGAGTCGAGATACAGTACGGCACCTCGATGTGCTATCCCACCTCTTCGGTCGGCGCGCACGTTTCGGCTTGCCCGAACCATCAGACGGGCAGGATCTCGCCGCTTAAGACGCGCGGGAACGTCGCGATGGCGGGTACTTTCGGCTACGAGCTTGACCTTACCAAGCTTACAGAAGAGGAAAAGGAGCTTGTCCGCCGACAGTGCGAAGAATACCGCAAGAATTATGACGTCATTAATTACGGAGAGCTCTACCGCCTCATCTCCCCCTGGACCGACAGAACGAGATGCGCTTGGAGCTACGTTTCGGAGGATAAGAGCGAGGCACTTGTGACCTACGTCGTTATGAGAAGCAGCATTTACGATCTTCATTACGTCCGCCTCAAGGGTCTCGACCCCGAAAAGCGTTATCTCTGCGAGCAGACGGGCGTTGTCCTCTCGGGCGACACACTTATGAACGCGGGACTATGCATCAGTCAGAAGCTTTGCGACTTCGATTCTTGCGTATACCGTTTTGTGACAGTAGAATAAAAAAACTTATTGACATTTCCTCCGTTTTGTGGTATGATTATTGCATCACAAAACGGAGGACTTTTTAATGGATATTAAAGGTTTCAAGGTAAATTTCCTCGGCGACAGCATTACCGAGGGCGTCGGCGTCGTTGACAGAGCTAACTGCAGATATGACAAGAGACTCGAGAAGATGTGCGAGCTTTCAAAGGTCAACAATTACGGCATCGGCGGAACCCGTCTGGCTCATCAGCAGACGGCGAGCGAAAAGCCGCGCCACGACCTCTGCTTCTGCGGCAGAGTTTACAATATGGACAAGACCGCTGATATGGTCGTTGTTTACGGGGGTGTAAACGACTACATCCACGGCGACGCTCCCTTCGGAGAGATCGGCGACAAGACCCCCGCGACCTTCTGCGGCGGCGTTTACTTCCTTATGAATTTCCTGCGCGAGAACTACGAAGGTAAACCTATTGTCTTTATGACTCCCGCGCGCTGCTGCTACGGCAACGTTGACGACCTCGCGCCCTCGCCCAGAGCGAACAAGCGCCCCGACGCAAAGGCTCTTATCGCGTACGTTGAGGTCATCGAGGAGACCGCAAAGCAGTTCGATATTCCCGTACTCAACCTTTACCACAAGCTCGGACTCGACCCCCACGACCCCGAGATCGCGCAAAAGTACACCTCGGACGGCCTCCACTTCAACGATGCCGGCCACGAGTTCATCGCCCTGCGCCTTAAGGAATTTATCGAGAGTCTGTAATTTATGACATAAGCACTCAACGCCCCGTTGAGTGCTTTTTTAAAACGCCCCTCTTGATAATATGTGGGTGGCGTGCTATAATAAAGTCGGGTGAACGCAAACAGGTTAAATTATCCCAAAAATCATATTATTTATCCCAAAATTTGATTTTTCGATAAAAATATGCTATAATAGTATCGGAATGAGGTGATATTATGAAATACATTTCAACAGACCGACTGTGCGATTTTGAGTTTCACGACAGCGAGTGGAGCTTTGTTTCGTGGTCGGACGGCAAGCTGACCGTCAAGATCGAGATGCTCAACATTCATAAGGACGCGGAGCAAAACGATTGCGGTAAGGATATGGAGATAAAGGAAGCTATTGTGACCTTTATCGGTGTCAAGGATTTTATATACGAGCTGCCGCGCACCTGGAAAAATGATGAAAACGGCAACTCCTACACCGATGATCCTCTTGTGGTCTACGAGGGCGACGAGGGAGCGGAGAAGTTTGTTAACGAGCTGCCCGCGACGGTCATGTTCCTCGATAAGACCGACGGCGGTTATGAATTCGGCGGAATCGGAAACGGATGGATCTCGGCAAAGTTTGCGTTCGACAGCGTCACCGTCGAGTGGGATGAGTACGACGGCACCGCGTGGTACTACGGTCATTATTATCATAAAAGAAAGCTCGTTCTCGGAACACCCGAGGGCGACGTGACAGTCGAGGCGTTCGTCAGCGAGAACACCGAGCCGTTTTGCGCGAACGGCGTTGAGATCGACCCGCCCGCATTCGGAATTGGATTTGATTACGATAAGAAGCATTATTTCAGCGGATATTTCCGCACGCTCGATGAGGCACTTTCGGGTCTGCAAAAGATGCTACCTGAGGGAGTGACGGTAAAGTTTTTGCCCGAGAATTGATAAACTGAATTTTCGCGCGGCGTTTGCCCCGAAAAAATATTTTTTACGCGCTGACCGTTAGTCAGAAAAAGAATGAAAGAAAAAGTATTCGACAAAGAACACAGATGCCGCATAGCGGCAATGGCACTCGGACTCATCGATGCGCTCGAAAACGGCGCAATTACGACAGATTCCGCGCAAAAATTGCTTTTCCGACCGGGAATATTCATCAAATATGAGGACGATCCCGAAGTTTTCCGCCTCTTAAACCTCGGTGAGGAGCTTTGTTGGACTGTGTGGGATAATTCCCCCGAAATCCGTGATGTGTCGGTGAAGGATATCAAAGATCTATGCTATCGGATACTCTCCGATGCACCGAAAGTTAAGGAGAGAAGAATAAAATGATAGGTATTAGTCCCGAATCAAACGAATTGCTGTTAAAGATACTCGAAAAGCACGCTCCGCATCTGATCGAGCATGCTTTTGATAAGTCTCTCTTGCAATATACCGACTACAGCAAAGAGGATTATATTGCTCTGACTTTGGCGGTTGCGAATGAATTTCACGCCGAGGGTCTGCGCGAGGATCTGGAACCAAACGAGTACGGCTTGCGCTGCGAGGAGCTTATTGACGAGATAATGGCGTACGTCTTTCTTCTCGAGCGCCCACCGATCAAGGGCGTGCAAAAGATCCGGGACCGCGTTGATATACTCGCGTTTTACGTCGCTACGAACGGTCTTCACGACGGAAAGTACGCGTACGCCGATCTCTGCGGCGACACTTTGCGTGTCGGAGTGGAGGTTACGAGCATTACCGGCAACCCGATCGTTGAAATGACCTTCCGCGGAGTGAAGGATTGGCAGATCGAGACAATCGGGGAATTCAGCTATATCTTCTATTCAAATATTGTATTTATGGACGGCGGAGTTATCTGGACGGATGCCTGCCGATTGGACAGTGAACTTTTGGAAAAATGCGATTACGTCAAAGCCGACTCGATGGAGTGGTCGATGTGAATTTATTGCACCAAAATCTTTGATTTTGCCGCCTTTCCTATTGAAAAATCGCGAAAATATGGTATAATTATAAAAAACCAACGCAGAAAAGTCAAAAAGGTTCCCTTCCGGAGCAATTTGATCGAGAGAAGATAAAAATGATCTATGTAAAAAAACTGCACCTCCCAAGCGAGTTCGCCGAGATCGAAGTGATCAAAAATGAAAAGCGAACCTGCTTTAATACCTTTTACCCCTTCAAAATATTCCCCGAAATGCGCCTCGGTGGTATTGATTTTGACGGGATCACTATGCTTTACGGCGGAAACGGCTCGGGTAAGAGTACGCTAATCAACGTTTTGGCGCACAAAATGCGCGCGAACCGCTATTCCGAGTTCAACGACGCGCCTCTTTTTGATAAATTTGTCGGGATGTGCTCGCTCGAATATGCCCGCGAGCCTCGAAGAAGCTCTGTACTGACGAGCGATGACGTTTTCGATTACGTTCTCAAGGCGCGCACGGTCAACGAAAACATCAATTATGAGAGAAACGAGCTTTTCGACAAATACGTTTCGGTTCACGGCGAGGCGGAGCGGAATCCCGATATTCTCCGTCTTCACGGTCTTGATGACTACGAGCGTTGGAGCGAAACGATGGAGATCCTTTCGCCGAGAAAAACGCAGTCAAATTATATCAAAAAGCGCGTGGCAAGGGATATTGATCTTTACTCAAACGGTCAGACCGCGATGAAGTATTTCCTCGAACGTATCGGGGATGATGCCGTTTATCTCCTCGACGAGCCCGAAAACAGCCTCTCGATCGAGTTTCAGATCGAGCTCGCCGAGTATATTTCCGCAACCGCGCGTGTAGGGCGCAGTCAGTTTATAATTGCAACGCATTCGCCTGTCTTTCTCGCTATGAGAGAGGCGAAAATATACAACCTCGACTCCTATCCCGCCTCGGTCTGCCAGTGGACGGAGCTGCCCAACGTGCGCAGGTATTTTGATTTCTTTATGGAACATAAGGACGAATTTTAATGATTTAAGGCGGCAAAATCTTTGATTTTGCCGCTTTTCCTATTGAAAAATCGCGAAAATATGGTATAATTATAAAAAACCAACGAGGTGACGAAATGCTTAAAAGAGAAGATATCCGCGTCCGCGATCCCTTTATCGTCCTCGAGGGCGGCGTTTACTATCTCTACGCGACGACGGGCGAGCGGACTTATTCGTATTACACAAGCCTCGACCTTGAAAACTGGGAGGAGGGCGGCGTAGCCTTCGAGATTCCCGAGGATTTTTGGGCGTACCGCGACGTTTGGGCGGGCGAGGTTCATAAATATAAGGGCAAATTCTACCTTTTTGTGTCGCTGCTCGGTAAAAATAATCTGCGCGGAACGCAGATCTGCGTCAGCGACTCGCCAAAAGGTCCATTTATCCCTCTTGTGCCCCGCGCCGTGACACCGCAGAATCAAAGCTGTATCGACGGCACGCTCTACGTTCACGATGGCAAGCCATACATTTTCTATTCGCACGATTGGCCTGATAATTACGTTGCCGACAAATCAGCCTACGTCGGCGAGCTTTGGGCGGCTGAGCTTGAGGATGATTTGACCGCAATTAAGGGCGAGCCCTGGCTCGTTTTCGGCTCGGACGAGTCGCCGATCTCAAAGGCAACGCCCCACCATATAACTTGGGAGGGCAAAAAGTCGATGCGTTACGGCTCGGACGCGCCCTTCTTGCAGAAACTTTCGGATGGCTCGCTCCTTTTGACCTGGTCGCCGTATCTGCAGAATAATTACGTTGTTTTGTCGGTCGTGTCGAAAAGCGGAGATATAAAGGGTCCGTGGACGCATCTTCCCGAGCCTCTTTTCGATAAAAACGGCGGCCACGCTATGTTTTTCCGCGATCTTGAGGGTAGAAATATTATGTGCATCCACGCCCCCGAGGCGCATATGCTCGAACGCGCCTGCCTCTTCGAGGTCGCAGAGCTGGGCGGCGTGATGAAAATAGTAAAAGAAATAAGAGAGGAATAAATATGATAACCAACACCTTTGATCCCGCTCGCGAGGCGAAGCTGAATCCCTTTATAAACCCCGATGCCGTGAAGGTTGACGCCTGCATCATTACTTTTTCCTACGTCATCGAAAAATTCGTGACCGAGACCTATGATTGCGAGCAGATCGGCGAGTCAAAGTCGGTCACGGGCAACACTCCGATCTACCTTATCAGATATAAGAACAAAAAATTTGCGTTTTACAAGTCCTTTGTCGGTGCGCCCGCGGCTGCGGCTTCGGTCGAGGACACCCGCGCGATCTTTTCCACAGACAAATATATCCTTTTCGGCGGCTGCGGCTGTCTTGACCGAGAGATCGCGCGCGGACGCGTTATGATCCCGACGGCGGCATATCGCGATGAGGGAACATCTTACCATTACGCACCCGCGTCGGATTATATCGACGTCCCCGGATGCGACGTCGTCGAGGCGTTTATGACGGAAAACGAGATCGCGTACGTCCGCGGCAAGACCTGGACGACCGACGCGATTTTCCGCGAGACCGAGGATAATTTTGCAAAACGTAAGGCTGACGGCTGTATTTCGGTCGAGATGGAATGCGCGGGAGTGCAGGCGGTCTGCGCTTTCCGAGGACTCAAGCTATTCGTCTTTTTCACAAGCGGCGATCTTCTTGACTCGCCCAAGTGGACGATGAGGGCGAAGGAAGGTCAGATCAAGGACACACAGCACGATTCGGGGCATTTTGATATTGCCATCGGACTTGCCAATTACGTTTCGGAGGTATAAATATGAAACCGCTTTATCAGAGTATCCGCGCGTCCTTCTCGAAGGATATTTATATGCCCGTCTGCCCGGTGGTTGCCGCGCCGACGGTAGTTCTTGAGGTCAAAAATGAGGCTGACCTCGCTCTTTTAACGTCGGAGAAGCCTCCGCAGAACGTGATCTTGCCGATCGCATCCGATCTTACCGTGGCGGGAGAATCGCTTTACGAGGTTCTCGCGCTCTGCTCGCGCAGTATCCCGATCCTTTATATCGACGATGAAGCAACCGTCGCGCCTCTTGCTGAGTTTTGTGATTTCAACCACGTCGGCGACGCGATCCTTTGCTCTCATTTTGAAAAGAAAGAGATCCTTTCCGCGGCGTATAACGCTATGCCGATGCTCCGCGGAATGCTCGATTGCAGAGGTGTGACTCCCGAAATCGAGAAATTGCCCGGAATGGCGGTCTCCTGCGGCGCAACTTCGGTCATTCTTGACCCCGAGGTTGCCACATCCGATGCCGTCCACTCGCTTCAGCAGAGATTTATTCATATTCTGACCTACGGCTCGTTTTCGAGCGCGGCGACTCGCGGCGTCAACGGAATTATCACCGAAGACATTGCGGGAGCGTATGATTTTCTCGCGTCCTTCCCCGAGGGAACGACCTTCCGCCGCCGTCAGCTTATCGCGCACAAGGGCTTCCAGAACAACGGGAAATACTCGGAAAATACGATAACCTCGGTCGTTGCGGCGGCTAAACATCATTTCGAGGGCGCGGAGATCGACGTCAAGCTGACGGTCGATAACGTCCCCGTCGTAATGCACAACACGAATACCAAGGGACTTTTTGATTGCGAGGTTGCGGTGACCGAGGAGAGCACATACGAATTTCTCTCGTCTCTTCGCCGTATCGAGCATCCTGACGAGACGATCGACAAGTTTTCCGACCTGATGCACGAAATGAAGAAGCATCCCGACACACCCGTTCTTATTGAGATCAAGCCCTCGGCGAAGTATTTCAAGGTCGAAATGCTGACCGCAATGACGGATGAGCTCCTCCGCGACGGCGAGTCGCAGGAAAACTGCATCGGAATTATGGGCGGCTCGCTCGAGCCGGGTCTCCGTTACGTACACAAGCACATTCCCTATCTCCCGCTCGGATGGTGCGAGGGAGGGAAGAATATCCCACCCGCTCCCGAGACAAGAGAGGAAGCCGAGGATCGGCTTTACCGCGTCGCGCGTCTCAGTCAGGGTTGCGCCGCAGGCTATAATCCCGAGGACGTCAACATCAACCGCTTCTTTAATGAGTACGCAAAATTCCGTATGCTCCACGTCTTCGTATGGTCGCGCTCCTGGACGCTCTCGCCGAGCAAGTGGGAGGAAAACGGTCCCTCGAATGACAACACCTATCTTTCGGGCTTTGATGCCTGGACGACCGACCACGGCGAGTACTTTCTCGGCTATCCTGTAGCGATCGAGGTTCGTGATGGCGAGCCCGTCCTTGTCTACCGCGACGGCAGCCGCGAGCGCGCAATTTGCGAGAAATTGACAGTCGGAGATGAAGTTTTCTTCCTATATAATATAGAGCTCCATTTCGGCGGCAGATATATTATTTGCTCCGAGCCGACAAAGCTATTGACAAACGAGGCATAAACGGTTATAATATAATTAACGACATTTAAATTTGGAGGTATTCCATGAAATCGTTCAAGAAGATCGTGATCGCAATCATTTGTATTCTTTGCCTGACCCTTTGCGCCTGCAACGGCGGCGAGGGTGAGGTAACAACCGAAGCTCCCGCTCCCGAGGTGACAACTGCTCCCGAGGCAACTCCCGATCAGACCGAGCCCGAGACCGAGCCCGAAACCGAGGCTCCCATCAGCCTTTCTCTCTCCTACGATGACTATCTGACCGAGATCGACGGCGTTCTTCCGACAGCTGAGGGCGTTTCGGTTGACGGCACCGTGATCGAGATCATCGAGGTCAGCGGTACGTCCTATTTCCACGCCAAGGACGTAGGCAATGCAACCGTAAATCTCGGCACAAAGACCGCTGAAATCACGGTCGGCAAGGCAAAGCTCAATCTCATCGTTGTTATGGGACAGAGTAACTCCGGCAACCATTTTGACAATGCTACCTCGGATATCAGATGCCCGCTCGGAACCGCATATTGGTGGGGTAACGGCAAGGGTATCGCCGCACGTAAGCCCGCAGATTTCACTCATTCGACCAAGGGCTTCCATAGCCCCCTGCTTGCAGAGCTCTATGCGCAGAGCGTAGCCGCAGGCAATCCCGAGAAGAACGTTCTCATCTGGCATGAGGGCGGAAATCAGGAAGGCAACGGCACAAGTAAGAACGGCTCCTCGATCTACGGCTGGGCAAAGAGCGCAACCGATGCATCGGGCACCGATTATACCGTAAAGATGGTACAGAAGTGCGTTGAGTACTATGAGGGTATGAGCGACAAGTACGAGATCGTCCGCCGCGGAGTTTACTGGCTCCAGGGCGAGGGCGACGGCGTTCGCGGAATCGAGCCCTCCGAGTACATCGGATGCTTTATGGCTATGTGGAACAAGCTGAAGACCGAGGCGGGTCTCGAGTACATGGCAATTATGCGTGTACGTCGCGGCGGTGACGGCAACACCCAGAATGCGGATATCTACTATTCCTCCACAAGTGCTTCGCAGTACGCGCTTGCCAATGCTTATGGCGATATCTTTATGGCAACCACTCTTACCGAGAATTTCACGGGTGCTCCCACGGTCAACAGAACCGTTGATATCTCGAATTACATCACTTTGATGAACGAGTATTCCTCCGAGGCGTCGCATAGCGATTCCTACGGCAATACCGCAACCTACAAGAACGGCAAGCTGACAATGCCGATGAAGACACTCTTCGGCTCGAACAACAAGAACCATTACGGTAAGTACGGTTACGCCCTTATAGCGGCGGATGCGGCTTACAATATGTATCGCGCGCTCCATTCCGAGGGCTATTCGATCACGCTTGCGAACAGCTCGGGAAGACCCGAGGATCAGAAGATCTCGGCAAAGGGCGACGTCGTTAAGCTCGACATCACCGAGATGGGAGACGATCTCTCCTTCTATGCAACTCCCGGAAGCCAGCCCGGTACTCTTTCTCTCAAGATCGTAAGCGGAAGCAATGACGTTACCGCCGCCGAGGGTCTGATCAATACAACCGGCGCAAACTACGCCTGCGTCAACATCAAGGCACTCAAGGGCTACGACGACGTAAAGATCACAGCCACCTACACCGTTGCGGGCAACGCTTCGGGCAGCGTGACCTATGAGATCACCGACAACAGCGTCGATCTTCCCGACAATATGCCCGCTGAATACAGCTGGGAGTTCGAGAGCGACCTTCTCGCACGTGACAAGGACGGCAACGTTGTCAACGCCTTCAACGCGAAGGCACTCAACGGCTCCTACACCATCGAAAACGGTATCCTCAAGTGCTCGAAGCTTCAGCTTGAGATCATGAAGGAGATCAAGCTCGAGCGCACCAAGAACTGGAGCTTCGAGATCGGATTCGGCGATATCACGGGCGCAAACGGCTTCATCATCGCGTCCGAGAGGGATAACGTCAAGGGCAATAAGGCTCTCTCCTTCAGAGGCGGCAAGCTGACGATCTCGGATTACGACGTCAAGTCCTACACCGACAAGGCGGGTTATTACAACTATGCCGCAGAGGGCTCGCGCCTTACCTCCGGCTGCGTTATGAAGCTCGTCAACACATATGATCCCGCAACCGGCAAGAGCGTTATGAGCATGTATAAGGACGGCGTTCTCGTTATCGAGAATATGCAGAACGTAACCGGCGACTTCAACGGAAGCACCACTCTCGACCTCACACCTTATGACGTAACGGCAGATTTCGTCTTCCGCTACCTCGGCTGCTCCAACTCCTCCGGCTCCTTCCTCCTGATCAATCAGATCGACTTCATCCGAGTTAATACAGCTGATTAATAACAAGGTGCTGGCTCATTAAGACAAATTATACCATTTTGCGGTTAAATAGTGCTATAATGTCCTCCTCATCCACCGCCCTACGGCGGTCCCCCTTCCCCGCTGGGGAAGGCTAAAGGAACAGTACGCTAATTTAAGTTAGCACAACGAATTTAATTCAAAGATAAATTTTTTTACAGTAAAAAGGAATATTTTATTGAAAAAGTTTGCAAATACTCAATCAAGAGCGCAAATTGATTCAAATAAAATATTCCTTATTGCTTTTTACAGGATAAATATAAACGATGTTCGCTGAAATGCAAAGATGTTTAAGCTAAACACTTTGCCTTCTCCAGCGGAGAAGGGGGACCGCCGTAGGGCGGTGGATGAGGAGGACATTTTACTGCTTTTGTTATTCAGAAGCACTAAATGAGCTAGCCTCTTTTATTGTTTTAGTATTGACAAAACCTCATTTGAGTGCTATAATTATTTTTTGCACGGAGGTGTTGTGAAATGAACAATAACAAGGAAATGCTCGGGCAGGCGCCCATCGGCAGACTGCTTTTCAAATTGGCTCTGCCCACGGTCGTGGCTCAGCTCATAAATATGCTTTATAATATCGTCGACAGGATCTTCATCGGG
Organism: Eubacteriales bacterium; assembly: GCA_045632925.1. Classification (GTDB taxonomy): domain Bacteria; phylum Bacillota; class Clostridia; order Oscillospirales; family CAG-272; genus CAG-390. The sequence continues at coordinate 42,507 of JAZQXP010000012.1, read as the reverse complement.
CATATCCCCGATATCGGCGATCTTGCGCTGACGGGTGTCGGCGTTTGTATGCCGCTTATTATGATCGTTTCTGCTTTTGCCGCGCTTGTGAGCTCGGGAGGTGCGCCGCGCGCATCGATATTTATGGGTCAGCGCGAGCAGGAAAAGGCGGAGAAAACGCTCGGCGGTTGCTTCGGATTACAGATAGTTATCTCGCTGATACTGACCGTTGTTCTGCTGATATGGAACCGCCCGCTGCTCCTCGCTTTCGGCGCGAGTGAAAATACAATAGAATACGCCACCGACTATATGAGCATTTATGCGCTCGGAACGATCTTCGTCCAGCTCACCCTCGGAATGAACGCATTTGTCACGGCGCAGGGCTTTACAAAGATCTCGATGTTCTCGGTCATTATCGGAGCCGCCGCAAATATCGCGCTCGACCCGCTCTTTATCTACGGATTCGGTATGGGAGTCAAGGGTGCGGCACTTGCAACGATCATTTCGCAGGCACTTTCTGCAGTCTGGGTCGTATCCTTCCTCCTCGGAAAGAGGACGATGCTCCGCATCAAGCGCGAAAATCTCATAGCTTCGCCGAAGATCATCCTTCCTTGCCTTGCGCTCGGTCTTGCAACCTTTATGATGCAGGCGAGCGAGAGCGTGATCTCGGTCTGCTTCAATTCCTCGCTTCTTGAATATGGCGGAGATATTGCCGTCGGTGCGATGACGATACTGACGAGCGTTATGCAGTTTGCGATGCTCCCCCTGCAGGGAATCGCGCAGGGCTCGCAGCCGATACTCAGCTATAATTACGGCGCGAAAAACGCTGACAGAGTGAAAAAGACCTTCAGTCTGCTTCTTGTCACTTGCCTGATCTATTCTGTGACTCTTTGGTCGGTCATTATGCTGTTCCCGCGCCTTTTCCCCTCGATCTTTACCCCCGACGCCGATCTGATCGCGTACACGGCAGACGTTATAAGGATCTATTTTGGCGGACTGATAATTTTCGGCGCGCAGATCGCGTGTCAGATGACGTTTGTTTCGCTCGGCGAGGCGGCGTGCTCGGTCACGGTCGCGGTCGTGAGAAAATTCGTCCTCCTTCTGCCCCTTATATACATCGTTCCGCAATTTATGGCGAATAAGACTCTCGGCGTTTACACCGCGGAGCCGATCGCGGATATTATAGCCGTGACGTTCACCGTCATCCTCTTTACCTTCCGCTTCAAGCGAGCAATAAAGAAGATTGAAAAATAAAGAATTTGTCTGCTTGGATTTTTGCCAAGCAGACAAATTTTTTATTAAACCTATTGACAAATCTGTCTATTTGTGATAGACTATATATGTAGTCTATTGACGATAGACAAATTTGGAGGTCAAGATGGAAGAATTGAGACTTGGCGCGGTTGAAGCGCGATTTGCTGATATCGTATGGAAGAATGCTCCCGTCCCGACGCGCGATCTTGTCGCGCTTTGCGAGGAGGAACTGAACTGGAAGAGAACAACGACCTACACGGTACTCAAGAAGCTTTGCGAGCGCGGACTTTTCAAGACCGAGCAGAGCACGGTCAGCGTGCTGATCGCAAGAGATGATTTTTACGCGATGCAGAGCGAGAAATTCGTCGAGGACACCTTCGCGGGCTCGCTTCCCGCCTTTATCGCGGCGTTCGCATCGAGAAAGAGACCGACGGAGAAGGAGCTTGAGGAGATCCGCCGTATGATCGACGGATTTGGAAAGGAGCAGGAATGAGCGATCTGTTTATTAAGATATTCAATCTCGCAGTAACTGCGGGGTGGATCGTGCTTGCCGTTCTCCTTCTGCGCCCCTTGATGAGAAAGGCACCGAAATGGATAAGCTGTCTCCTTTGGGGTATTGTCGGCTTGAGACTCGTTTTCCCGTTCTCACTCGAAAGTATTTTCAGCCTGATCCCCTCGGCTGAACCGCTTCCGCAGAATATCACGGTGACGACCGCGCCCGAGATACACAGCGGGATCGGCGTGATGAACAACCTCGTAAACCCCGTGATATCCGATTCACTCGCGCCGCAGGTCGGCGCAAGCGTCAATCCGATGCAGATCGTCATCGAGGTTGCGGCATATATTTGGCTTATCGGCGTTGCGCTGATGCTCTGCTACGGCATTCTGTCATATATTTTGCTCAGACGGAAGGTCAGAGCCTCGGTCAAGGGTGAGGGAAAGCTCTATTTCTGCGACGAAGTTGACTCGCCCTTCATCCTCGGCGTGCTGTTTCCGCGCATCTATCTTCCCTCGGGAATGAGCAGGGAGGCACTCGATCACGTGCTCGCGCACGAAAGAGCGCATCTGCGCCGCGGCGACCACGTATGGAAGCCGCTCGGATTCTTGCTTTTGTCGGTTTATTGGTTCAATCCGCTGATTTGGATCGCGTACGCGCTGCTTTGCCGTGATATCGAGGCGGCTTGTGACGAAAAGGTCATCGGAATGATGGACGACGAGGCGAAAAAGGACTATTCGCGCACGCTTCTCGCCTGCAGTATGCACCGCAAGAGGATAATGGCTTGCCCGCTCGCATTCGGCGAGGTCGGCGTCAAGCAGAGGATCAAATCGGTGCTGAACTACAAAAAGCCCGCGTTCTGGATAATCATAATTGCGCTCGTTGCGACCGTGATCGTCTCGGTCTGCTTCTTAACAAACCCGAGGAACAATGTTCGCGAGCTTCTCGAGCCGGGAAGCGAATGGCTTTGCGAGGACGGCGTAAGGATCAGCATTACCGTTGATAATAGGGTCAGAATGACGGGTACGCTTGTATTCGACCATCAGTTTGACGATATCGTGATCCGCTACAAGGACGGTTATGCGGAGGTCTTCCGCTCGGGCATCAACTATACAGATTATGACATCAACGGCGACGGCTTGGTTTCAACCGATGAATATTCGGATGCGTCAACAGAGCATCTGATCCTTGCGGGACCCCTGAAGGCTCGCGGCGATGATTTTGTGCTGAAGATCGAGGAGGATCTCCTCGGAATCGGTAAAAAGGAGCTCGTTTTCAAGAAGACAAAGGACTCGGGCAACAGAGCAGTTAAGCTCCCCTCGGAGGAGATCTACGTCAAGGTCACCGACTGCGGAAGCGACGATCGCGGTGCCGATATCTCCTTCATTCAGGTAAAGCTTGAGGGCGGAGACGTCATCTTCACGCTGAAATGGAAGAATAAGAGCTTCAAAACGCAGATCTACGGTGAATCTTTTGAGGTCTACCGCTACGAGGGCGACGAGCTTATCCCGCTTGAGTTCATCGGTTATTGGAAAGAAGTAGCCATGGGCGTCGGCGCGTTTTCAATGACCTATCCCTCGTTTAATATCACCGAGCATTTTGATATTTCCGCGCTCGGAAAATACCGCCTTGTTGCGGGCGAGGCGTGGGTGGAGTTCGAGGTCACCGACTCGCTCGGCTCGGCTTTCCCGTATGATATCAAATCTATCGGTAACGGACTATTTGCCTCGATCATTGATTTCGGTTGCGATGCCGAGGGTCTTGAGGTCGATTTCAGAACGATTCAGTATCGCAGCGGCATCGGCAGAAGCTTCCTTATCGAATGGACGAACGATACCGACCGCGCACACGTGATCGGGCCGGCGTTCGAGGTCTACCGCTATGAAGGAAGCAAGCTGATCCCGCTTGAAAACAAGCTCGCGCACGAAAGCGGCGAGGTGGTGATTGAAGCGAATTTTGAAACATCCTATAGCTATATGGTCACCGATCACTATGATATTTCGGCGGAGGGAAAATACCGCTTTGAATCGAACGGCGCGTGGGTGGTCTTCGAGGTAAAGCCCTTGTACGATATTTATACGAGCTTTGATGCGTCGAACGGACTCGACGTTTACGTCTGGCAGATGGCTGCGGGTAGCTATGACTTTGCCGTGATGCCGCACGAAGAGGATCATGATCTTTCCGTGTATATGTTTGGTATGCCTGGCGTCAATGCTGCAGAAATGCGCGAGATTCTCGCCGCTTACGATATTGACGACGATGACATATATATCGTTCCGTGGCAGAATCCTCTTTCAAGCTATATAGGCGATTTTTGGATTATACGCGAGGGAGATGATGTAGAAGCAAAGCGGGCGGCGTATGAAGCGGTAATTCGCGATATGCTTCTCGGCGATACCCTTCGTGAAAAGTATCCCCTTTTGAATGAAACCGAGTATTTTGATATGAACGGCGACGGAATAACCGATGCGTGCTCGGTAGGAATTGGTCTTGATGACGGACAGTTCTTCTTTACCGTAAGGATCAGATACCTAAAAAGCGACGAAAAAGAGCTCTTCCAAAGGTTCGATAGCGTCCCGATGCTTCTTGAATTTGACGGAGGAAGCGACAAGGCGTTCCACTTGGTAGGAACCAAAGATGATGGCAGCGTATGTTATTATTCGGTTTCGGTCGAAAAAGGGCAGATCAAGCTGACAGAGCTTGATTAATACGACAAAAATAAAAAATATATTGATTTTCCTCCCGATTTGTGCTAAAATTTTAGTATCGAAGTCGGGAGGATATTTTTATGGAAATAAAAAAGTACCGAAACGGAATGATAATACACCCGGGTGAGCTTTCGCGGAAGTGGATCGACCGCCTCGCTGACGCGGGGATCAACACTCTCGGGATCCATCCCGAGGGAGGTAAAGATGCGCCGAGGACGCTTGAGCGTCTGCTTTCATTACTTGAGACCCCCGAATACCGCGCGCTTATCGACTACGCGCGCTCGAGAGGGCTCGAGATCGAGTATGAGTGCCACGCGGCGGGATATCTGATGGACCGCGCGATTTTCGCGGAGCATCCCGAGTATTTCAGAATGAACGAGTCGGGCGAGAGGGTTCCCGATTGGAATTTCTGCGTTTCAAACGCCGATGCGCTCTCGCTTTTCGCCAAACGTGCGGCGGAGCTTGCGCTGAAGCTTTACGGCAGCGGAAAGAATTTCTATTTCTGGATGGACGACGGGCGCGGAATACATTGCCAATGTCCGAAATGCCGCGCTCTTTCGCCGTCAGATCAGCAGTATATCGCGCTCAGCGCCGCACTTGACGAGATCAGACGGCATATTCCCGAGGCGCGGATGGCGTATCTCGCCTACATCGACACGATCGCGCCGCCGACCCTTGCCCACAGCAACCGCGGACTTTTTCTCGAATATGCTCCTTTTGAGAAATACACCGCCAAGGGAGAGGATTCCGCCGTCCGAATCGAGCGTGAACGGGGAATGCTTGCTCCGCTTCTCGATTATTTCGGTAAGGAGGATGCGAAGGTGCTTGAATATTGGTACGATAATTCGCTTTTTTCTCGATGGAAAAAGCCGCCCGCGCGCTTTGAACTGAAGGAAAACGCGATGGTCGGGGACATTCGCGACTACAGGTTGATCGGCTTCGATGACATAACCACCTTCGCTTGCTTCCTCGGCGACGATTACGAAGCCCTCTACGGCGAGCCGGATATCACGCCATACGCCAAGGCTTTTGAATAATAAAAAATGGGGTTGTATCATTAAGGATTTCTGCGATAAGCAGCTCGATCTGAGAATATGCAAACATAGTGCGTCCGTCGCTTCCCCTCATCCACCACACTTACGTGTGGTCCCCCTTCCCCACCGGGGAAGGTAAAATGGCGATCCAGTACTTCGTCGTATTTCAGCGAACATCGTTTTATTATAACCCATACAAAGTAAAAAGGAATATTTTATTTGAATCAATTTGCACTCATAATAGAGTTTTTGCAGAATTTTTCAATAAAATATTCCTTTTTGCTATGCAAAATTATATGACAGAATGATATTCGCTGTACAAACGTAACAAGATCGTTATCCACTTTACCTTCCCCGGTGGGGAAGGGGGACCGACGCAGGTCGGTGGATGAGGGGAAGAGACGGAGATGCTATGTTCGCACAAAAGAATTTTCGAGTTCAACTTTGATCAATAATCTTCGTCCACTTTTAGCAACGATAAATGCGTTATTCAAAAAGACTGATCCATTGTATTAATTAATGAATCAGTCCTTTTCTATTATACAAGATAAGCCTCGCGGAGGTCGCAGAGGTCTTCGTCGGTGAGCTTGAGTCCATTGTGTAGGAAGCCCTCGGTGCCGCCCCAGAATTTGTCGATCTCGTCGAATGCCGCACGCATAAAATCGCGGCGGGAGGAGAGAAGGAGATTGAGGTTGTGCGCCTTGCGGACACTGAAGGTGACGAGTACGACTCCGAGGTAGATCCAGAAATTCTTGAATCTGCAGGAGCGGTTCGTCTTCATATAATCGCGCATGATCGCTTCGCGGTCAACGCCGAGTGCGAGAAGGATCGCCGCCGCAACGACACCCGTGCGGTCCTTGCCCTGCGTGCAATGCCAAAGCACCGCGCCGTCGTCCTCATCGATGAGGGTACGCATCAGCTTGCGGAGTGCCTCGAGCGAGGGCTCGGAGGAGATCATCGTGCGGTAGGTGTCGGAAAGGTAGGTGCGCGCGCCGCCCTCAACCTGCATGATCTTCTTGAGGATCGAAGGACCCGTGTGTCGGGTAACCGCGGGATTCTGCTCGTCGGTCAGAGGCGGGATATGGAGATAATCGACGCCCTCGGGAACTACGTCGCGCTTGTGCGCAAGCTCTGCGGGTGCGCGGAGATCTATAACGGTGCGCAAATTCTTTTTATCGCGCAGATCTTCTGCCACTTCGGGCTTGATCTTTCCGAGATGACCGCTGCGGTAAAGCATGCCGTAACGGACTTTCTTGCCGTTCGCCGCGGGAATGCCGCCAAGGTCGCGGAAATTCTTGATCTTCTTTGCCATATGGACCTCCTCTGAATAGAAATGTACCTTAATATTTTACCACAAAATCGCACGTTTGTCCACCCCTTTTGTTATGTGAAATCAAAATTTACATCGAGTTTTCAGACACATCACAGTTTGCCCTTTTTTGCGGTTGACTTTGGAATGTGTAAATGGTATAATTAATATAATAGGAAGGAAACTTAACGTCCGGGCATGAAAACGCCCCGCGAAAACGGGAGGAAAGACAAATCAAAAAAGCAAGAAACACGGGCAATATCAATGCCCTCAACGAAAAGATCAAGGAATCAGCGATATCGGTTTTGCCGATACTCGTGATAGTGGCGATACTCTGCTTCTTTGTGACGCCGGTATCTCCCGCGCTTCTACTCGCGTTCCTTGTAGGCGCGCTGATGATAATCGTCGGCATGGGCATCTTCACGCTTGGCGCGGAGACCTCAATGACCGTCATCGGCAACAGAATAGGCGCCTCGCTTACAAAGTCCAAAAAGCTCTGGCTGATACTGATCGTCAGCTTTGCGCTCGGACTCGCGGTAACGATCTCGGAGCCCGATCTTCAGGTCCTTGCCGAGACTGTTCCGCATATCGACAATATGGTGCTGATCCTCACGGTCGGAGTTGGAGTCGGCTTCTTCCTTATGGTCTGTATGCTCCGAATCTTCCTCGGAATCAAGCTTCGCTGGCTGCTTCTCGGTTTTTACGGTCTGGTATTCCTGCTGGCGGCGTTTTCCGATCCCGATTATCTCGCCATCGCGTTTGACTCGGGCGGAGTAACAACGGGACCGATGACGGTTCCCTTCATCCTCGCGCTCGGCGTCGGTGTTGCAAATATGCGTTCCGACCGCGACGCGGGTGCCGACAGCTTCGGACTTGTCGCGCTTTGCTCGATCGGACCTATCCTCTTCGTGCTCATCCTCGGCTTCCTCTATCCGAATGCCGATGCGGTGACCGAGATCACCTTTGTCGATTGGGCGAATACCGTCGAGCTCGGAGGGTCGTATATCTCCGCGATCCCGCATTATATGCTCGAGACTGCGATCGCGCTTTTGCCGATCGTTGCGATATTCCTTTTGTTCCAGATCTGTTCACTCAAAATGAGCGCGCGCCCCTTCTTCAAGATCTGTTGGGGTATTCTCTTTACATACGTCGGACTCGTCCTCTTCCTTACGGGAGTAAACGTAGGATTTTCCTCGCTCGGAACGATGCTCGGCGGCATGCTTTATCATGAGGTGAAGTATCTCCTGATCCCGATCGCAATGTGCCTTGGATGGTTTATCATCTCGGCGGAGCCTGCGGTATACGTGCTCGAAAAGCAGATCGAAACGGTCAGCTCGGGCGCGATCCCCGGCAAGGCGATCAAGTACAGCCTCTCGATCGCGATCGCGATCGCAATGGGCATTGCGATGCTCAGAGTTGTGACGGGAATCTCGCTTATGTGGTTCTTGATCCCGGGATATGCGATCGCGCTGATTTTGACCTTCTTCGTTCCCGATATATATACCGCGATCGCGTTTGACTCGGGCGGAGTTGCGTCGGGACCCATGACAGCAACCTTTATGCTCCAGCTTCTGATCGGCGTTTGCTCGGAGGCGGGAGGAAATATTCTGACCGATGCGTTCGGCATCGTCGCAACGGTCGCAATGATGCCGCTGATCTCGATCCAGATCGTCGGATTCATCTACGGACGCAAGGCGAAGACCGCGAAGGTCGAGGAGCCTCTTGTCGACGACGAGATCATCGAGCTTTGGGGGTGACGGTATGAATTACGTATTTTCAATAGTTAATCCCGGAATGTCGGCGCGGATGAACGAGATCTGCGAGAGGCTCGAGCTTCCGCTGAGGATCGAGCTTATCGGCAGAGGAACCGCGACGAAGAATATGCTCGACCTGCTCGGTCTGAGCGCGCGTGAGTACCATATAATTATGACGGTTGCCGACCGTGAGCGCACCGCGGCACTCATCGACGAGGCGCGCAGACAGCTCTATATCGATGCTCCGGGTCACGGAATCATCGCGGCAACACCCATCAAAAGCGTAGGAGGAGGGAAGACCTTGTCACATCTGAATGGAGGCAAGCCCGCAGAGGGCGCGCCCGAGATCAATTATAATTACGAAATTATTCTTGCCATTGCGAACGAGGGTTATACCGACGCCGTTATGGACGCCGCAAGAGAGGCGGGTGCGCGCGGAGGAACCGTTCTCCACGGCAAGGGCACGGGATCCAAGGACGCCGCAAAATTCTTCGGTGTTTCGATCGCGACCGAAAAGGAAGTTATCATGATAGTTGCCCGCTCGTCCGAAAAGGCGGCGATCATGAAGTCGATCATCAATAAAGCAGGCAACGGAACCGACGCGGGCGCAGTCGTAATGTCGCTCCCCGTCAGCGCCGTCGCAGGCTTCGGCTTGCTCGATAACCTCGAGACAAACGAATAAATACAAAAATCCACAGACAGGTCAGCCTGTCTGTGGATTTTGTGCAATGGAGAATAAAAATGAAACCTTTAATATATATCAGAAAAGGGATTATTTATGATCGCAATAACCGCCAATACGATTATTGTCTTTCGTTTGCCGACGTTGACGAAGTTGATCCCCAAAAAGGAGAATTGCTTCTTTCGCACGGCAATTTTGAAAAATATATAACGACCCAAAAACCGCGCGGGTTAAGAATAAAATTTGAGACTCAAGAGGAATTTGAATATCTGATAAATATCATACATCCGTTTGTTTCTTCTGTTTATCTTCACGAAAAGCATAACAGAGCTTATGATCTTACACCTCTCCAAAAATGCTCGGAGCTTGAGGCGGTTCAGTTTTATTGGAATACCAAGCAGGAAACGCTTTGGGACGTTAAGAAGAACAAAAAGCTCAAGAGCTTTCATATGACGGATTTCTATAAGGTTACTGATTTTTCCGCTCTGCGCGGGAGTTCGATCGAGACACTTGAGCTCTTCGGATGCAACGGTGCTTCTTCTTTTGTTTCAAAGCTGCATATTGATGATCTTTCATTCATTCTTGATATGCCCCATCTTCGCGCGCTTCGTTTGGATATTATTAAGGACGAGTCGAGCGAGTATTACTTGAAGCTGCTTGCGCGGTGTCAAGAACTTGAATTGTTCAGTACTCCCGATAGCTTTTTCACATTTCAACAGTTTGCTTGGCTCAGGGCGCATTTGCCGAATGTAAAAGATGGACTCAATTGCGTAGAGAAATACGGAGATGATTGGTACGGTATAATCGGAAGAAGAACGCCTAAAACGCTTACCGATTATGCCAAAACCGAAAAATACCAAAAGCGATATGACGCGCTTGTGGAAAAGTATAAATTCCGTGATACTCCCCCGTCGGATGAGGATGTTAAAAATCAACACTTCTTCATCAGTCTGATATAAAACTCATTCGATCTTGCAAGCGCGTCGAGGCGGATCTTTTCGTTGTTGCCGTGGATGGTGGCGCGTTCTTCGGCGGTGAGATCCATTGCCGAGAAGCGGTAAACTCGGTCGGAGATGCGCCCCCAATGGCGCGAGTCGGAGCATTGAACCATCAGGTAGGGCGCGACGATGCAGCCCTTCCAGGTCGATGCCACGGCGGAGGCAACCTTCGCAAAGCCCTCGCAGTCGGTGCGCGAGATGCGTGAGGGGTTCATTCCGTGGAGACATTCGACCTCAATGCGGTCGTCGGCGATGGTCTTGCTCAGATAATCAAGCGCGCCCTCCATATCGTCCGCGGGACTCAGACGGATATTCGAGACGAGCGAAGCCTCGGGCGGGATGACGTTTGATGCCGCCGAGCCTTTTGCTTGTGTAAAAGCGACCGTCGTGCGCATCAGGGCGTTTAGCTCGCCGCCGCTTTTTCTGCAGATGAGGTCGAGCACGGGAAGGAACACCTTGATATTCGCAAAGATCGTGCGGTAAAGGAAGGAGGAATGCCTGCCGAGAGTGTCGAACATCTGCGCGGCGGGCTCGGTAAGGTGGACCTTGAAGGGGTTTTTCAGAATTCTGTTGCAAGCCGATGCGAGTCTGTCGATCGGCGCGCCCGGCTTGGGAGCCGATGCGTGACCGCCCTGCGAGTGGACGGTATATTTGACGTCCATCATACCTTTTTCTGCGATGCCGATCAAACCGCAGGGCGCGGTAACGCCGGGGAAGACGTTCTCAACGACTGCGCCGCCCTCGTCAAGGACGAAAGCGGGCTCAATACCGCATTCCTCAAAGAGGTCGACGATGTTGACGGCACCCCGTCCGTTGACCTCCTCGCCTCCCGAAAATGCGAAGAAAATGTCATTCTCGGGCACAAATCCCTCGGAAATGAGATGATCGGCGGCAAAAAGGATGGAGGAAAAGGTAACTTTTGTGTCAAGCGTGCCGCGTCCCCAGATGCAATCGTCGCGGACGATCGCCTCGAATGCGGGAGCGTCCCAAAGATCCTCGTTGACGGGAACGACGTCGTAATGCGCCATCAGAACCGCTGGCGAACCCTGATTTTTGCCGCGCCAACGGTAGAGAAGACCGCGGTCGGGCAGACGCTCGAAGTCGCAGGTCGCGTGGACGTGAGGGAAGAGAGTGGGAAGAAGAGAGATCAGCTTCTCGAATTCCGAATCATCCTCGAGAGAGGCGTCGCGGTATGATACAGTTTTGCAACGGACGAGCTCGCGCAGAGCCTCCGCGGCTTTTTCTTTGTCGAAATCTATCGTCTCGTCATCGACCCTCGGCTGCTCCTTCGGAGTGAAGCGGTAGGCGCGGACGATGATGAACGCGAGGAAGGCGGCGACGAGGCAGAGGATTATTGCGGCGAAGATCATTTATGTTTACCTCCGTTTTTTCTTATTATACCACGAAGCGGCAGAATATGCAATAAGTAAGCGAAAAAAGCGCGACTAAAAATTGACAAGGCGCACTTGATGTGATATAATTAAACTGCAGATAGCGAAAGGGACTTTGATATGCTTGCATTTTTACTGACGATAACGGACGAGGAATATCGCCCTCTGATAAAGAAGCTATACCGCAGATATCACAACGAGGTTTACGCGTACGCATACGTAGCATTAAAAAAGAAGGGCGTGCGAAATATAGATGAAATTTGCGAGGATGCGGTACAGAATACTTTTTTGAAGCTGACGAAATACGTCGGCAGTATTGATATGAACCGATCTGAAAATGAAATACGCGCGTATCTTTTCACGATGGTGACGAACGAGGTAGAGAATATCGTATCGGCTGAAGAGAAATTCGATCAGCTGAGTGAGAGCCTTGAGGATCCGTCGGGAATGGATTTTATCTCCGAGATCCATATCCGCGAGAGATACGAGGAGGTCGTCCGTGCTGTTCGGAATATGGAACCGATCTACAGCACGGTGCTCAGGATGCGCTTTTTCGAGGAAAGAAGCGTAAAGGATATAGCACGCCTCCTCGGAATCAGCGAGGACGCGGTGTATAAGAGGATCCAAAGAGGCAGAAAAATTCTGAAAGAAAAGGTAGGAGGTGGCATTGATGGCAATGAGTGATAAAGAACTATTCGCACAAGCAATAAACGAGGGCGTTATGAGCCGAATGGAGCTTGATTTAGCCGAATTCGAGGGGAAAGTGACCTGCTCGAAGAGTCATTACCGCCGTATTTCCGAGATCATAGGCTACAGAGTCGGACCGAGCGAAAAGAGAACAAGCTTCAAGCGCGCGGTAGCCGTAGCATTGATCGCCGCCGCGCTTCTGCTTGCGGGCTGTGCCGCAGTCGTCTATAAGGATAGGATCGGGGATTTCTTCGTTGAAATATTCGATACACATATCAAGGGAAGCTTCGCGGAGGGAAGCGAAAATAACAACGAAATAATTGAAGAGTATTATTCGCTGTCTTACGTCCCGGAGGGGTATGAGTTGGTTGACGAGATAATGAATCCCGGATTGGTTCGGTATAAATGGGTTAATTCAGAAGGAAATACTATTGTATTTGAACAGGCACCCCTGTATTCATCAAGTTATTCCATTGATGCCGAAAACGGTGATACTGTAGTTTATACTTTGAATGAATACACTATATACGCTCGCGTTTTTGATAATAATACAACATATATATGTAACGACGAGAAGTATTCAATAAAGATAAATACTTACGATGAAATCACAGAGGAAGAATTAATAAAGATTATCGATGGAATATACATAAGCAAAAATTAATGTAATAATATGTAATTACTAACATTTGTTAGTATGTAATTTACTCAATTTTTCTACTAAATAAATTTTTTTAAAAAATTTTTTGATTTTTTGTCCAAAAACTTATTTTTCATAGGTATATATTAACAGAGGGATAAAAATGCAAATAATTGCCCTCTGGAAAGGATATATACAAAATGAAAAAGAAACTCGCAAAACTCACCAGTACACTCCTCGAGAAAAGCGGACAATTAGAACAAATTACCTATCAGTGGGGTCCGTCAATTCATATTGGAACATCATCTTAACGCATTCCCCCGCCTTTTACGATTGTATTCGTAAAAGGCGGGGGAATGAAAAAAACGAAAGGAGAAAAACATGAAAATCAGAATAATAGCTGTACTATTAATTGTTATTACTATTGTACTCTCCTCCTGCTCCTCGGTTTACGTCGACCCACCTGAGCCTAATGCCAATCCTGATGCCACAAGCCCTGTGACAGTTGAGGAAGGCGACGAATACTACACCTCAGGGAAAGCCAAGAACTACGGCAACATGCAGTACGGCTTTCTTTTCGGCGACTATTGGCTCTACCGTGAGACGCAGTACTACAAGGAATTAGCCGATACGTCTCAGAACGGAACAAAGATATACAATACCAAGATCGCAACACGCCTTGTCAAGATAAACACCGCTACAGGAAGCGTATCCAGCCTCTGTCTTGATCCCGTTTGCAATCATTCTCCCGGCTCGAGCTGCGCCTTTATCGCTCCCGATAAAGGACAGATCTGTATTTCGTCGGTCGTTGGCGATTGGATAGTGGTCGAAAAAGCTGAGAATGATTCAGTATACGGCATGATCTACGAAACCTTTGCTTACAATCCCGTATCGGGTGAGAGGCACGATATTCTTGTCAATGAATACGGCGAGACCTCCGTTACCAAATGGATAGGAAAAGCTGTTTTCGAAAACAGGCTGTACAGTATCCGTATGCATATGGATTACTCGAAAACAGGTTACGTCCCGGGCGGAAACAAGCCCATGTCCGATTTCGAGCCCGAGACGGTAAATGTTTTGAGCTATTACGATTTTGATTCCCACACCTCTGAAGATCTCTTTGAAATTCCCGACGGTTACAGAACCTCCGCGGTGACAAACAAGCGTTTCTTCTTCAAAACTCCGGAGGGCGATATCGTTTCCTGCGAATATAACGGCAAAGATATGGTCAAGGAGGACGTGATCGATTTTTCTCCCGAAAACTCGATCGGTACCTTTGCTTACCACCTCAATACCAATGGATTTGACCGTTACGATATCAAAACCAACACCAAAACCTCCTTCGAGCTTCCCTTCACGGCTTATCAGTATCCCACCTTCACCAATTCGGGCATAATCTATGACACTTTTACCTCTATAGACGAATGGAACGGTATGGGCAAGGGATTCAATCAGTTTATGAAAGAGCATCCCGAATTGAGCCGCGAGGAAGCGCGAGCGGCTTACGACGACCTGATGAATGAGGTAAAGTATAACTGCAAGGCGCAGATCTGGCGCAGTGATTTCGAGGGCGGCAATCTTGAGCTCATCTTCGAGAAGGAAAACGCCGTCATCCATACGATCTGCGGCAACGATTCCTATGTTTTCGGTTTTGCCTTCCTCGGAGATCCCGATAACGGCTTCAAGGAGCTCCCATGCGAAAATGATGGCAGAAGCATGATTAACCTTGCGACAGGTGAGATCACGCCCATTCCCTATCTCGACCTTGTTGATGATTACGACATCCTCGGCGATTGAGCAGACAAGCAGTTATTCTATTCTCACCAATAATTTATAATCACTCAAGCTCCTTGACTTTTTTCTCCTTATGATAAAATAATCTCAAGGAGCTTTCAAAAAACCAACAGAGGTACATAAAATGAAAAAGATCCGCATTGGTACGTTAATCAATAACGAATAATATTTATGAAAAAAACGAACTGCAAATGGGTGAGGTCCTTATCGGAGAAATAAGATAGGGGTATGGGCGCAGCCCGATGCATTTGTAAAACAAATGCGAAACCGGCGATAAAACAGAAGAGAGAGTGCTTCGGAAGCAAAATTCCGTAAGACTCTCTCTTTTTCTGCTGACTATGAGTGATATTCTTTGCTTTCGCAAAGAGTGATATTGCCCTTGCAGGCAGTGATATTGAAGCCTTACAGCTTCAGTGATATTTTATTCGCCATAAAACTCGCGTAGCGAATATCACTCGGCGTAAGCCGAATATCACTGCGTAGCAATATAACTCGCCGTAGGCGAATAAAACCGGCGTGATACTCCGTTAAGAGTATCACGCCAAGGCGGTTCGGTTTTTTTGTCAGATTGCGAGGCAATAATGCTATTTATTGTTGCAATTCTACGTAATCTATGGTATAATTTAATTTAACAAAATCAAGGCGGTGCAATTATGACGGACGCAAAAACTTTAGCGTATATAAATCTCTATGCCATTCTCGGCACGATCCCCTATCTCTGCGAGCTTGACGAAAAGGCTCGAGAGCTCATCAAAAACGAAAAGGTCTCGATCGGCTTCCGCGTCAAGGGCGGTCCCTCGGGCGCGCTCTGCTTTGCGGACGGCAAAGCCTGGTTTGCAGAAGAGTGCGATTCCTGCAATATTATTCTTCCTTTCTCATCCCCCGAGAAATTCAACGGAATGATCGACGGAACCGTGACTCCCATCCCCTCGAAGGGATTTACAAGGATCGGATTCCTGCTCAAGAAATTCATGCCGCTGACCGATATTCTTTCTTCCTACCTCCGCGCCGATAAAGAAGCACTCGAGGATCCCGTTTTCTTCGAGAAGAGCACGGTGCTGATGTTCCATCTCATCACCTGTGCGATCGCGCAGATCGGAAACGTCGATCCGATCGGACAGGCAAGCGCGTCATATATCGTTGACGGAAATATCAAGCTCGCGATCGGCGACGATCTCGCGCTTACGATCTCGGCGAAGGATCACGTGCTCACCGCGATCCACTCCGCGCCCGAAAGCTTTATGTCCTTTATGCGCTTCGAGGATATCCGCCTCGCCCGTGCGCTCTTTGACGGAGAGGTGAATGCCGTTGCCGCTGTCGGTGAGGGCAAGGTCCGCATCGGCGGAATGATCTCGCAGGTCGATAACGTCAACCGCATTCTCGACCGTGTTGCACTCTATCTTGCGTGAGGTGAAATTATGAGAAATATCAATAATTACGATAAAAGCCGCCAAGTCTTTGCCCGCGCGATGAAGGTCATTCCCTCGGGTATCTACGGTCATCAGGGCCCCGCGGAGGGATGCTATACCCCCGTTGAGGCGTTCCCCTTCTTCTCCTCGAGAGCAGAGGGTACCTATCTTTGGGACCTTGACGGCAACCGATTCATCGACTATATGTGCGCGTACGGTCCGAATATTCTCGGCTACAACGATCCCGACGTCGATGCCGCCGCGGCAGAGCAGAGAGCGATCGGTGACTGCACGACTCTGCCCTCGACCAAGATGATAGAGTTCGCCGAGCTCCTCGTTGATACCGTTGCGTGCGCCGATTGGGCGTTCTTCGCGAAGAACGGCAATGACGTGACGACGATGGCGATAATGACCGCGAGAGCGCACACTCACCGCAAAAAGATCGTCTTTTTCAAGGGATATTACCACGGAGTTGCGCCCTGGACACAGAAGATCGACTACGCGGGCGTCATCCCCGAGGACGTAATGCACAATATCTACGTCGATTGGAACGACCTCGATGCGCTCGAAGCAGTTTTCAAAAAATACAAGGGCGAGATCGCGGCTGTCATCTCGCAGCCCTATATGCACGGCAACTTTATGGACAACGTCCTTCCCGCAGAGGGATTCTGGAAGGAGGTCCGCCGTCTCTGCACCGAAAACGGCACCGTTCTCGTTGTTGACGACGTCCGCGCGGGCTTCAGACTCGATATCGCGGGCTCGGATCACTATTTCGGATTTGAGGCTGACCTCATCTGCTTCTGCAAGGCACTTGCCAACGGTTATAACGTCTCCGCACTCTGCGGAAAGAATTTCCTCAAGAATACCGTCTCGGGTATGTCGTACACGGGCAGCTACTGGCTCTCCGCCGTACCCTTTGCCGCGGGAATCGCCTGCATCAACAAGATGAAGAGGCTCGATATGCCGAATATGCTGATCGAAAAGGGTACAAAGCTGAAGGAAGGTCTCGTATCTGCCGGACAGAAGTACGGATTCGATCTCCGCGTCACGGGTGTTCCATCCCTCTTCTACCTCAGAATTGCGGACGATCCCTCGTTGATGCTCCATCAGGAATGGATCGCCGAGTGCGTCAAGAGAGGCGTCTTCTTCACCAATCACCATAACCACTTCATCAATGCCGCGCTTACCGACGCGGATATTGCCGAGACCGTCGATATCGCCGACGAGGCTTTCGCAGTCGTTAGAAAAAGACACTAATATATAATAAGGAAGAAAAGGTGCGAAAAATGCGCGGTAAAGTCGGAAAATTTATTAAAGAATATATCATCATCACTTTCGGAGCTGTTCTTGCCGCTGCCGCGATCTACTTCTTTATGCTCCCCTCGCATCTTGCGATCGGAAGCGGCTCGGCGCTCGCGATGGTATTATCGAATTTCATCCCCCTGCCGATCTCGGCGATCTCACTTGCGCTGAATATCATTTTTTTGATCATGGGATTTATCCTCGTAGGACCCGAATTTGGTGCGAAGACGGTCTACACGACAATTCTCGTGCCTTCCTCGCTCGGAGTGTTCGAGGTTCTTTTCCCGAATTTTCAGTCGCTGACCGCAGATCCTCTGCTCGATATGATTTGCTACCTCCTCGTCGTCGGTATGGCGATGGCGATCCTCTTTTCGGTCAACGCCTCGTCGGGAGGACTCGATATCATCGCCAAGATAATGAATAAGCATCTGAAGATGGAGCTCGGAACCGCGATCTCGGTCTCGGGACTCGTCGTTGCCTTTTCCGCGGCTTTCTGCTACGACACGAAGACCGTCGTGCTCAGCGTCCTCGGTACGTATTTCAGCGGAATGATCGTCGATAAATTCATCTTCGGTCTCAATATCAAACGTCGCGTCTGCATCATTTCGCAGACGCATAACGATGTGATCGTTTCCTATCTGCTCCATGATCTTCACAGCGGCGCGACCCTCTATGAGAGCATCGGCGCGTATGACGGCACGGTCCGCACCGAGATCGTAACGATCGTTGACAGAAACGAATACCGCAAGCTGATGGATTTCGTGAAAAAGACCGACCCGAAGGCTTTCGTTACCGTATATTCGGTAAATGAGCTCCGTTATCAGCCAAAGGTAAAATAAATCTTGCCTTCCACGGCAGAAAAAACGCCTTATGCCAATAATTTTGAATTGGCATAGGCGTTTTTTTGACATAAAATGTTGCATTTTGTGGTCAAGTGTGCTATAATTAATAAAATAGAGGTATTATACCTTATTATTGATTAGTTGGATTTCAGGATGAACAAAATTGAGGAAGTAACAAAGGCAACTGCCCCCGCGGCGGAGGTCATCATGCCTTTCGAGGAGAAGGGCGAATATTATATCGAGGATCTCGGCAAGGTCAAGACCCGCCCTATGTACGCTTTTTTGAAGCGTTCTATGGATATAGCGGTCTCGCTTGTCGGTCTTTTGGTGCTTTGGTTTCCTATGCTGATCATCGCCGTGATCGTAGGGTGCACCTCAAGGGGCCCCGCGTTCTATGTTCAGGACAGACTCGGTCTTAACGGCAAGAATATCAAGGTGATCAAGTTCAGAACTATGATCGTAGATGCCGAAAAGCACGGCGCGCAGTGGTCGAAGGGTGATAAGGACGTTCGCATCACGCCTTTCGGAAGATTTCTCCGCAAGAGCCGAATCGATGAGCTGCCCCAGCTTTGGTGCATTCTCAAGGGCGATATGAGTCTCGTCGGTCCCCGCCCCGAGAGAGAGGTCTTCTATAATGAATTCGAAAAGTACATACACGGCTTCCGCGAGCGTCTCAAGGTCAAGCCGGGACTTACCGGATGGGCGCAGATCAACGGCGGATACCACCTCCGTCCCGAGGAGAAGATCGTTTATGACGTTGAATACATAAAGCGCAGATCCTTCGGATTTGATATCGAGATCGTTATGAAGACTTTTAAGGTCGTATTTACTCACGAAGGAGCAAAATAAGGAAGAATATTTTCCATGGCAATATTTCGTAACAAAAGATATTTTCTTTGGCTCAGCATTTTAATAGCGTTCGGCATTGCCTTGATGCAGGTACTGAACAGCTCGATCGGAATACTCATATGTCTTATAGGCTTCGGGGGACTTGCCGTCATCTCTGCCGTTCAGGATATGGCTGTTCCGATACTGCTGTTCTTTTTGCCGTGGTCGCCTCTGCTCAAGCTCCGACCGGGAATGATGTCGGTATATTCGATAGCTCTTATTGCCGTTATGCTCGTATTTGTGGTACGCAACAGCAAGAGATTTTCATTTGGACATATCTTTCCCGCCGCGCTTCTCTTCGTTCAGACGATCTTGGTCAAGACCTTTACCGATGGCTCGATAAATAACGGATATATTCTGTTTTTCGTTTGCCTTATTCTTTTTCCGCTGATTGCCAGCGAGAGAGAGAAGGAGTATGACTTTTATACTCTGGTCGTATTTTTCGCCCTGGGAATTATAACCGCCGCTATTTCCGCAAAGCAGCTTTCGGCATTCCCGACGATATCGAGATATATAACCGTCCTTGAATACAGCTCGGTAACAAGACTTTCGGGCTATTACGGAGACCCGAACTTCTATTCGGCTCATATTTCCGCGGCTATTTCGGGCGCGCTTGTGCTTCTGCTTAATGAAGAGAAGCTGTCAAGGAAGATCGTGATGTACGTGTCTCTTGCGTTTTTGCTCTACTGCGGGTTTTTGTCGGTATCGAAATCCTTCGCGGTCATTATGATCTGCGTTGCACTCTTCTGGATCATCGAGGTGCTTTTCAGACGAGGAAAGATCTCGAGCAAGCTTATGATGCTTCTTGCGCTTGCCATCGGCGGACTGTTTGTAATTTCTTCCGTCCTGTTTACCGACCTCATCGATATGATGCTGGAAAGATTTATCGGCACGGGCAATAGCCTTTCGGATCTTACTACTCACCGCTCCGAGCTCTGGATGAGCTACCTGAGAGCTTTCGAGGATGATCCTTGGATGCTTTTCTTCGGCGAAGGCTTTACTCAAAAGCTTATCGGCGGCAGAGGATCGCATAACGTTGTGCTCCAGGCGGTATATCAGTTCGGTCTGGTCGGCTCATGCTTGCTTCTTGCCTGGTTTATTGCATATCTTAGATGTATGCTCAGAAATATCAGACTGCGCTCAGACAAGCTCGTTCAGATAATGGTAGTTCTGACCGGTTCTATTGGACCATGGCTCGGAATTGATACGATAATGTTTGACGAATTTTTCATTATACCCTTCTTCGTATTTGTCGCAATACTGCAAATGGTAAAGCTTGACTCTTCGGAGAATGATATCGAGGTGGCTCAATGATGACGAAAGAAGCTCGTCCCGCCCCTACGGTATCGGTAATAATGCCCGCTTACAATTGTGAGAGGTATATCGAGCAAGCAGTAAGATCGGTAATCGGGCAAACCTTTACCGATTGGGAGCTTATTATACTTGACGACGGATCCTCCGATTCGACCCGCGAGATCATAGAAAGATTAGCTCGCGAGGACGATCGCATCATCCCGATGCCGAATGAGAAGAATGTCGGAGTCGCGAGGACGAGAAACCGAGGTCTTGATATTAGCCGCGGAAGCTATATCGCACTTCTCGACAGCGACGATATCTGGCGCGAGGATAAGCTGCTCCGACAGATTGAGCTGGCTCGATCGAGCGGTGCTGATCTGATCTATTGCTCTTACGGAATCGTTGACGAAGAGGGTAACAATCTTTGCTCCGATTTTATCGTTCATGATATTGCCGATTACGAAAGCACTCTGACGAGAACAGAGATCAGCTGCTCGACGGCTCTTCTTTCGCGCAAGCTCGTTGATAAATATCGCTTTTCGACAGAGTTTTATCATGAGGACCTCGTGCTGTGGCTTGAAATACTGCGCGACGGGAATTCCGCTCGCGGAGTGATCGATATTCTCGCCGATTACAGAGTCTCCAAGGGCAGCCGGGCATCGAATAAGCTCAAAAGCGCGCTCGAACGCTATAAGGTCTTCCGCGTGCAGATGCGCGAGCCCTTCTTCAGAAGCGTGTGCTTGATAGTAAAATATGCCGTTCTGGCATTGAAAAAGTATAAGAGGATTTGAGACCATGAAGAGTATCCAGGTCCTTGTGGCGGCTATGCATCAGTCGGATACGTCGCTGGCGGATAAGATGAATATTGATTGCCCGGTCGTCATCGCCAATCAGGCGGATCGTGAGGAGATCGTCGAGCTCGACAGAGAAAAGGGAAGCGTCAAGATGATCACCACCAAGACCCGCGGCGTCGGACTGAACAGAAATATTGCTCTCATGGCGGCGGACGCAGATATTCTGCTTTTTGCCGATGACGATATGCTTTATTACGACGGTCTCGCGGATGGGGTTGCGTCTGCTTTTGAGCGTGTGCCGCAGGCGGACGTTATGGTTTTCGGCATTGATATCGTCCGCGACGGTGTTGTGACCGAAAAGAGACGTTGCAAAAATACCCGCTTACACGTATGGAATTCAATGAAATACGGCACGGTGCGCTTCGCGGTGCGCCGCCGCTCGATGGTAGATAAGAATATCACCTTCAATCAGTGCTTTGGCGGTGGATGCAGATTCAGCGCGGGCGAGGACAGCCTCTTTCTTAAGGCTTGTTTTGATGCGGGACTAAAAGTCTATTCCTGCGACTATGTGCTCGGAAGCTGCTCGAAGGACAGCTCGACCTGGTTTGTGGGATATAATGAAAAGTATTTCTACGACAAGGGCGTTCTTATGAGAAATCTCTTCCCGGGTACGGCGTATCTGATGGCTCTCTATTTCGGTATTCGCTTCAAGCGTGAGACAAAGCTCGGCGTATTTGCGAGATTGAAATATATGTTTGCCGGAGTACGCGGAGGGAAGAGGATGATCCCTTACGGTGAAGGAAAATGAAGAAGATCCTTATAGTTAATAATAATATGAAGGTTGGCGGGGTGCAGAAGAGTCTGTATAATCTGCTTTGGGAGACCGAGGGTAAGTATGACGTTACGCTCTGCCTCTTCAAAAAAGCGGGTGAGTATGCGGATAAGCTCCCGCCATCCGTCAAGGTAGTGGAGGCAGAGGGCTCATACCGCTATCTCGGAGTCAGCCAGGGCGAATGCCGCGGTATTGATTCCTTGAAGAGGGCGATCCCCGTCGCTCTTTGCCGTGTTTTCGGAAGAAAAAAGACTCTTGCCGCCTTTAAGCGCCGTCAGTCTGTGCTTGACGAGAAATACGATTGCGCGATCTCCTTCCTCCACAACGGAAGGGCGAAGGCTTTTTACGGCGGAACGCAGGATTTTGTTCTGAATTGTGTCAATGCGGAGAGAAAGATCGCCTTTCTTCATTGCGATTACCGTAATTGCGGAGCAAATAATCCCGCAAATAATGCCGATATGGCAAGATTTGATGCGATCGCGGCGTGCTCCGATGGATGCCGCAGAGCTTTCGAGTCAGTCCTTCCCGAATTGAATGAGAAGTGCGTGACGGTGCGGAACTGTCACAGATTCGATGAGATCCGCACGCTTGCGGATGACGGAACGGTTGAATATGATGAAGGATACGTAAACGTCGTCCTCGTTGCAAGGCTTTCGCACGAGAAGGGAATAGAGCGCGCTCTGGAGGCGGTAAAATATTCTTCGGAGTGTGGCGCAAGGGTGAGATTGTATATCGTTGGCGGCGGCTCTATGAAGCGGGAGCTTACCGATCTTGCGAAAATTATGGGAATATCCGATTCCGTCTTCTTTTACGGCGAGCAGAGCAATCCCTACCGATATATGAAAAACGCGGACCTGCTCCTTATCAGCTCCTATCACGAGGCGGCACCGATGGTCATCGACGAGGCGCGCTCCCTCGGAGTTCCGATCCTCACGACCGAAACCACGTCCTCGAGGGATATGGTTGGAGAGCCCGGGTGCGGATTTGTCTGCGAGAATTCGACTGAGGCACTTTGCGAAAAGCTTTATGAGGTCGCGTCTGACAGAGAAGGGCTTGCGTCCCTGAAGTCGAAGCTTAAAAGCCTCGGTGCGGATAATGCTGCAGCGCTCCGACAGTTTGACGAAATTTTGCATATATAATATAATAGGAAGAAAAAAGTCACATAATCCAATTGCTCAGGCGGGATATGTGACTTTTTTTATTTTTTGTCCGCCTTTTTTGAGCTATTACAAAAAATGTATTTTTTTAGGAAAATGATTAGTTTATATTGACAAAGAGACTGAAAGGTGTTATAATGATATACGTAGTATTGTCTAATGATGGTTGAGCATAATTTGCATACAATTTAATTTAACACTATGGAATAATGATGCTGACCAAATACCTGAAGATGTGTATTTGTTGCATATAAATTTCCACGATAAAGAGAGGTAAAAAATGATCAAAACAGGCACAAAAAGACTGATTTCGCTGCTTTTGGCTGCGATCATGGTTATCGGAATTCTGCCCGTTACCGCTTTCGCTACCGGTAGTGTAACTACCTACGAAGGCTTTATGGCAGATTTCAAGCAGCTCGAGATCTACGCGGACGAATACGCCGCAATGATCTACGGTAGAGATCCCGGCGAATTGGTCTTGAACTTTATCCGTACAGGTGTTGAAAGATACCAGGACGATAACTGGGAGACCCTTGCGGGTCAGGAGATCGTCGGCTTTACTCAGTACGTAGAGCAAGAGGATACCGAGAACGGTACCACCGCAATGAATCTCAAGGATATCGTTATTGATAACTTCATCCTTCCGAACGGAAATCAGGCTGACTTCGGCCACATGTTCGGATGCATGAACATTTCGTATATCAACAAGGGCTCGGCTGACCTTTCGGGTTGGGCAGGCGATATCTGCGACCTTCTTCAGTACAGCGTATCCCAGCTTGATGCGATCAATGCAAATACCGACGGAAGCATCGAGAGCATGGCTGCATATATCCGTGAGTACTGCTTCGGCGTCAACGCATCCGGTGCATACGGATGGGACGACTTCTGGGGCGATATGGACGCATATTATTTCGTTTCCGAGTACAACAAGAACAACGGCAGCAAGAAGTTCAGCGAGATCATGGATGCGTACTATACCGCAGATCTTAATGACACAGACCGTACCGTATACTTCATGAACAACCGTTTTGCGGTTGCTGACAATCAGGAAGCGGTACGCAAGGCGATCTACGAGTCCTATTCCGCAGACGTAGGACTGAAGATCCTCGAATCCAAGCGCGGACTTACAAGCTACAATGCTCTCCGCGAGGCGTGCTGCTATGCATTTGCAGATTACGTTTACAGCCAGGCTAAGGGCAAGCTCATCGAGGGCGTTGTTGAAGAAACAGGTCCCGCAAACGGATACTACAGCATCTTCTCAAACGAGCACTCCGTCCTTGCCCCCGGTATCGAGCAGGATATCAACTACGCTCAGACCGCTGACGGCAAGCAGATCGTATACTACGTTGCTACCGTCGACGTAACTCGCGAGGACGTAACCATCGTTGCGAACTACAAGGACAACGACCCCTCGAAGGGTTGGGGTCTGCAGAGCGTAAGAGACCAGGTCTATGCCCTTATCGAGAACAATAAGGACAAGGAAAACTACTATCCGATCGTAGCAACAAACGGCGACGGATACAATATTACAAACGGTACTCCCGGCGGACTTCTTATCATGAACGGCACCGAGTACTATCCCGTTGACGGAGACGGCTTCTTCGCGATCCTCAAGGACGGAAGAGCTGTGATCGGTACTAAGGCTGAGTACGAGCAGTACCGCGGTCAGATCCAGGACGCTATCGGCGGATTTGGCGCAGTTCTTGTCAAGGAAGGCAAGATCAACGTAACAAAGAGCTCGAACTACACCTCCAACCGTGCAAGCCGTACCGCAATCGGTATTACCGCAGAGGGCAAGGTTATAATGATGGTTCTCGACGGCCGTCAGCTGCCCCGTTCCGCGGGCGGCGCAATGGAGGAGATTGCGCAGATCATGCTTGAGGCAGGCTGTGTTCATGCGATCAACCTCGACGGCGGCGGATCGACCACATATCTCTCCAAGCCTGCGGGAAGCGATGAGATCCAGCTCACCAACGTTCCCTCCGACGGATATGAAAGACAGGTTTCGGTATCGCTCGTAGCGATCTCGACCGCAGCACCCTCCACGGCATTTGACCACGCGATCGTTACCTCTGATTATGATTATATTACCGCAAACACCTCGATGCAGTTCAGCGTAACCGGCGTAAGTAACACGGGTAACGCGGCAGTGATCCCCGAAGGCTCCTATTGGAGAGTTTCGGACGAGACCATTGCCACCATCGACGAGAACGGCAAGTTCACCGCTCTTGCAAACGGCGAGGTAACCGTTGAGTATGTCGTAAACGGTGCGGTAGCCGGCGGCAAGACCATCGGCGTTGTCATCCCCGATGATATCAAGTTCGTTGAGGACAGAATCACCGCGATCTACGGCGTTCCGAAGGAGATCGAGGTCACCGTATGGTATAAGGGATATCCCGTTGCGTTTACGCCTTTGGTTGATATGGGTATTTTCTTCCCCGGACCTGTTGATGAAGAAGGTAATATGGAGTTGCTGTTTGAATCTGATGCAGGAATTATTGATGGCGTTACGTTTATCGGTAATGATGCAAAGAAGATGAGAACTGCTACTGTAATTGCTGCTCTTCAAGCGGGTGAGGAAGTAGTATCAAAAATGGCTACTATCAATCTCTACTACGCAGACGAGGCAACCTTCGATTTCGAGAACGCAACTCAGGGTAACCGCAAGCTCGCTTGGAACCGTGAGATCGAGAATGCAAAGAGCACGGACAATATGCTCTACCGTATCTCCGACCCCGAGATGCCCGTCGAGATCGTATATACCTTCGCTCTTGATATCACAGCTATCGACTTCCCGCCCCAGCTTGAGCCGATCAAGTCGATGCTTCCCACCTATCAGGAAGGAGCAACGGCGTGGACGTATTTGCTTCAGCTCGCGGAGCGTGTATGCGTACAGACTAACGTAACCATCAGAGCCGAGTTCAGCCCCGAGCTCAAGGTAGACGTATCGAATCTCAAGGTCATCAACGACTATTTCACTCTTACAAGCTACAGCCTTGACGAAAATAACGTGCTTACCATTGTATGTAACTGGGTAAACCAGAGCCAGCCGATCGATCCCGCGACCGCAAATCCCCTTTGCATCCTCTCGGGTATCACGGCAACCGTCAAGGACAATGCCGCTTACTATAACAACGAGGTTCTTATCGCTAACAACGGTAACGTATATTACGATATCTATCTAGCGGCAAGCTCGCTCTATTCCTTCGCAAGCAATACGGAGAACCAGACCAAGTATGGACTCTATCCCTACATCCACGATGAAGATTGCCGCGGTGATTTCAGCGCGGACCTTGGCGACGATGAGACTCTTGCCAACAACGACAAGGGTGCACGCTTCTCGAGCCAGTATATGGACTTCGCGGACATCTACGTTATCAATAACGAGATCCGCCAGGGCTGGCATGAGGAAGGAAGCAACTACTACTATTACGTAGACAACGAGGCTCTGACGGGCACTCAGCTCGTTCCCGACCGTACAAACTCCGCTCAGGACCGCTTCTATGAGTTCGATGAGACGGGTAAGCTTGTCAGCGAGGACGGTAAGACGGGTCTTATCGAATTCGAGGGTGACCTCTACTATGCCGTTCAGGGCGTAGCCCAGAAGGGTTGGCAGGTCTACGACGGCAACAACTACTATTTCGATCCCGATACCGGTAAGGCTGTTGACGGTAAGTATACGATCAGGGAGAAGATGAACCCCGCAGTTGGAGAGGGCGAGTACACTCCTATGGTCAACTATGAATATACCTTCACCGATCATATTCTTACTCTCGGCGATTGGGTTTATGACGTGAATGTCATCGGTAACGACAAACAGAAGCATACCGGATGGCATTACAGATGGGCAGGCGACTGGAAGAACGGTTGGTTCGAGGTTGAGGGCAAATGGTATCATGCCACCAAGAACTATCCGAATATGACCTCCACGGGCTTCGTCAGAGTCATGAAGCAGGATGCCGCATCCTCCTCCGATACCCAGTATCATCTGCTTAACGGCGATGAGATGGGAGCCCTCAGAACGGATTTCACAGACGCTTATTTCGACGGAACTAATTATTACTTCCTCAAGAACGGTGTTCGTCAGATTGCTAATTTGCTCTTTGAAGGTAACAGCGGATACTATTACTTCGGAGTGGGAGACGGAACTCTTAAGACCAACGGCAATCAGTACATCTCTGCGGCAAAAACCAATGCTCTTGTTCCTGCGGGAACTTACGCCTTCGACGCGCAGGGCAGACTTGTTAAGCCCCTTCTCACCGTTGAGGATCAGCATAGCATCGGA
The DNA here is from genome assembly GCA_045632925.1 of Eubacteriales bacterium. Lineage (GTDB taxonomy): Bacteria > Bacillota > Clostridia > Oscillospirales > CAG-272 > CAG-390. The sequence continues at coordinate 14,976 of JAZQXP010000012.1, read as the reverse complement.
TACAGCGTCATCGGACGAGTTGTAACCGTAAGCAATATCGAGAAGGTTGCAACAGTCGGATATCTCAAGAACGGCGTTTATATTCCTCTTGAGGCTACCGTGAATGCGGACGGAAGCTACAATTTTGCGTCTCCTGCGAGCGTCAATAAGGTAATTATTGTAGTTAAGGGCGATGCCGACTGTGACGGAAGCGTCGATGCGGACGATATCAACTTTATCAAGACTGCTGTCCTTTCGGGCAACCTTACTCTTGATTCCGTAGCCGATCTCGCAGCCGATGCAAACGGCGACGGTAGAATCACCGCAGCCGATATTGCAAGGATCAACGCACTCCTCCTCGGCAAGACCACGATCGAGTGGTAATTTAAACGACCTATAAAGAAACAAATCATCCGTCTTTTTCCTTCGGATGATAAATGACATCTTCATATTCCCGGCGGAAACGCCGCCGGGAATATGAAAAAATCGAATAAATTCAATATTTGATAGAAAGGAAAAGCATAAAAAAGAATGAAAATGAAATTAAAGCGCATATTTGCGTTTATTATAACTATCGCAATGATAGTGCCGCTCGTTCCGACGTTTACGATCAACGTAGGTGCGAATACGGTAACTAGTACAGGCGTTTCGGTTACCGATACGGCAAACACATTGTCCGGAACCGCGACGTCTATGACAGCAACTGCGAAGGGGAGTCTTTTTAGTAAAAAAGAGAATACTATAACGATTACAAATACTTCCGGTGTAAAAGCGGAGATATCTGTAGGTTACTCTGTAGCAAGTGCTAACAGCTTTACCATTGACGGCGCAAGTGCTAGCGCATCGGGCACAGTTACCAAACAGCTTGATGCCAATGGCACCATCGTATTTTATATTCAATCGAAGAGTGGATTGTCCGATACTACAGTAACGCTCACATTGAGCAATCTGACATTTAAAGAAGTTAAAGAATCTTCTTCGGTTACTTTCAACTATGATTCAACTTTGGGAAGTATTACCGTAGGCGGAGAAACCGTATCAAACGGTACATCTAAGGATGTCAATGGCACTACCGGCGCTGCTTTGGTAGCAACAGCTGCAAGCGGAAGTACCTTCCTCGGTTGGATTGAAGCAGACGGAAAGATAATTTCAACTGCTGCCAGCTATACTTTGAAACCCGCGCAGGATATGGCCGTCACGGCGGCATTTGCAAAAGACGGTGGAACTCCTTGGTTTGGCGTTGGCTCAGCGGCTCAGAAATCCGTTGGATCCGGACTTCTGGGATTGGATAAACTGTATTACCACACAGTTGGAACGTCGTATTTGTTCGATGATCTTAATGCGGCGGCTGCTAAGGCTTCTGCGGATAGCTCAAATAAAGTTGTAGTCCTTATGAACAGCGGTACATTGTCCGCCGGAGATTATACCATTCCCGCCGGTGTTACTCTGCTGATTCCTTTTGATGCAGCGAACACGATGTATACAACGCAGGTTCAGAACACGGGAACCTATACAACGCCTACCGCGTATCGTACGTTAACCATGGCGGACGGCGCAAACATCGTTCTTAACGGCGCGATCAGCATTTCTGCAATGCAAAAGTATGCAAACGGCGGTAAGATGGGCGGAGTGCCGACGGGTAAATACGGACATATCAGTATGAGCCAAGGCAGTAGCATTACTGTGAACAACGGCGGTATACTGTACGCTTACGGTTATATCACCGGTTCAGGTAATGTGACTGCTAACAGTGGTGCAACCGTATATGAGATGTTCCAAATTATGGACTTCCGTGGCGGTACACAGTCTACTCAGATGGAAAACGGCGTGTTCCCGCTTTCTCAGTATTACGTTCAGAATATTGAGGTTCCGCTTAAGATCTATGCCGGAGCAACCGAATACAGTTATACCACTATTTACATGTCCAGTGCTGACTTTGGCTCGTCAGTAGGTTTTATTGGCTCAAGCGGCGCAATGTTTAACCTCAAAAGCGGGTATGTAACCAAAAAATATGATGGTTCTACCGATCGCCTTGTTGTTGAACTTAATGGCGAAATGGATATGGCGGGTATCAAGATGTCGGTTGGTACTTCAAGCATCGACTCTAAAGATTATGATCTACCGATAAATAGTAATATTACACTTACTGTAAAATCCGGATCAAGCGTCACAATTGGTCAAGACATCGCTCTGCTTCCCGGTGCGGAAATCACCGTTGAGGAAGGTGCTACGTGTACTCTCAGCAGTGGATATAATGTATATATCTATGATGCAGATCAATGGGGAACATTCACGTTTGGTGGATATGATAATGTTCCGCAAGGTCAAGAGAATGGTGTTAATACCAATCACAAATTAATTCCTGTAATCTACGCCCCCGGCAGAACATATAATCGTACCGCAGCTGACCTAGCTGACGCCAAGATCGTTGTCAACGGCACGATGGATGCTAGTGCAGGATATGTTTACACTACCGCAGGCGGAGCAAACATTATCAGTGACGGTACCGGCGTTGTTAAGCTTGGTACGCTCGGCACAGAGACTGTAACGTATCAGCTTGTGCAGGGTACCGGATATACCGAAATTCCGATTACCCCCGCAAAGCTTAAGCATAACGAGGCTGACGAAGATGGTAATATTTATCTCGACACCGAAGCTGATAATGAGTACCTCCATTGCGAGAAGCATTGGTACAAAGGTGAGAACTGCGATCTCTGTTGCAACCATACCTACGATGATGGTGTGGTAACCACCAATCCGACTTGTACAGCAGAAGGCGTTAAGACCTTTACTTGCGCAACTTGCGGCGGCACCAAGACCGAAGCTATTGCAAAGCTTGCGCACACTGAAGTAGTCGACGCGGCAGTAGCTCCTACCTGTACCGCAACCGGTCTTACCGAAGGTAAGCACTGTTCGGTATGTAACGCAGTGCTGGTAGCACAGACTGTAGTTGCTGCCAAGGGTCATACCCCCGGCGCGGCGGCGACTTGTACCGATCCTCAGACCTGTACGGTTTGCGGTGCAACTATCACAGCGGCTCTTGGTCACAAGTACACCGAAGAAGTAACAACTGCGCCGACCTGTACGGAGAAGGGCGTTAAGACCTTCACGTGTTCAGGATGTGGTGATACTTATACCGAAGAGATCCCTGCGCTCGGCCACACCGAAGTAATCGATGCGGCAAAGGCTCCCACTTGTACCGCAACCGGTCTTACCGAGGGTAAGCATTGTTCGGTTTGCCGAACGGTAACAGTTGCGCAGACAGAAGTTGCTGCAAAGGGCCACAGTTGGGCAGATGCAACGTGTACCGCACCGAAGATCTGCTCGGTCTGCGGCGCAACAGAAGGTGACGCTCTCGATCATTCATTCAGTAACGATTGGTCTTATGATTCGGATGCCAAGCAACATTACCATAAATGTATCCGATGCGAAGTGACGACAGAATGGATCAATTGTGAAGATGCTACAAACGACACGGATCATAAATGCGATACCTGCGGCAATGTTATTGGATCGCATAGTCACAACGGACAAACAACCGCTCCGACTTGTACGGAGAAGGGTTATACCACTTATACATGTAATTGCGGTGACACATATACTGCAAACGAAGTTGCTGCTACCGGCCACAGCTACGTAAGCGAAATTACCACCGCGCCGAATTGTAACGATGAAGGTGTCAAGACCTTCACCTGCACAACCTGCTCTCATTCTTATACCGAAGCGGTTTCCGCTCTCGGACACGACGAGGTTGCCCACGAAGCAAAGGCACCCACTTGCACTGCGATCGGTTGGGACGCATACGTAACCTGCTCGAGATGCGACTACACAACCTACGTTGAAAAGGTTGCACTCGGACATAACGAGATCGCTCATGAGGCAAAGGCACCCACTTGCACCGAGATCGGTTGGGATGCATACGTAACCTGCTCGAGATGCGACTACACAACATACGTTGAGAAGTCCGCGCTCGGACACGATGAAATCACTCACGAAGCAAAGGCTCCCACTTGCACCGAGATTGGTTGGGACGCATACGTAACTTGCTCGAGATGCGACTACACAACCTACGTTGAGAAGTCCGCGCTCGGACACGATGAAATCACTCACGAAGCAAAGGCACCCACTTGTACCGAGATCGGTTGGGATGCATACGTAACCTGCTCGAGATGTGACTACACAACATACGTTGAGAAGTCCGCGCTCGGACACGATGAAATCACTCACGAAGCAAAGGCACCCACTTGTACCGAGATCGGTTGGGATGCATACGTAACCTGCTCGAGATGCGACTACACAACCTACGTTGAGAAGTCCGCGCTCGGACACGATGAGGTTGCACACGAAGCAAAGGCACCCACTTGCACCGAGATTGGTTGGGACGCATACGTAACCTGCTCGAGATGTGACTATACAACATACGTTGAGAAGTCCACGCTCGGACACGATGAAATCACTCACGAAGCAAAGGCACCCACTTGTACCGAGATCGGTTGGGACGCATACGTAACTTGCTCGAGATGCGACTACACAACCTACGTTGAGAAGGCTGCTCTCGGGCATACCCAAGCTGACCCCGTACAAGAAAACGTCAAAGACGCTACGTGCGAAGCGGCGGGAAGCTACGACGAAGTTATATACTGTAGCGTTTGTAATGTCGAGCTAAGTCGCACAAACAAGGCTACCGATGCCCTCGGTCATGATTGGGCAGATCCGACCTATACCTGGTCCGATGACGGAAAGTCTTGTACCGCTGAACACGTTTGCGAAAGAGATGGTTCCCACAAGGAAACAGAAACCGCAACGGCAAACGGAACGATTAAGACTCACGCAAGCTGTACAGTAGACGGTTGGACCACATACACTGCGAACTTTGAAGCAGAGTGGGCTGAGGACGGTCAGACCAAGGACGTTCAGGACATTTCCGCCACCGGTCATAGCTTTGGCGAGACGATCGATGCGGTAGCTGCTACCTGTGTTGCAACGGGTAACGAGGCTTATAAGACTTGTTCCGCTTGCGGCAAGTTCTTTGCGGCAGACGCGACAATCGATTCCACTGACGCTAAGGACAGCGCGGACGCGTTTACAACCGCGATCGATCCCGACAATCACGATCTCAAGACGATCGAAGCACAGGCTCCGACCTGCACCGAGATCGGTTGGGAAGAGTATGAAGTATGTCAAAGAGACGGTTGTAAATACACAACATATGAAGAGATCTCCTCCACCGGTCACGATTACAAATCCGTAGTAACCGCTCCGACCTGTACGGAGGAAGGTTACACGACCTATACCTGCTCGAGATGCGATGACAGCTATACAGCTGACGTAAAGGCTGCTCTCGGACACCGTGAAGTAGTTGACGCTGCAAAGGCTCCTACCTGTACCGAAACCGGACTTACCGAAGGTAAGCACTGTTCGGTATGTAACGAGGTTCTCGTAGCGCAGGAAGTAGTCGATGCTATCGGTCACGAGTGGGGAGATACAACCTACAGCTTTGCAGAAGACGGATCGACTTGCACTGCGACTCGCGTATGTGGCAATGATGCAACACACGTAGAGACAGCAGAAGCAGAGATCACAAGCGAAGTAACAAAGCAGCCCACGTGTACCGAAAAGGGTGATACCACTTACACAGCAACCTTTGATGTTGATTGGGCAGAGGCTCAGACGAAGGTTGTAACGGATGTAGATGCAAAGGATCACGCGTGGAGCGTAGAATACGACTTTGCAGCTGATGGATCGACTTGCACGGCAACACGTGTATGCGGTAACGACGAAAATCACAACGTAACCGCAACGGCAACGATCACATCCGCGCAGAGCAAGGCTCCCACATGTACCGAAAAGGGAGATACGACCTACACGGCAACCTTCTCTGTGGATTGGGCAGAGACCCGGACCCTGACGGTTGAGGGAGATGTCCCCGCCAAGGGTCACGTTGAAATAACTGACGCAGCGGTTGCTCCGACATGTACCAAAACGGGACTTACCGAAGGCAAGCACTGTGGCGTATGTAGCGCAACTCTGAAAGCGCAGGAAGTAGTTCCCGCGCTGGGACACACCGAAGTAGTCGACGAAGCAGTAGCTCCTACCTGTACTGCAACAGGACTTACCGAAGGCAAGCACTGCTCGGTATGTCAGGAAGTGCTTGTATCACAGGAAGTAGTTGACGCTCTCGGACATTTGGACGAGAATACCGACCATATCTGCGACCGTGAATGCGGCAAGACAGATATGAATATGGATAAGCACGTTGACTCCGATAAGGATCACGAATGTGATTACGGTTGTGAGGAAACGATCGGCGAATGCAAAGACGGCGATTATGACCACGACTGCGATTACGGTTGCGACAAGTTCTTTGGTACCTGTGCAGACAGCGAAAGCGACGGCGATCACATCTGTGATTACGGATGCAAAAAGGTACTGTCCACCTGCGGCGACAGCGACAAGGATCACGTATGTGATACCGACAGCGCATGTACCGTATATAGCACCGGCGACAATGCTTGTGCCGATGCCGATAACGACGGCAACCACGTCTGTGATTACGGATGCGGAGAAATCAAGAACACTTGCGCTGACAGCAACACGGATCACGTATGTGATACCGACAGCGCATGTACCGTATACAACACCGGCAACAATGCTTGTGCCGACAAGGACGACGACGGCAACCACGTCTGTGATTACGGATGCGGAGAAACCAAGACTACTTGCGGCGACAGCAACAAGGATCACGCATGTGATACCGACAGTGCTTGTACCGTATACAGCACCGGCGAAAATGTTCACGCAGACGGCGACGACAATGATCACCTTTGTGATTACGGCTGTGGCAAGCAGGCTGATGAAGGCTGTTACGATGCAGACAATGACGAAGATCACAAGTGCGACGAGTGTGGTAAGGACGGAATAAGCGATCATATCTACACCTCCGTCGTAACCCCTCCCACCTGTACGGCTGACGGTTATACTACCCATACCTGCTCGGTATGTAAGGATACTTATACCGATGCTAAAACCGATGCTCTCGGTCACAAGTATGATTCTGTAGTAACCGCCCCCACCTGTACGGTTAAGGGTTATACTACTCATACCTGCTCGGTATGTGGGGATACTTATACCGATGCTGAAACAGAAGCCCTCGGCCACGAGTACGGCGAAGCTGCTTTCAGCTGGACAGCAGATAATAAGCAATGTACTGCTTCCCACGGATGTATCAGATGTACAAACACCGAAACCGAGACGGTTGATGCTACTTCTGAAATCACCACGGTAGCAACATGTACCGTAGCGCAGGTGACAACCTACACCGCGGACTTTACTGTGGATTGGGCAGAAGATCAGACCAAGCCGGTTGAAGGCGAAAAAGCACCCGACAACCACACAGAGAAGTGTACGTATAAAGACAATGAAGACGGCACTACTCATACCAAGACTTATCCGTGCTGCGGAAAGTCAATTGAAGAAAGCCATACCTATACCGACGGTAATTGTGTATGTCACAAGGTTCAGACCTTCACTATTACGTGGGTAAACGGCGACACAACAAAGACCACGACTGTGGCGTATGGCGAGGTCCCTGTAGCACCTTTCGAGGAAAGCGCGCTTACAAAGGCTCCTGACATTAACTTCCACTATGACTTTGCGGGCTGGGGTACTGTTGTCGAGGCTGTCGGAAATGCGACATATTCTGCAGTTTATAGCGGAACAGAACATGATTACACCGCAAACTGTAAAGTATGTTCTGTATGTAACTATAGCGGTGACGGCAATAGGGCTCATAAGGTAGGTAATCCTACTTGTACGGAAGATGCTGTCTGTGAAGTATGTAAGATGGTTGTAACTCCGGCTTACGGACATTTGTTTACGTATGATACAAGTAAGTGCCATTGGTCCACGGATGAGGACGGCAACCACGTATATCATTTCGTAGCAAGCTGTTCTCGTGAGGACAACTGTCACGAGACTGAAGAAATAACCGTAACTGCTGTACAGCAGGATGAAGGATACAAGGCGCCTACCTGTACTGCTGACGGTAGTGCAAACTATATCGCAACAATTCCTTCGGGCGTTGAACAGTCTTGGGCACTGGAGTTGATCTATAACGGAAACAACACAGTAAGCGAAGTATTTACCATTGAAAAGCTCGGTCATATCCTGACCGAAACCCCCGCTCTGGCGGCAACCTGTACCGATGATGGTACGCTTGGATATTGGACCTGCGGCAGATGCTCTGTTGTCTTTGAAGATGCAGCGGCAACAACCGTTACCTCTGCAGAAGCACGTAAGCTCAATTCTTTGGGTCATGATTGGAAATGTACAGAAGAAGGAACGATTATCTGTAACCGTGAAGACTGTACAGCAACAACGACCGAAGACATTGACACGGCTCACACATGGGTAAGTGAGGGTGAAACTCCCGCCACCTGTACAAAACCCGGTGAACACGCCGGAAGAACTTGCAGCGTTTGCGGAAAAGCAGAAGGCGGAGGAGAGATCCCTGCACTTGGCCACAAATACGTTGAAACTTCCTATGCATGGACAAAGGAAGGAACCGAATGGATCTGTACCGCAACACATAGCTGTACGGTCTGCACCGATGAAGAAGGCCATACCGAAACTGCTAAAGCAACTGTAGGTTCCAAAATAACGACAGAGTCCACCTGTACTGTAATGGGCTTTACCACCTACACCGCAACGTTTAACGTGGAGTGGGCAAAGGAACAGGTCAAGACAGAACAGGACGTAGCTCTTGCGGCTCATACTCCCGATAAGGGAATCATTACAAAGTCGCCGTTCTATAAAACGGCAGGCGAAAGAACATTCCATTGCACCAAGTGTAATGCAGTGACGGGCACAGAGGTCGTACCGGCTACCGGTGTGATCAATATCTCCGTTCTGGGTGACAGTATTACGGCATTTGAGAACTATTCCAACGGTTCTGCGGCTATCGATGCAAACAGCACGTTGGCAGGCGGCCGTGTATGGTTCCCGATGGTAGGCAGAGAGTTCGACTCTGAAGGAAATCCGATCGATGGAAAACAGGGCGAAATTACCGAGGCTGAGCACATCTGGATCTATCAGGCAGCAGAAAAACTGGGTGCCGAGATACTTGTAAACAACTCCTGGTCGGGAAGTGCTGTTCATTTCTGGCAGTACGGCGCACCCGGTATGTATGAAGACCGTGTTGTTCAGCTCCACGACAATACCGGAGATAACAGCGGTCAGGAACCCGATATCATCGTTGTATACATGGGTACCAATGACTTTAAGTACACAGAACTGGTCAATGGAACTTATGCAAAGCTTGAGGACGGTTCGTATTATCAGTCGGTGCTTGGAAGCTACGAGGCTGTAGACTTTGATGCACTGATCACCGATAACGGCGACGGCACGTTTACTTATGCAGAGCCTGCAAACGCTATGGAAGCGTATGCGATCTCCTTCCATAAGATGCAGAAGAGATATCCGAACTCCGAGATCTACGTGATGACCCTGCTTCCTTTCAGAGCGGGTATCCATCAGCCTGACGATTTCAATGCGGATCTCATAGCTATGGCAGGTCACTTTGGACTGCACGTTGTTGATATCGAAGACACCGGTATCGAAGCGGATGAAAAGAGCTTCGAATACCTGATGGAGGACTGGCTCCATCCCAATATCAAGGGTATGGAGGTTCTCGCAAACGCATTTGAGGCTGCGGTTCGCGAAAACAGCGATCTCTTTGCGGACGAATATGTAGATGTTAGCTACGATCTGGACGGCGTAACCGCTATGGAAGGTACTACACGTACCGTTGTAAAGGGCAATGATTTCGAAGCATACCTTAAGCTTAAGGATATGTCCCTTATCATGCAAGTAAAGGTCCTCTATGGCGGCGTAGATATTACCGATACCTGCATTTCCGTGGTAGAAGATACCAAGTTTGGCGGTACGATGGTCAAGATCCACATTGCCAACGTTACCGAGGAGATCGAAATTACGGCGATCGCTCATAAGCATGCGTACACCGGCGTTGTAACAGATCCCACTTGTACCGAGGGCGGCTTTACCACATACACCTGCGTATGCGGTGACAGCTATGTGGCAAACAAAGTAGACGCTCTTGGCCATAGTTATACATTGCTTTCCGATAAGGTGGCTACAGAGGCTACTTGTACAGCAGATGCTGTATACTATGCAAAGTGTGACCGCTGTGGTGCGGTAAGCGACGACAAGACGCTTGTAAAAGAAAACACCAAGCTGGGTCATAGTTACACTAATAAGGCTTCCAATGAATTGTCATCCGAAGCTACCTGTACGGAACCTGCAAGATACAAAGTACAGTGCGACCGTTGTGATGCGGTAAGCACCGAAAAGACCGTTTCTGTAGGAGATGCACTCGGTCATAGCTTCGCAGATGCAAGTTATGAATGGCAGTACGACGCCGCGAATAAGGTCTGGATCTGCACCGCTAAGCGTGTGTGCTCCAGAGACAACAGCCACGTTGAGACTGCAACAGCAAAGGTAACCTCCGATGTAACAACGGAAGCTACCTGCGAAACAAAGGGCTGGACGACATACACAGCAACCTTTACTGAAACCTGGGCATCCTCCCAGAATAAGGACGTAGAAGATATTGCCGCATTGGGTCACGCATACGGCGAGACGAAATATGAGTGGACTAACGGCAATGGAAACTGCACCGCAACGCGTGTGTGTGCTAATGACAATAGTCACGTTGAGACTTCAGCAGCAACAGTAACAAGTACAGTAGAAAAAGATGCTACTTGTACCGAAGCCGGTCAGAAAAAATACACCGCAACCTTTGTTGTCGGTTGGGCAGAAACACAGACTACTGACGAGGAGATTCCTTCCACGGGTCATACCGAGGAGACGATCCCCGCAGTACCTGCAACCTGTACCGAAACCGGACTTACCGCGGGAGTAAAATGCTCCGTTTGTAAGGAAGTTCTGGTTGAACAGGAAACCGTCGATGCTCTTGGTCACGATGAAGTTGCTCACGAAGCAAAGGCACCGACCTGTACTGAGATCGGATGGGATGCATACGTAACCTGTTCGAGATGCGACTACACAACGTACGTTGAAAAGGTAGCTCTTGGCCACGAAATGAAGAAGACCGAAGCTAAGGATGCAACCTGCACCGCGACCGGAAACAACGAATACTACACTTGCGAAAGATGTGACAAGGTATTCAAGGATGAAGACGGCAAGACGTCAACCACCGTTGCGAATGAGACGATCCCTGAAACCGGTCACGATATCGCAACAGTAGCCGCCAAGGCAGCTACATGTACGGAAATCGGTTGGGATGCATACGAGTATTGCAATAAGTGTGATTACACCACTTATAGCGAGATCGATGCTCTTGGCCACAGCATGACCAAGACCGAAGCTAAGGATGCAACCTGCACCGCGACCGGAAACAATGAATACTATACATGTACAACATGTAAAAAGGTATTCAAGGATGAAGACGGTGCAAATGAAACCACCGTTCAGGATGAAACCATCCCTGCTACCGATCACGCTTGGAACGCAGGTGAAGTTACCACTGAGCCTACCTGTACGGAAAACGGCGTAAAGACCTTTACCTGTCAGAATGATAAGTCTCATACCTACACCGAAAGCATTGATCCCATCGGTCATGCTCTCGAAAAGGTTGAGGCTAAGGCACCCACCTGCACCGAAAACGGACTCAAGGAACATTACAAGTGCAGCAGAGAAGATTGCGGCGCACTCTTCCTGGATGAAGAAGGAAAGAGCGCAACGATTGAAGCAGCTCTTGTAGTTGATGCTAATGGACATACCAATGAGGCTATTCCGGCAGTACCTGCAACCTGTACCGCAACCGGACTTACCGCGGGAGTGAAATGCTCCGTCTGCGGCGAAGTTCTGAAAGCACAGGAAGTAGTTGCTGAACTCGGTCACACCGAAGTGATCGACGCGGCGAAGGCACCCACATGTACCGAAACCGGACTTACCGAAGGTAAGCACTGCTCGGTATGTAACACAGTTCTGGTTGCACAGAAAACAGTTAATCAGCTCGGCCACAGCTATAAGGCTGTAGTAACCGCTCCTACCTGCACCGAGGATGGCTATACTACATATACCTGCTCGAGATGCGGAGACAGCTATAACGCTAATGTAACACCTGCTACCGGACACGACGAAGTAGTTGACGCTGCAAAGGCTCCTACCTGTACCGAAACCGGACTTACCGAAGGTAAGCATTGCTCGGTATGTAAAGAGGTTCTTGTAGCACAGGAAGTAGTTCCCGAAACGGGACATCGCTGGGGCAGCCTCGTGGTTACTCCCGCAACCTGCACCGAGGACGGCTACATAACAATTACTTGCGGCAATTGCAGTAAGGTCTGCAACTCGAAGGAACACGACGAGGCAAAGCAGTATCTTAAGGATTATCCCTTCTTCAAGCTTGATGCTACGGGACACGCTGATGAGAATAAAGACCATATCTGTGAAAACGGTTGTGGCATTTACCAGGGTGTCCATGAAGATACCGATAAGAACCATGTATGCGATTACGGATGCAATGAGGCTATCGGCGATCACGTAGACAAAGATACCGACCACGCTTGCGACTACGGTTGTAAGGAAACAATCGGTACCTGCGAAGACGCCGATCTCGATCACGATTGTGATTACGGCTGTACCAAGGTCTACGGTGAACATGTAGACGAAAATACCGACCACGCCTGCGACTACGGTTGTAAGGAAACAATCGGTACCTGCGAAGACAAGGATCTGGATCACAAGTGTGACTACGGTTGCACCAAGGTCTACGGTGAGCATGTAGACGAAAATACCGACCACGCTTGCGACTACGGTTGTAATGAAAAGATCGGTACTTGCGAAGACAAGGATCTGGATCACAAGTGTGACTACGGTTGCACCAAGGTCTACGGTGAACATGTAGACGAAAATACCGACCACGCTTGCGACTACGGTTGTAAGGAAACGATCGGTACCTGCGAAGACGCCGATCTCGATCACGATTGTGATTACGGCTGTACCAAGGTCTATGGTGAGCATGTAGACGAAAATACCGACCACGCCTGCGACTACGGTTGTAAGGAAACGATCGGTACCTGCGAAGACGCCGATCTCGATCACGATTGTGATTACGGCTGTACCAAGGTCTACGGTGAGCATGTAGACGAAAATACCGACCACGCTTGCGACTACGGTTGTAAGGAAACGATCGGTACCTGCGAAGACGCCGATCTCGATCACGATTGTGATTACGGATGCGACAAGGTATTCGGCACACACGCAGATTCCGCAGAAGACAATGATCACGTATGTGACTACGGATGCGGAGCAATTCTTGAAGAGTGCGTAGACAATGATAAGGATCACGATTGTGATTACGGATGCGACAAGGTATTCGGCACACACGCAGATTCCGCAGAAGACAACGATCACGTCTGTGATTACGGATGCGGAGCAACTCTTGAAGAGTGCGTAGACAATGATAAGGATCACGCTTGTGACAACGGATGCGACAAGGTATTCGGCACACACGCAGATTCCGCAGAAGACAACGATCACGTCTGTGATTACGGATGCGGAGCAACTCTTGAGCAATGCTTTGATGCTGAGACCGACAAGGATCACAGCTGTGATATCTGCGGTAAGGAAAACGTAACAGAGCACAGCCATTCCGAGTATGCTTGCGACGCCGATTATCACTGGAGCGTATGCGCTTGCGGTGAGGCGATCGAGGAAACCAAGACAGCTCACACCTTTACCTCCGGCGAATGCGTATGTGGACTTGCTCCGATCGAGGTCGAAGCTTGGTGCGATGCATATGCTGAGGCTGACGGACGAGTTATTACCGTATACAGTGATATTGCTTGCAAGGCGGGCTACCTCAAGGACGGCGTATACGTAGCTCTCGAGGCTACCGAAAACGCTGACGGAAGCTATAGCTTCAAGGCTCCCGTTGATGCTGAAAAGGTTCTCATCGTTGTAAAGGGCGATGCTAACCTCGACGGCAGAGTAACCGCGGCTGATATCGCAAGAATCAACGCGGCGGTTCTAGGCAAGACGGAACTCGGTCTTGAAGAGATCTTTGCAGGCGACGTCAACCTTGACGGTGCGGCAAACGCAGAAGACTTTGAGGATATCAAGGCGGATATCCTCAAAGCCGCCACTCTTCAGTGGAACTAATTTATGATTCATTTTTTGAAAATAAATTTAAAGAAAGGCGAAAAAGATGAAAAACCTCAAAAAACTCAGCGTAGCGATCGTTGCTCTGGCAATGTGCGCACTGTTGGGCATCTCGGTATGGGCGGCTAATACACTTGACGTCAGCTACACAGCTACGCTTGATAATGAAAAGCTCTGCGTATCCGAAGCCGTTCAGGAAGCCACAATGACAGTCAAGGTAAGCTCGAAGGTTGACATGGACTCCTTCACCGCACAGCTCATTGTTCCGGAAGGCCTTACAGTCAAGACGGTAACATTCGGCGATCTTACGAACGCTATCTATGACGAGACCGAGAACATGATCATGTGGTGGTCGGATAAAGCAGAAGATGTCAACAACGATCTCCTTGCAGTAGTAACGGTCGAGGTTCCCGCGAACGCGAAGGGAACATACGAGATCGGCTTCGAGATCATCGATATCTCGAGCGGTTACGGTAATGTATGGGAGACCGGTGCTTCTGTCACAGCAACCCTGACCGTAGCAGACCACGAGTGGAACGAACCCACTTACTCTGACACCGAAGGCGAGACACATACCGCAAATTACACTTGTAAGAACAACGCAAACCACACAAAGTCCGATGCTCCCGTAGCTCACGACTTCACCAATGGCGATTGCGTCTGCGGAGCTAAGAAGCCCGCAACCGGCCTTAAGGGCGACGTAGACCTTGATGGAGACGTAGATATGGATGACGTTGTTGCGTTAATGAGTCACGTACTTATGGACGTAATTATTACCGATCCGACATCGCTTTC
>JAZQXP010000011.1:0-1250 GCA_045632925.1 Eubacteriales bacterium | reverse complement strand
CCCGTTGTCAGCTCGGTGTAGAAGAAGTCGCGCCACAGCTCGTCCTGCATCACCACGGCGATGAACTTTTCAAGCTGTGCATCGGTGAGTATCTGCTTGGGCGGATAGTTGGTTTTCGGGATCGTCGTGCCGTTTGTCGGATTCTTCACGATGAGCCGTTCCTTCACCGCCGTGTCCATTGCCTCGTGGAGCATCATATGGATCTTGCGCACGTAGCTGTCGGACAGCTTGTGTCCGTGGATGGGGTGCGCTTCCGACCGTCCGCTTTTCTTTAGCTTGTTGTACATCCTCTGCACGTCGGCAGTAGTGACGAACGCGATCTGCTTGTCGCCAAGGTAAGGCTTGATGTGAAGTCGTACCTCGGTTTCGTAAGCTTTCCACGTGCTCTCACGGATGGTGAAGAGCATATACTCGTTCAGCCACTTGTCGAGCCATTCGCCGAGAGTCATCTTGCTGTCTTCGGTCAGCTCCACGCCGCGGTAGTCCTCGATGCGCTGATGAAGCTTATCGAGCACCTCCTTTTGCGTTTTGCCGTAGACGTAACGGTAGATCGGCTTGCCGTCATCCTTGTGACCGACGACGATCCGCGCTTCCCATTGACCGCGCTTCTTCTGACGAACCATTCCGTCGCCCGCAGGACGTTTCTTTGGCATCACATCAACTCCTTTCTCATCAGCACAACACTATACCACAACTTTTTCAGAAGTCCAGAGAGTTTCGGAAGAAAGAATTTAATTTTTATCATCTTCGTAACCTCTCAGCGCCATCTCTTCCTTCACCGCTTGCTCGATCGAAAAGAAACCGTAGTTGCACTTGACAGCATACCGCGCACGTGCATTCAGCTCTTCCAACTCCTCATCGGTCATGTCGATGATGTTGGCACCGAGAATATAATTTGCTTTGGCAAGCTCCACGGCGATCTTGAACACCATCGCGCTGAGTCGGTTCATATCGTTTCTCGTGCACGCACGGTACGAGGTTATGATGCGGTCGGTCAGCACATCCTGATTCTTTTCGCCGTCAATGCTCGCGGCATATTCGCGTATTGCCTGGCTCACGAAATCTACCTCGCGTCCTCGGTGAACGTACTTATGCGTTTCGATCAACTGTGCAACCTCGGGTCTGAATGCGAATGTTTTTTTGATTTTCTCCGGCTTGTCAGCCGATTTCGGTTTTGAATTATACATAAAAATCCTCCTTAAATATCGCTAATACCTGGTGAAAACAGCAGGGGACAAAAAGCCAGCCAT
>JAZQXP010000010.1:0-10540 GCA_045632925.1 Eubacteriales bacterium | reverse complement strand
AGAGTGAAGGAGCAAAAACCTCCCGCGAAGGGAGGTTTTTGCTCCTTCCAAGCGGTCGCCGGGGACGGCACCCGCTTGAAGCGCAGGGGGTGAGCAAGCTTCGCTTGCGGGGTTGCCTTCGGCAACCGTTTTCGCGCTCTGCGGAGCGCGACTTAAGGCTCTGCCTTAAGAATCCGTACGGCTCTGGCGGTTTTCCGTAGGAAAACGGCGGTGTTTAGCCGCCGAGACAGAGTCGTGGCTTGCCGTAGGCGAGCATAAACTTCATGAAAAGTTCGATCAAACTTTCCGGCTGTTTTCTTTTTAATTAAAATGAAAATTTCCGCCCTCTCGGGCGGAAATTTACCTTAAACTTCGCCCATCGGGCGAATCTTAACTCGGCGCAAGCCGATCTTAACTTGCGTGAAGCGCAATCTTAACTCTCGCGAAGCGAGACCTTAACTCAATAATTCTGTGCGAGCTCCTGGAAATACGCCTGGGGATGATCGCATACGGGGCACTTGACCGGTGCCTTCTTGCCGATAACGATATGTCCGCAGTTCGCGCACTGCCAAACGGTGTCGCCATCGCGGGAGAATACGAGGTCGCCCTCTACGTTCGCAAGAAGCTTGCGGTATCTCTCCTCGTGATGCTTCTCGATCTCGCCGACCTTCTCAAAGAGGAACGCGATGCGGGTGAAGCCCTCTTCCTTCGCTACGCGAGCAAACTCAGCGTACATATCGGTCCACTCGTAGTTCTCGCCCTCAGCGGCATCGAGAAGATTTACGGAAGTGGTGGGAACCTCGCCGTCGTGAAGAAGCTTGAACCAGATCTTTGCGTGCTCCTTCTCGTTGTTTGCGGTCTCCTCGAAGAGGTCTGCGATCTGATTGTAGCCCTCTTTTCTTGCCTTGGATGCGTAGTAAGTATACTTGTTTCTTGCCTGCGACTCGCCTGCGAAAGCGGCCTGAAGATTCTGCTCTGTTCTTGAACCCTTAAGTTCCATATTTGCGTCCTCCAAATATTTCAATTTTTTATTTTTTTATTTATTATTTAATTCTGCCTCGCGGCATTTTTTACAGGTACAGTGCGCGGTAAGGAGATATGAGGTTATCGTCTCGCCCGCGTCTCGCTCGATCCTCTCGATCGTCTCGCGGTCAACGGGGATGTCCTTCACCGTTCCGCATCTGTCGCAGATGACGTGCCAATGCGCATCGTCGGGAAGGTCGAAGCGGTCGGGAAGACCCGTGACCGAGAGGCGGACGATCGTCCCCTCATCGACCAGCACGCCGAGGTTGCGGTAGACCGTGCCGAGCGCGATGTTCGGCATTCGCTTGCGCGCCTCCTCGAAGATCTGCGAAGCGGTCGGATGCGCATACGACGCGGCAAGTATTTCCGTTATCAGCTTTTTCTGCCTCGACATATACGCACCCTCCCATGAAAAAGATTCTCCATCAAAGTAGGAATCATTCCTACTGTCATTATTATACCAAATAGGAATCATTCTTACATCAATAAACTATTAACTTTTTATGAACGTTTTGTAAATCATGGGTGCAGTGTTTGTGCCAAGAAATACTCTAAACTCTATGTTTGCACAGACTCTGTAGGGGACGGCGACATCGATGTTCCATACAGAGTTTGTCCATTTTTTCGTCTGTCATAGTTCCGCCTCCTCTCTTTTGTCCCTTCACTTATAATGATACGGTTTGCGCGTTTCGGTCGCGCGTTTTTGAGAAGTTTTTTCCGATTTGTAGACTTGCACAAAAAGGAAGGACTTATTTTGTGCACTTCGCACCAATCATATCACACATTCTCACGGAAGTCAATTATTTTTCTTGACAAATCCTATTTTTAGTTATATAATAAATTTGTTAGATAACTCTGTACTATTAGAGTGGCAAGATATATTAATGTTCTCTCCCTCCACCGCGGTCTCGCGGAACCCCAAAAACGCGCAAACGCGTTTCCGGGAACCCGCGCGCGGTTCCCCTCCCTCCTCAGAGGGAGGCGAGATTTATGAGTGCAAACATAGCTTTCTTGATAAAATCGAGCTAATAATACCTCTGTATTCTATGTTAGCACAAACTCCTTGCCTCCCTCTGAGGAGGGAGGGGAACCGGAGCTTGACGCCGGTGGAGGGAGAGATAATTAAATCCGAAAATTTCCGAGCGAAGCGACGGAAATTCTCCTTCCACTAGTCACTAGCCACTAGCCACTAGTCACTTTTATCATCCCAAACAAAATTCATTTGTACAAATATAATCATTCGGAGGTCACACCATGGCACAGCTTTTCATGAGATATCCCGGCGGTAAGGCAAAGGCTCTTACCTTCAGCTACGACGACGGAGTCGAGCAGGACATCCGCTTCATCGAAATTCTTGACAAAAACGGTCTGAAGGGTACTTTTAACATCAATTCGGGCAGATTTGCTCCCGAGGGCAAGGTCTACGCGCCCGGCACGATCCACCGCCCGATGACCGAAAAACGCCTCTTCGAGCTTTACGCCGAAAGCGGCCACGAGGTCGCAGTCCACGCGCTGACTCATCCCCGCCTCGAGCAGATGCCCGCAGAGCGCATCGCTTACGAGATCGTAAAAGACCGCGAAAATCTTGAAAAACTCTTCGGCACCATAATCCGCGGTATGGCGTACCCCTACGGCTCGCATAATCCGACAGTCGTTGACGTCCTCCGCGCCTGCGGCATCGTCTACGCGAGAACCACCGCTGTCACGGGCAGATTCGATATCCCCACCGACTGGCTCCGCCTTCCCGCAACCTGCAAGCACACCGACCCGAAGCTGATGGAATACGCGCGCAAGTTCGCCGACATGAAGGTCACCAAGGACAGCGCAAAGCTCTTCTACCTCTGGGGTCATACATACGAATTCGAGGGCGACGACAACTGGAACGTCATCGAAGAGTTTGCCGAATTTATGGGCGGACGCGAGGACATCTGGTACGCTACAAATATCGAAATTTACGAATACATCAAGGATTTTGAAAGCCTCGTCTACTCTGTCGACGGCTCGATCGTCAAGAACCCGACCGCGCGCGAGATCTGGTATTTCTACAACGGAGAGATCTGCTCGATCAAGCCCGGCGAAACGAAGAAGGTATAATTAATGAAGCTTTTATTTAAACAAAGGATGTTTTCCTGGTTTGACAGCTACGACGTTTTTGACGAGGCGGGCGACACCGTCTACACCGTCAAGGGTCAGATGGCTTGGGGAAAATGCCTCAAGATCTTCGACCGAAACGAAAACGAGGTCGCAACAGTACAGCAGCGTCTCTTCACCTGGCTCCCGACCTTTGAGGTCTACGTCGGCGACGATTACGCAGGCTGTGTCCGCAAGGAATTCTCCTTTTTCGCGCCCAAATTCACGATCGACTTCAAGGATTGGTACGTCGACGGCGACTTTTTCGAGTGGGATTACTCGATCTATGAGGGCGACGGCGACTGCAAAGCCGTGATCTCGAAGGAGCTCTGGAACTGGACGGATACCTACTCGATCGACGTCAGCGACCCCGACGACGCCCTCGCCGCCCTCGCGCTCGTCATCGCGATCGACGCGGAGAAAGAACAAAGAGATTAGTTGCTAGTCGCTGGTTGCTGGTTGAAGGTGAATTTCCGAGCCGAAAGGCTCGGCAATTTTCATATTTTATTAAATAATCCCCGTTTCTGAATTTTATGCAGTACAAAAGGTGCTCTCCTCAACCACCGCTGCACGCGGTCCCCCTTCCCCGCTGGGGAATGTAAAGGGGCAACGTCGCTAATTCAATTTGTGCGACGAATATCGTTCAAACTTATAATTTTATATACCAAATTGGAAGATTTTCATTGAAATTAATTTGCTTAAACTCCATCGAAAGTGCATATTATTCTTAAAAAATATTCCAATCTGCTTTGAATGGGTTAAGACTCAAACGGTGTTCGCTGAATAACGAATGAATTCAGGATGAACCCTTTACATTCCCCAGCGGGGAAGGGGGACCGCGTGCAGCGGTGGTTGAGGAGAGCAAAGCCTGTACTGCGCATCAAACAAGGCACAAAACGAAACTCGGATATTACGAAGTTTTTACGCTTCATAATATCCGAGATTTTTTATTAATGCAATTTCCGAACGAAGTGAGGAAATTTACCTTCCACTAGTCACTAGTCACTAGTCACTAGTCACTTTTTCTCCGAACGGGAGCTATTTTTATTTTTGCGCAATATAACGCGCGACGCAAATTCCGCTCGCCGACGCCTGCGAGAGCGAATGGGTAGTTCCGCCGCAGTCGCCGATTACGAAGAGGTTTTCGTGGCAGGTCTGAAGATGCTCGTCAGTGTCGACCTCCATATTGTAGAACTTGACCTCAACGCCGTAGAGGAGGGTATCGTCATTCGCAGTACCGGGCGCGATCTTATCGAGCGCGTAGATCATCTCGATGATTCCGTCGAGGATTCGCTTCGGGATAACGAGAGAGAGGTCGCCGGGGGTTGCCTGAAGAGTCGGACGGACGAAGGAATCCGCCATTCTCTTCTCGTTCGAGCGCTGACCGCGGATGAGGTCGCCGAAACGCTGGACCATAACTCCGCCGCCGAGCATATTCGAGAGACGCGCGATGCTCTCGCCGTAGCCGTTCGAATCCTTGAAGGGATGCGAGAAATGCTTCGAGACGAGAAGGGCGAAGTTCGTGTTGCCCGTGTGCTTCTCGGGATCCTCGTAGCTGTGGCCGTTTACGGTAACGATGCCGTTGGTGTTCTCATTAACGACAGCTCCGCGCGGATTCATGCAGAAGGTGCGGACAAGGTCGCGGAATTTTTCGGTTCTGTAGACGATCTTCGATTCGTAAAGCTCATCGGTCAGATGCGCGAAGATCTCATAGGGGAGCTCAACGCGGACGCCGATGTCAACGCGGTTCGACTTTGTGGGGATATCGAGGTCGGAGCAGACCTTCTCCATCCACTTACTGCCCGAGCGTCCTGCGGAAATGATGCAGATCGGTGCTTCAAAGGTCTCATTCTTGCTATTCACGCGGTAGCCGCCCTCGATCTTCTCAACGTCGATCGCGGGTGTGCGGAAATAGAAATCTACCGAGGGGGAGAGCTCGTTATAAAGATTCTCGAGGACGATGTAGTTTACGTCGGTGCCGAGGTGGCGGACAGATGCATCGAGCAGATGCAGACCGTTCTGCAGGCACTTTGTCTTAAGGCTGGTGTTTGCGGTGGTGTAGAGCTTTGTGCCCTCGCCGCCGTGCGAGAGGTTGATGGTATCGACGTAGTTCATAAGGTCGACAGCCTCTTCCTTGCCTATGTACTCGTGAAGAGTGCCGCCGAATTCGGTCGTGATATTATATTTACCGTCCGAAAAAGCGCCCGCGCCGCCGAAGCCGTTCATGATCGCACAGGTCTTGCATCCGATGCAGGACTTTATCTTTTTGCCGTCGATGGGGCACTTACGCTCCGAAAGGGGCGCGCCCGTCTCGAGAACGGCAACCTTCTTCTCGGGCGCAAGCTTATGAAGCTCATATGCGGTAAAAATTCCGCCGGGTCCCGCGCCGATGATTATAACGTCATAATTTTTCATATCTATCTCCTTTTCACTGAAGGTGCATATTAATCTGATTATATAATACCACATATTTGCGAGAAAATCAATTCTTTTTTTGAAAATTTCGTTGACTGGGAATGATAAATGTTATATAATATAATAAAAACTAACTTGTTTCTGTTATGTTTGCGGTACAGACTCGGCTCTCCTCATCCACCGCCCTTCGGCGGTCCCCCTTCCCCGCTGGGGAAGGCTAATCAATAATCCCGCTTGCTTTTTCTTGGCTTTGTCCAATTTTAATTCTGTTGTTTGCATTTTTCAAACGCAGTAACGGATTTATGGTTGTATGTTAGCACTCGCTTGATAAGCCTTCCCCAGCGGGGAAGGGGAACCGCCGAAGGGCGGTGGATGAGGAGATCGCCGTTTGCATTGCATCAAGAACAAACGCAATATATTTTACGGAGGAAACAATGAAAAGAATTTTTTCATCAATCTTATGCGTACTTATTCTCTGTCCGCTGCTTCTCTCGATAATGCCGGTTTCGGCAGCCGACGCGATCGATATCGGTTATTCGAGCCCCGCGATCTGCACCGACGCGGGCAAGACCGTCGATCTGACCAAGGTCGGCGTGCAGTTTACATACGGCGGCGAGATCACACCCGCATCCGCGATCGTATGGAAGGACGGAAGCAACACCGTCACATCCTACACCCCCGCCGAAAAGGGTGTTTATCCGCTGACAGCGACCGCAAACGGCAAGTCGAAGACCGTCTACGTCGTTGCAAAGAACGCAAACGAGACCGAGTACGTTCTCTACGAGGACGACTACTCCACCGCTCCCGATCTTTCGCAGTTCCGCATCATCCAGCAGCCCGCCGGTACCACCTTCGGCTACGACGAAGCCGAGACCGGCATCTATCTTGATGCCTCAAACGACGGCGCAAACCATATGCGCGTGCTCCTTCCCAAATATCTCGATTCCTTCGGCGATGCTATCTACTCGGCTCGCGTAAAGATCACCAAGCAGACCTCCACAGGCCGCTTCGGCGCAATGATCTTCCGCCTGCAGGATCCCTCGGGCAAGACCATTCCCTATATGCAGAATGCATTCAGATACAATATCTCCGCAGACAACGGCCTTGAGATCGCCGAGCGTACCTCCGCGGATAAGTGGAGCGTAACGAAGAAGGGCCCCGTTCCCGGCATCATCGGCGGCTCCTACTTTGACGTTACCGTTAACTTCTGCGGAAGCACCTGCACCTCCACCGTAAACGGCAAGAAATATCTCACCGAGGACAGCACCCCCTACACCGACGGCGCAATGGGCTTCCAGGTCCGTGGCGCAAGACTGACCGTTGACAGCGTCAAGATCACGGTCAACCCCGAAAGCAAGGTCACCCTTCCCCCCAAGACCATCGCGGACACCCGCGATCCCGATTCGAATATCGCTCTCGAGCCCGCTCTCATCACCGAGGTCAAGACCGCCTCTGAGCTCAAGGCTCTCGAGACCACTCTCCCTGCGATCGCGATCCTTGACGCCGAGCTGAACGGCAACGATATCGGAGTCAACCTCGACGGCAAATTCACAAAGCTTGCCGATCTCGCTGTCTGCGAGCGAGTCGTTCCCGCTTACCGCGTCGATTCCACAAACGAGGCTCTCGCTCTCGGTCAGTACGCGAAGAATCTCGAGCTCTGCGATATGTACGTCATCGCGTCCGATCCCAAGCTCATCACCGAGGCGCGCTCCAAATGCAATATGCTCTACGGTATGGTCGATGCCGCAAGCCTTACCTATGCCGATGACGAGGACCTCCGCGGTCAGCTCATCAAATGCGGCGCGCGCGGCGCGATCCTCCCCGCGGACAAGGCATCCCGCGAATTCGTCTCCTATCTTCAGGACAGATACCTCGCCGTATGGCAAACCGTTACCGCCGATGATATATCCGCAGTTTCCGCGATCAACAACGGCGTTCTCGGTCTGATCACCCCCGACGTTAAGGCAACCGAGGCTTGCTTCACCAAATATTACGGCAAAAACACCCTCATCCGCACTCCCGAGATCATCGGTCACCGCGGAGTTCCCTCCAAGGCACAGGAAAATACCGTTGAAGGCTCGGTTGAGGCATTCAAGCTCGGCGCGACAATGGTTGAAAACGACGTCTACCTTATGCGCGACGGCAACATCGTCGTTATGCACGACGGAACCCTTGACCGCACGACGAACGGCGAGGGAAAGACCGTCGATCAGACCGCAGAAACGATCAAAAAATATGTGGTTGACGGCAACACAAGCGCGCCGACAGCACCCATTCCTCTGCTCAAGGATTACTTTGCAGAATTTAAGGGCACGGGCGAGGTTCTTGTAGTCGAGCTCAAATCGAGCGACACAAAGATCGGCGAGCCTCTTGCTAAGCTTATCAAGGAATACGGTATGGAACGCCAGGTCGTTATCATCGCCTTCAATAAGGATATGATCGCCTCTATCAGACGCGCAGATCCCGATATTTCGGTCAATTTCCTGACCAGCGGCATCACCGCCAATGAATCTCGCAGCCTTGAGGTTGCGGGCGAAGTCCTCTCGAACGTCATTCCGATCAACACCGCATATTCGCCCTCTCAGGCGGCTGGCACTCTCGGTCCGAATCTCTATACAGATCTCGCGGTACGCGGCGTTACCCTTTGGAACTGGACTGTAAACGATAAGGATAAGTTCAACAGCTACTTTATCAGCGGTATCCGCGGTATCACCACCAACTACTCGCAGTGGGCGGGCGATTACGTTGAGGATTTCAGCATGACTCTCTCAACCGACGGCGTCATCGAGCTGAATGCCGTGACCTACAAGGGCGGCAGCTCGAGCACTAAATCCGCCGAGCTTGTCGTTATCGGCGGCACAGGTACGTACGAAAACGGCGTAGTCACACTCTCCGAAGGTGCCGAGGGATTCTTCTTCAGACTCAAGAAGTCGCTCTCGAGCGGCACGTCCTACTACGTTGTAACTCCCGTTATGCTCCGCGAGGACTATCACGTTGCTTCTCCCGCTCCCGAGACCACCGAGGAAGTCACAACCGAGGCTTCCGATCTCACCGTGCCCGAGACCGATACCGTAACCGAGCCCGTAACCGAGCCCGTAGCCGAGGAAAATAAGGGCTGCGGCGGTATGATCTCGCTCTGCCTCATCGCGCTTATTCCCGTAGCTGTACTTATCGTCAGAAAAAAGGAAGACTAAATAATGAAGGAATATAAATTCGATCCCGTCCGCGCGACCGAGGAATGCGTCGCGTGGATCAAGGACTGGTTCGGCAAGAACGGACCCGGTTGCCGCGCCGTTGTCGGCATTTCGGGAGGAAAGGATTCCTCCATCGTTGCCGCGCTCTGCGTCAAGGCACTCGGCAAGGAACATGTTTTCGGCGTTCTAATGCCGCGAGGAGAGCAATTTGACATCTCCTGCTCGCATCAGCTTGTCGATCACCTCGGCATCGAACACGTAGTCGTCAACATCAAGGAGACGGCAGACGCGATGGATGCCGCAGTTGCAAATGCTCTCGGCAAGACGCTGACTCCCCAATCTCTCCAGAATATCCCGCCGAGGATCAGAATGACCACTCTCTATGCCGTTTCGCAGTCGGTAAACGGACGCGTTGCCAACACCTGCAACCTCTCGGAGGACTGGGTGGGTTATTCGACCCGCTACGGCGACAGCGCGGGCGACTTTTCGCCGATCTCCTGCTTTACTGTCACTGAGCTGAAGCAGATCGGACGCTATCTCGGACTGCCCCTTGAGCTCGTTGACAAGACCCCCATTGACGGTCTTTGCGGCAAGACAGACGAGGACAACCTCGGCTTCACCTACGCCGAGCTCGACCGCTATATCCGAGAGGGGATCGAGCCCTCGCCCGAGAAGAAGGCTCTGATCGACCGCAAGCACGCGATCAACCTCTTCAAGCTCCGCTATATGGACTGCTTTGTATATGAAAATGAAGAAATATAAAGCCGTCATAACAGATTTTGACCTCACGATCGCCGATACCGCCGCGCTTATCGAGGAATGTCTCTATACGAACGCCGCGCGGTACGGCTACGATCTCGACCGAAAGATCCTCCGCGGCGGCATCGGAATGACCGCCGAGGCGATCTATCTCGATGCGGGATGCAGCGCGCCCGAGGCAAAAAGGCTTCACGACGAGTACATCCCCTACTCCGCCGACATTATGTGCGAGAGGACGGAGTTTTACCCCGGAGTTGCCGAGGGAATTCGCGATCTCAGCGAGGCGGGCATCCTTCTCGCCGTGCTTTCGCTCAAGGAGGCACGTCAGATATGGGATCCCCTGAAGCGATGCGGTCTCGACGGATATATTTCCTCCGTGATCGGACCCGATGAGGTCGAGAACCACAAGCCCGCGCCCGACGGAATATTCTTTCTCTCGGAAAAGACGGGCATCGCGCTCGAAGATATCCTCTACGTCGGCGACAGCGTGACGGATATGAAAACGGCACTTTCCGCGGGCGTAGATTTCGCCGCGGTCTGCACTGGCGCGGTCAGCGCCGAAAGCTTCGCCGAAATGGGCGCAGAGATGATTTATCCCACGTTCGCCGATCTCTGCCGCGCGATTTGCGAACTGTAACCGACACTCGTAATTCCGTTCCGGATGGACACACTTCGTCCGTCTCTTCCCCTCATCCACCGCTATCGCCCGAACCCCAAAAACGCGTGACCGCGTTTTCGGGAACCCGGCGGCGGTCCCCCTTCCCCGCCGGGGAAGGTAAAAGGATGCCTGCGAAACTCGGGATTTGTACAGACGATCATAGTAAAAAATAAATCTCTCATTGATCAAATAGGAATATTTTTATTGAAATAATATTCTCATATCCGTTAGATTTTTTGATCATTCCGCTTTAATACTCAAAATTCAATCACCCAAACAAAATCCGCTGAAATGCGAAAGATTTCCGCCATACCCCTTTCCCTCCCCCGGCGGGGAAGGGGGACCGCCGCCGGGTTCCCAAAAACGCGTGAACGCGTTTTTG
>JAZQXP010000009.1:0-1197 GCA_045632925.1 Eubacteriales bacterium | reverse complement strand
AAGTCGTTAGGATTGAGTTCTTGAACGCAGGTTGCTTCGCAACACGCAGAAATAAGTCAAAATGCCATGTGCCTACGACGCTCGTAAACTCGCTACGGCACGATGTCATTTTGCCTTGCTTGTGTTTGTTACCGTCTCTTCGAGGCACGAACCTTGGCAAATATCAATCGTGCCGTAGCCGTCGCAAAGTGGCGGCGTCGTAGGCACATTGGTATTTGCCAAATTCTGCGTGTCGCCGTCAGGCGACCTGCGTTCTAACCGTTCCCCGTGTCCCCACCAAGAAAGGACAACCCATGAACAAATCATACGCAAAGCTCATCAACGGACAACTTAACTACGCGCCATCCGTTCTCGATACTCCAGGCGGCATAATCATGAACCCCAAGCGACTTTCGTACCTTCAAGCCGGTTGGAAGTTCCTCGACCTCCAGCCGCCCGCCGACCCTCCGCCTGAAGGGAAGGAATATGCGATAAGCGGCTATACCGAAACGGCTACGGATATCCGCCCCGTCTTCAAGCTCATCGCCCACAATCTGCCGCCACGCACATTCTCCAAACTTCGCCTCGTAACCGCTCTAACGAAACGCGGCATTTGGAGCGCGTTCCGCGATTGGCTCGTCGAAACCGACCTCTACGACCTCTTCCTTGCGGCGAACGACTTCCGCGAAGACCACCCCCATTTCATCGCGGCACTTTTTGCTGCTCAATCCCGCTTTCACCTCACCCAATCCGAAACCGCCGCGATCCTCGCCGAATCCGTTGCGCGGTAAAAACGCGCGGTAAAAAGCGTTTTCTCTTTAGTCTTTATTGATGTAAAAAATGATATAATATGTATTATATGTTGTAAAGAGAGGAGGCCCTTATGGGATGGGGTACATGTTACATTGATACTCAAGGTTATCTTAATCGAGTTACGATTGAACAGATTGATGATGAAATAGAGGAAGCTAACGGGCGCGTGAAGAGCGCTTTCGATTTAATGACTGCGTTAATGGCATCTTCTCCAGCGGATGTAAAACGAGGGGGTGATGATGATCCCTTGCCGTGGCCACAATATATCAAGGAGCAACGTGATTATATTGAAAATGAGATTCGTGAGAATCTTGCGAAGTTACATAATCTTTATTCTGCTCAAAGCGCACTCAAGAGTAAGGAAGCAGAGATTGAGTACTGTGAGAACGGTCATGGTCGAATTAA
>JAZQXP010000008.1:0-1952 GCA_045632925.1 Eubacteriales bacterium | reverse complement strand
ATCCTCGGTCACACCAACGCAAGCTTCACTCTCGACACCTACACCCACGTCACAACCGATATGCAGAAGCGTGCATCAAAGATCGTGGGCGGGTTCCTCGATGACCTTATTATCAAGGAGGATGACAATGGCTAAACGCAGGAAGAACGGTAAAGGATTACTCCGACAACGCAAGGACGGACGGTGGGAGGGGCGAGTTGTCGTCGGCTACGATGATAAAGGTCTGCCGAAGACCAAAAACGTCCTCGCCAAGACTAAAACAGAGTGCGCCGAGAAGCTTGAAAAGCTCCGCGAGGAATACCGACCGCCGAGCACGCGGTGCAAGCCGGAGATGCTCTTCGGCGACTATATCGACTTCTGGTATGAGAACTTCTGCAAGCCCGCCGTGCGCCCGCTGACTCAACAAAACTACGAGAACCGCATCTACGATCACATCATCCCCGAGATCGGCAAGATTCCGCTGAACAAGCTGTCGCAAAACGATCTGCAGCAGTTCTACGCTCGGCTGAAGAAGAACGGACGGAGGATCCGCGTGGAGCAGTACGGTCCCGAGTTGTCCGACCGAATGGTTCGCGCCTGCCACGCAAGCTGTCGATCGGCGCTTGAAAAGGCGGTGGAGGACGGGCTCATCCGCACAAATCCCGCCATCGGCTGTAAGTTACCGCCGAAGAAAGCCCACGAGATGCAGGTGTTGTCGCGGGAGGATCTTACGCGGTTTCTAAAGCAAGCCAAGGAGGACGGCTTCTATGAATTCTTCCTGCTGGAGCTGGGCACAGGGATGCGCCGAGGGGAAATGCTCGGACTGATGTGGGATGACCTGAACTTCCGTACGGGCGAGCTTCACGTCTGCCGTCAGGTGTGCGCCGTGGACGGCAAGCTGGAGATATCCGTGCCGAAAACGAAATCGTCGGTGCGCACCATCGTGCTTCCGCCGTCGCTTGTGGAGGTGCTGAAAAGCTATAAGCAAACGGTGGATTCAAGATGGATGTTCCCATCACCGCAAAACTCCGATTCGCCGAGATATCCCACGGGAACAAGCGATATCCTCGGCAGGATCCTTCGCCGTGCGGGCTGTAAGCGCGTCCGCTTCCACGATCTGCGCCACACCTTCGCAACCATGGCGCTTGAAAACGGAATGGACGTCAAAACCTTGTCGGCGACCATCGGGCACGTGTCTGCTGCGACCACGCTTGACATCTACAGCCATATGACCGACACGATGCAGATGCAGGCGGCGGTGAATATCGACCGCAAGATCGGCGGTACGGACGCACAGATGCCCGAGGTAAAGCAAACACCCAAACAGAATGCAAACACGCCCGTAAACGCAACGTACGAGCCGATAGAGCCTCATCTCGAGCCTGTCCCGAGAAAGATTCGCAAATCGGGCACCGGATGCGTGTATCAGATCAACGATCACCTCTGGGAAGGCAGCTTCTATCCGAGACTGCCAAACGGCAAACGCAAGAAATTCAACGTCTATGCCGAAACGAAAGAACAATGCGAAACCAAACTCGCCGAAATGATCGCCCAAAAGAAAGCGGAGATAGCAGAGGAAAAAACAAAACTAAAAGAGGGCGCCAACTAAGGCGCCCTCAAAATTTGTGTCAAAAATGGCAAAGACTATCTAAGCCAATTGAAAAGTGCATAGAAATATGATATAATAAACTCACCGATGAATAAGAATTTGTAGGTGCGTGCAATGAACCTAATAGAATTAACTCACAAGAACGATATTTTACAAACATATGAGATTTACAAACACTGTATGTTTATGCCTACCGAAGAAAAGTTTAATAAGAAAGTAGAACGATTTCTGAATAATAACTCTGTAAAAATCTTTGCTTGTTTTAGTCACGGAAAGATTGTGGGTGTTATGGCTGTTTCTTTTATTGAACAGAAGAAAGTTGAGATATTAGGAATTGCGGTTGATTTATCTGCTCGTGGCAAAG
>JAZQXP010000007.1:0-23365 GCA_045632925.1 Eubacteriales bacterium | reverse complement strand
AATTGAATTAGCGTCGTTGCCCCTTTACATTCCCCATGCGGGCGTATTTGCAAGCAAATGTGGGGACCGCGTGCAGCGGTGGTTGAGGAGAGCCAAATCTGTACTGTACGTTGAACAGAATACAAATACAAAACTCGGATATTACGAAGTTTTTACGCTTCATAATATCCGAGATTTTTTATTAATGCAATTTCCGAACGAAGTGAGGAAATTTACCTTCCACTAGTCACTAGCCACTTCTACTCGGGTACTGCCTCGTTCACGGGCGCGCTTGTGGTCACCTCAACGAGTCCGTCGCCGTCGGGATCATCCGGGATGACGGTAACAAGCTCCGAGCCGCCTTCAAGCATATCGAAAATGCTGTCCGTGTGCTCGATACCTACGCAAAAGAGCACGTAGCCCTCGCCGATTCCGCTCATCGCGATATATCCGTTGTCGAGAACGTAGAGGAAATTGATCGATCTTCCCGCGGAATTCATCGCAAAGGTGAAGCGAAGCATATTCTCACAGCCGCGGATCCTTGCGTCGACGCCCTCGTAATACCCCACGTACTCGGCTTCGGCGTCAAGACCGAGGATCAGCTTGCAGATATCCGCGGGAACGCCGTCCTTCATACGGTATTTTTCAACTCCGTTCCTGTGAGTTCCGAAGGCATATTCGCAGGCGAGCACGTCCTTCGCGATCTCCATATGGACCGCGGCGTTGAGATCGTCCCAAAAGTCCGAGAGAGATTCGCATTTGTATTCGCTATTGACAGCGGCATAGAAATGCTCGGTCGTCTGCGAGCCGCCCTTTTCAAGATATTTTACCGCGACTGCGGCATCGGGAGAGACACCCTTGATCTCGTAGATCTCCGCCTTGACGGTGATAACGTCGCGCTCCTTGCCGTCGATATTCCATCTCCAACCGTTCCGCGCCTCGATATCATCGAGCTTTTTGCCGATAAATTCGCCGTTTTTGTCGAGCGGAAAAGCATTTCCGATCTCGAATTTCTCATATTTTGCGGTCAGGATTTCAGAGAACGAGTACTCGGCAAGTCCGGTCTCCGCAAATATTTTCTCTCCGCTTCCCTTTGACGGAACAAACAGATCGAACACGTTGTCCCAGACAATCACATCTCCTTGGTCGCCGGGAGCATCGCCGTCACCGATCAGCATCGGCAAACCTATGACGAGTCCCGTGATCATCAGGGCAAAGGATGCCGCGATCGCCGCTATTTTCAGGATCGGTCTTCTTTTTACGGTCACTACCCTGTCGGCGCGCTCGATCAGATCCGCGTCGATATTTCCCATTGCTTCAAAAAAATCATTCTTCATAGTGTGTAGCCTCCTTTTCTGAGTGCTTCTTTCAGCTTTTTTCTTGTTCTCGAGAGGATAACGAGGACGTTTGGCTCCTTGAGGACAAATCTGCGCGCGATCTCAGCCGTGCTGTCGCAGTAGAAATAGCGGCGGACGAAGATATCGCACTCGCGCTCGGGGAGCGAATGTAAAAAGCCGTTCAGAAGTGCGGTCAGTTCGCTCTTTTCATATTCGTCCGACGTATCGGCAAGGAACTCCTCCGCCTCCTCAAGGCAGAGCGCGACCTCACAGCCGCCGCGCTTCTCGGCGGTCATACTGCGGTATCTGTCAAAAGAAATATTCCGCGCGATCGTTCCGAGATACACCTTCAGCGAGCGCGGCTCCTCGGGCGGGATCGTGTTCCACGCTCGCAGGAGCGTGTCGTTGAAGATCTCATCAGCATCCTCGTCGCTCGCGAGGATATTTTTCGCGATGCCTTTGCAATATTTGCCGTAAGCCGTCTCGCTCTCGCGCAGAGCACGCTCGTCTCGGGCGAAAAACAGCTCGATAATCTTTCGGTCGTCCATGTCATTCTCCTTTCTTCTCATGATGGCGCCTCACACTATAAGACGTAATTTCCAGCGGATTCTAACATACATTTAATCAGCTTTTCGAACAAAGTGAGAAAAGCTTCCATAACTTTGCACTTTTCACTTTGCACTTTTCACTATAAAAAAGACCCATCGTGCGCCGATGGGTATTTTTCATTTACTGTGCCTTCTCAAGCACGATGGTCATTTCCTTGGAGCCGTTCTCGAAGAAATACTCCTCTGCGGGGTCGGTAACGTAGCCGGGAACCGCTGTGGGGAGAAGAACGTGGAAATCGCTCTCGTCATAATTGAAGGAAACGCTTCCGTCAGCACCCGTGGGTGTGGGCATTCTGCAGCCCTTGGAGTCGCACATCTGGATCTCAACGCCCGCGATGGGATTGCCATCCTTATCGGTAACGGTTACCTTGTAGCCCGAAGCGGCGGGAGCCTCGGTTACGTCCTCGGTGCCCTCTGCGGTGGGCTCGTCCGAAACTACGGGAGCCTCGGTACTATTATTCTCGCCCTCGGTGGTCTCGGCAGGCTCCTCGTTGCAGGCAACGAAGGAGAGGCAGAGGCAGAGCGCAAGAAGGATCATAATTATTCTCTTCATATTTTTCTCCTTTTTATCTTTGATCATTTTCCGTCCTATTATATCATTTGTGGCACTCAATATCAATGAATTTTTTGTAAAATTACATCCGTTATTTTTTGCCCAAAAGGAGCATTTATGAATTACTTTCCGCCGAGTTGGAAACAAATTATTATATATTATAGGTAGGACTTGTTTTTTCGGAGCAAATATGGTATAATGTTTCGATCGCGCTAAATTTATATTATATATTATTACTATAGATACACTTTAATTTATTATATATATTATACTTTTATCGTTAAACAATCCGCGAAAGGCAAAGGAAAAATGAAGAATCAGAAAAGAACCAAGATCCTGTCGGCAGTGCTATCGTTGCTGCTGCTGACTGCCACGGTCATCGGCGTCTGCGTGAATGCCGCGGGCGATGCCGCTGCCGAAGCCTACATCGGGCTCTTCGACGGCAAGGTCGCCAACGACATCTCGAAGTATTTCTCGAACGCGATCGTGGCTCTCCCCGATACGGTCAAGGACGACCAGATCATCTCCCTCATCGTTGAGGTCGATGCCGAAAGTCTTCTCGACGCGTACGAGGACTCAGACAAGACCATGAGCATCTCCGAGTTCGCACTCTCGGACGAGGCTGCGGCTCTGCGCGAGAATATCTCGGCGGAAAGCGCGGCTCTCATCGAAAAGCTCGAAAAATCGGGCATTTCCTATGAGCTCGGAATCAATTACGACACCGTTATCGCAGGCTTTGAGCTTCTCATCACCGCGCGCGATTTCGAGGACGTATGCCGCACCCTCGGCAAGAAGACCAACGTCATCGTCGGCGAGGTCTACGAAAGAGCCGAGACTCAGCTCGTCGAGAACACCGTCAACGTTCAGGACACGGGTATCTTCAACAGCATCGGCTGCGGATACGACGGCTCGGGCACGGTCGTTGCCGTACTCGATACGGGTCTCGACTATTACCACACGGCATTCTCGACCGACAATTTCACCTCCGAGACCCTCGGAATGACTTTCTCGGACGTTGAAAAATTCATCGGCGACACGGTTGCATCCGACAAGCAGTCGGGTCTTACCGCCTCCGACGTTTACATCAGCACGAAGGTCCCCTACGGCTTTGACTACGCCGACGGCGACGCTGACGTATTCCCCATCCAGAGCGACCACGGAACACACGTTGCGGGCGTTATCGCGGGTAAGGACGACGTTATCACGGGTGTTGCGCCCAACGCGCAGCTCGCGATCATGAAGATCTTCTCCGACATCGTTGACACCGCGCGTACCTCCTGGATCCTTGCGGCTCTCGAGGACTGCGTTGTTCTCGAAGTCGACGTCATCAATATGTCGATCGGTACCTCCGCGGGCTTCTCCCGTGAAAACGACAAGGAGCAGATCACGGGCGTTTACGACCGCATCCGCGATCTCGGAATCAGTATGGTAGTTGCGGCTTCCAACAGCTTCACCTCCACCTACGGCTCCGAGAAGAACGGTAACCTCGGTCTGACCTCCAACCCCGACAACGGTACCGTCGGTTCTCCCTCTACATACAAGGGCGCGCTCTCGGTAGCTTCGATCAACGGCGCGAAGACTCCCTATATGCTCTTCGGCGAGACCATTATCTACTACATCGAGGCAACCGACCGAGTTTCCGAGGAAAAGGAATTCGTTGCCGATCTTCTCGGTGACGGCGCAGAGGAGGCTGAATACGAATTCGTGACCATCCCCGGCGCGGGACGCTCCGCTGACTACACCGGCATCGAGGTCAAGGGCAAGATCGTACTTGTCAGCCGCGGATCGACCACCTTTGAGGAAAAGGCGATCGTAGCCGAGCAGAAGGGCGCGGCGGGTATCATCATCTACAACAACGTAGCAGGTGATATCAAGATGACAGTCGGCGACGCGAAGCTTGCTGTCTGCTCTATCAGCCAGGACGAGGGCGAGATGCTCGCCGCTCAGGGCACGGGCAAGCTGAAGATCTCCAAGAGCCAGGCTTCGGGCCCCTTTATGTCCGACTTCTCCTCCTGGGGTCCCTCTCCCGACCTCGAGCTCAAGCCCGAAATCACTGCCCACGGCGGTATGATCCTCTCCTCTGTACCCGGTCAGGAATACGACAGAATTTCGGGTACCTCGATGGCTTGCCCCAACGTATCGGGCCTCGTTGCCATCCTTCGTCAGTACGTTCGCGAGAATTTCCCCGCAATCGCCGAGGATAACGTCGAGATCGCGGCGACCGTAAACCGCCTTCTTATGTCGACCGCAGACATCGTAAGCAACAAGAACAGTCTGCCCTATGCCGTAAGAAAGCAGGGCGCGGGTCTTGCTAACCTTACCTCCGCTATTGCGACCGACGCCTACATCATTACCTACGACCGCAAGGACGGCTCGGTTATGGACAAGTCCAAGATCGAGCTCGGCGACGATCCCGCAAAGAACGGCAAATACACTCTCAAATTCAGCGTCTATAATTTCGGTTCTTCTTCTCTTTCCTATGATATATCTGCATGCGTAATGACCGAGGGTATCAGCGATACCAAGACAAATGACGGTAAATATACTGTAAACGAAATGGGATACCTCCTTGAGAACGGCACCACCGCACAGGTCACAGAGGTATCAAACGGCACTCTGAACGGACAGAACCTCACGGTAGCCGCAGGCGCGACCGCCGACGTTACCGTCACCGTCACGATCTCGGATGCCGATAAGGAATATCTGAACAGATTCGAGAACGGTATGTACGTCGAGGGATTTGTCAAGCTGACCGCCACCTCGGGCACCGAGATCAACCTCTCGGCTCCCTTCCTCGCTTTTTACGGCGACTGGACCGTAGCTCCCCTCTTCGACATCGATTACTTTGAGACCAACGCAGACGAGATCGACGATTCCATCGACCTCGCGGACAAGACCCTTCCCGATGCGTACGCGACCCGCCCCGTCGGCTCGCTCTACGATGACTACGTATCCTTCCTCGGCGGATACTACTTCGAGCAGAATCCCTCCTCGAAGCTCATCGCCGCCGACCGCAAATATATCTCGATCTCCAACGTCGAGGGCACCGTCCACTCGCTTGAATACGTCTGGGGCGGACTTCTCAGAAGCGCCGAGCGCATCGAGATCACCATCACCAACGACGCCACGGGCGAGGTAGTCTTCTCGAAGACAGAATACGACGTCCGCAAGTCCTACGGCGACGGCGGATCGATCTACCCCGCAAACATCAAGGTCGGCTTCGACGCCATCGACGAGGAGCTTGAAAACAACTCGAAGTTCACCTGTCTCATCAAGGGTTACCTTGATTACGGAGACGGCGGAGAGGCAAACAACCTCAACAACACCTTCGAGTTCCCCATCTACGTCGACTTCCAGGCTCCCGCAGTCACCGGCGTCGAGTATTACACCGAGTACGACCGCTCGGCTGAAAAGACCCGCCTCTTCGCGAAGATTGCCATCTACGACAACCACTACTCGATGGGCGCGCAGTTCGGATTTGTTGCCAACGATGGCGAAAACGGCTTCGTATTCAACGCATTCGACAAGTACATCACCTCGATCTACTCGGATTTCAATTCCACCTCCTACGTTGTATATGAGCTGACCGATTACATTCAGCGCATCAAGGAGAACGCATATCACAGCAACACCTTAACCGTCGTAACCTACGACTACGCGCTCAACACCGCAACCTACGAGATCTCGCTTCCCGACGAGTACGTCGATATGTACTTTGAGGA
This sequence comes from Eubacteriales bacterium, assembly GCA_045632925.1. Lineage (GTDB taxonomy): Bacteria > Bacillota > Clostridia > Oscillospirales > CAG-272 > CAG-390. The sequence goes on along the minus strand of JAZQXP010000007.1, from coordinate 17,166 downwards.
AGAGAGCGTCAAGCTCAGCCCCAACGAGACATACGAGCTCAAGCCCATCCTCTACCCAGGTACAGAGTGGAGCGAGCTCCTTGAATACCACTCGACCAACATGAACGTTGCCCGCGTTGTAGGTAACAGGGTCATCGCTATCGAGCCCGGCGTAACGAGAATCGTTGCCCGTGACCCCGTGACCAAGAAGACGGCTCAGCTTTCGCTCACAGTTCTCGGCGAGGGCGACGAGGGCTTCAAGAAGTTCGATAAGCCCGTCACAGACAACTTCATCCTGACAGGCTTCTACACCAACAAGGCATTCTATCAGCTCGACGCAACCGAGCGCGATATCGGAAGCACGGGCGACGACCAGAAGTTCGTCGGCGAGAATTACTTCCTCTCGCTCTACCCCTCCGAGTCGGTAACACTCCGCTACATCTTCGACGCTTACTTCCCCGATGAATTCACCGTCCGCTTCGAGACGAGCAACGACAATATCGTGACCGTCGATGAAAAGGGACAGATCACCGCAGTGCGCGAGGGCTTTGCCTCGATCTCGGCAAACGTAATGCGCGTCGAGAAGGTCACGAACGACGAGGGCAAGGTCGAAACCGTTTACCACTCGACCTACTACTCCAAGTCGATATCGGTTGAGGTCAAGGAGCCCTGGATCACTTCGGGTCCCTCACTCTCGCACTACTTCGGACTCGGCGGAGAGGTAACCTTCCCCTCCACTCTCGCGCTCACCGAGATCGGTCAGTTCGCATTCTCGAACTTTGACTACGTTCCCAAGGGTGAGGGCGACGAGATCTCCGAGGAGATGCCCGAGACCACAAAGATGTGGTACCTCGGTGACGACACGATCACAAAGGTCGTAATCCCCGAGGGCGTTGAGAAGATCGGACGATTCGCGTTCGCTAATCTGACCGCGCTTCGTGAGGTCGTTCTCCCTTCCACCCTCAAGATAATAGACTACGGCGCATTCTCGGGCTGCTCCTCGCTTATCACCGTCAGCGGCATCGAGCACGTCAAGTTCATTAACGAGGCGGCGTTCCTCGGATGTAATCTTTCGGGCGCGCTCAACCTCAAGGAGGCTGTTGCGCTCGGCGAATACGCATTCGCAAATAACAAGAACCTCAAGAATCTTACACTTTCGGAAAAGACCAAGTCTGTTGCCTCCTACGCATTCAGCGGCTGTGAAAAGCTCAAGAAGGTGACAGTCGAGGCTGACAAGATCAAGCTCGGTCTCTCCGTATTCGCTGGCTGCCGCGAGCTTACCGCTATCTCGGTCAACGCCGCCGTCATCCCCGCAGGAAGCTTCTCGGGCTGCTCCAAGCTCAAGGATGTAACGATCGGACGTGACGTTGCCGTAATCGGCGAGCACGCATTCCGTAACACCGCAGTTGAATCCTTCACCGTTGCCGAGGGCAACAAGACCTTCAAGCCGCAGAGCGGTAAGCCCTACCTCCTCTCGGAGGACGGAAAGACCATTCTCCTCTGCGCTCCCACGGCTGATTCGATCGAGCTTCCCGCAAGCGTGACCACCGTCGGCGACGGTGCATTCTCGGGCAATCCCAACCTCACCTCGGTCAAGATGCCCGGCGTAACCAAGCTCGGAAGCTATGCCTTTGCAGACTGCGAGGCTCTGGCGAAGGTCGAGCTCGGTAAGCTCACTTACATCGGCGACCGTGCCTTCTCGGGCACTGCTCTGACCGAAACTCCCGCGCTTGATTCGGTATCCTATATCGGCGAGGGTGCGTTCAGAAACACCAAGGTGACCAAGGTCACCGTTGCAGACAACACCGAGATCGGCAAGAACGCATTCCGCGGCTGTAAGAGCCTCGAGAGCGTCAAGCTCGGCAAGAACGTCACCGCAGGCGATTACTCCTTCGCTCTCGACCTTACCGACAACTGGACCTTCGGCTACTACAGACTCGCAGACAACTCGCGCATTTACTACTACATCTACACCTCGCCCCTCCACTCGCTTGAGATCGGCGAAGGTGCAAAGCTCGGTCGCGGAGCATTCCAGGGCGCGGCAGAGCTCAAGGAAGTGACCCTCGGCAAGGGTGCCGAGATCGGTGCATACGCATTCTACAACGCATCAAGCCTTGAGAAGATCGACCTCTCGAAGGTCGTCTCGATCGGCGAGCTCGCCTTCTCGGGCGACGAGACCTACGAGTACCTCGACAGCGGCTTTACCGCTATCGCAACCGACGAAGAGGGTCTCTACCTCCACCACTACCACGCGCCTCTCCTCAAGAGCATCGACCTCTCGAGCGTTGAGAGCGTCGGTATGGGAGCATTCTCCTACATCACAACTCTCGAATCGGTCAAGCTCGGCTCGAAGCTCAGCGAAATCTCCGACGCCGTATTCTATATGGCAACCTCCCTCTCCGACATCAGCTTTACAAAGATCGAAAAGATCGGCGAGAGCGCATTCGGCGAGACCGCACTCGTATCGATCGACCTCTCGAACGTCAAGGAGATCGGTGAGAGCGCATTCGCCTTCATCGAAACACTCAAGTCCGTCACCTTCGCGGACGGCGTTAAGATCGGCAAGGGCGCGTTTGGCTACACTCCCGCGCTCACCGAGATCAAGAACGACAAGCTTATCGCAAGCGTTGACGACTATGCATTCGCATATTCCGCGATCACCTCTATCGACCTCTCGGCTGCCGAGTTCATCGGAACTCACGCCTTCATCAAGGAAGAGGTCACACCCTTCAGAGTCATCCTCGGCGAAAAGCTCGCGGATATCGGCGAGAACCCCTTCGCAATGTGCGACGTTGCTCCCTTCTCTGTCATAAAGATCACCGAATTCAACGGCAAGAATTACGAGGATATCTCCTACGACTTCAGCCTCTCCGAGAACGTGCTCGTTATCGCGGGCTCGCTCTACCGCCGCGTCCCGAACGGTCTTGAGCTCATCACCTATGCCGGTGAGGGCAAGAACGCTGAGGTAGCAGAGGGTACTGTAAGACTTTCCGCTATGTCCTTTGCGGGCAGTGAGATCAAGAGCGTTTCTCTTCCCAAGGAGCTTGCCGCTATCGGTCACAAGGCATTCTACGCTTGCGAAAGCCTCTCCCTTGTAACCTTCAAGAGCTACAACGCTCCCGCGCTTGAGGAAGAATTCGATTACAACTACTATTCTTCCTTTGAAAACATCCCCGCGACCGGTGAATACGATTTCGTTGATCAGAACGGCGGTTCTATCATCAAGAACGGAATCGAGGTCGTTCCCTACTTCATGTGGAACGCCACAGACGTTCCCTACGTCATCTACTACGGCGCAAGCTTCATCGACTACATCGGTCATATTGAAAGCCCGATCACGATGGTCTACCCCTCGAACGGTAAGAATTACGATTCCTTCATCTTCGGTCAGTATTTCGACACCGTGATCCTCGGCGCAGCTGCCGCAGACGACATCACCCTCGAGGCGATCTCCCTCATCGACAAGCTTCCCGAGACGGTTTCGCTCGACGACCGCGCGGCAGTTGAAGCCGCTCGCGCCGCTTACGACGCGATCTCGACCCTCGAGCAGCGCGCGCTCGTAACCAACTACTCGAAGCTCACAGAGGCTGAGGACAGAATCGAAAAGCTCCTCACTCTTGAGAATCCCGAGGAAACCACTCCTCCCACCGTAGAGGAGGAGCCGAAGCTCGACCCCACCACGATCATCATCATTATCCTTACAGCTCTTCTCGCCGCAGCAGTGGTCACGATCATAATCGTTGACTGCGTCCGCCTCGGCAAGAAGGCAAAGGCAGAATCCGAAAAGGAAGGAGAAAACAACGACGAAAATGACAAGTAAATCAAAGATCAGACTCCTGCTTATTTCGGTAATTGCGCTTATCACCGTCCTTACAGGCTGCTCCCAATGGGAGCCGCCTTATAAGGATCTCAATGCCGAGGGCTACACCGTGAGCGTGCGCTTCGATCCCTGCGGCGGTGCCTTTGCAAACACCGAAAACGTGCAGGTCGTTGACGTATTCAGCCTCGCGGACGCCGAAAGCGATTCGTCGGGCAACAAGCTGATCAAGCTTATCACACCCGACGACAGCCGCCGAGGCGACAGAGCCTTCAGCGTCTCGAAGAACGGATGCTTCTTTGCGGGCTGGTACCGCGAATGCGCCCCCAGAACCGACGAGTCGGGCAATCCCCTCGACGGCTACGGCGTACCCACCTCCGAGTCGGGCCTCGAGCAGGGCTACACCTACTCGGGTCTTTGGAACTTTGAGACCGACTCCCTCTCTGTTCCCGAGGGAAATTACAGCTCCGAGGAGCCCTACATGACCCTCTACGCGGCATGGATCCCCTACTTCAACTTTGAATTTTACGTAAAGAACGCCGAGGGCTCATATGAGCTCTACACCTCCGAACAGCTCATCTCGCTCGAGATCCCCGAATGGAACATGGAGACGGGCAAGATAGATATGAAGGACTTCCCCGAGATCGACGGAAAGACCTTTGTATCCGCTTACCTCGACCCCGAGATGACAAAGCCCGTGACCGATACTCTTTCGGGCGAGATCGACTATGAGCACGGCGTCAGCGCGACCTCGAAGATCGCGGTCTACACCGAATTTGCCGACGGCGAATGGTACCGCATCACGAGCGCAAAGCAGTTCGCGGCTACAAAGCTTTCGGGCTGCTACTACATCGAGGCTGACCTCGATTTCACCGGCGTAAACTGGTCCGCGGCTCTCTCGGGCGGCGCGTTCACCGGTAAGATCTACGGCAACGGCCATAAATTCTCGAACATCAGCTTCATTCAGGCTGACAACTCCAAGACGAACGGCGGCCTCTTCGGCTCTATCGCCTCGGGCGCGATCGTCAAGGATATTGCATTCGAAAACGTAAGCTACACCCTCGGTGCGGGCTCGCGTATGCAGGCTCCCGTCTTCGGTCTCCTCTGCGGAACTCTTTCCGAGGACGCCGTACTTGAGGGGATAACGATCTCTTCCTCGAGCTTTGCGATCTCGGGCGATATCTACCCGCAGGAATACACTATCGGAACCCTTATCGGAAGCGGCGGCAACCGCGGCATCGATATTTCGGGCATCGCAGTATCGCTCACCGAAGGCTCCGAGAGCAGAATTTCCATCGTAACCGATCCCGCATCCGGCGAGATCACTCTCACATTTCTTAACTGATAAAAATTAATTTGATATAAATTTGGAGGAAAACAAATGTCAAAGAGAATTCTCTCATTGATGCTTGCCGCCGTTATGCTCTTCGGCGTTCTTGCATCAACAACCGCATGCGGCGACAAAACCACCGCTCCCGACGCCCTCGTTATCATGACCGAGGACCTCGACGGACTCTTCAACCCCTTTTATTCGACCACGGGCGCAGATGCCAACATCGTTTCGATGACTCAGATCGGTATGCTCGGCTCGCACTATGAGAACGGCGACGTTACCGTATCCTTCGGTAAGGATCACGCCGTAGCCGTCCTCGACTACGTAGTAAACTACGATTCCGCAACCGACAAGACCACCTACACCTTCGTCCTCAAGAACGACATCGTATTCTCCGACGGTCATCCGCTGACCATGGAGGACGTGCTCTTCAACCTCTACGTTTACCTCGATCCCGTTTACACAGGCTCTTCCACCATGTACTCGACCGATATCGTAGGTCTTCAGGACTACCGCACACAGACAATCGGCTCTGATTCCACCGACGTCGACGACACCATCACAAGTGCCGCAAACGACCGCGCACAGAACCGTCTCAACGAGCTTATCAACCTCTTCCGCTCGGTCGGCAAGACCCAAACCGCAGGCTCCTACAGCGCGGACTACGACAAGATGGTTTCGGCTATCAACAGCCACTCCCTCTCCTCGGGCTACGTCAACGCTGTTTCAAACAACCCCGCAGAGGTAACAAACCAGAACCTTCTTGACGACTACAACGAAGCTCTCCGCCTCTTCAAGGAAGAGCTCGGCACCGACTATATCTCCGCTAAGGAAGCATATCTCGAGGAGCCCTATAAGTCGACGGGCGAATTCGACGAGGTAACCTCCTTCATGTACGCAGAGGGCTACGTTACCGTTGAGTACGCAAAGGATCCCGAGACCAACAAGGACATCAAGTCGAAGATCGAAAAGGTCACCCGCCTCTACAACCCCGACGTAGTTAAGGATATGAACTCCGCTATCGACTACGTTTACAACTCTAAGATCGAGCAGGAGCTCGACATCATCCTCTCCTACTGGGCAACCGCAAACGAGCTCCGCACCTCCTACGCCGCAAAGGCAAAGGAAGTCATCCTCCGCGCTAATATGAAGGACGGCGAGCTCACCGTTCCCAATATCGCAGGTATCGTTTCCCTCGGTCACACCACCGAAGTTGCAACCGTAACCGCACAGAACGGCACCTACACCGTTGCGCACGAGCACGATGCCGACGGCAAGCCCGTGAACGCCGAGGAATACGACGTTCTCGAGATTACCATCAACGGCACCGACCCCAAGGCTATCTGGAACTTCGCGTTCTCCGTCGCTCCTCAGCACTACTATGCAGAGGGCTACACCGTTGACGTTGCGAACAACAAGTTCGGCGTTGACTACGCTTCCTTCGGCTACATGACCGACGTTATCCAGTCTCCCAGAAACGTCAAGCTCCCCATGGGCGCAGGCGCATACAAGGTAACCGACAGCCAGAACAGCGACAATCCCGCAGAGAGCGACTTCTTTATGAACAACGTCGTTTACTTCAAGGCTAACAGCTCCTTCATGATGGGTCAGCCCAAGATCGATAAGGTCCGTTACCAGGTAGTTTCCGCATCGAACGCAATCTCCGCGCTCGAGTCGGGCTCGGTCCACTTCGTAACTCCTCAGTTCACTCAGGCTAACATCGACCTCATCGACGGTATGGCAAATAAGGGTATCGAGAAGACCTACACCGATCAGCTCGGCTACGGTTATATCGGTATCAACGCAGGCAAGGTCCCGAACATCTACGTTCGTAAGGCTATTATGTCCGCAATGAACACCTCCCTCGCACTCTCCTACTACTCGACCGGTATGGCAGAGACCATCTACTGGCCGATGTCCACAGTTTCCTGGGCATACCCCAAGGATGCAAGTGGCAACAACAGCCGCGATAACCTCCACGACTATCCCGCGATCTCCTTCGACCGCGAAAAGGCAAAGGAATCCGTCCTCGAGTATATGGAGCTCGCAGGCGTTTCCGCAGGTGACTCCGCTCTCTCGATCAAGTTCACCATCGCAGGCTCGAACCTCACCGATCACCCCACCTACCAGACCTTCCAGTCCGCGGCAGACCTCCTCAACGAGTGCGGATGGAACATCGAGGTAGTTCCGGATACTCAGGCACTCACAAAACTCTCCACAGGCTCGCTCGCAGTTTGGGCAGCAGCTTGGGGAACCACGGTTGACCCCGATATGTATCAGGTCTACCACAAGAACTCCACAGCAACAAGCACCCTCGCTTGGGGCTACCGCGAGATCCTCGCATCACCCGCGTCCTATCCCGAGGAGACTCAGATCCTCTCGAAGCTCAGCGACGTTATCGACGATGCACGTGAGATCAACGATCAGGCAGAGCGTTCCGCACTCTACAAGGAAGCTATGGGATACGTTCTCGACCTCGCGATCGAGCTTCCCGTATATCAGAGAAAGGTCCTCTACGCCTACAATGCAAAGGTCATCAGCACCTCCTCCCTCCCCGCTGAGATCAACCCCTACACCTCTCCCCTTGACAAGCTCTGGGAGATCGAATTTGCTAACTGATAAAGTGCAGTAAAGAAAAATGTTCAAGTATATTGTAAAAAGACTTGCGCTTGCCATCCTGATCCTGCTCGGCGTGTCGCTGATCATCTACGTGCTGATCCGTTGCATGCCCGTCAGCTTCATCGAGGGTAAGATCGCGGAGATGAACCAGGGCGGTGCGACCATCCCCGAGGAAACGATAGAGAATATGAAAAAGCTCTACGGACTCGAGGACGACAGCTTTATGGGCATTCTCAAGGGATACGTCAACTGGCTATCCAAGCTTGTACGCTTTGACTTCGGCATCAGCTTCAAGTACGGTCAGCCCGTCCTCGACGTAATCGTTGATCATATGGGCGTATCCTTCGCGGTCGCCCTGATCGCAACGGTCTTTGAGTTTATGATCGCGATCCCCCTCGGCATCACCGCGGCAACGCATCAGTATTCGATCCGCGACTACCTCGTTACCATCTGCGTAATGATCGGTATCTCGCTGCCCTCCTTCTTCTTCGGACAGGTTCTAAAGGACCTGCTCGCGAACAAGCTCGGGCTCTTCCCTCCCTCGGGACTCGTTGACGCGACCGCGTCAAACACGGGTATCGCCCTCCTCGGCGACTACTTTATGCATATGTTCATCCCGATACTGACCGTCGTTATCCTTTCGATCGGCGGACGAATGAGAATGACCAGAACCAATATGCTCGAGGTCCTTAATTCCGACTATATCCGCACAGCGCGCGCAAAGGGACTGAAAGAAAGCGTCGTTATCAATAAGCACGCCTTCCGCAACACGCTCATCCCCCTTGTAACCTCGCTTGCGGGACTCCTCCCCTCGCTCTTCTCGGGAGCGATCATAACCGAGCAGGTCTTTGACCTGCCCGGTATCGGTAACGTAGCCTTCAAGGCAATGATGCAGGCGGACATCCCCTTCATTATGGGATACAATATGTTCCTCGCATTCCTCTCGGTAATGGGCGTGCTCCTTGCCGACCTTATGTACGTTATCGTTGACCCGCGCGTCAAGCTGACAAAGTAAGGAGGTAGTTATTATGGCAAATGAAAAAGTAATTACCCCCGCAGCTGAGAACGAGCCGCTTGACAAAAACCTCAAGCTGATGTCCCCCGGAATGATGGTGGCGCGCCGCTTCTTCCGCTCCAAGCTTTCGATGCTCGGACTCGTTATGATCGTCGGACTCTTCCTCTTCTGCTGGCTCGGACCCGTCATCTACCCCGTATGGGGCGAGACACAGCAGGATTTCTCGGGCAAGACCGAGTACACCTACACTCTCGTTACATACGAGGAAAACGGCGAGACCCGCTCCTTCTATCAGATCGTTGAGACGGGCAAGGAGATCAACTCCCTCGCCGCACCCTCAAAGGATCATATCCTCGGCACCGATAAGGACGGCCGCGACGTATTCACCCGTCTGATGTACGGCGGACGAATCTCCCTCGCCGTATCCTTCATCGCCGTATTTGCGATCAACATCCTCGGCGTTGTGCTCGGCGGTATCGCGGGCTACTTCGGCGGAGTCATCGACGATATCATAATGCGTGTCTGCGACATTCTGATGTGTCTGCCCGGCTTCCCGATCCTTCTCATCATCTCGACCCTCCTTGACGCGGCAAACGTCGCGGCTAATCAGCGAATCTACTTCCTGATGGCGTTCCTGACCCTCTTCTCGTGGCCCGGAACGGCACGCCTCGTCCGCGGTCAGATCCTCTCGCTCCGCGAGCAGGAATATATGGTTGCCGCTGAGGCTATGGGCTATTCGACCTCGCGCAAGATCTTCAAGCATCTCATCCCGAACGTAATGCCCCAGCTCATCGTCTCGATGACCCTCTCCCTCGGCAGTATGATCCTCTACGAGGCATCGCTCTCCTACCTCAATATGGGCGTTCGCGCTCCCTTTGCGGCTTGGGGTACGATGATCAATATCGTCGCCGAGGACTCGAACATCCTCCAGAACTTCTTTAACGTCTGGGGACCTCCCGGCATCTGCATCATCATCGCCGTTCTCGGATTCAACTTCGTCGGCGACGGTCTGCGCGATGCTCTCGACCCCAAGCAAAGGAGGTAAGACTCAATGGCTATTAATAATATAGGAAAGAAAAAGTCCGGCGGACACTATCTTTCGGGCAAAGAGATCCGCGCGATCGCCAAAGCAAACGCCAAGGTTATGCGCGAGCTTGAGGCGAAGAAATTCCGCAAATGCCCCGAGTCCGAATACCTGAGCGAAATGAAGGATCCCGAGAACATCCTCGAGATCGACGGCCTCCACTCCTACTTCTTCACCGATCAGGGCGTTGTCAAGGCTGTAAACGGCGTATCCTTCGATATTCCCGCGGGCTCGACCGTCGGCGTCGTCGGCGAATCTGGTTGCGGCAAGTCGGTCACAAGTATGTCGGTAATGCGACTCCTTCAGGGACCGACGGGTCAGATCGTTGAAGGCTCGATCCGTTTCCGCTCGAACGACGGAAAGGTATACGACATCGCTGAAATGCCGATGTCCGAGATCCACCGCATCCGCGGTAATCAGATCTCGATGATCTTCCAGGAGCCTATGACATCGCTCAACCCCGTTTTCACGATCGGCGAACAGCTCGACGAGGTCACCCTCATCCACGTTCCCGGCGCGACCAAGGAATCCGCCAAGGCAAAGTCGCTCGAAATGCTCGAGCTTGTCGGCATTGCGGCTCCCGATCGCGTATACAAATCCTTCCCCCACGAGCTTTCGGGCGGTATGCGTCAGCGAGTTATGATCTCGATGGCTCTCGCGTGCAATCCCCGACTCATCATCGCCGACGAGCCCACAACCGCTCTCGACGTTACAATTCAGGCGCAGATCCTCGATCTTCTCCGCGATCTTAAGACAAAGATCAACGGCTCGATCATGCTCATCACCCACGACCTCGGCGTTATTGCCGAAATGGCTGACTACGTTGTCGTAATGTACGCGGGTAAGGTCATTGAGCGCGGAACCGTCTCCGAGATCTTCCACGACCCCCGCCACCCCTACACCATCGGTCTGCAGAAGTCGAAGCCGACTATGAATTCAGATTCCGACACGCTCTTCAACATCCCCGGAAACGTCCCCAACCCCGTCAATATGCCCTCGCATTGCTACTTCAAGGAGCGTTGCGACCGCTGCACGGCTAAATGCTCGGGCGACTATCCCGGTATGATTCAGGTCAGCCCCACACACTACGTTGCCTGCCACCTCTACGGAAAGGAGGAAGAATAAATGTCTGAAAACAAGAATATCCTCCCTCCCGATCCGGAGGCAATACTCGAGGTACGCAACCTTGAGAAACGCTTCGTCCTTGAGAAGACTCTTATGGGCAAGCCCACAAAGGAGCTCGTTGCCGTAAACGATATTTCCTTTAAACTGCGTGCGGGCGAGACGCTCGGTATCGTTGGCGAATCGGGTTGCGGCAAGACCACTCTCGGACGCACCATCCTCCGTCTCCATCCCTCAAACGGCGGCGAGATCTACTTCAAGGGTCAGAACATCGCCGAACTCAAGGGAAAAGAGCTCCGCGATCTCCGAACGAAGATGCAGATCATCTTCCAGGACCCCTATTCCTCGCTTCCTCCCCGCGCGACCGTAGGCGACATCCTCTCCGAGCCCGTTCTCGTTCACGGTATCGTCCCCAAGTCCGAGGTCAAGGAATACGTCCTCGATCTTATGGAAAAATGCGGTCTGCGCGACTACTACTACGAGCGTTATCCGCACGAATTTTCGGGCGGTCAGCGTCAGCGTATCTGTATCGCGCGCGCGCTTTCGGTAAAGCCCGAGCTCGTTATCTGTGACGAGCCGGTATCGGCACTCGACGTTTCGATCCAGGCGCAGATCATCAACCTTCTGAAGGATCTTCAGCGTTCGATGAATCTGACCTACCTCTTCATCTCGCACGATCTTTCGGTCGTCAAGTTCATCTCGGACAAGGTCGGAGTTATGTACCTCGGCAAGATGATGGAATTCGGCGCAAAGAAGGATATCTTCGGCAATCCCCTCCATCCCTACACGAAGGCTCTCTTCTCCGCGATCCCGAATCCCGATCCCGATATGAAGATGAACCGCATCCACCTCGAGGGCGATATCCCGTCCCCCGCAAATCCCCCCTCGGGATGCCGCTTCCACACCCGTTGCCCGATGGCAACAGAGGAGTGCTCGAAGTGCATTCCCGAATACCGCGAGGTTGAGCCCGGCCACTTCGTAGCCTGCCACCTCTGCAACAAGAATTAACGATATGGCTAAAAAAGAAAAGAAAAAGCGCGAGAAGGTGGTATGGGTCGACGACGGCAGAACGATCGCCGATATGTCGAACCTGCCGAATCGCGGACTCGGCAAGAGCCTCTCGGATGCCGCGCCCAAAAAACCGATGAGCGAGACCGAACGGCAATTCAACCGCTCCCGTCCCGTCTGGCGCGACCATCTCGACACATATTTTGCCGCAGTAAAGATGATGTTCCTCCCGATGCTCGCTGTTATCGGCTTGATCTGTCTGGCGTACCTCATTCTCTATATTCTGGCACAAGCGGCATAAAGAAATCGCCATCGGGGCTATTCCCGATGGCGATTTCTTCTATGTTCACAAAAAAGACTTGATTTCCAGCACATTGTGTGCTATAATTATAATAGTAATCAGCACACTGTGTGCTAAAAGTGTGCTGAACCTCAACTCAGGTTGAACTCTACTCTTGGTTTACCACAATTCTCCCTGCGGTAGAGTTATTTTTATGTAAAGTTCCGTGACAAAACATAAAATATAGGTTATAATTATTATATAATATTTATGGAGAAAGCTATGAGCAATTACAGAATAGTCACAGATTCCGCCTCGGATATGGGCGAGCATCTTAAGGATTGGGGCGTTGCCTCTGTCAGCCTTACCCTCAAATTTGACGGTGATGACACCGTTCAGAAGAACGACGAGGTCGAGCCCGTTGCCTTTTACAACCGTATGCGCGAGGGCGCATGTGCAAAGACATCCGCGGTCAATCCCGAGGGCTTCATCGAAGTTTTCGAGCCGATCCTTGCCGCAGGCGACGACATCCTATATATCGGATTTTCATCGGGTCTGAGCACCACCTGCAATTCAGGCAGGATCGCGGCTGAAAAGCTTATGGAGAAATATCCCGAGCGCAAGATCACCGTCATCGACTCGCTTTCGGCTTCCGCAGGCTTCGGCATGCTCGTTTACCTTGCGGTGCAGAAGAAGAACGAGGGCGCAACTCTCGATGAGAATGCCGAATACGTAACCTCCCTCATCCCCCATATGTGCCATTGGTTCACCGTCGACGACCTCGTTTACCTCAAGCGCGGCGGAAGGATCAGCCCCACCGTTGCCTTTGTCGGCGGTGTGCTCGGCATCAAGCCCGTCCTTCATATGGATCTCGAGGGTCATCTGATCAACAAATTCAAGGTTCGCGGCAGACGCGCATCCGTCAAGGCTCTTGCCGACAAGCTCGGTGAGCTCATGACCGACAAGTCGCAGGGTCCCGTCTTTATCTGCCACGCAGACTGCGAGGGCGACGCCGCACTCCTCTCCTCGATGATCAAGGAGACCTACGGACTTGACACCGACATCACCGTATTCACGGGTCCCGTCATCGGTGCCCATTCGGGTCCCGGTACACTCGCGCTCTTCTTCATAGGAAACGAAAGGTAACACGCCGACTCTCGGCTACTGATTGATATGAATAATACAAAAACCGAATTCATTCTCACGGGCGAATATTTCGTCAAAATGATCCACGGAGCCGCCCTCAATCTCAGAAGCGAGGCGCAGAAGATCAACGATCTCAACGTCTTTCCCGTTCCCGACGGAGACACGGGCGACAATATGCTCTCCACCCTTATGGGCGGAGTTGAGCGCGCACGCGACTCGGGCGAGGGTCTCGGAGTGATCGCCCGCAAGGTCGCTGACGGTATGCTTCTTTCGGCTCGCGGAAACTCGGGAGTCATCCTCTCGCAGTTCTTCGACGGAATTGCCGCAGGCTTTGAGGGTCTCGAGACCGCAGACGCCAAGGACATCGGCAGAGCATTCCGCAAGGGCGTCCGACGCGCATACCGCGCGGTTATGAAACCCGCGGAGGGCACGATCCTCACGGTTGCGAGCGATGCAACAGAGTACGCCTGCAACAAGAAGACGGGCTCTGTCGAGGACTTCCTCGGCAACTTCGTGCGCGAGGCTCGCCGTTCACTCGACCGCACACCCGAGCTTCTCCCCGTCCTCAAAAGCGCGGGAGTCGTCGATTCGGGCGGTGCGGGTCTGCTCTCGATCATCGAGGGTATGTGCGGAGTCTTCGACGAGAGCTTCAATATAGAGGCTTTTGACAGCACCGTAAGCACCAAGCCCGCAGAGGAGATCGACTTCGACCGCTTCTCCGAGAATGATATTCTTGAATACGGCTACTGCACCGAGCTTCTCGTCCGCCTTCAGCGCGTAAAGATCGATCCCGCGCTCTTTGACGAGGACATCATCAGATGCGCACTCTCCGAGATCGGAGATTCGATCGCGGTCGTAAAATCGGGCAGCATACTTAAGATCCACGTTCATACGAAAACCCCCGATCGCGTTCTCGCGCTTTGCCAGAAATACGGCGAGTTCCTCAAGGTCAAGATCGAGAATATGTCGCTCCAGCACAACTCGATCGAGGCAGAAGAAGAAAGCAAGTCCGCATCCGACGCTCCCGCAAGCGAGCAGAAGGATTTCGGCGTTGTAGTTGCCGCTTGCGGCGAGGGCATCAAGCAGACCTTCCTCGAGTGCGGCGCAGACTACATCGTTGAGGGCGGACAGAGCATGAATCCCTCGGCAGAGGATTTCATCCGCGCCTTCGAGGCTGTGAACGCAAAGACCGTATTCGTTTTTCCGAACAACGGCAACGTCATCCTCGCGGCACAGCAGGCTGCTAAAATGTTCACCTCTTCCGATATCCGCGTCATCCCCTCCCGCAACGTCGGCGAGGGCTACGCATCCCTCTCGATGATCGACACCTCTTCGGGTGATGCCGACGCTATCGAGGCTGAGCTCAACGCCAATATGCAGGGCGTTGTGACCGCAGAGATCGCGCGCTGTATCCGCAACGCCGAGATGCAGAACGTAGAGATCCACACGGGCGACTACATCGGCTACGTCGGCAAGAACATTCTTGCGGCGTCGAACGAGAGACTTTCGGCGTCCCTCAAGCTGATCGACTCGCTCGACCTTGACAGCCACGGGCTCTTCCTTCTCTTCTCGGGAATCGACTCGACCGAGGAGGAGACCGACTTGATCTGCTCCTACATCTCCGAGCATCATCCCGACTGCGAGGTCTACCCCATCCACGGCGGTCAGGAAATTTACAGCTACATTATGGTGGCGGAGTAAGCCATTGGGGCTGATTCATTAACAAATCAATGGATCAGCCCCATATTTATTCGCATCCCGCGAGTGATATTGATACGCAGTGGTATTCGGCTTATGCCGAGTAAGCTCAAACAAAAATAATTTGCCCTGTTTCTATTGACTAAATTTACCTAATATGTTATAATTAATTAATAACAATTAAAGGAGATAACACGTATGAAACGTACATTATCGGCTATTTTAGCTCTTATTATGCTTCTCGGCACGCTCTGCACCGCCATCGGCTGCAGCGATCCCTCCGAGGAACAGCAGCCCGCAACCACCACCGCGGCTCCCTCCGGCAGCAACGTTGACGAGGTCACGACGGATGGTCTTTACGACAGCAAGGGATATCTTAAGGACGAGCTCGACGCCACTCTCAATTTCGGCGGCGAAACCGTCAATATCTTTGCCTGGGAGCATTCTCTGCCCGAGTTCGAGGTAGAGGAACAGTCGGGTAACATCGTCGAGGACGCGATCTACACCCGCAACGCCAACACCGAGAGCAGACTTGGTGTCGAGCTCGAATTCACCATCACAAAGGGTAACTCGGGCGCGTTCAAGGAGTTCTGCCAGGAGGTATCGAACAGCATCAGCGTAGGCGAAGGCGCATTCGACCTCATCGGCTGCTATCTGCGTTCCGCAGGTGTGCTGACGCTTGAGCATAACCTTCTTGATATGCTCGAGGTCGAGCACCTTGATTTTGAGAAGCCCTGGTGGTCGAGCAGCCTTCTTGAGCTCAACACCATCAATGACCGTCTCTACTTCATCTCGGGTGACATTGCCTCCACCCTCATCTATCAGATGATGTTTATGATCTACAACAACGATCTTGGTGCAGACCATAATCTCACAAGTCCGCAGGAGGCTGCTCTTGACGGCAAATGGACGCTCGATATGCTCTTCGAGATGGCATCGGGCATCTACAACGACCTTGACAGCGACGGCACAAAGACGGAGGGAGACTGCTACGGTCTCTTCTCGATAAGCCATCCCAACCTCGATATCTTCTATATGGGCTCGGATCTGCATTACGTTATCCCCGACGCTGACGGAAATCTGACCCTTTCGGAAGACGTGCTGAGCGACAAATCGTTTTCGGTCATCGACCGCTTGAACGACCTCTACCACACCTCCAACGACGGCTACTTCAGCAAGTCTGCTTCTTCCTCGATCTACGCGGCGGGCAATTCGCTCTTCTATAACGTAACGGGTGCAAATCTCTCGACTAATTTCCGCAATGCTGAAATGGAATACAGTATTCTTCCCGCGCCCAAGTATGATGAATCGCAGGAGAACTACCGCACAGCCGTTGCCTTCACTCATACAATGTACTGCATCCCCGTAGATGCGAAGAATACCGAAAAGTCGGGAGCAGTTCTCGAGTGCATGGCATCCGAGGCATACCGCAACGTAACTCCCGCGCTCTTCGAGACCGCATTCAAGTATCAGTATTCCAAGAACCCCCTCGACGCTGAGGTATTCGAGCTTATCCGCAACAACGTCGTCTTCGACATCAGCCGTCCCTTCTTTGATTCGCTCGGCGGAGACGCTTCGAGCCCCGTTCGTGTCTGGAGAAACCAGATCGAAAACGGCACAAACCAGCTCTTCTCCAAGGGCAAGACCTTCCGCAGCAGATGGATCGCGGCTCTGAAGGATATTTCGGAGAATTTGCAGGAGATAGACTAATCGCTAGTTGCTAGTTGCTAGTCGCTAGTTGAAGGTTAATTTCCGAGCCTTTTAGGCTCGGAAATTTTCAAATTTTATTAAATAATCCCCGTTTCTGAATTTTATGCAGTACAAAAGGTGCTCTCCTCATCCACCGCTGCACGCGGTCCCCCTTCCCCGCTGGGGAATGTAAAGGGTTCATCCTGAATTCATTCGCTATTCAGCGAACACCGTTTGAGTCTTAACCTATTCAAAGCAGATTGGAATATTTTATTTAAGAATAATATGCACTTTCGATGGAGTTTAAGCAAATTAATTTCAATAAAAATCTTCCAATTTGGTATATAAAATTATAAGTTTGAACGATATTCGTCGC
>JAZQXP010000006.1:0-2202 GCA_045632925.1 Eubacteriales bacterium | reverse complement strand
GCCATAATACGATCATTGAGTTCATCGTATGTAAGAGCTGTTCTGATTTCGGCGTCGATATCGACGGTAAGAGGCGTTACCATTGAGAAATCGTCGCCCGCTTTCTTCTTAGGCTTAGGCTTAGTCCCTTCGCTCGGAGCGGCGGCAGCGAGAGGATCTTCGCGGATCAACGCCTTTTTAGCGTCACTTTTCGCCTTAAGCATGAGCGCCCATCCCATAGCGCCAACAAAAAACGCGATGATGAAAAACGGGATTTTAGGAAATCCTGGAATAAGCCCTATGAAGAACATCATCACAGCTCCAAGCAAAAACGCCTTTGGCTGTTTAAAGAACTGATCCATAATATCCTGGCCGAGAGGCTTATTGTTCACATCCCCGACGCGCGTGACGATTACGCCCGCGGTAATGGAGATGATGAGCGCCGGAATCTGCGAGACGAGACCGTCACCGATTGTGAGAATACCGTACTTCTTGACCGCCCAGCCCACTTCCTTGCCGTTCATCAATACGCCGACGCAAATACCGCCGATAATATTGATGGTCGTCATGATAAGCCCGGCGATCGCATCGCCCTTGACGAACTTCATAGCGCCGTCCATCGCACCGTAAAGCTGAGATTCTTTCGCAAGTTCATTGCGACGCTCACGGGCCGTATCCTGATCGATCGCGCCGGCACGCATATCAGCGTCGATCGACATCTGCTTACCCGGCATCGCATCGAGAGTGAAGCGCGCGGCAACTTCAGAAACACGCTCGGCGCCCTTGGCGATAACGACAAACTGAACGATCGTGATAATAAGAAAGATTACAGCTCCCACAACGAAATTACCGCCGACAACGAAGTTACCGAACGTATAAATAATATCACCAGCGTCCGCCTTAAGAAGAATTAACCTCGTAGTCGTCACATTAAGCGCCAATCGGAAGAGCGTCGTAAAAAGAAGCATCGACGGGAATGTTGAAAACGCGAGAGCCCGCGGGAGATAAAGCGAGAGCATCAACATCACGAGCGATATCATCATGTTGACCGCAATCAGAAGGTCGACGGCGAAAGTCGGCAGCGGAACGATCAACAGACCGATAATACAGACGACCAGGAACGCGAGCACCAGATCACCAAAGCGACTGAACGTCTGAGTAAGATTTATAAGTTTCGATTTCATTAACTCTCCAATAATGTCGAGCGATAATGCTCAAAGAGTTCCGTATCCGCCAAAAGCGCGTTTAATTCGCGTACTGCGGCCTCCGCGGCGGGAGTACCCTTATCGCGAAGCTTTCTCAATACGCGGCGAGCCGTTTCGTTAAAGCCTCCGGGAGTTCTCAAAAACGCGGAATTACCCGCAACTAGTGCGCGCATAATCTCGCCATTGACACTCTCACTTTCGGGGAAAACTCCCATCAACGCTTCACTTACAGTCGTAGACCCGGGCAGGATCGGCGGCTCGGACTTAGCTTTAGACTGGCCGAACGGCTGTTCATTATATTCGGCCATCGAAATGCCCTGGTCGAATCTTATCGTTTCAGTAGTACGACTCGTCTTCATCTCGCGCCCTCCCCGAATTGATCGGCTAAGCGCCTTAAGTACGAAAACGCCGAATTTATGACAGGCAGCGTAACTTCGTCATGCGGCAGACGCACCGCGAAAAACACTCTGCCCTTTTCAGACAAGAATCCGGCCTTGATACGGAATTCGCCGCGACGCTCAGGCATTACGAATTTAAGAGCTTTCTCGGCAACAGAAGAATCAAGCGCGACGGGAACTGTCATCATCACGACAAGCGACGAATACGCATATTCAAAAACGAGCGAAGCACCGCTTTCAAACCCGAGGGCTGCTGTAGCGTTAGAGCCGAACGAAAAGCCGTCAATTCCTGCGGACCGGCCGAACTCGGCGATAACTTCATTCATCCAATGCGGAGGCACCATCATTTGCCGCCCTCCTCTTCGTCCGGGTCGATCTCCTCGGCAATAAGCGAATCGAGGTGCTCCTGCGCGGAATCGACGAGTTTTTCGCGATCTTCTTCCGACGAAAAAAGCCGCGGCGAGAGTTTTCTGAAAATTGACATGATCTCGCGCGTAAAATCCATCTGCGCTAAAAGCTTCATAACCGCGCAATCCGAAACGAACGAACTTATTTCACGAGAGGTGCAGCAGGGCTTTTCTGTAAAATCGACAATCCGTGACGTCATCGCCGAAGAATCA
>JAZQXP010000005.1:0-1332 GCA_045632925.1 Eubacteriales bacterium | reverse complement strand
GACAGGATCCTTACCGGTCCACGCGACCGCGGCCTCACGCTTTACACACAAAACCTCGCCCTCTTTAAGGACAATTCGTTTTATCCTCGACTTTGTGGCCGTAACCGCCCAGCCTACCGCCAATCGCGTAACAGCCATCGCGTCGCGAAAGCTAAACGGTATAATCCTTAAAAGCTTAGCGCCGCTCCTCGCCTCTAAAGGAGCTACAAGAATCTTAGAGGAAACGACTGAAAGCTTATCAACCGAAGGAAGATGGGCAAGAAACGGCCGCTCGCTTGAAGAGAGATACGCTTCGCCCTCATTTTGCAATACCAGAAGTTCACGCCTGTCAGGAACGATAAAGCCTTTGAGAGAATTGATAGCGGTTTTACCGAGCACGGCAGAAGGCTGGCCCAGGCCGACTATCCAGGAACCCGCCTCCACTGCGGCAAAACCATTCTCTATCTTAGGCTCGTTCATTTTTTAGCGGCAGCCTCCTCGACTTTTTTCTCTTCTTCGTATTTCTTTTTTCGATCTTCGAAGTCGGCGTCCCAGGCTTTTCTCTCAGCCTTGATTTTATCTTCGCGGCGCTCCTTGCGGAATTCACGCTCCTTTTTATCGCGATAGAACCATTCGTCGAACTTCTCCTCGCGGATCTCGCGCATCTCTTCTATCTCTTCGTTGCGCTTTTTCCTCTCCATGTCATCCGAATTCTTGTCGCTCTCTAATTTCTCCTCGAGAGTAATATCACGCTGGCGCGTCGCCTGAACGCGAACTAAATCCGGCTCTTCGATATCGACAATGTAAGGCGTTAAAATAAAAAGTCGCTGAACCGTTTCGTCGCGGTTGCTCGCTCCGCCAAAAAGCCACCCGATCCAAGGAATGTCGCGTAAATAAGGAATACCCCACCCCGCAGATTCTTTTATGTCGCGCATGTAACCTGCGAGCAAAATCGAATGATGCTCAAGAACGGACGCCTGAGTTTCAAGCGTACTTGTGCGCGTCATCGGCACCGCATCGACCGTAACCGACTCGAAACCGCCGTCTTGAAGCTCCATCGTAAGCCATACGCGGGAAGGCGCGTTCGTATCGGCAGATTTAACAATGCGCGGCTTTATCTGAAGGCGAGTTCCGGCCGAGACCTCTTCGAGCGATGCCACCTCTGTTCCGACGACTCGCGCATGATAACTTTGGGTATCAGAGAGTTGCGCGGCTAAATTGTTGAGCGTTAAAAGAGAAGTTCTGGAAATGCTGCGCGCCTTACCCTTCTCACGCAATGCCGAGAGCGACGCTGAAACATCTACGTCCTCACCAAGGTAAGTAACGGCGCCGGCGAGACCCTTACCGGCAAGC
>JAZQXP010000004.1:0-1215 GCA_045632925.1 Eubacteriales bacterium | reverse complement strand
GATCACCGTCACGCCCCTGCCCTTCGACAGCTATTCGCCGCTGATCCCCGGTCGCCGCGGAAGAAAGGTCGGCGGATTCCAGTTCCTTGCCGACAGATCCTATTACGGCTGCTGTGTTTGCATAGGCGCGGCGGGTCTCGGGGTATTCACCAAGCACGCAATCCTCGAGTCTGACGGCGCGGTCGTTGTGAATTTCTACGAGCACGGAAGGAATACGGTCGAGACAGAAAATGGCAAAATCGTCATCGAGACCGAGACGAAATACCCCGCAGACGGAAAGATCACGATGAAGATCGAGTCGGAGAGAGAATTTGACCTCCGCCTCCGCGTTCCCGAGTGGTCAAAGAAGACGAATCTCAAGGCGCGCGATGGATATGCGGCCCTACACGTTCCCGCGGGCGAGAGCGAGGTCGTACTCGAGCTCGATATGTCGATCCGCGAGACCCTGCCCGAGAGCTGGGACCTCGACGTGCTCTATATCAACACCTGCGGCACTATGCGACCGCCCGTAGCCGTCCGTCATTACGACGAGGACGACAGATATATCTCGCTTTCGCGCGGACCGCTGACCCTCGCCGCCGATTCGAGGCTCGGTAAGGAGGCAAGAAGCAGCTACAGCTTTGAGCGAAAGGGCAAAAAGCTCGCTTGCCGCATAGTGGAGGATGAAAATTACCTCCTCAAATGCGAATTCACGGGCGAGACGGGCGAGAAATTCTTCCTTGTTGACTATCAGTCGGCGGGCAAGGATTGGGAAAGCGAGATCGCCGCGTGGCTGCCGGTGTAATTAGTTGCTGGTCGCTGGTTGATAGGTGAATTTCCGCAAGCGGAAATTTCCCGATTTCAATAAATAATCACCGTTTCTGTTTTTCATATTGTACAAACGGTGCTCTCCTCAACCACCGCTG
The DNA here is from genome assembly GCA_045632925.1 of Eubacteriales bacterium. Classification (GTDB taxonomy): domain Bacteria; phylum Bacillota; class Clostridia; order Oscillospirales; family CAG-272; genus CAG-390. The sequence goes on along the minus strand of JAZQXP010000004.1, from coordinate 310 downwards.
CACGCGGTCCCCCTTCCCCGCTGGGGAATGTAAAGGGTTCATCCTGAATTCATTCGCTATTCAGCGAACACCGTTTGAGTCTTAACCTATTCAAAGCAGATTGGAATATTCTTTAAGAATAATATGCACTTTCGATGGAGTTTAAGCAAATTAATTTCAATAAAAATCTTCCAATTTGGTATATAAAATTATAAGTTTGAACGATATTCGTCGCACAAATTGAATTAGCGTCGTTGCCCCTTTACATTCCCCATGCGGGCGTATTTGCAAGCAAATGTGGGGACCGCGTGCAGCGGTGGTTGAGGAGAGC
>JAZQXP010000003.1:0-8341 GCA_045632925.1 Eubacteriales bacterium | reverse complement strand
CTACAACAACGAACGTATCCAGCTTAAAACGAAACTGACACCACTTGAAAAGCGATGTCAGTTTGTTGACTAATTTTTATTATTTTCTACCATCGGAGTGTTTTTTGTGCTGTCCGTACAAATTGGGGCAGTTCAAAAACTTCGTAATATCCGAGCTTTGTTTTGTGCATTGTATAACGTGCAGTACAGACTTTGCTCTCCTCAACCACCGCTCCCCGCGGTGGTTGAGGAGAGCATCTTTTGTACAGCATAAGAAACAGAAAGAATGATTTTTTATTTAAAAAGGAAAATTTCCGCCCCAAAAGGCGGAAATTCACCTTCCACTAGCCACTAGTCACTAGCCACTAGCCACTTCAATTCACCGCTATCCACCCAATAAAATTTTCCCAAAACCTATTGACAAACAGAATCCGTTGTGATATAATACAGTTAGTACAGATAACACAGTTCACACAGAAGTGAGGTGGTATATATGAAGCCGGATTTTTCCGGAAAACGTGAAATCTATCTTGAGGTCGCGGAAAAATACGAATCCTACATCCGCCTCGGCATTCTTTCGCCGGGCGAAAAGCTCCCCTCGGTAAGAGCGGCGGCGCAGGAAATGGGCATCAACCCGAACACTATGGCGCGCGCTTATTCATATCTTGAGGAGCGCGGTCTCATCTACACCCTCCCCAAGAAGGGCGTTTACGTTTCAAGACCGTCAGACGAAGAAACAAAAGAAGACACACTCACAAGCGATGCGCGGGATATCCTCTCATCCCTCAAGGAAAGAGGTCTTTCACGCGAGGCACTCGACACACTTATCTCGGAGGTGTACGGCAAATGATCAATATCAGCATTAACTCACATTCACTCGGCGGCAGAGTCATCCTCGAGGATATCTCGCTCACCGTTCCCGACGGCAAGGTCCTCGGACTCGTCGGCACGAACGGCTCGGGCAAATCGACCCTTCTCCGCCTGATGTCGGGCGTTTACGTCCCCGACAGCGGTACAGTTCAATACGACGGCGCGGACGTGACTATCCCCTCGGTGCGCGAAAATATCTTTTTCCTTCCCGATGACCCTTACTACGCGGGTCAGACAACGGGCGTCGGTATTTTTGACACCTACAAGACCTTTTATCCCGATCTCGACCGCGAGCTATACCGCGAGCTGCTTACACGCTTCAAGCTCGACGAGGGCGCGCATCAGCGTAATTTCTCGAAGGGTATGCGCCGTCAGTTCTATATCGCGCTCGCGCTTTCGGCAAGACCGAAATATCTCCTTCTCGACGAAGCCTTCGACGGACTCGATGCTTTCACGAAGAAGACCGTTATCGAGGAGATCAACCGCGCGGTCGAGGAAAACAATTCGACGGTCGTGATCTCATCCCACGCTCTCTCCGAGCTTGAGACCTTCTGCGATCTCTATGCCCTAATTGAGGGACAAACGGTCAAGTCTCAGGGATCTCTCGAGGAGCACGCCGCTAAATACAGCCGCTACAAGCTCGCCTTCACCGAGGTTCCAAACCGTGAGATCTTCTCCCACCTCAACGTACGCGATCTTGAGATACGCGGCAAATTCGTCACCGTCACCCTTGAGGGCGACGAGGAAAAGCTTTACGAATCGCTCCTCGCGCTGAATCCCGCCGTCATCGACCGCGAAAAGCTCAGCTTCGAGGACATCTTCATCACCGACGTGAAGGGAGGCAGACAATGAACACCGTAATCAGATATTTCAAGCACCATTCAAGAACGAGCCTGATCCGCTTTGCGATCATAACCTTCATCTGCCTTCTTGTCGTCACCCTTGCGGCACAGGGAATCAACGAGACCTACCGCAGCTACACCGAGTATGCGGCAAGAGATCCCTACTATGAATACGATTGGTCGATCGACCCGGGGCTTCCGCTCTTTGTCGTGATCACGGTCATTCTCTGCACGGCTCTGCCGATGATCGAGCTCTCGCCCTTCAACAGCCGCCGCTATCTCGACTCGGCATTCTCCTTCCCGCTCTCGCGCCCCGCGATGGTATCGGTAAATCTCATCAACGGATTTCTGCAATTTCTTCTCCCCTATACCCTTGCGTTTATCTGGTACGCCATAATGATCTCGCCCTGCTCCGACAGGTTCTCCTTCGGACCGATCTGGGATTTCTTCCTCATCTCGATCCTTTATGGACTGTTCCTATACGCATTCAACGCCTTTTTCTTCTCGCTCTGCAATTCGACCGCCGATGGCGCGATAATCGCTATCTCTTGGCAGCATATTCTCTGCCCTCTCGCGCTGACCTACACCGAAATGTTCGGCATCAAGTGGTACGATCAGATGCTCTTCATCGTCTGGTATCCCTTCGGAGTAATGAGCGATTATTGCAGCGACCTTGCGCGCGGAAACAGCGCAAAGCCAAATCTTCACACAAATAACAATAACGCAATGCTCATCTGCCTGATCGTGATAACGCTCCTCAGCGTGCTCTTCATCGCGGGAACGATATACTTCTTCAGCCGCAAGAGAGCAGAAAGCGCGGGCGAGATATCGGATACACCCGTCGGCTACAAGGTACTGATCCCCGTCACCACGGGAATGCTCATTTATTGGGCACTCGAGGCGGGCGGAGGCATCATCTCACTTCTCGCTCTGATCTTTGCGACCGTCAGCTACATCATCTACCGCCGCGGAGTCAAACTAAAGGCATTCGATATCATAGTGATCGCCGCGTGCTTCGTCTGCTTCCTTATGGGGGTATTGGCTTGAGGTTAAGCTAATGAAAAAGATCAATAAAAAACCGATTACCGCCCTTGCCGTGATCATGCTTCTCTCTTTGCTTTTCGTTATCGCACTTATGTTTTATCCGCTTTACTGCAGAAATTTCGGATCAACTCACGACTTGCTTCTCACCTATTCAATCACGGTCGACAGTGAGGAGTCAGAATATTACGAAGTTGGCTCGGTTGCCGGGGAAGGCTTGATTGCCACCCTTATCAAAGGCAAAAAAAGTGACGCAACCGACGCTGAGGGTATCTTCGACGTATACCATTGGAGACTCGCGCCCGACAGCGACACCGAATATCTTCTGATCCGCCATACCGACGAAATCGCAGATATCCGTTACAGCGAAAACCCCGACTACAAAAATCCCCTTATCATCATAAGGCGAAGAATGATTGACGGAGGAGCAAATAATGAATAAAAGGGCTTTGATCAGAACACTCGGCATCGTCATTCTCATCCTGATCGTCATCTTCGCCTGCTTGCTCATCCTGACCGACTTCGGCAGGATCGGTATGATCAGATACAACCCCTACGTCTATTTCGACCCCGATATTCTGTTTGACATCGACCGCGTGCCCGATTATTCGGACAATTTTGATGAGGCGTTTATCTCCTCATTCGAGGATAACTACGAGCCCAACCACCGTCTCGGTTTCTATTCCGCATCCGTTTGGGAGGCGGAAATCGAGAAAAAGATCGATATTTTCAACCACAAAGACCGCTTTTCTATGATCGACGGCTTTGAGAGCAAGGATTTTGTCGTCCGCTCCCACGTATCCAGAACGCAATTTCCTGCCTTGGCGGACGTATCTTGCGAATTGTCGGTATACTGCCACAAGGACGCGCCCGATCCGATGACGGATTGGACTATCAAATCTCTTTCCGTCATTGAAGTAGATTTTTACGACAGCCTGAGCAGCACGCTATATGAGACCGAGACCGATACGAAATACCGCCCCGACAAATTCAAAAAAGACTACATCCACCTCGAGGAGCTTGCGGTAAGTCAGATGTCACTTTTCGACACAGATGAAAACCGCATATGCTTCTTTGACCGCGAAAGCGATCCCGCTCTCATAGAGCTGATCGAAAAGGGCTACGCCGCTCCGACAAAGATCGAGGACAGATTCAGTCTGACCCGTCAGGTTGATGAGGACGGCAGTCTTATGAAGTACGTTTATTACATCGTGATCGGATTTGAAGAAAACGACAATATCGTCTGGTTCTGCGAGCTCGAGCGCGATCAGTACTACAAGGCACTCTATATCGACCCCGCCCGCGGACTCGGCGAAAAGATCGTCATCGACGGTGAGTATGCGGAGGAGATATTCTCTGCTATATTTCCCGAGTGATAAAGAGGTATGACAATGAAAAAAGCACTTTCAATCCTTCTGCTCTGCACCGTGATGCTCTCGCTTTCCTCCTGCAGCCACGGAGTAGTATCGCACGTCGAAATCTCCGAATATAGCTCCGAGGTCTACTCGGACTCGGATATCCAATCGGCGATAAACGCGGTAATATCCAACTTCGAGGAAAAATGGCCGAGATGCACTCTGCTTACGGCGAGCTATATAGGCGACGATGAGCTCGAATCATATCAGGATTGGGCAGACCGCAACGATGCAGACGAGGTTATCGTCATTCTTTCGGATTTTTACGTCAGCATCTTTTCGGACAGTCCGACAATGAACACGGGTTCGGAATATAAGGGCTGGAACTGGATCCTCGTCAGAAACGAGGGCGAGGCTTGGCGCATCGTTGACCAAGGGTATTAAAACAAAAAACAAATTACGAAACTCCGTCTTTTTCACTCAATTTATTGGGTGAAAAAGACGGAGTTTCTTTATTTATTCAGCTGAAAATCAACAGAAATCGTAATTAATGGTTCGCGCACTTAAACTCCTCCCTCCGGTTTACGGAGGGAGGGCGGGAGGGAGGTCCATATTTTGAAAATGCAAAATTACATGGATATCGACCTTATCTCTGTAGTTGAACAAAATTTGAGCACCAGCGAGGTTCCCCTCCTCGGTTTACGAGTAGCGAAGCGGCGACGCGGTATTGAATGACAGTCCGGGGGACTGTCAGATCCGCGGCGTGACCGAGCCGCAGCGAGAAAGCGAAGCGGCAAAACAGTATTGATTAACAATCCGTGATTCAGAAAACCGAGCAATGAAGTTTGTGCACTTAAACTCCTCCCTCCGGTTTACGGAGGGAGGGCGGGAGGGAGGTCCCGATTTGCAGATGCAAAATTACATGGATATCGACCTTATCTCTGTAGCTGATCAAAATTTGAGCACAAGCGAGGTTCCCCTCCTCGGTTTACGAGGAGGGGGCAGGGGAGGTGTCCCTCTTAAAGGCGCGCGGATTTTTCGTTTTTAGAGTGAAGGAGCGAAAAGAGTATTTCGAGCTCTGCGGAGCTCGACTTAAGGCGCTGCCTTAAGAATCCGCAAGTTTTTGAAAAAACTTGACTAAAACTTTTATCCTTTCAATTTAATCGAAAATTTCCGAGCCCATACGCGAGGAAATGTCCTTCAACTAGCAACTAGCAACTTAAATATCCCGTCGTCACTTTCTCCTTGACAAATCAACAATTTAATGATATAATATACTATGTATAACTTTGTACCGAAAGGCGGTGTGGTTTTGAAGGAGATATTTCCGAAAATAATCGGCAATTCCGAGCTTTGCGAGCGGCTTGCAAAATCGCTTCTCTCGGAAAATCCCGATCTGCCCCACGCCTACATCATCGAGGGCGCGTACGGTACGGGTAAGCGCACGCTTGCCATCGAGCTTGCCAAGGCTCTTGTCTGCGAGAATCGGACAAGCCCCTCGGCGCCCGCTCTTCCCTGTGACAATTGCCGCTCCTGCCGCAATATCGCAAAGGGAATCTGCCCCGACGTTATCGAGACCGGTACGGACGGAAAGGCATCGGTCGGCGTTGACGCGATCCGCGATCTCCGCCGCGATATCCACATCTACCCGAATGACCTCGAACGCAAAATATATATCATAAACGACGCGCACACCATGACCGCGCAGGCGCAAAACGCGCTTCTCCTCACTCTCGAGGAGCCGCCCGCCTATGCCTTCATCCTTCTTCTCTGCGAGAATTCCGCGCTCCTTCTTGAAACTATCAAGAGCCGCGCGCCGACAATAAGAATGAAGCCCCTCTCGCCCGATGAGACCGAGCGCGCCATGCTAGCATCCGATCCCTCGCTTGAGGCAAAAAAGCGCAGCGATCCCGCTCTCTTTGACGATATCATCATGAGCGCAAACGGCTCGGCGGGGCTTGCAGCCGATCTGCTTTCAGGCAAGGAAGCCGCGCGTATTGCCGAGATGCGTCGTGCATCCGAGAAATTCTGCATCCTCGCGGCTAACAAGGCAAAAAGCGCGCAGCTTCTCGTCCACGTGACAGAGGTTTGCACGTCTACCCGCGAGACCGCAAAGGATCAGCTCGAATCCTTCTCCCTCGCCGTGCGCGATCTTACGCTTCTCAAGCGTGACCCCGACGCACCGCTGAGATTCTTTTCCGACCGCGAGCGCGCGACCGATCTTTCGGATTCCTTCTCGCTCCGCCGTCTGCTTCTCATCTCAGACTCCCTGCTTGAGGCAATATCCTCCCTCGAGCGCAATATGAACACAAGACTCACCCTCATTTCAATGCTGTCACGCTTTGGAATGTTAAACTAAGGAGATAAATACTTGGAAAACATCGATAACAACAAGAAGAACCCCGAGGGAGGCACTCCTTCGGAAAGCAAGGGCAACATGAAGCCCTCTCATAAGAGACATCATCACAACAGAAATAAGCAGAACAAGCCTCAAAAGCCCGCTGAAGCGGCAGAACAGGCAAAGTCCGAGGCATCTGCTCCCGCCGAGACTCCTGAGCCCGTAAAACAGTCCTCGGGACAGTCCCATAAGAACAACAGAAATAAGAAGCACCACAACCGCGGCGGTCAGCAGAAGCATCACGAGCAGGAGACTGCTCCCGTCGAGACCGCTCCCGATCCCGAGCAGAAGGCTCCCGTTCAGAACAAGAGCCGCAACCGTCAGCGAGACAGACAGAAGACTCGCGAGCCCGCAGAGCTCCTGACCTCTCTTCCCGAGAACGAGCTCGATTTTCTTCCCTCCCGCTCAAAATCCGAATCAGATTTCCTTTCTCTCGGCAAGACCGACGACAGCTATCTCGACTCGATGCCCCTCGACCCCACTCTCGACGCAGTCTTCGCCGAAGTTCCCGCCGAGGAAAAGAAGCCTCTCGAGGGTCCGGAGATCATCGGCATCCGTTTTGAGCACGGAAGCAAGGTCTATTATTTCGATCCCAAGGACAAGAAATACTCGCTCGGAGGCCACGCAATCGTCGAGACCGCGCAGGGACTCGAATACGGCGAAGTCGTCATATCCAACAGAATCGTTGCGGAGGATCAGATCGTTGCTCCTCTCCGCCCCGTCATCCGCCGCGCAACGAAGGAGGACGAGGCTCACCACGAGGACAACCGCCGCCGTCAGAACGAGGCGTTCAAGATCTGTCTTACCAAGATCGCGGACCACGGGCTCGATATGAAGCTCGTCGACTGTCAGTACACCTTTGACAACACCAAGCTCATCTTCTTCTTCACATCCGCGGGACGAGTTGACTTCCGCGCGCTTGTCAAGGATCTCGCATCCGTCTTCCGCACTCGCATTGAATTGCGCCAGATCGGTATCCGCGACGAGGCAAGAATGGTCGGTGGATTCGGAGTTTGCGGACGCAAGCTCTGCTGCGCGGGCTTCCTCCCGAACTTCGTTCAGGTTTCGATCAAGATGGCGAAGGAGCAGGGACTTTCGATCAACGCCGCCAAGATCTCGGGCACCTGCGGCAGACTTATGTGCTGTCTGCGCTACGAGCAGGAGGCTTACGAGCGCGAGATCGCCCTTATGCCGCCCGTTGATTCCGTGGTTGATACGCCCGACGGACGCGGCACCGTCATCGACATCTTCCCGATCGCGGGCAATCTCAAGGTAAAGCTTCACGACAAGCAGGATGCCGCTCCGAAGAATTATCATATGAGCACGATCCGTGTAATTACAAAGGCAGAAAGCAAAAAGAACTCGCCCGCGGACGGCGAATAAGATCTTTCCAAAAATTTTTTGAGATTTTTCAAACTTTTTTTGAAAAACCTATTCCATTTTTACTGAATTTGTGATACAATATAGCCACCACAACATACGGAGGTGTCACAATGGCATACAAGATCACTGATGATTGCATCGCTTGCGGCGCTTGCGCTGAGGAATGCCCCGTTGAGGCTATCAGCGAGCAGGACGGCAAGTACGTAATTGACCCCGACAAGTGCATTGACTGCGGTTCTTGCGCAGATACTTGCCCTGTTGAGGCTCCCAAGGCTGAGTAATTAATTCAGTCCCACATAAAAAGCGGAGTACACGCTCCGCTTTTTTTTGACCCTAGCCGTACGGGAGTCGAACCTAATTGCCTCACGGCGATTACTTTTCGCGTATTTCGGCGTGCTTTTACTCGCAAGGTTAATACCTTGCTTCGCAAAATCCCACCAAAATCCATCAAAAATTAATTCGCCGTGAGGTGC
>JAZQXP010000002.1:0-33295 GCA_045632925.1 Eubacteriales bacterium | reverse complement strand
CGCACTCTTCGCACGGAGGGTTTCCCCATTCGGAAATCCACGGGTCGAAGCTTACTTACAGCTCACCGTGGCTTATCGCAGTTAATCACGTCCTTCTTCGGCTCCTGATGCCAAGGCATTCACCTTATGCTCTTGTTCGCTTGAACTATTGTCCAGTTCTATTCATTGCTGTGAGTTTCGCAATTTTCAGTTTTTTTCTTGGTTGCTTTGCCACCCTTAAGTGACAAAATTGCAGTTTCTTTACCTTTGTTTTTTCTTTTGGGAAAGACCAATTTTTTCTACTTTAATTGCTTCTCTCTATCTGTTTCGTTTTACTCTTTTATTCAGTTGTCAATGATCATTTTGTCTCGCGCTTGAACTCTTTTCTGAGTTCATCGGTCTGGATGGACTCGAACCATCGACCTCGCGCTTATCAGGCGCGCGCTCTAACCACCTGAGCTACAAACCGGTTTTGCGGCATTCGCCCCTTGTGGCTATGCCACACTCCTGACTTATGGAGATGATGGGATTCGAACCCATGACCCCCTGCTTGCAGGGCAGGTGCTCTCCCAACTGAGCTACACCCCCTTGTTTCCAGGAGTCTTTTCCGATCCTCAAAAATTGAACAATGTCGCGTTCCTTAACTACACTCTCGTCGATCCTTGGGTCTTCTTCGGTTATGAACTCTACGAGAATCTCTTCGATTCTCACGTTCTCCTTAGAAAGGAGGTGATCCAGCCGCACCTTCCGATACGGCTACCTTGTTACGACTTAACCCCAGTCATCGAATCCACCTTCGGCTGCGCGCTCCTTGCGGTTACGCTACAGACTTCGGGTGTCCCCGACTCCCATGGTTTGACGGGCGGTGTGTACAAAGCCCGGGAACGTATTCACCGCAGTATGCTGACCTGCGATTACTAGCAATTCCAACTTCGTGCAGTCGAGTTGCAGACTGCAGTCCGAACTGGGGCGCCTTTTTTGAGATTTGCTCCACCTCGCGGCTTCGCTCCCCTTTGTTTGCGCCATTGTAGTACGTGTGTAGCCCGGAACGTAAGGGGCATGATGATTTGACGTCGTCCCCGCCTTCCTCCGTTTTGTCAACGGCAGTCTGTCCAGAGTGCTCTTGCGTAGCAACTGAACATAAGGGTTGCGCTCGTTGCGGGACTTAACCCAACATCTCACGACACGAGCTGACGACAACCATGCACCACCTGTCACCGAATTCCCCGAAGGGCACTCCAGCCATTACGCCGGATTCTCGGGATGTCAAATTCTGGTAAGGTTCTTCGCGTTGCGTCGAATTAAACCACATACTCCACTGCTTGTGCGGGCTCCCGTCAATTCCTTTGAGTTTCAACCTTGCGGCCGTACTCCCCAGGTGGAATGCTTATTGTGTTAACTGCGGCACGGAGGTTTACACCCCCACACCTAGCATTCATCGTTTACAGTGTGGACTACCAGGGTATCTAATCCTGTTTGCTCCCCACACTTTCGTGTCTCAGCGTCAGTTGTCGTCCAGTAATCCGCCTTCGCCACCGGTATTCCTCCCGATATCTACGCATTTCACCGCTACACCGGGAATTCTAATTACCCCTCCGACTCTCAAGAGTAGCAGTTTCAGACGCAGTCTATGAGTTGAGCCCATAGATTTCACATCTGACTTACTTCCCCGCCTACACACCCTTTACACCCAGTAAATCCGGATAACGCTTGCCACCTACGTATTACCGCGGCTGCTGGCACGTAGTTAGCCGTGGCTTCCTCGATAGGTACCGTCACTTCTTCGTCCCTATCAACAGAGCTTTACAATCCGAAGACCTTCATCGCTCACGCGGCGTCGCTGGGTCAGAGTTGCCTCCATTGCCCAATATTCCCCACTGCTGCCTCCCGTAGGAGTCTGGACCGTTTCTCAGTTCCAATGTGGCCGTTCAACCTCTCAGTCCGGCTACTGATCGTCGACTTGGTAGGCCGTTACCCCACCAACTATCTAATCAGACGCGAGTCCATCCTTATGCGATAAATCTTTGGCATCAGGAAGATGTCTTCCCGATGCATTATGCGGTATTAGCGTCCGTTTCCAGACGTTATTCCACTCATAAGGGCAGGTTACTCACGCGTTACTCACCCGTCCGCCACTGATCCGTCCCCGAAGGGACTTCACCGTTCGACTTGCATGTGTTAGGCGCGCCGCCAGCGTTCATCCTGAGCCAGGATCAAACTCTCTAAATCATTGTATATTAAGCGACTCTTTCGAGTCACTCAAGATCATAATTCAGAGCTTTTGCTCTTAGCACTAGTACAAATACTAGCTCATTTTTTCCTTACGGTTTTACCCGTTCGGATTTACCTTTGAGTTCGTGTTTTCTCAAAATCTTTGACCGACTTCCTCGCACAAACCTTATTTAACAACTCTCTCTTTCGATCGAGTCAAGCTTGTACTTCTTAGTCTGTTGTTCAATTTTCAATGACCTCGCTGCTCGCTTTCGCTTAGTGCTCTGCGCGACAGCTTGTATATTATACCACTTTCATTCCCTTTTGTCAACCCTTTTTTCAAAGTTTTTTTGGATTTTTTTCGATTTGTACCTCTCGTTGCGTTTTGTACAATTTTATCCGTAGGGTTTTGTGCAAATTGACGAAGAAAATCGACTCAAATCGCAAATTTCCCCTTGATTTCTTGATTATTATATAGTATAATATAAGATGGTAATATATCCGACGGCAAAAATTTTCTTAAATTCGGAGGTAGAAAAATGTTGATTCCTAAAAGAATTTTAACCGTTAGCTCGGCAAATATGGACTTTGTTATGAGCGTCAGCAAGATCCCGCAGGGCGGCGAGACTCAGCTTGAGAACGGCAACTATCAGTTCGTTCCCGGCGGCAAGGGCGCAAATTCCGCGGTGGCTGTCAGAAGACTTGGCGGCGACAGCGTTTTCTGTTGCAGACTCGGCAAGGATGCGAACGGCTCGATTCTTGCAAATATATATAAAAAGGAAGGGCTTGACACACGATTCATCACCGTTGACCCCAATACAGTTACGGGGCTTGCGACCATTATGGTTGAGCCGAGCGGTCAGAATCGAATCATTCTCTACCCCGGCGCAAACGCACGTATCACCCGCGAAGACATCGATGCCTCCTTCATCAGCCGTCCCGACGCACTTCTGATGCAGCTTGAGATCCCGCAGGACGCCGTTATGCACGCGGCTTGGACCGCAAACGAAAAGGAGATCCCGATCATTCTCGACGCGGGACCCGCAAATCCCGATTTTCCGCTTGAGGATCTCCCTCCCCTTGAGATCTTCTCTCCCAACGAGACCGAGACCGAGATCTTCACCGGAATCAATCCCACGAATCCCGACAACTGTCTGCGTGCGGCTATGGAGCTCCAAAAGCTCGTTACCGCGAAATACATCGTCATCAAGCTCGGCGGACGCGGATGCTATATTTATGACGGCAAGTACTATCACTGCCTCCCCGCTTACGGCGTAAACGCTGTTGACACCACCGCCGCGGGTGACGCATTCACCGCCGCGCTGACCCTCGAGTATCTCCGTTCGGGCGACATCGTTCGCGCGGGACGCTACGCAAACGTCGTCGGCGCACTCGCGGTCAGCAAGAAGGGCGCGCTTCCCTCTCTGCCGACCGAGGCGATGGTCGAACGCTTCATCGACGAAAAAGCGATCAGAATTTAAAAAATCTTCCTTATATATAATAGAGGTTCAAAAATGACTAATCAAAATATCTGCCGACTCATCTCGGCTTTACTTAACCACGCAGAAAAATGCGGTATGCTCGACCCCGCAGACCGCATCTACGCCGCAAACGCACTTTGCACCGAGCTTCATCTCACGGCATTTGAAGACTATGTTTCTGATGAGGAAAAGGATCTGAAGCTCCACGAAATTCTTGACGCAATTTGCGACTATGCGGTTGCCAACAATATAATTAATGAAGGAATTACCGCGCACGACCTCTTTGACACCAAGCTGATGGGCATTCTTATGCCCCGTCCGAGCGAGGTCACCGCGAAATTCTTCGAGCTTTACGCAAGGGATCCCAAAGCGGCGAGCGACTACTTCTACCGTCTCTCGATCGACTCGAACTACATACGCGCCGACCGTGTCGCAAAAGACCGCCGTTGGTCGGTCGACTCGAAATACGGAAGCATTGATATTTCGATAAACCTCTCGAAGCCCGAGAAGGACCCGAAGGACATTGCGGCGGCAAAGCTTGCGCCTCAGTCGGGTTATCCGAAATGTCTGCTCTGCCCCGAAAACGTCGGCTACGCGGGTCACGCGAACGCGCCCGCGCGCCAGAATCTTCGTCAGATTCCCTTCACTCTCGGCGGTGACGAGTGGTGCCTGCAGTACTCGCCCTACGTTTATTACAACGAGCATTGCATCGCGCTCTCAAAAGCTCACGTGCCGATGAAGATCTGCCGCGCGACCTTTGAGCGTCAGCTTGACTTTGTCACCGAGCTTCCCCACTACTTCATCGGCTCGAACGCGGACATTCCGATCGTCGGCGGCTCAATTCTCGCGCACGACCATATGCAGGGCGGCTGCTACACCTTCCCGATGGAGCGTGCCGAGATCATCATTCCCGTAAAATTCGATAAATTTCCCGAGATCGAGGCGGGCATCGTCAACTGGCCGATGTCGGTCCTCCGTCTGCGTTCAAAATCGAAAACCGCGCTCGTCGAGCTCGCAGAACACATCAGAGTTGCTTGGTCGGGTTATTCGGACGAGGAAAACGGCGTGATCGCTTACACCGACGATGTTCCTCACAACGCCATCACCCCGATCGCACGCCGCCGCGGCGAGGACTTTGAGCTCGATCTCGTCCTCCGCAACAATCTGACGAGCGAAGAATTCCCGATGGGAATCTACCATCCGCACGCGGACAAGCATAATATAAAGAAGGAAAACATCGGTCTTATCGAGGTCATGGGACTTGCGATCCTTCCCGCAAGACTCAAGAAGGAGATGGCTCGCCTCGGCGAGATCATCGTTTCGGGCGGCGATCCCGCGCTCGATCCCGACTGCGAAAAGCACGTTGCGTGGCTGAATGGCTTCAAGGACAACTACACCTTCACGCCCGAAAACGTCGAATCGATCCTCGAGAAGGAGATAGGCAAGACCTTCACCGCAGTCCTCGAGGATGCGGGAGTTTATAAGGCGACCGAAGAAGGACGCGCGACGATGATGAAGTTTGTCGAATACGCCGGGGGCGTTAGTTGCTAGTCGCTAGACGCTAGTTGCTAGTTGAAGGTAAATTTCCTCGCAAGCGAGGAAATTTACGCAATTTATTTGATAAACAGTATTCAAGTGGAGAAATTATATTATAATCATGAATTCTGATTTGAATAATTATATCAATGAATATATTATACTGTGCTCACAGTTGTGTAAACATGCAGGTGACTATACAAAAGAAAATGTAGCAAGGCATAATAATGCCATGAAGAAATTGTGCACTCTGAAAGAGCAACTGTATGTTGACCCTCAACTTACGGAAAGCGTTTATAGTGCCTTACTAAAAAGCGAGGATACTCACGTACAACAATCCGCCGCTACGGATTGCTTATCATTGAATATACTTATTAATGATTCTGTCAAAATCCTCAGAAAGATCAGCCGTTGCGGTAACAAAATGTCTGCAATGACAGCCAAAAGAGCATTACTTATCCATGAAGGTAAACTTTCCCCGAATGATCCTTTTTAATCTTCAACGTCTTTATTTATCAAATAATTTCCGAAGCCAACGGCAAGGAAATTTCTACCTTCCACTAGTCACTAGCCACTAGCCACTAGTCACTCAACTCCCTCTGCCGACAAACACACCCAACAAAATTACTACCTTAAATAAAGGACAAACATATGCTTAAAATCCTCCACACCGGCGACTTCCATCTCGATTCGCCCTTTACCGGAGTCGATCTCGCCACGGGCGAGCGGCTCCGCGATGAACTAAGGAAAATATTCATCGACGTCGTCGAGCTTGCGGGCGAGCACGATATGATGCTGATCGCGGGCGACCTTTTCGACTGCGGTTATGTCAGCCCCGAGACTCTCGCGCTTGTGCGCGATTCGCTTGAGGCTTACGGCAAACCCGTTGTGATCGCGCCGGGAAATCACGACCCTTACTCACCCGGCAGTATCTGGACTGCAGTTGCGTGGCCCGAAAACGTCTACATCTTCGATACCGACGAGCTTTCGACCTTCCGATTCAATATCGGCGAGGTCTCTGTTGCCGTGCACGGATGGGGCTTTACGTCACCTGCACTCGAGCGTTCGCCCCTCGCGGACGGTCTTCTGCCCGATGCGGGCGCGGTCAATCTCATCTGCGCACACGCCGACACAGTCTCTCCGATCTCGAAATACGCGCCGACGCCGCTCTCACTCTTTGCGACATCGGGATGTGCTTACGCCGCGCTCGGTCATATCCACAAGACGCCCGAGATCGCGCTTGCGGGTCGCACGACCGTTGCATACTGCGGCTTCCCCGAGGGTCGTTCCTATGACGAGGAGGGCGAGGGCGGTGTGCTTTCGGTCACTCTCGAGGACGGAAAGGCTCCCGAGATCAAGAAGATTATTACTTCAAATCATAAATACCTCACCCGTCACCTCGATATCACGGGTGCGGGAAGCGACTCCGAGGTTGCCGCGCGCATCATAGAGCTCGCGAAGGCTGAGGACTGCCACCCGACAGTTTCGCTCAAGGTCTATCTCGAGGGCTCGATCCCTCCCGATTATGCTCCGAACGCTGCGCAGATCGATCTTCTGGCGAACCTCAACCTCTGCTCGCTCAAGCTCCGCGACCGTACCTCCCCCGTCTTCGGCGCAGAGTATCTCGCGGACGATATGACGATCAAGGGCGAGCTCTACCGTGCGCTCCTGCCCCGTCTCTCCTCGCCCGACGCCGATGAGCGTGAGATCGCCGCGGAAGCTCTCCGCATAGGTCTGCTTGCCCTCGACGGACGCGCGTTTATGTAAGGAGGGGTTATTATGATAATAAAGAAGATAAATATCGTCTCATTCGGCACGCTCCACGATTTTTCAGCCGAGCTTTCGGACGGCATCAACATAATTTCGGGCGCGAACGAATCGGGCAAGAGCACAATCCTCGCCTTCATCCGATTCATTTTCTACGGACTTCCCTCGCGCAGAAGCGAGGAGGGTGTCCTTGAGCACGATCGCGCTCTTTCCTGGCAGGACGGTGTCGCCGAGGGCAGCATCGAGATCGAATGCGAGAAGGGATCCTTCCGCATCGAGCGCCGCGGCATCCGCGCAGACAACCGCGACGGCTACAGCGAAAAATGCCAGATCATCGACCTCTCGACTGGAAGCGCGGTGCTTAAGGGCGAGGTCCCCGGGCAGTACTTCTTCGGAGTGCCCTCGGGCGTTTACGACTCGACTTCATCGGTCAAGCAGCAGGCTCTCTCCTCGCTTTCGGGCGGCGAGATCGGCTCCTCGATCGAAAATATCCTCTTCTCCGCCGACGAGGCGATCTACACCGAGCGCGCCCTGACACGTCTCAACACCGCGCGCCGTCAGTTCCGTCTTCAGCGCGGAAACGGCGGCAAGATCGCGGAGCTGACCGCGGTACGCGACAATCTCCGCCGCAGACTTATCGAGGCGGAAGAGGCGTCGAAGAACGTACTCGCGCTCAAATCCACCGTCGAACGCGCGCGAAAGCTGACGGCAGAGCTCCGCGCGAAGCTGACAGCGGCGGAGGACCGTCTCCGCGCGTTCGAAATGATACAAACGCTCAAGCGTTTTGATATGCTCCACGCGGGCGAGGCAAAGGTCGCCGCTCTCACCGAGGAGCGCGAAAAGCTCCTCGCCGAATTCGGTCACGAGGGCAGACTCCCCGACCGCGCATACGTCGCCGAGCTTGATTCGCTCTCACGCAGACTTGCGACCGCCGAATCCGAGGCGGCAAAGAGCGCGGGCGAGCTTGCGGGACTCCGCAGCGACCAAACCGGCGACACCAACCTTGCCGCACGCGCCGACGACATCGAGCGCACAGGCGGACCCGAGGCGGTTGCCGACAAGTACAAAAAGCTCCGATCCTCGGTAGGCGCGCGTCTCGCCTGGGGTATCATCCTCATGATCCTCGGCGCCTCGCTGATGGGCGGCTCGCTTGCGGTTTATTTTATGAAGCTCATCCCCGCGATCGATATGGCTGTTTCCTCGGGAATCACCGTTGGCGGACTTATTCTCGCTCTGATCGGTCTTTCGCTCGCGCTTACCGCCTCGAAGGCGAAAAAACGCGCCGCATTCTACCTCTTTGAGCTCGGAATCGAGCAGGAGGGCAGGGTCAGCCGCAAGGATATCATCGCCCACGCCGCCGCCTGCATCGAAGCAAAGAAGGAGATCGACGAGTTTGCCAGAAAGATCGGCACGCTCGAGCAGTCGCACGCGAAGAAAAATGCCGCCGTACTCGAGATCGTCGATCAGGCGAAGGTCACTCTCGGTCGCTTCGGCATCGACGGCGACAACCAAAATATCTCGATTCTTCTCGCCGAGACTGCGGAACGCGCCGCAAAGGTTGCCGAAAGAAGCGCGTCTCTCGACTCTGATATCGAAAAATATACCGCATCGGTTGCCGAATCTCGCTCAAAGCTTGAAGGCGAGGACGAAGCTTCCCTCCGCGCGCACATCACGCCCGCGGCAAAGTCGATGCTTGATCTTGCAAATCTCACCACCCTCAAGCAGGAGCGCGACGAATATGCCGCGCGTCTTGACGCGGCGAGGACACGACTTCTCGATTCGGAAAAGAACCTCGGCATAATCGAGGGCACCTGCGAGAGCCCGAACCGCATCGCCGCCGAGCTCGAGGAAGCCGAAAGCGCGCTCTATGAAGCAGAAAAGAAGCACGCCGCGATCGTTCTCGCTTACGAATCGATCTCGAACGCGGGCGACAGCCTACGCAGAAACGTAACTCCACGCCTCCGCGCAAACGCGGGCGCGCTGATGAAGCATCTGTCGGGCGGAAAATACTATGATTTCGGCATTTCCGAGGACTTTTCGCTCTCGATACTGACCGACAGCGGAACGAAATCGGTATCCTCGCTCAGCGCGGGAACACGCGACGCGGCGTATTTCTCGCTCCGCACCGCGCTCTCCTCGATGCTATTCCCCGCAGAACGTCCGCCGATGATCCTCGACGAGGTCTTCGCACAGCTCGACGACACGCGCGCCGCGGCACTTCTCGATCTTCTATCAAAGATCGCGGACGAATCTCAGGTCATCGTCCTCACCTGTCACTCGCGCGAGAGCGAGATCCTCGAAAACGAGAAAAAAACCTACTCTCACATCAAACTTTAACTTCCAAAAGTTTTTGAAAAGTCAAGAAAAACTTTTTTCAAAAAGTTTTTCTTGTGGGGTGCGGGGCAACGCCCTGCATACTGCGCTGCAAACTGACGGCGGGGACGCCGTCAGTTTGGAATAATAAAAGCCTCGCCGCGGCGAGGCTTTTATTATTCATTTTGCCCGCATCTTTCTGTCCACTGTCCACTAACCACTGACCACTTAAAAAGCCCACCCGTCAGCTTTCGCTGACGGGTGGGCTTTTTTATTCACATCGCATTTCTGCGGCTTGTTGGCTTTAGGACTTTATATCAATATATTCTGAGCCTTTCGGCTGATAAAAAGTGATAAAACAAGCTGTGACGATTACTTTGCGTAATCAACTGCGCGGGATTCTCTGATCACGTGGATCTTGATCTGTCCGGGATACTTGACGTCTTCCTTGATCTTCTGCGCCATATCGCGCGCGATGACCTTCATTGTTACGTCGTCGACCTCATCGGGCTTGACCATTACGCGGAGCTCGCGTCCCGCCTGGATAGCGTATGCCTTTTCAACGCCACGGAAATCCTTAGCGATCTCCTCGAGCTTTTCAAGACGCTTGGTGTAGTTCTCGAGATCCTCGCGGCGTGCGCCGGGTCTTGCAGCCGAAATTGCATCGGCAGCCTGAACGAGAACTGCAATGATAGTCTTGGGTTCAACGTCATTGTGGTGCGCCTCGATAGCGTGGATGACCTCGCGGCTCTCCTTATACTTCTTGGCAGCGTTTACGCCGATCTGTACGTGTGTACCCTCGACGTCGTGGGGGAATGCCTTACCGATATCGTGGAGAAGACCTGCGCGACGGGCTGTTGCCGCATCAACGCCGAGCTCTTCAGCCATGATTCCCGCAAGGAATGCGACCTCAACCGAATGCTTGAGAACGTTCTGTCCGTAGGACGTACGGTAACGAAGTCTTCCGAGAAGCTTGACAAGCTCGGGGTTGAGTCCGTGAACGCCAACCTCGAAGGTTGCGCGCTCGCCCGCCTGCTTGACGCCTGCCTCGACCTCTCTCTTTGCCTTCTCAACCATCTCCTCGATTCTCGTGGGATGGATTCTTCCGTCCGCGATGAGCTTTTCAAGCGCAAGTCTTGCGATCTCGCGGCGTACGGGATCAAATCCCGAAAGTGTGATAGCCTCGGGGGTATCGTCGATGATGAGATCAACTCCCGTAAGCTTTTCGAGCATAAGAATGTTTCTTCCTTCACGTCCGATGATTCGTCCCTTCATCTCCTCGCCGGGAAGGGCGACGGATGTGATGGTGGTCTCGGATACGTTGTCCGCTGCATATCTCTGAATAGCAAGCGAAATGTAATTGCGCGCCTTGGTGTCAGCCTCGTCCTTGAACTGCTCCTCAAGCTCATCCATTCTCTGGGCAAACTCGAATTTAGCAACGCTCTCGAGCTTTTCGATAAGCTCGGTCTTAGCTTCCTCGGCGGTCAGTCCGGAAATACGCTCAAGTGCCTTTGTCTGGAGCTCAAGAGAAGCATTCAGCTGCTCGCGAACGATCTCGTTGTCCTTGATACGCTTATCGAGCTGTTCGTTCTTCTTCTCGAGCTGCTCGGTCTTTTTATCGAGCGACTCTTCCTTCTGTGTCAGTCTGCGCTCCGATCTTGAGATCTCGCTGCGACGCTCCTTGATCTCGCGCTCGGATTCCGAACGCATCTGGTTGATCTCCTTCTGCGCTGCGAGGATCATCTTGTTGGCATCGGCTTCAGCCTGAACCTTTGCGTCAGCCTCGATCTTCTTTGCTCTCTCCTCAGCGATGCCGAGCTTCTTTTCGGCGATCGAACGGCGGATGAGAATACCGAAGAGTATACCGAGTCCGAGCATTACGATTCCCACCGCAACGCAGATGATAATTTCAATCAATTCCAATTCTTTTGCACCTCCTTTTTGTGTCTTTCTTTCTTCAATTTAATTTAATTATGAGATATATTCTAAAATATATAAAAACTCATACACTTTATTTTATCACAAAAGAATTCGTTTGTCAAGGCAAAAATGCAGAAAGTGCACGCACTTCCTGCATTTTTTCGGTCTTTATCAAAAAAATTGAACTTAAAATTCATCCTCCGCAATATCATACCTCATGAAGGGATCCATCCTGTGTCTTCTCTCAAAGGGGATCGCGATGAAAAAGACTGCGAGAAAGACCAGAGCCATCACGCCCGACGCGATCGCGGGGTTGAAGCGCGCCGCCATAACGCTGAGGTCGTCCATTACGTAATACTTATAAAAAAGGTACCTTATAACGTAGGGCATAAAGGTCGGATATACAGGCAGGATCAGCGCGATCGGTATCAATGCCTTGGTCGGGAAGAAGGTCTTGAACCAGAGCTTTGCGCGGTTGGTCGATACCGCCTCAGGGTCCCCGGGGAGGATTATCAGCGCAAAGATCAGGAGATAGAGCGAGAGGATCGCCGCGATCACGAAGCACCAGATATATGCCTGCGTCGGGAGCTCGAGCGCGTTTGCAAGCAGGGCTGTATAATTATCGTCCTCGACGGGATTGTAGGAGCCCATTCCCTTCACAGCCTGCGTCACCATATTGTTGACGGATTGCAGGCTGTACATCGTTTCTCCGTCATAAAATCTGACGCATTCTATGAGGCAAAAGAACCAGGAACAGAGGGTAAGTAGGGCGGGCGAGCAATATTTTATCCAGACAAGAGCCCTCTCGAAGGTGTGTCTTGCCCTTGTTTTGCCCGAAATTTTTCTTTCGCGGGACATGCTTACTTATCCTCGGGCATACCCTCAAGGTAGTACGCCGCCTCCATATCGGCAACCATCAGCGCAAAGGCGAGCGGGAACATCTCGAGTGCCTTGCCGACCGTGCCGTTATCCTCGGGACCCGAAAATCCCATATGATATCTGATCGCAAACGCCTCGTCGCGGGTCAGTCTCATAAAGCCCGACGCGATGTAGACCGACTTCTCACCGTGACCGTAGGGGAGGGTATCCTCGATGGTGTAGTAAGGAACGACGGTCCAGGCGCCGTTCTTCTTGACGTTTCTGCTGTCAACGCGGTAGAAATTGATCTTGCAGAGGTCGTGCAGAAGCGCAGCGATCGCAATGCTCTCGTCGCTGTAATGGATCCCGTAGACCTCGGTCATGCGCTTGCGCTTCATAATGTCAACGAGGCAATCGTAAACGTTGAGGCTGTGGCGGCAGAGACCGCCGACCTCCGCACCGTGATATCTCGTCGAAGCGGGAGCCGTGAAGAAATCGCAGGACTCCGAGCAGAGGTATGCAAGAAGCTCAGCAGAGCCCTCGCGCGTGATCTTTTCCTTGAATATCTGTATAAATCTTTCCTTATCCGTCATGGTAAATCTCCTTTATTCTTTATTTTCGGCTTCCGCCTTTTTGATAGCCGCAATATTTGCTTCGTGCTCCTTGAGCGTGGTTGCGTAGTACATCACTCCGTATCTGTCGGAAACGAAATAGTAAAATGCCTTTTCGGTGTCCGCGGGGTCGAACGCGCAGGCGATCGAGTTGTAGCTGGGGCTGCAGATCGGTCCCGGGGGCAGACCTTCCTTGCGATAGGAATTGTAGGGATCGTCGAGCTCGAGATCCTCCAGAGTGATGTCGGTGACACGCTTGCCCGCAATGCAGGAAAGGGCATATACGATCGTCGAGTCGCACTCGAGGTTTGGGTAGGTCTCGGGATCCTTCAGTCTGTTGTAAATTACCGAGGAAACGATATCGAAGTCGTTGACCTGATACGCCTCCTTCTCTATGATCGAGGCGATGGTCAGTATCTCGTCGAGCGTATATTCGGATTCCTCAACGACCTCGAAGAAGCCCGAGCGGCGGAAGACCTTCTCGAACTGATCGAGCATACGGCAGAGATAGTATTCGGGGCTTCTGCCCGTGTAAAAATCGTAGGTGTCGGGGTAGAGATAGCCCTCGAGCAGATAGTATCTGTCGGTCATATCGATGCCCTTGAGGAACTCGTATTCCGCGCCGAAATCGTAGGTTTCCATACATTCGCGGAATTTTTCGCGGGTCGAGCAGCCGTTTTCCTCGAAGAGGGCGATCATCTCGTCGACCGTCGAGCCCTCGGGGAAGGTGATACGCACCGTCGTCAGCGTCATCTTCTCAACGAAGGAGAGCATAAGGGTATCGTAGTTCATATTCGTGGCAACGGTATAGGTGCCGCCGACGAAATTATAGGTCGGATTTTCATCAACGCCCTTGAGGTCGCAATAGAATCTGAAAAGCCAGGGGTAATTGATCGCGCCCGCCTCGGAGAGGATGTCGGCAAGCTCGTCGGTCGTGGCATAATCGGGAATGACGACCTCGACGGTCTTGTCCTCCTTAACGAAGGCGAAAATGTCGTTCGCGCAGGAGATCGCAAAGACCGCAAGCGCAACCGAGACCGAAATTATCGCGATGATATAGACGAGAGCCTTGATCACGGCTGTGACCGTGCTTTGCGTTTCGGTATAGTCGGAGCGGTCGAAGAAGTCCTTCTCCTCGGGATCGAGCTCGCGGAGCGCGGCTTCGTATTCCGCACGGGTATAGCCGCCTATGACCTCTTTTTTATCCGGCTTTTTTGGCTTTTTTTGCTTCTTTTCGGAAGCGATCAAGTCTTTTTCCTTTTCCATTTGGATAACCTTTCTCAAAAATCGATAAAGACCGCCGCTGTGTAGGCGATGTAGCATACGAGCGAGGGGAAGGAGAATATCGAGCCGAGCGTAGCCGCGATCCTCGGATGCTTCGCCGCCATCTCCTCGAGGGGGGATGAATCGGGCGTTGCGGGCGGATAGGGTGGGTCGATATTTCTGTAATCCGACGAAAGCGCTAGCCGCGCGTAATTTTTATAAAGCCTTGCGGCATCGGCGGCGAAAATGCCCGTAAAGAGCAGGAAGACCGCGATAAGCAGGGTCATGAAGAACTCGTCTCCGCCGAGCTCGGCGAGAGTTTGCAGATAGGGTCTGCCGAAGATGCCGATCATATTGTTGCAGAAATGGATGACCATTACGGCAAAGAGCGACCTTGAGGCGTAAAGCGTCAATGCGAGGATCAGACCCGCGAAAAAGTAGGTCGGGAAGCGCGCGATATCAAAATGCAGAAGCGCGAAGAAGAGCGACGAGAGCAGGAGCGCCGAGGTCGTGCTTCTCTTCTCGTACTCCGAGATCAGAAGTCCGCGGAAGACGAACTCCTCGCAAAATGCGGGAAGCGCGGCATAGGCGAGGATCAGATAGAGCGTGTTGCCCGCACCGCCCTCGTTTTTCGAGATGAAAACACCCCAAAGGTCGTAGCTTGCGGAGAGCGATTCGCCGCCCGTTACGAAATGATCGATCAGCATCGTGCCCGTTGTCAGCGAAATGAGCGCGGATATCAGCAGAAGCAGATGTCCCGGTCCGAATATCGAGATACGGAATCTCGTGAAATCGAGTCCGAGAGCCTTGATATAAAAGGCGGCGGGCAGAAGGAAGATCACGAGCTGAAGGACGATGACGGCGACGTATTCGTTATCCCTCGTCAGAAGCGCGGTGTCGATAAAGCGCGTCGTAAAGAGCAGAACGAAGACCGCGAGGACGAGCATCGGCGCCGTATTCGCCGAATTTTTGAAATAATCACGCATTATTTTGCAAGAACGGCGGCGAAGAGCTTATCAGCGGCGTCTCTGCCGCATAGTGCGGCAACGATCTCGATGCCGAATTCGAGCGCGGCACCCATACCGATCGCGGTGATGACCCGTCCGTCACGGACCACACGTCCGCCGACCTTCGCGCCCTCGAGGTATTCCTCAAATCCGGGGAAGCAGGTGGCATTTTTACCGCAGAGGATGCCTCTCTTACCGAGGACCATCGGTGCGGCGCAGATCGCGCAGATGAGAGCTTCGGATGCAAGCGCATCGTCGAGAGCCTTGTGAACGACCGCCGATGCGTCGAGATTCTTCGTTCCGGGCATACCGCCGGGAAGGATGACGCATTCGGGCGCGCTGTCCGAGAGATCGGTATCAAGCATATCGGCTTTGACGGTAATTCCGTGCGAGCCCGTGATATCGAGTCCGCCGACGCCGACGGTCTTGACGTCGAGCCCCGCGCGGCGCATAAGATCAAGCGGAAGAAGGGCTTCGATTTCTTCAAATCCGTTTGCTAAAAACATATAGATCATTGTTTTTGGTTCCTTTTCTTTGATGATTCTGTCGCGCTAAGCGCGAGTTAATGTCGGCTTTGCCGAGTTAATGTTGCGCTATGCGCAAATTAATGTTCGCCTTCGGCGAAGTTTAAGGTAATCGAAAATTTCCGAGCAAAGCGAGGAAATTCACCTCAACTTTTCACTTTCCACTTTCCACTTTTCACTTTTTTATGCCAAGGGCATAAAAACACAGTTCGAAGGTTGGTAGTCCAGTCCAAGGTCAATCATCTCTTTGAGCTTCTCGCGTGTATCGGCGGCTCTGAGGCAAATGCGGAGTCCGCGCTCGTGGATATCTCCGATGATTCCCTCGGGAAGATCTGCGGGGTCGGCTATCTTGAGCGAGAGTCCCGCATAGCCGAGGTCGCAGAGCTTATCGAAATGCTTCTCCTTCGAGAAGATATGATGTATGAAAATTTCCTTTGACAGGCTTCTTGCCTCGATCAGATGATCAAGCTTACCCGACGACGCGACCGCGTAATCGAGCATTCCTCTCCTTGCAAGCTTCTTTATTGCAACCTCGACGCCCTCGGGAGTCTTGAACTCGATGAAGGGGACGCATCCGTAGCGCATGCAGATATCGAGGTATTCGTCAAAGGTCGGCACGCGAAGCAGATCGGAGGGGAGCCTGTCCGAGCCGACGCCTTTATTAATGCGTGCTTTGCTGACTTCCTCAAACGTCATTTCTTCAATAATGCCATCGCTGTCCGTCATCGTGGCAAGCGTACTGTCGTGCATACATACCGCGACACCGTCGCGCGTCAGATGAATATCGGTCTCGATCGCCCAGACTCCCATCTTCGCAACGACCTCGAAGGCGGGAAGCGAATTCTGCGGCGCGTAATTATTGCAGCCCCTGTGCGCTATGATAAGCGGACGGCGGTATGAATTTCTTTCGTGAAAAATAGGTCCTGTATGCATTTTTTATACTCCATAATTATTCATTTTTCATTATTCATCATTCATTATTCATTTGCCTCGCGTGGGGCATTTAATGAATAATGAAGCCGCTTCGCTGATTAATGATGAATAATGAATAATTAATGTAAATTTCCTCGCGGAGCTTCGGAAATTATTTGATTAAATTAATTCAATAATATCTCTGTATTTTACACCAATTATATTATATCACATATTTTCAAATATTTCTATATATTAATAAGGATTTATTTGAATTTTTTTAGTTTTTTATTGCCGCGATGTTATTGACTTATCCCCTTTACTGTGCTATAATTAGCATATCATACTATGCTTGATAGGAGAAAGACATGTCCCGTTCAGCAGCAAGACCCGCGCGCACTAAGAATGATATCAGCTTTACCTCGGGTCCGCTATTCGTTCCAATTCTGCTCTTCACGCTCCCCGTTCTCGCAACGGGAATTTTGCAGTTCCTTTACAACACCGCGGACACCCTCATCGTCTCGAATTTTGCCGCTGACGGTGAATCTGCCCTTGCGGCTGTAACCTCGACGGGCTCGCTCTCGAACCTGATCACGGGACTCTTCATCGGACTTTCGGTCGGTGCATCGGTCACCCTCTCGCACTCGCTCGGCTCGGGCAGACGCGATGAGGCGGGCGACGTCGTACATACCGCGATCTCGATCGCCGCTATCCTCGGCGTCATTGTCGGAATCCTCGGATTCATCACCTGCAAGCCCCTTCTCGTTCTTATGGACTCCCCCGAGGACGTCCTTGATCAGGCGGCTCTTTATATGCGAATAATCTTCATCGGTATGCCCGCGCAGATGGTTTACAACTACGGCGCCGCGCTTCTCCGCGCAAAAGGCGACACGAAGCGTCCGCTCTACTTCCTCATGGTCTCGGGCGCGGTAAACGTAGCATGCAATCTCGTTTTCGTAATCGTATTCCACCTCGACGTTGCCGGAGTCGCGCTTGCTACGATCATTTCGCAGTACCTCTCCGCAACCCTCGTCCTCATCAGACTCTCCCGCCTCGACGACGAATGCAAGCTCGATATCCGCCATATGCGTATTTCGCCCCACCTGCTCGTCAAGATCATCAAGGTCGGTATCCCCGCGGGAATTCAGGGCTGTCTCTTCTCCTTCTCGAACGTAATCATTCAGTCCTCGGTCAACTCCTTTGACACCATCGGTGTTGCGGGAAACGGCGCCGCCGCCTCGATCGACGGACTCATCTATATCGCGCTCAACTCCTTCTACCACGCATCCCTGACCTTCTCGGGTCAGAACCTCGGCGCAAAGGAGATAAAGAGAGTCGAGAAGACCTGCTACTACTGCCTCGCGCTCGTTCTGATCATCGGAATCCCGCTTTGCCTCGTTTGCTACGCATTCGGCGAGCCGCTCCTCGGCATCTTCCTCTCGGACGACAATGCCGCAAACAAGCAGGCGATCCTCGAATTCGGTATGCGCAGAATGTTCTACACCACGATCTTCTACTTCCTCTGCGGAACAATGGAGGTCATGTCGGGAATGCTCCGCGGTCTCGGCGCATCGACAACCTCTATGATCGTCAGCCTTATCGGTGCCTGCGCGATGCGAGTCGTCTGGGTCTACACGATATTCGCCACCTACAGAACCCCCGAGGCACTCTATATCTCATACCCCGTTTCCTGGTTTGCGACCACAGTCGTACTCTATATCTGCTACGTATTCGTACTTCGTAAGATCAAAAAACGCCTCACGTCGCAATCGATACCTGCGCATCACGCCGGAGCGTAAAAATAGAATCAGTTAAGGAGAATCAAAATGAAAACCACTCGACTTCTTCGCCTTACCATCGCCCTTTGTCTCTGCGTTTCTATGATCCTTCCCATCCTTTCCTGCGCCGAAACGGGTAACGGTGACACAAGCACCGAGCTGACCGCGCCCCCCGAAAACGCACAGACCGTCCCTCCCGAAAATACCGATCCCGCCGAGACCGAATATCCCTTCCTCGACGTTGACTACGCAAACGAAGAATTCGTTATCTTCAACAGCGAGCAGAAGTACTATATGATAATGAACGTCCTCACCGACGACGTAACGGGTGAGCCCGTAAATGACGCGCAGTACAACGCTATGCTCAAGGTTGAGGAAAAGTACAAGATCGACCTCACCGAATACTACTGCGGCTGGGACAATCAGTACAACGAGATCATGAACGCCTCCTCCACGGGCGAGGATCTCTATGACGTTGCTTATCTGCGTTCCACCCACATAGGATCGATGTTCACAAGCTCCTATCTTTACAACCTCTACGACATTCAGAACCTCAATATCGACAAGCCCTGGTGGAATCAGCAGCTCAAGGAGGACGCAACCCTCCTCGGCAACCACCTCTACTACCTCTCGAGCGACGCGCATCTTATGTCCTTCGAGGGCACCTGGGCGATCTACTTCAACAAGACCCTTGCCGCAAACGTAGGCATCCCCTCTCCCTACGAGGACGTTTACAACAATAACTGGACTGTTGAACGCCTGACCGAGCTTGCGAAGATGGGTGCCGCGCAGAACGGCGATCCCTCCTGGGAATTCGACTCGAACGGCTCGAGCATTTACGGTATGGCTTCCTTCAAAAACCTTATCAACGCTCTGATGGTCGGATGCAACGAGCATTACGTCCTCAAGGACAAGGAGGGCGTTCCCTATTACGCAATGTCAAGCAGCCAGACCGTCTATGACGTCGCCGATACCATCGCCGCGCTCACAGGCTCCACCTCGGACGGAACCTACATCAGCGCAAACTCTTCGGGCAAGCACTACATCAAGGATATCTTCGCGCAGAACCGCGCGGTATTTATGGGCGGCGAGCTCAAGGCGGGTGCCTCCGAGCTCAAGGATATGGGCAACCCCTACGGTATCCTCCCCATTCCGAAGTATAGCTCCGAGCAGGAAAATTACCTCAGCAATATGCTCTGGTCCACCCTGCTTATGACGATCCCCACCACCTGTGCCGAGCCCGAGCGCACCGCCGCTGTTATGGATGCGCTCTCCTACTACGCTTGGCGCGACGTTCTTCCCGTTTACTACGAGAGACTCTGCTACCGCGGAACGCACGACGTGGAATCGGTATCGATGCTCGAGATCATCAGCAATACAAGATACCTCAACTGGGCACTCGCTTACGAATGGATCAAATCGATCGAGCCCAATATCAACACCGAGCTTGACGCAGGCAGATCGAACACCATCTCAGCTCTTATCAAGGCATCCGCAAGAGTCGTCCCGAAGCTCATCGAAAAAACTATAAACGATCTCGAAAAAATTCAATAAATTTTCAAAAAACCACGGAACTTTTCCGTGGTTTTTTCGTCTTTATAGGTAGCAACGTAAAAAGGAGAAAAAACATGAAAAAGAACTATTTCCGCCTCGTTTGCGCACTTTTCGCGCTTTTAATGATTACGGGTTGCAGAATCAACGGCTCGGACGACAGCTGTGCCTTGACAGATCCTAAAGAAACCCGCCCCGTGACCGAGCCCGATTACGATCCGATGAAGGGCGTCGAGATCGAATATCTTACCGCGCGCGAGTTCAACCCGAACCGTGAAGCGGGCGAGGTCAGCGACGAATTCCGCAAGGCTGCCGCTGATTTTGCCCTGAAGCTTCTGAACGAAAGCCGCTCCGAATACGAGGGCGATGCTCTCCTCGTCTCTCCTCTCTCCGCACTTCTCGCGCTTGCGATGACGGCAAACGGTGCCGAGGGCGAGACCCTTGCCGAGATGGAAAAGGTCCTCGACGGCGGTATGTCGATCGAGGAGCTCAACAAGCAACTCTTCAACTATTCGGCATCACTCTCCTCGACCGACGACGCAAAATTCAATCTCGCAAACGCAGTATGGGTGACCTCGTCCCCCACCTTCAGCATCAACCGCAATTTCGTCAGCGCGATCGAAAACACATACGACGCCGACATCATAGCCGCCGATCTTCCCTCCTCGATCCCCGCGATCAACAACTGGGCAAAGGAAGAGACCTTCGGTATGATCCCCTCGATCCTCAAGGAGGGCGATCTCGACAAGGATACGATCATGGTGCTCCTCAACGCCCTCGCCTTTGACGCGCTCTGGCAGCAGCAGCCCTCCGATTCGGCTTGCTTCGACGGCAATTTCACAACCGTCAACGGCAACGCGCAGACCGCAAAATTCATGTGGGCTGAAGCCAACGGCTATATCGAAGGCAAGAACGAGGTCGGAATCGTCAAAAATTACAAGGGTGGCAAGTACGCCTTCGTCGCGCTCCTGCCCGAGGGTAACGTCTACGATTACGCCGCATCCCTCAAGGGCGAGGATTTCCTCAAGCTCTACGACAAGAGAGAGACCGTGAACGTCGAGATCAGCGCGAAAATGCCGCATTTTTCCTTCGATTGTTCGATCGAAATGAGGAAGGTGCTCGAGAAGATGGGTATGCCGATCGCCTTTAACAGCGCGAGTGCCGATTTTGACGCAATGGGTCACTCCGAGCTCGGAAATATCTATATTAGCCGCGTCATTCAGAAAACCCACATCGACCTTGATAACTCGGGCACCCGCGCTGCCGCTGTCACAGCCGTCATCATGGAGCCCGAATGCGCCGCGCCCGACAATATCAAATACTACCGCGTCGAGCTCGACCGCCCCTTCGTCTACGCCATCGTCGATACCGAAGCGGGACTGCCGATCTTTATCGGAGTTTGCGATAACATCAAATAAATGCAAAATGCTAAATGCAAAATGCAAAATTATCATTCATAGGTAAATTTCCGTCGCTGCGCGAGGAAATAATTATACCGATAATTTAGTTTCTGCGTGATATCCTATTGCATTGTAATAAACTGAAGTTTTGCAAAAAAATAAATAATAAAATCGAGATGTTTTGAAGTTTTTGCTTCATTACATCTCGATTTTTCTATTTACTTATTATAGGTTTAAACCTGACAAAGGATTATTAAAACAAAACAAAATTATTGTTATATGCTTTTCGAGCAACGCTCGAAAAGCTACCTCAATTTTGCATTTTGCATTTTGCATTCTGCATTTTACTCTCTGCCCTTTTCACTCCTCCCCCATCAACCTCTCAAAGCAGGGATAAACGGGTCTTGTTCTCGCTCCCGTGATCGTTATCGCGCGCTCGGAGGCGTTATTGTAGCTCGAAAGCGGACGGTCGAGGGCATCGTCCGAGTGGGCGCAGACGTAGATCTCCCCGCCCTCGACCATCGAGACGATCAGAGTGTGGTAAAAATCCCCCGCCTCGTCGGCAAGCTGTATGACGTCGCCCGGCTGTACGTTCCCGAGCGGAATCGGGAATCCGAAGGGACCCGTGCCGCCGTTTTGCGATGCAAATTCGGGCGCACCCGTCATAAAATCATAGAAAAATTCCACACTCGTCCAGGCGGGCGCGCGGTTTTCGGGCGAAATGAAATACCATCCGTAGTCGGTCGAGTAATTCTGCACGCAGGTCCCCGCAAAGATCGCCTGCGAGACGAAATTTGTGCAGTCGCCGCCGATACCCGTGTAATCCTCGAAGATCGGATTCCGCTCAAGCGCCCATCTCCGCGCGTATTCGACCGCACGCTGACGGTCATAGGGGATGTAGGTCAGCCTCAAAAGATCATTATTCATTTCCGCACGCCTCCGTCCTTCGCAATATTCAGTACGCCGCAGAGAAGCTCGGCGGCAGAAGCGCGGTCAAGCAGAGTATTCGACGTAACTCCGACGTTCTCGATCGCAAAGCCCGCAGAGCAGAGCGCGGCTATCTCCCTCTTTGCCCAGCTCGCCTCGCCGAGAGGCGCCGAGACCATAACGGCAGAATCGTATCCGATACCGAGCAGACGCGACGTCATCAGAGCCGCCTCGGCAAGGCTGATCTCCTCATTCGGAAGGAAGATCTGCTCTCCGCCCCTGATCCAGCCGTCGGTCAGACCCAGCTCGTAAGCCATTGAAACGTATGGCAGCGCCGACGCGGGAATATCGCCTTGGTCGGAAAAGACCGTGAGCGCGTCCTCGCCGACCTCGATCCCCGCCGCGATCAGAAGATTGACGGTAAATTCGCTCCTCGTCACGCCGCGATCGGGGTAAAAATACTCCTCACCGCCGACGATAGTTCCGCTCATCAGCCCCTCGGAGGTGACGATGCGTGCAAAAGTCTCGGCAGAGCCCGACATATCGGCAAATTCGGGCGTCGAAAAACGGCTGACCGTGACCTTGACCTCGGCCTCGCCCGCGTAGTTGCCCCATTCGTCGCGGACGGTGTAAACGAAGCGGTCC
This sequence comes from Eubacteriales bacterium, assembly GCA_045632925.1. Classification (GTDB taxonomy): domain Bacteria; phylum Bacillota; class Clostridia; order Oscillospirales; family CAG-272; genus CAG-390. Next base: position 10,612 of record JAZQXP010000002.1, on the reverse strand, counting down.
TTGCCCGTGTAGCCCGCCGTCGGACGGTAGAGGTAACGTCCCGTCTCGCGGTCGGAGAGCATCACACTGCCGTGCTTCGGATAGGAGACGATCTCAAAAACGAGTCCATCGCCGTCGGGATCACTCGCCGCGAGCCTGCCGCCGCATATCCCGCCCTCGGGAACCTTCGCGGAAAGAGACGCCGCAGTAGCGCAGTCAAGCGTGGGCGCGGCATTAGTCGCGCCACGGGAGGTCAGACGGACAAAACAGGTGTAATCATAGGGTGCACCGTCGGCGGAAAAGCTGAAGCAAGCCGTATCCTCGGAGGGATTTCCGCTCGGCATAAAGGAGATACGGTCGAGATTCGAGCCCGAAAGCGTCTGCCCCTCGGGGATCAGCACACTGCCGAGAGTCAGCTGACCGACCGCCGAGTCGGGTCTGCTCGTGATCGTTATCTCCTCGGGCGCATAACCGACTGCACGGATGAAATCATCCTCGGTAAATATCACCTCGCCGCCCGGCACACCCGAGACCACCATCTCGCACCGCGCCGCAATAACCCGAAGCCCCGGCGAGAGAAGCTCACCCTCCGCCTCCTCGGCAAATCCCGTTATCGCCAAAAACGCCGATAACAGCCCAAAACAAATCAAGAAAACAAATAATTTCCTTCGCATAATCTCACCTCGCAAGTTTTTATTCAATAATTAATACGAAGGCAAGTAAAATAATATGACAAAATGATTATTTATTCATTTTTCTCGCAAAAATATTCACCAAACCTATTGACCTTTATAGAATTTTGTAGTATAATATGTAACATATTTATAATGAGACAGTATTTCTTTTTGGAGACCAAATGCATGAAAAAAGTATTCATTGACGGACAAGCGGGAACGACGGGGCTTCGCATCAACGAGCGTCTTTCGGGGCGCGATGACATCGAGCTGATCGTCCTTCCCGAGGAGCTTCGCAAGGATGCGGCGGCGCGGAGCGAGGCGATCTCATCCTCCGACGTGACCTTCCTCTGCCTGCCCGACGACGCGGCTCGCGAGGCTGTTACGCTTTGTAAAAACGACTCCACCGTTATTATAGACTGTTCTACCGCACACCGCACGAACCCCGACTGGGCTTACGGTTTTCCCGAGCTTTCGGCTGAGCACGAGACGAAGATCAAAGCCTCGAAACGCATCGCAAATCCCGGCTGTCACGCAAGCGGCGCGATCGCGATCCTCTACCCCCTAGTATCGCGCGGAATCCTTGACGCCGCCTACCCTTTCGCCATTCACAGCCTGACGGGATACTCGGGCGGAGGCAAGAAAATGATCGCCGATTATGAGGCAGCAGGACGCGACTCCAAATTCGACTCGCCCTGCCAGTACGCGCTATCGGCTCAGCACAAGCATCTCCCCGAGATCAAGACGGTCTGCTCGCTCGATTTCGCTCCCGCCTTCAATCCGATCGTTTCGGATTTCTATTCGGGTATGTGCGTCTGCGTGCCCATCCAGATGAGGCTCGCAAAGAAGCCTTTGAGCGTTTCCGAAGTGCACGCTCTCTACTCCGAGCACTACGCGGGCAGCGCTCTCATCTCGGTCGCTCCCCTCTGCGAGAAGGGCACGGCGGACGGACTGATCTATTCAAACACACTCTCGGGACGCGATTCGATGCAGATCATCGTCTCGGGAAATGAATGCACAGTGAATATTTATGCATTGTTCTGCAACCTCGGAAAGGGCGCATCGGGTGCCGCTATCCAGAATATGAACATTGCAATCGGGCAGGACCCCGTGAAAGGACTCGAATTATGATAAAGTACATTGAAGGCGGCGTTTGTGCCGCGCAAGGCTTCCGCGCCTCGGGCGTACATTGCGGCATCCGCAAGGGCAAGACGAAGAAGGACCTCTCCCTCATCGTCAGCGACCGCAAGTGCTCGGCGGCGGCAGTATACACCACCAACCTCGTCTGCGGCGCGCCCATCAAGGTCACCCGCGCGAACCTCTCGGACGGCATCGCACGCGCCGTTATCTGCAACAGCGGCAACGCAAACACCTGCAACGCCGACGGCATTCAGATTGCGGAGGCTATGTGCGAACTCGTCTACAAGTCCACGGGAATCCCCGCGCGTGACGTGATCGTTGCCTCGACCGGCGTTATCGGTCAAAAGCTCGACGTCACTCCCATCGCGAACGGTATGGACGAGCTCGTTTCCTCTCTTTCCTATAACGGTTCCGAGGACGCGGCTTGGGGCATCATGACCACCGACACAAAGCTCAAGAGCGTCGCTGTAGAATTCGAGATCGGCGGCAAGGTCTGCCGTATCGGTGGTATCGCAAAGGGCTCGGGAATGATCCATCCGAACATGGCAACGATGCTCGTCTTCGTCACCTCCGACGTTGCGATCACCCCCTCCGCGCTGAATCTCGCGCTCAAGGAAGACGTCAGGAACTCCTTCAATATGATCTCCGTCGACGGTGACACCTCGACGAACGATATGCTCTCCGTTATGGCAAACGGCATGGCGGGCAACGACGAGATCGACGAAAATTCACCCGATTTTGCCACCTTCAAGGAAGCACTTTTCGCGGTCACCTCCAAGCTTTGCCGTGCGATCGCGGCTGACGGCGAGGGCGCGACAAAGCTCCTCGAATGCAACGTAAGCGGCGCGGCTGACAAGGAAACCGCCCGCACTGTCGCAAAATCCGTCATCTGCTCGAGCCTTTTCAAGGCGGCAATGTTCGGCGCCGACGCAAACTGGGGCCGTGTTCTCTGCGCGATCGGCTACTCGGGCGCGAAGGTAGACGTGGGCACCATCGGCGTTTCCTTTGCATCGACCGCGGGCGAGATCGAGGTCTGCCGCGGCGGCGCAGGCGTTGATTTCTCCGAGGAAAAAGCCAAGGAGATCCTTCTCTGCCCTGAGATTCAGGTCAACATCACCCTCGGAATGGGAGATGAATCCGCAACCGCGTGGGGCTGTGACCTTACCTACGATTACGTCAAGATCAACGGAGACTACAGAACATGATGAATATTTCCAACGCCGACCGCGCAAAGGTGCTGGTCGAAGCGCTTCCCTATATCAAAAAATACACCGACAAGATAATCGTCATCAAATACGGCGGATCCTCGATGATCGACGAAAGCCTCAAGGAGGACGTAATGCGCGACGTTGCACTCCTCAACCTTATCGGAGTCAAGGTCGTCCTCGTTCACGGCGGCGGACCCGCTCTGACCGAAACGCTCAAGAGAATGAACATCGAAAGTAAATTCGAAAACGGACTCCGCGTCACCGACGCCGAGACCGCAAAGGTTGCAACGATGGTCCTTGCGGGCAAGGTCAACAAGAGTCTTGTCGGACTGATCGGCTCGGTCGGCGGACTTGCGGTCGGACTTTCGGGCATCGATGCGAACATGATCCACGTCCGTGAGCTCGATCCCGCGCTCGGCTACGTCGGAGAGATCACAAAGGTCAACACGGGGCTGATCACCGACGTTCTCGAGAAGGGTTACATCCCCGTGATCTCGAGCGTTGCCTGCGACAAAAATGGTGAAATCTACAATATCAACGCCGACACGATGGCGGGCGAGATCGCCGCGGCACTCGGCGCAGAGGCATTCATCTCGCTGACCGACACCCCCGGCATTCTCGCAAACAAGGACGATCCCAAGACTCTCATCTCGCAGATCCACCTCGGAGAGATCGACTCGATGATTGCCGACGGCACGATCTCGGGCGGTATGATCCCGAAGGTCACGGGCTGCGCCGACCTCGTCCGCGGCGGCGTAAAGCGCGTCTTCATCATCGACGGACGCGTTCCTCACTCGATTCTCATCGAAATTCTCACCGATGAGGGACTGGGTACTATGGTGCTTGAATAAAAAATTAATAATGAATAATGAAATCGCTTCGCTAATGAATAATGAATAATTAAGGAAAATTTTCTCGCAAGCTCGAAAATTGATTTTATTTGCTTTTCGAGCGCACGAGAAAAGATACCTCAATTATTCATTATTCATCATTCATTATTCATCATTCATTAGGTGAAACAATATGAACACATTCGAACTTGACTCCAAATACGTCGCTCAGACCTACCGCCGCTTTCCCGTTGAGATCGTCTCGGGCAAGGGCGCGGTGGCTTACGACGTAAACGGCAAAAAATACATCGACATGGGCTCGGGAATTGCCACGAACACCTTTGGCTACGCCGACGACGAGTGGGTCGCGGCAGTAACGGCACAGCTGAATTCCTTCTCCCACACCTCAAACCTCTATTACACCTCTCCTTGCGCACGTCTTGCGGAGCTCCTTTGCGAGAGAACGGGCATGTCCCGCATCTTCTTCGGTAATTCGGGCGCGGAGGCAAACGAGGGCGCAATCAAGGCGGCGCGCAAATATTCATTCGATAAATACGGCGAGGGCCGCGCGAAGATCGTCACTCTCGTCAATTCCTTCCACGGCAGAACAATAACCACCCTCGCGGCAACGGGTCAGGACGTCTTCCACACGACCTTTATGCCCTTCACCGAGGGATTCATTCACGTCCCCGCAAACGATACCGAAGCTATGCTTTCGGCGATGACCGATGACGTCTGTGCCGTTATGCTCGAGCTCGTTCAGGGCGAGGGCGGCGTCAATGCGCTTGAACGCGACTACGTTTCCGCGATCGCGGCGGCTTGCGCGGACAAGGATATCCTCCTCATCATCGACGAGGTCCAGACGGGCAACGGTCGCACGGGAACCCTATACGCCTTCGAGCAATTCGGCATCAAGCCCGATATCGTATCCACGGCGAAGGGTCTCGGCGGCGGACTTCCGATCTCTGCCGTGATGCTCGGCGAAAAGGTAAAGGACACTCTTTCGGCGGGATCGCACGGCTCGACCTTCGGAGGAAATCCCGCTTGTGCGGCGGGTGCGCTGAATGTGATCAGCCGTCTTGACGAAGATTTCCTTGCAGAAGTCCGCAAAAAGAGCGAATATATATTCACAAAGCTCGGAAAAATGAAGGGCGTGCTTTCGGTCAGCGGTCTCGGACTTATGATCGGTATCAAGGCGGAAAAGCCCACCCCCGAGATCATCTCCGAGGGTATCTCTCGCGGAGTTCTCTTCCTCTCGGCAAAGGATAAGCTCCGCCTGTTGCCTCCTCTGAACATCACCTATCCGCAGATCGACGAGGCTCTCGGAATTCTCGAACAGATTTTGTCGGTTTAATTGAGAGAAAATACAAAAAATTACGATCCGCTTATTGAAATGAGCGGGTCGTTGTGATATAATTATATAAGTATTTTATTTTATAGGAAGGTATTTCATTATGAAAAAGATCACAATTGCGATCATCGCGCTGATCCTTGCTCTCTTCTGTCTTGCCGCTTGCGGCGGCGAGGGCGGCTCGAACGATGAATGCGATCACGAATTTGGTGACTGGAAGGTCACAAAGGAAGCCACCTGCGCCGAAAAAGGCATTCGCTCGCGTACCTGCGAGCTTTGCGACGAGCGCGAGCGCGAGTATATCGAAGGCGCACCTCACGTCGAAGAGGTCGTCGAAGGTTATCCCGCAACCTGCCAGACGGAAGGTCTTTCCGACGGTAAACGCTGCACCGTCTGCGGCAATATGACCGTTGAGCAGACCGCTATCGAGCCCCTGCCCCACACCGTTGTCGTAAACGAGGGCAAGGAGCCCACCTGCACAAGATCCGGCTACACCGACAGCAGCTATTGCTCGGTATGCTACACAACCGTAAAGCAGCAACAGACCCTCGAGGCTCTCGGCCACGCTCCCACCCTGACCGCGGAAGTTCCCGCAACCTGTATGAGCTACGGCTCGACCGCGGGCGAAAAATGCTCGCGCTGTGAAGAGGTCCTCAAGGACGTCGAGACCATCCTCCTCGCCTCCCACAAGTTCTCGGGCGGCAAGTGCTCGGTCTGCGGCGAGAGCGAAAAGGCTAACCTCGACCTTGCTTTCAGCTATTACTCCAAGCTCGGCGGATATACCGTTACCGGCATCGGCAAATGCACAGCAACCGACATCATCATCCCCCGCACCTATGACGGACATTTCGTCGTTTCGATCAACAACGGTGCTTTCAAGAGCAATTCGAGGATCACTTCTCTCGTGATACCCGATACGGTTACAACCGTCGGTCAGAGCGCATTCTATAAGTGCTCGTCCCTCGCTTCGGTCACCATCGGCAATTCGGTCAAGACTATCGATGACTATGCCTTTGAATACTGCACCGCGCTCACAGAGCTCTCTCTTCCCGAAAGCGTACAGAAGCTCGGAAGATACGCTTTCTATGAATGCAGCGGACTTAAATCCGTCAGCCTCGGAAGCGTAACCGAGATAGAAGACTACGCATTTTCAAAGTGTAACTCTCTTTCCGAGGTCGCAGTTCCCGGAACTCTGACAAGCGCAGGCGCAGCGATCTTCAACGAATGCTCCTCTCTCAAGAAGGTCACCATAGGCGACAATACCGTACGTGAGACGCCTACCGCAACCGGTACGAGCATGTTCTACCGTTGCTCGGCTATTACCGATGCCATTATCGGAAACAGCGTTTCCGTTATCGGAAACGATACCTTCAACGGATGCTCCTCTCTTGCCAACCTCACCTTCGGAAATAATATCACCAAGATCGGTCAGGCAGCTTTCATCAACTGTCAGGGTCTGACCTCCATCGTTATCCCCGACAGCGTAACCGAGATCGCTGCCAGCGCCTTCAAGAACTGTAACAACGTAACCTCGATCAAGCTCGGCGCATCGGTAAAAAGCATCGGTAATAACGCCTTCACCGCCTGCCACGGCGTCAAGGAGCTCGTCATCCCCGCAAACGTCAAGAACATTCAGTACAACGCTTTCTCGTACATAACCAAGCTCGAAACCGTAACCATCGGCGACTCGAGCGCACAGACAGAGCTCACCGATATCGGCTCCCGCGTATTTGAGAACTGCGGCGAGCTCAAGACAGTCGTCATCGGCGATACCGTCGGCATCATCGGCGACAACTGCTTCAATAATTGCGCATCTCTCACCTCGATCACCCTCGGAAAGAACCTCAAGACTATCGAATACGAGGCATTCCGTTATTGCTCGAGACTTACCTCGATAGCGTTCCCCGCATCTCTTGCGAACGTTGATTCCAGAGCATTCTACTACTGCACCGCTCTTACCTCGATCGACTTCGGCACAGGCTCGCCCGTGATCGGAAATCAGGCGTTTGAGCATTGCCATTCGCTCAAGACCCTTGTCATCCCCGCAAACATCAAGAACATAGGCGTTTCCGCGTTCATCTCTTGTAAGGGTCTCGAAAGCGTCACTATCGGCGACGATTCGAGCCCTGCTGAAAAGACCGTTATCGGCGGCGCTGCATTCCAGGATTGCGAAGCTCTTACCACAGCCGTGATCGGCAACAGCGTCTCCAAGCTTGACGGAAGCGTATTCAGAAACTGCGGCAAGCTCGCAACGGTAACTATCGGCTCGAACCTCGAGCTCGTCGGTGACTACTGCTTCTACTACTGCGGCTCGCTTACCTCGATCGTCCTTCCCGATACCGTAAAAAGCATCGGCAAGTACGCGTTCGCGAACTGCACAGCTCTCGCAAGCATCAATATCGGTCAGAACGTAGTCTCCATCGGTGACTATGCATTCACGAACGACGCCGCTCTTACCGAGATCAACCTCGGCAAAATGCTTGAATCGATCGGCAGATACGCATTCCAGAAGTGCACCGCTCTCAAGACCGTCCTCGTCCCCGATACGCTCAAGACCATCGATAACAGAGCATTCCAGGATTGCTACGCGCTCAGCAACATCGAGCTTCTCGGTACTGTTCTCAACAAGATCGGCGAGTACGCATTCTGCAACTGCGATGCGCTCACCTCGATTTCTCTCCCCTCGACCGTACAGACCGTCGGCTATGAGGCGTTCAGCTACTGCGATTCGCTTGAAAAGGCGCAGATCGCCATCGGAGAGGAGCAGACATACTTCACCACTATCGCAAACAGAGCATTCTACTCCTGCCCCAAGCTCAAGGAAGTCCTCGTATCCGATTTCGTTAAGTCTATCGGCGAGCAGGCGTTTGCGGAATGCAAGGCGCTGAGCCTCATCACCCTCGGCAAAAACGTCGAGTCGATCGGCTACAGAGCATTCTACAACTGCACCGCGCTCGACAATATCACACTTACCGCCGACCTTATGACCCTCGGCAAGGAGACCTTCAGAGGCTGTACCGCGCTCGCAACCGTCAACTACAGCGGCACTCTCGCGCAGTGGGAGCTCGTAACAAAGAACTCGAACTGGTTCCGTGATATTCCCGCTACCACCGTAAAGTGCACCGACGGAGAAGCCGCAATCGCATAAAAAAGGAAATAATACCATGAAACATCTTCTTAAACTCTCAGATCTTACAACAGAAGAGCTTTATTCCATACTCGACCTCGCCGACGAGCTCAAGGCTGAGCGCAAGGCGGGCATCAAGAAGCCCTATCTCCAGGGCAAGACCCTCGGTATGATCTTCCGCAAGTCCTCGACAAGAACCCGCGTCTCCTTTGAGGTGGGCATCCACGAGCTCGGCGGCAAGGGTCTCTTCCTCTCCTCGAACGACCTTCAGATCGGTCGCGGCGAGGAGACCGCAGACACCATCCGCGTCCTCTCCCGCTACCTCGACGGCATTATGATCCGTACCTTCGACCAGAAGGAGGTCGAGGATATGGCAGAGTTCGGCTCGATCCCGATCATCAACGGTCTTACCGACTACGCGCATCCCTGCCAGGTGCTTGCAGACCTCCAGACCATCCGCGAGCTTCGCGGCGACCTGCACGGCAAGAAGCTTTGCTTCATCGGCGACGGCAACAATATGGCAAACTCCCTCATCGTCGGCTGTATCCTTGCCGGAATGAGCGTTGCTATCGCTTGCCCCGCAAATTATAAGCCCGATGCCGAGATCATGAAGTGGGCGGAGGCAACGGGCAGATTCCTCTGCACCGAGTCGATCGAGGAAGCCGCAAAGGATGCCGACGCTCTCTACACCGACGTCTGGGCGTCGATGGGTCAGGAGGGCGAAGCCGCTATCCGCCGCAAGGCTTTCGAGGGTTATCAGATCAACTCGACCGTTATGACCTACGCGAAGCCCGACGCGCTCGTGCTCCATTGTCTCCCCGCGCACCGCGAGGAGGAGATCACCGCGGAGGTCTTCGAGGCGCACGCCGCAGAGATCTTCGAGGAAGCAGAAAACCGCCTCCACGCGCAGAAGGCAGTTATGGTCAAATTGATGTCCTAAATCCTCAAAATGGGTTATATTTTCCTTTCGATCGCGCTTCTGACAAACACGATCAAGGGCTATTGCGGAAAGCAGATGAGCCGTTTTTCGGCAAAGCTCGACGACACGCTGCTCATCTGCTTCTTCCGAATGCTGATGTGCATAGCCACATCGACGGTCATTCTTGCCGTCACGGGCGGCTTTTTCGGGCTTGAGATCACGGGAAAGCTGGTCGCTTACTCGGCTTTTTCGGGAATTTCGACCGCGATTCTGGTTGCTGCATGGCTTTTTGCCGCAAATTCGAGCGGATATATGATGCTAGAGGTCTTTCAGATGCTCGGCGTCGGTGTGACGATCCTTTTCAGCTTCTTTTTCTATAAGGAAGCGATCACCACCCGCGACGTCATCGGATTTTGCGTCCTCGTTTTCGCCGCGTACCTTATGCACGCGGGCACGAAGGTAAAACCGACGTTCAGAACCCTCGCGGTCGTCATCCTCTGCGGACTTGCCAACGGAATGACCGATTTTTCGCAAAAAGCCTTTACTTACTCGGGACTTGACACCACCACGGCGCAATTCCAGTTCTGCTCCTACTTTTTCGCCGCGATAACGCTAATCGTCCTTTATACGGCAATGACCGTCGGCAAAAAGAAAGACGAAACCGAAGGCGGCGCAGTTGCGATACTGAAAAAGACCTGGTTTTACGTGCTGATAATGGCGGTCTGCCTCTACGGCAACGCCTATTTCAAGACCGAAGCGGCAACTCTCCTCTCGGCGGCAAAGCTCTACCCGATGAGCCAGGGCGGAACGATGGCACTCGGCACGCTTATGTCGGCGTTTATCTTCAAGGAAAAGCTCACGCTCAAAGCCTACGCCTCGATCGCGATCACCTTTATCGGACTACTTATTATTAATTTGTAATAAAAAATGCAAGCCAAAACGGCTTGCATTTTTTAGTTAAGATCGCGCAAAGCGCGAGTTAAGTTTGCCTCGAAGGTAAATTTCCGCAAGCGGAAATTCTCGATCAAATAAACAACAATAACAGCGAAAAGTTTTGATCAAACTTTTTCAAAAGTTTGCAGAGCACGAGACAGCGTCTCGTCTTATTGCAAAAGCTTCAACTTTTGCCAACCGCTTCAATCAGGTGAAGCTCTGCTTCTCCTGATTGGACAGAGCCAATACTTCCCGAATGTAGGGAAGTATTGGCTCTGTCACCCCCTTATTGAACTCTCAATCTCTCACCCGCCCACTTTTCATAGATCTTCGCGCAAACAAATCTTTGATAAACAAAATAGATCAATACGTTTATAACATAAGTAACGATGATCAAAACGATACTGATCACGGCAGATCCCCCGCCGATCAGCAATCCGAGCACGCTCGA
>JAZQXP010000001.1:0-4642 GCA_045632925.1 Eubacteriales bacterium | reverse complement strand
AAATTATTCATTTTTCATTATTCATCATTCATTATTCACTAAAAAATCCGCGTTTGCCAAATGAATAATGAATAGTGAATGATGAATAATGAATAATAAAATAAAAATCCGCATTCTTACGAACGCGGATTTTTATTTGGCGGAGATGGAGAGATTTACGAACTCCTGCGTGCGCATAAATTGGGTGCGGAAATAATAATTCAGCTATGCGCACGCTATGGCGAGTTTGCGAGGCAAACTCGCGGAGTTCTGCATCAGTACAGCTTCACGAACAAAAAACGGTATCGCGAAAGCGATACCGTTTTTTGTTGGCGGAGATGGAGAGATTTGAACTCTCGCGCCGGTTACCCGACCTACACCCTTAGCAGGGGCGCCTCTTCGGCCTCTTGAGTACATCTCCGTATATACTCTCGCGAGCGGCCGTTTGCAGAACTCGCGGATAATATTATACACTATTTTTATGTGTTTGTCAAGACGTTTTTGAGCTTTTCTTATACTTTTATAATAATTATTTGCTTTTCCTTTTGTTTTTTGCCGCCGAACGTTTATTATTGACATTCTCAAGTGTTTATGATATAATTAAATTGAAAAATATTGGAGGTGAGCAAAATGGAACTCAAGATTTCAACCGTTTATACCAAACAGAGGCTTTTGCGTTTCAATGATTATTTTTGGAAGCAAAGAAAAGTCTTTTTCTCTTTCATGGCTGCTTGCACTTTGCTCATTTGGGCGTGTGTCGGCTTCTTGATTATGATCAATGCGCTTACCGACACAGTTGTTTTGTGCGGAGCTATGGTCACGCTTATGGATCTTGCCTACCTTTTCGGCGCTTTTGTATTGCCGAGGCTGACGAAAAAATCACCTTCGGTAGATGCGGTGTTGAATTTCTCTTTTAAGGATAGTGAAATGAACTATACTGCCGAAACAACCCAAGAAAGTGCTTCGGGTACCATAAAGTATTCTGCCATAATCAAGGTCGGAAAAAAGGATGATGACGTATATCTCTTTGTCTCCAAACGTCAAGGGTATATCGTTGACGTATCCGCGCTTTCGGAGGTCGAGCTACTTGCGCTGAAGGCACTTGTGACCGCGCATTTGCCCGCAAGAAAAGTAAAATGGAAATAAAATATTACCGCACGGCGATGATTATTCGCCGTGCGGTATTTTTGTTATTGACAATTTCTAATTAATGTGTTAAAATTATACTGACTATATGTAATTAATTGAAAGTGTGCTCGCGATGCAAAGAATTTTGACTCAAATCAATATCGAAAACTATCCCGAATCATTGCGCGGTCTTCTTGACGGTGCCAAGGTTTTTGACAGCCGATGCGCGAGCGGCGCGGAAGTCCTTTTTATCGACCGCGACTGCGGATATTTCCTTAAAAGCATGAAGCGCGGTGAGCTTGAATCCGAGGCGCGGATGACAAAGTACTTCGGTTCTCTCGGACTCGGCGCAAAGGTTCTCGCTTTCGAGCAGGGCGAGCGCGATTTTATGCTTACAGAGCGCGTTCACGGCGAGGATTGCACGCACGCGCAGTATCTCTCAAATCCCGAGCGTCTTTGCGACCTCTATGCCGAGCTGCTTTACGATCTGCACCGGAGGGATTTCAGCGGCTGTCCTATTCAGAACCGCATCGACTCCTATAAATCGCTCGCATATGAAAATTACCGCACGGGTAATTACGATAAGGATTCCTTCCCCGATTCCTTCGGATATGCGTCTGCCGAGGAGGCTATGGCGGTAATAGAGAAGTACGGCTCGTCTCTCCGAAACGATACTCTCATCCACGGCGACTACTGCCTGCCGAACGTTATGCTCGATAATTGGAAATTTTCTGCCTTTATCGACGTCGGAAACGGCGGCGTCGGTGACCGCCACATTGACCTTTTCTGGGCGGTTTGGACGTTTTGGTACAATCTTAAAACAAACGAATACGAGGATCGATTCCTTGACGCTTACGGAAGGCAGAATTTCGACCGCGATATGCTCCGCGTGGTTGCGGCTTTCGAGGTCTTCGGATAGGTTATAAATTTAAATTTATAAATATTTTTTGGAGGAAAACATGAAAAGAATCATTCGTATCGTCATTGCTATGCTTATTCTTGCAATGATGCTTCCCACGGCGCTTGCGTGTGCGCAGACGGAAACACCCGATACTACCACCGCTCCCGCGGCAACCGAGGCTCCGAGCGGCGCCGAGGCTACCACCGTAGCCGAAGATACCCTCTTTGCCCCCAGCGACATTCCCGACGATCTCCGATTTGACGGAACTACCGTTAATTTCCTTTATTGGGATGATGTTCCGAACGTCGAATTCTTCGTTGAGGACCAGAACGGCGAGTCTGTCAACGACGCTATCTACAAGAGAAACGCGAAGATCCAGGAGCAGTTCGGAGTAACTCTCGATTTCGTCGGAACCCCCGGCAACAATTCCAAGCAGGGCGATTTTGTCAATGCCTGCGTAAACAGCACTCAGTCGGGCGCGGATGCATACGATCTCTTCGGCGGCTACACGATGACGGGAGCGACGCTTATGACTCTGGGTGTCACACAGGATCTTACCAATTACGACATTATTGAATTCGATAAGCCCTGGTGGCCTAAGAGCCTTATTTCCAAGGCAACCGTAAACGGCGGTATTTACTTTGCATCGGGTGATATTTCCACCAACTTCATTCATATGATGTACCTTACCATATTCAATAAGGATATGCTGACGGACATCCATCATATGGGTGCTGATGAGCTTTACGATCTTGCTTATGACGGTAAATGGACTCTCGATAAGCTTATCGAGCTTTCCGACGGCGTATTCCTTGAGCAGAGCGGCGATAATATCGCAGGCGAGGGCGACCGCTTTGGAGTCGTTGTGACCTCGGTACATTTTGATGCGTTCTATGCAGGCTCGGATCTCAATACCGTTGTGGTAAATGGCGACGGCAATCTCGAGCTTTCTCCCGATCTCTTCTCGCAGAAGACTGTTGACCTTCTCGAAAAGCTTTGCAACCTCCTTCACGTATCGGGCAATGCATACATAAAGAAGAGCGAGCCCCTCTTCGCCGCAGGTCAGGCACTCTTCCTTGTCGACCGTCCCTACATTATCACAAGAAGTCTTACCGATACAGCCTTCTCCTTTGGTATCCTTCCCATTCCGAAGTATGATGAGGATCAGGCAAACTATCGTACCTGTCTCGGATTCGGATACAGTATGTATATGCTTTCAACTGCTGCGCCCGATCCCGAAGCGGCTGCGGCTACCCTCGAGCTTATGGCATATCAGAGCTATCTCAATGTAACTCCCGCGCTCTTCGAGGAATCGATGAAGACAAGATACGCGGATCAGAGCGATGACGCTTTCATGTTTGACAAGATCCGCGATGGAGTTGACATTGACGTTGCAAGACTTTTCACCACACAGCTTGATAAGATGTCCTACAGCATCTTCCGCAACGCCGTAAACGGCAATACCGCAGGCAGCTATATGTCTTCGCAGAAAGCACACGTAAGAGCGCTTGATATGAAGATCGCGGCTATCAATGAAACTCTGAAGGGACTTCAGTAAATCCTTTGAGCAAGGGGCTGATTCGATGAATCAGCCCCTTGCTATTTTAATATATATCAATAATACTCGCGCGGTATTCCTTCGGAGTCATTCCGGTTACAGATTTGAATACCTTGTTGAAATGCGATTGCGAGCAAAATCCCGTCTCAAGCGCGATCGTCAGCATCGATTCGCGTCCCGCCGCGATGAGCTTTTTTGCCTTTTCGATCCGCATTTTCGTGACGTATGCATAAGGTGTTTCGCCGAAGGCTTCCTTGAATGACGTGTGCAGATAATTCGGAGAGAGGTTGACCTCGGCGGCTATTTTTTCGAGGGAACAGTTTTCCGAGAAGTGTTCAATGATGAATTCGCGTGCGGCGTGGATAGAGTCGCCGACGGGGGAGGCAGATTCGGTGCGTGTATTTTCATCGCATATTTTATGCAAGCGGTACAGAAGGTCCAAAAACAGCGCATTCACTCGCAAAGCGGTCATACCGTCCGCGCTTACGCCGAAAAGACGGCGCCCGAGCTTTGAATAAAGCGCGATCACCTCGTCCGCTTCGGCGCGGTCTTCGATATAGGTGTAGGCGGGGAGCGATGAAAGAAGGTCGGCGATGCCCTCACTTTCGGCACCTTCTTTGGAAATTCTGATATATCCGCATTTGACAGGAAAATCGCTTCGGCGGACGGCTCCGGGACGGGCACAAAGCAGCATTCCGCGGCGCACCTTGCGGTGATCATCATTCATATAGCTCACCCCGCCGTCCTCAAGAAATATCTCAAGCTCGTAGCACGTGACGGTTCTGGGCAGACTCCTTGTTTGCTTTTTGCGCAAAAGCGAGCTGTCGAATAATCCGCAGCTTATGTCCTTTTCTGGGATCAGCATATTATTTCTCCTTGAATACCTTGCGAGATATGTCACGCCGAAAGACACGAAAATATATCGCCGCAGAGCTTTATAGCCGAAGAGAGTCGAACACATAAGGTTTTCATCGGCAAATATCCGCATATACTGCAGAAAAAATCCTCGTAAGATTAATATCTTGCATCGAATTTTTTCTTTGTCTATCCGAATATTTGCTCGATGAAAACTGCTT